>CAWAPE010000009.1:0-11132 GCA_963783855.1 uncultured Bacteroidota bacterium
GGTTCCCGACTATCTGAATATCACTAAAAATGAGCAGAGGTTTGCGGTATGAATGCGACAAAATCATAGGCTGAATACGACAAATATTGTCAGCAGCTGCATTTGTTAAGGAAGAGATTCAAGCCCTTCCCAACAGTCCCAGATCTCCAGCGAACAAACCGCGGTGGTGGAATATTTCTTTAAGTTATCATCTCCAGCAAAGATCAGTATGGCCAGGATGAAAAAAGGATTACAACTGTTGTTTGATTATTATTGAAGAAAAGTGAATTTCATAGATCAATTGGTAATACCCATTAGGGAGAAAAGTTAACAATTTGGAGAGAATTAATTAATAGTTATTTGTAGTGTCTATAATACATCTTAATAATTCATCGAATTTATAAGGTTTTGAAATATAATTATCAAAGCCAGCCAATAGGAAGGATTCACGATCACCAAAATTTGCATAGGCTGTAATTGCAATTACAGGAATTGTTTTGCCTGCTTTGGTTTGTCTTATTTCCTTCATCACCTCAATACCATTTTTTCCAATACCAAGGTTTATATCTGTCAGTATTAAATGATAAACATTTTGTGAAAATAATTCGATTGCTTCTTTGCCATCTATGGCAATATCAATCTGAAAATATTTGTTGAGTTGTCTGACCATTATTTCTCTGCCTATTTGGTCGTCCTCAACTATTAGCAATCGTTTAACCGGCATCGTTGATATTTCATTCATAAGGGATACTTCCTGAAATTATTTTTATTTTTAACAAATTAAACACACTAATAGCAAACACCTTTTAATTATTAGACATTTGATATTTTTTAGAATAACTTTTATCGTTTAAGCGCTGTTGTAATAATATTAACAATCTCTGTTTTAGTAAAAGGTTTTGATAAATAATGCGAACAACCCGCTAATATAAATTCCTCTTTATCTCCTGCCATCGCATAAGCAGTGACTGCTACAATTGGAGTATTTTCATAACCGCCCATATTTCTTATTATAGATACAGCTTCCTTTCCATCCATTCCACGCCTTAAATTGATATCCATAAATATCAAGTCGTACTTTTTCTTACTTAACATCTTAGCGGCAAATTCTGAATCAACGGTTGTTTCCAGCTCCACATAATCTCTTAAATATCTTTTCATAACCTGAAAAACAAGTGGATCATCATCGACTAATAAGACAAGAGGTTTATCTAATTCTGTTATCGGAGGATTTGTTGATGAATGCATTTCTGCTGCAGTTGGTTCTTTTAAATTCTCCACACCATTTTTAACAGGTAATATTACTTTAAATGTTGATCCTTTTCCGACTTCGCTTTCAACCGTAATTGTGCCGCCGTATTTTTCTACCAGCTTTTTTGTAATATTTAATCCTAAACCAGAGCCTTCAAAATTTCTGCTGAGGCCTTCGCTGACCTGCCGGAATTCCTCGAAAATAGAGTGGTAATCTTTTTCGGCAATACCAATTCCTGTATCAGACACCTTTATTTCTACAGAATGATGATAAAGTAATACGCTTATTGTGATACTTCCTTCAATGGTAAATTTAATTGCGTTATTAATAAGATTACTTATGATTGAGTTATAAGCGCGTTCATCGAAGTTTATAAAAATTGATTCTGCACTGAATGACGCTATTATTGATAAACCTTTCTTCCGAGCTGCTTCTTCGAAAGAAGTTAATATTTCTTTTGTTTCATTGATTAGTTCCAACTTTTGATATTTTATATTGCTTTTTTCCGATTCAAGTTGCGATAAATCCAGGATCAAGTTTAAAGTTTGAGATAATCTATTACCGCTTTTGTAAATGTTTTCCGCCATTGTTCTAATTTCAGTAGAAACATTTTCCTGACATATGATTTCTGCAAATCCCAGCATACCAACCAGTGGTGTTCTTAATTCGTGACTCATATTTGCGAGAAAATTAGATTTTAATCGATTCATCTCTTCTGCTTTTTCTTTAGCAAGAATCAATTCCTCCATAATTTTTTTCTTTTCCGTAATATCCTCCTTAATTCCGATTAAATGGGTTACCTCTCCATTTTCGTTTTTAATTGGAGAAATTAATGCCGATTCCCAATATAGTTCGCCGTTTTTCTTTTTATTATGGAATTCGCCGCGCCATTCTTTTCCGGAATTAATTGTATCCCAAAGAACTTTATAGTCATAAGCTGGTTTTTCTCCTGTCCCAAATATTCTGGGATTTTTACCCAGCAGCTCTGAAGTATGATAACCCGTACTTTCTGTCGCTTTTGGGTTTATATATTCAATGTTTCCTTTTAAATCTGTAATAATAATGGAGGTAGGACTTTGTTCAACTGCACGTGAAAATTTAAGAAGATTATCAACCATTTGTTTTTGCGCGGTGATATCTGAAGCAACTCCGATTAGTCCCAATGGTTTGCTGTTTTGATCATATACTATTGAAGTAGAAAGAAAAACCGGGAACTCACTTCCATCTTTCCTTCGATTTATCAATTCACCTCTCCACCCCCCCTGAATTGTTGCCGACAAAATTCCCTTCAAATATTCCTGCGGATTTTTCTTCGATTGCACCATCGCTATTTGTTTGCCAATTAACTCATTTTCTTTATAACCGTAAGTATCTTTAAAGGCCTGGTTAACGAAAATAATTTTATTCTTCAGATCTGTTATGCTAACACATTCATTAATACTTTCCAGAGAGTGAGCAAGCATTATAATTTCTTCCTGAGCCAGCTTACTTTCGGTAATGTCCTGGAATGCGCCGTGCACCTTATAAATCTTTCCTTCTTCATCCCTAACTGCTTCTCCTAAGGTTCTGATAAAGACACGCTTTTTGCCTGCCGTTATTATCTCCATCTCTTCATCAAAGGAAATTCCTTCCTGAGCGCAAGCGGTGAATACTTCCCTTATCTTTTCACGCCATTCCGGCGCATAGAAACTGAATTGATCCTCTACCTGCGGCGAAAAGCCGGAAGGCATTTCATGAATAGCTGCAACTTCGTCTGACCAGTATACACGATTCTCAGCCAGATTAACGCTCCAACCTCCAAGTTTGGCTTTTTCACCCGCAATCCGTAAAAGGGAGAAGCTATCATTCAGTTTTGCTTCCACCTGTTTTCTCTCAGTAATATCAATGGTAAATCCAGCAAGGTAACGATGTTCATTATTAATAATAATCGGGAATTTTATAGTTGTATAATATCTTCCGTTAAATTCTTCATCCACAATAACAGTTTCTCGTTTCTTTAGAATTTCTTTATCAACTTCAATCATTTCTTTAGCCAACTCCGAAGGAAAAAGTTCATCCATTGTTTTACCAAGAAGAGATTTTAAAGGTTTGCCAAACATCTGTTCATAATTTGTGCTCAATCTTAATGTTCTAATATTTTTATCCTTAAAGAATACATAGTAAGGACTATTTGCCAAAAAATGATTAAATATTTCCTCGCTCTCTTTTAACGCATCCTCTGACTGTTTTCTTTCTGTTATATCCTGAGCCATTGTAGCAACAATTTTTACTTCCGATTCATCATATATATTTTCTGAATTCCAGATCACTGTTTTGATTTGTTTAGTCTTGGTCAGGATATCGACTTCAATTACAGCCATCTCATCATTGTCAATTGAAACTTTTATCAACTCAAGTGTTGAGTTAATTTTCTCTTCTGGAAAAAGAACATCCAATTTTTGATTCTTCAATTCATCAAGATGATATCCGGTTAATTTTTCGAAAGCCTGATTAAAACGGACAATTTCAAATGCTGAGTTCCAGATAATAATTGGTATATGTGATCGGTCTAGAAGAATATCCAGATACTTGCTTGTAACCCGGTTCGATTCGGCTAATATCGCTTCTTCGGATTTCCGATCCGTAATATCCTCAATGGCAAGCAGAATAATTTTTTCTTTTCCAAAAGCTCTTTCAATTTGCCTGGCATTCAGCAGTAATACTTTATCGCCGATACGGGCAAAATTATGTGCAACTTCGTAATTATCGAATGTGGTTTTTTCGGGAAGTATTTTCTCGAGTAGTTCTTTTAATTTAGGGATATCCCATTGACGATTTCCCAGATCGTATATAAGAGTTCCAATTGTTTCCTCAGGGATAACTTTGAAATAACCAAAGAATGATTGACTTGCTTTTACAACTCTCAAGTCTTTATCCAGTATCAGTAATGGTTCACGTACTGTGTTGATGATGTTTTCAGCAAGTTCTGTTGCTTCGTAAGTCTGTTTTGATTTAATGTCTGAAAGAAGTTTATCGTTTCCGGTTCCAATGTTTTCATTTTTACTATTTTGTTCCATATCCCTTCTCCTCTTTTAGGGTAAAACTAAAAGTTGAACCCTTATTTTTTTCACTATTCACCCAGATTTTTTGTTCATGCATATCAACTAATTCTTTGCACAGTAACAGACCCAATCCAGTGCTTGGCTCGCCCCCGGTTCCTAAAGAACCAACTTTTTCTTCCATTCTGAAAAGTTTTTTAACAACATCCTCAGATATTCCAACGCCGTTGTCTTCAACCGATACTTCTATAGTGCCACCATCAAAACGCCTGGATTTTACTGTGACTTTTCCATCAATCCTCGTGAATTTAACTGCATTAGATAGGAGGTTTCTAAGTACAGTGCTAATGCTTTTTTCATCAGCATAAACATTTTGCGGATTATTAATTTCATTTATTATTGTAATTCGCTTTTGTAGTGCGCTCTGACAAATTGTATCAATACATTGCGAAACCATGCCTGAAAGGTCGGATATTTTTGGAGTAAATTTTATCGATCCTTTCTGGATTTGAGCCCATTCTAACAAGTTATTCAGAAGCATAAAAATATTTTGAGCTGCCTGGTTTAGCAGCTTACTATAATCAGCAAATTCATCCAGAGAAATACTTGCGGTTCTGTCAGCCATTAGTTCTGTTAAATTCAAAAAACCGGTAAAGGGACTTCGCAGATCGTGAGCTATGATAGAAAAGAATTTATCCTTTACAGCATTGAGCTTAAAAAGTTGTTCATTATGTCTTCGGGTTTCTTCCTCAGCAAGCTTTCTCTCTATTATATGAGCAATTTCTTTTCCAATAGTTTCTAAAAACATAATATCACGTTCTGTATAGACATTCTCCTCCTCATAGTGTTGAAGAACTAAAACTCCTATTGTACCAGTATGAAGTTTTAATGGAACACCAATCCATGATGGTGATTTTGTACCGATTAATTCTACTTCACCTTGTTCTACCAGCTGATCAAATAATTTATGCGAAAGCAGTAGTGATTTACCTGTCCTGAAGACATAAGCAGTACAACTTTTATCCAATTGTGCCGGTTTTAAAGCATGGTCATAATTGTCTTTGTAAAAAGGAAAACTAAATAAACCCGTGTTTTGATCATGCATGGCAACAAAACAATTTTCAGCATAAATTACTTTACTGAGAGATTGATGTATCAACTTCAGAAGTCCATCAAGATTATCAGTTGTAGTAACGGCATGAGTAATGTCATACATTACCTCACTTTCCATTTCAATCCGCTTACGTTCAGTTATATCGTTTGATATTCCAATAATACCTGTCAATTTCCCGTCAGAATCCATAATTGGAGCCTCAGTTACATACGCCGGAAAAATACTGCCGTCTTTTCTTTTAACTAAAAATTCTCCGGACCATGAATTACCAGCGTTAAGTTCTTTCATAATCTCTTTAGCTTGTTCTTTTGTTTGCCGGGATGACGTTAGAACAGCAATATTCTGTCCCACAGCTTCATCAGGAGACCAGCCGTATATTTTTTCTGCAGCATTGTTCCAATAACTTACTTTGCCTTGCAAGTCAGTAGCAATAGCAGCTTGACCAACGTGACTTAACAGGTCTGATTTAAATTTTATTCTATTATGAATATCTTTTTGTTCGGTAATGTCTGTGATGGAGCCAATCATTTTATACGGATCACCCTTATCGTTCCTTAATGCGGTACCGCGTGCCGACCACCATCGCCACCCGCCATCACCTCTTTTAATCCGGTATTCTGTGCTGTAGGGTGCTTCACCCTTAAGATGATTTTCCAGCGCAGTTATTATCTGCTCTTTATCTTCCGGATGGATTGTATTAGCCCAACCCTCAATTGTTCTGGGGTATCCTCCCGGCCGATAACCTGTAATACTATCTATGTCTCCATACCAATTTATCTTTTCTTTTAGATCCCATTCGTAAACAACATCGGTAAGATTCCCTGCGGCCGTCCGGAATCTTTCTTCACTGGTTTTGAGTTTGGACTCCATCTGCTTGCGCTCCGTGATATCCATATATGTTCCTAAGATACCTACAATTTTATCTGAAGAATCCCGCAGAGGGATCTTACTCGTAAGAATTGTTATTGTTTTCCCTTCGGCGGTCGTTTGAGGTTCCTCTATAAGAAGTTTGGTTCTGCCGGTTTCAATAACTTTGCGGTCATCATCACGATAGAGTTCTGCCTGATCGCGCCATACCAACTGGAAATCATCTTTCCCGATAATTTCCTCTTCAGAGGTAAATCCTGCATCCTGGGCAAAGACCTTGTTACAGCCAATATAAGTAAGGTTCCTGTCCTTCCAGAAAACTCTAACCGGTATTGCGTTAATAATCCCTTCAATTATTTGATGAGATTCACGCAAAGACTCTTCAGCTCTTTTGCGCCCGGTGGAGTTAGTTATGTCTTCGATGGCTAAAAGGATTATCTTCTCTTTTTCAGGGACTCTATGAATTTGCCGGGCATTTAGAAGCAATATTTTGTTACCGATACCGTTAAAGTCGTGTTCAACTTCATAGTTCCCGAACGAAGTATTTTCAGGAAGTATTTTCCCGAGCAGTTCTTTTAGTTCAGGAATATCCCAATAATGATTCCCCAGTTCATAAATGCAGGTACCAATTGTTTGAGCCGGTGTTACTTTGAAGAAATTATAGAATGAAGGATTTGCGCTAATTACAATTAAATCTTTGTCCAGTAACAGCAGTGGTTCCAGCGCAGTATTGAACATGCTTTCAGTAAATTCATCTATTTCAACTGTTAATTTCATAGCTAAGAATACTCTTTCACTTTATGGTACCTGAAAAGTCTATTCTAATTATATCTCGACATTTTGGAGACCAAATTCAATCGGGCAAAGGGATGAAAAAGGGACTAATTCTTTAGGGTAAGTTTAGTCGCACTTATAGATCTGTAAGAGGTACTAATGCAAGACCGATATAAGTAAGGACTATTTAAGGGCTTCTTGTTTATTCCTGGTCTTCAGAGATTTTCTTCTAATCTTGTCGAGTTGCTGGTCATAGTATTCTACGTAGTAATGACCATCTCTTTTGAAATGTTTCATTTGAAGCAGCCAAAGTGATTCCGTGATGTTCACCGGGACAACGGGATTTCCGGAAATTATTATCCCTGCACTTATTAAAATATTTATTGTTTGTATCAAATATTTTTTCCATTTTTAATAAAAAGTGATTTCTTATTCTCAATGGAAAGCAGAAATTCCGGAATATAATTACTGATTCTTACAATCGATAATAAGTCAGTTAGTTAATCAGAATTCCGGAAAAATATCAAACAGGAAAATCGCTGATGGCGGATTTGTTATGATAAAGGAGCTGCATCAGCTCTGGAATGGTGCATCAAATTCAAATCTTATAAATTATCAAGATAAAAATGATTTAACTATTGAATTAAGCTGTGATTCAACTGAATTCATACGTGGTAAAGCACAGGATATTTTAAGTAAAAAACAATACAGGCGACACAATTATCACTGGACCACCCAAAAATTATGTTTACAATATCACCAAAGACTCGTTACATTTCGGGTAGAGTGGAAGCGGTAAAGATAATAGAACTATAATAGAAGATATCCTTAATTCTCTCAAAAAGGATAAACCTGATTGTAACCTTTTAGAAGTTCTTCAGGGCATGAGCCATATTATTATAATAAAATAAAATATTTATTAAAGTGAGAGGAAAATCAGATGAAAAGCAAGAATTATTAAGAGAAGTAAATTATTTACAAAATTGAAAAATCAACCAAGTCTCAGGTAAGACGAATGAAGCATAAACTGAAGTAGTTAAATAAAATTTCTTGAAATATGATCTGATTTTGTCTCCAATTTTTATGAAAAAGACGGAGAGACAGGGAATCTGTGCCCTGTCTCTATTTGTTTTGAAAATAGCTAAATTTCACAGCTTTTTTGAGCCACATCTCCAAAAAGTCTCCATCTTCTATCTTAGAAGTATCATCTTTTTCGTCTGGATAAAGTTACCAGCCTTTAGCTGATAGAAATAAACTCCGCTTGGTAATGCTGCTGCATTAAATTCAACCTGATGATATCCACCCTCTTTTTCTTCATTTAATATTACTGCTACTTCTTCACCTATTGAATTGAGTACAGTTATTTTAACATTAGCTTTATTCTGAATTCCAAAACCAATTGTTGTTGTTGGATTAAAGGGATTTGGATAATTTTGTTCAAGGGAGAATTCTGTTGGTGATAATAAATTAACTTCAACTACATTTGAATATTTAAAACTTCCGTCATAATCTATCTGCTTTAACCTGTATTTATATTGTCCTGATTTAATATTCTTATCAATAAATGAATAGCTGTTTGATTCAGTTGAAGTTCCGTGCCCTTTTACAAATCCTGTTTTTATCCATTCTGACTTCTGATTCCTGTCTACTATCTTCTTTTTCTGCACTTCAAAACCCGAATTATTTTTCTCTGAAGCTGTCTGCCAGATAAGACGAACATTATTCTTAACTACTTTTGCTGTGAATGAAGTGAGCTCAACGGGAGTTATACCCGGAAGAAATCTTCTCCATACTCCGTTATAATCTGTACCGGCAAATGTGTATTTATCATTTGATGTGAAAGCTTCTGTAACTGCGTGTGCTCCTAATTCCCCGCTATAAGGGCTGAAAATGTGACTGTAATTGAACGAAGCATAAATATAAGGTATATCACTTGTCCCGGCTAAAACCATTCCCGGTACAGCCGGAATAAATTTCATCGTATAAACCCGCGGATGGGACGGGAGGGTGGTAAAATACCAATTGTTTCCATTATCATCCGAGTAAAATGCGCCCCCTTCAAAATTACCCGCGTACAGAGAATTCTCCTGTGCGGTAATAGATGTTAGACTGATACTTGGAGAAATAAGAGAGGGAATCCAGGTTATTCCATCATTTGCAGAACGGTAGACTCCACCACTTGCCTCAGCTTGTGCAAATAAATAATCCGTTGTGGCTGCTATTTCCTGGAAATATCCTTCAGTCTGATTGGATAATATCCAGGTATTGCCGTCATCAGTTGAATAATAAAGCCCCTGGTCTGAACCTGCTATAATATTATCACCGCTTACTGCCATGCCGCTCATAAAATGAATATCTGAAGCAAATCCGTTTCCGCTTCTTATCCACGTCTCTCCAAAATCGGTTGATTTATAAACTATACCATTAAACTGGTATGTTATTGCAGCATATATTTCCCGGCCTCTTGCAGCTATTCCCCTGACTTCTCCATAATTGATAGTATCGTTCTCCCCGGTCAGTTTCTCCCACGAAGTACCGTTATCGGTAGTTAAATATAAACCATCTCTTGTACCTGCAAAAATACCACCCTGGCTAGAATTAAACATAGTTAATATTGAAGAGCCTGCAGGGAATCCGGTTAAAGCCTTATTCCAGTCAGAACCGGTGTTAGTGGACCTGTAAACTCCCGCATAATGCGTACCCGCAATAATATAAGAAGACTGCGTCACAGCTAAAGCCCGAACATCTTTCGGACCCATCCCTTCGCTTGCAGATTCCCAGATTGCCCCGTTCGTGGTTGATTTATAAACACCGTTGGCGTATGTAGTACCCATGAAGAGAGTCTGACCGACGTATGTTATGGAATTAACGTTTACCAGGCTGGAATTAAAAGGGATATCAATCTCAATAAATGTTTCCCCTGCGTCAACCGATCGGAATATCCTGGCTCTTGAACCCGCAAATACAGTGTCGCCTCTTGCGTATAATGAAAATATTTCACTGCCTACCGATATAACATACCAGTTTTCTCCATTATCTGTGGAGGCAATAGTGTTATCAAAATTAGTTGCAATCAATTTATCTCCTGTACTGCATATTGCGGAAATAGACGAGGAAGCGAAAAAAGAAATATCCTCCCAGGTTACACCACCGTCAGAAGATCTTAACAATCCCTGAGATGTTCCCGCAAATACATATTGATCCTGGACAACCATTGAAAGCACACTAATATTATAATTATAGTTCGACGATTGCAGCCAGGTTTGTCCGCCGTCAGTTGAATGGTAAACTCCAGAGTCATAAGTTCCTATTAACAGCGTATCATTTATTGAGGTAATCGCCGTGATGGTTTTTGTTTCTATTCCGTTATTTAAAGCATACCAGGTGCTTCCCTCGTCTGTTGAGGCATATAATCCGTCTGTCCTTGTGCCTGCATAAAGAACATCATTAATTTCAGCCAAAGAATAAATTGAAATTCCTTCCGGTCCGTTTGTACGTTCCCATTGAGCAATTGAGAATGTTGAAACTATAAAAGTAAATAAGATCACGTATGAAATTTTCATAATATTATTTCCGGTTTTTGTACATTTCCGTTTAAATAAATCAATAATTATTTGAGCAGCATCATTTTCTTTACAGATGTATATCTGCCTGCTTTCAGCCTGTAGTAATATATTCCGCTGCTCAATCTCCCGGCGTTGAAAATAACATTATAATTTCCGGCTTCTTTATACTCATTTATCAGGCTGATTACCTTTTCACCAAGGATATTAAACACTTCAATACTAACTTTTCCGGAAACAGGTATTGAATACTCTATTGTTGTAGTCGGGTTAAACGGGTTTGGATAATTCTGTTCAAGGGAGAATTCTGTTAGTGTTAATAAATTAACTTCAACTACATTTGAATATTTAAAACTTCCGTCAAAATCTATCTGCTTTAACCTGTATTTATATTGTCCTGATTCAATATTCTTATCAATAAATGAATAGCTGTTTGATTCAGTTGAAGTTCCGTGTCCTTTTACAAATCCTGTTTTTATCCATTCTGACTTCTGATTCCTGTTTACTATCTTCTTTTTCTGCACTTCAAAACCCGAATTATTTTT
>CAWAPE010000010.1:0-47556 GCA_963783855.1 uncultured Bacteroidota bacterium
CTGTCCATTTCCTGTCATTACCTCGACTTCCCGAAGCTTTGAGACTATGCTCTCTACGCTGTGTTTTCTCTTTCCCATTTTGACTTCCTCCTTTGATCCAAATATACTTTTTACTAACTAAAAAGTGGATCTATTATTGGGGGCTTGTCACCCTATGCGGCTTCGGATAGTAGTAATTCGTCAAAAATGAATAATGAAGAGCTGCTTAATTATTTTTACGAGCACGAGTATGAATTGTCATATATCTGATGAGAAATTTTTAGTGAAGAAAGGTCGATTTATCGGTAATTTTATTGAGATTTCCAGGAATACCGACTTTATGTGCAGACCTTATTTTAATTATTCATAATTAAAAAATATCTAAAAATTTTAATTATATTGTTTTATAATTAAGAAAATTATATTATATTTAATTATAAATAATCATAATAAAGGTAAAACCTCGAAAAACGATGAAATTAGAAGATTTTAAAAGCGGCAAATATGTAAGGCAGAATGATTATAAATGCTTTTCTCCTGCAAAAATCAACCATGCCTGGTCGTGGGAGGATGGCAGAATAAATACTCTGCTGGCAGAAGCAAACAGACAACTTGGAGCTCTGGATGCATACTCGGCGAACGTGCCGGATATTGACATTTTCATAGAAATGCACGTAGCAAAAGAAGCAACCAAGTCGAGTAAAATAGAAGGGACACAGACTAACATTGAAGAGGCATTAAAAAGAGAATCTGAAATTGTCCCGGAAAGAAAAGATGATTGGCAGGAGGTGCAGAACTACATCGATGCTATGAATACTTCTATAAATGAATTAAAAACTATTCCTGTATCAACAAGGTTGCTTAAGCAGGCTCATAAAATTTTGATGAGGGGAGTAAGAGGAGAGCAAAGGGATCCGGGCGAATTCAGGGCAAGCCAGAACTGGATTGGCGGGGCATCACTTAAAGATGCAACATATATTCCGCCGGCGCACACAGAAATAAATGAGTTGATGAGCGACCTTGAAAACTTCCTGCACAATGATCAGATAGATGTACCTGTGCTTATAAGAACAGGAATTGCCCATTACCAATTTGAATCAATACATCCTTTCCTGGATGGAAACGGTAGAATTGGCAGATTACTTATTACACTTTATCTTGTAAGTTCAGGTTTGCTTACAAAGCCTTCGCTTTACTTATCAGATTATATTGAAAAACACAGGCAGCTTTATTATGATAACTTAAATAACGTAAGAACAAATAATGACATATTGCAATGGCTTAAGTTTTTCCTTGTCGGAATAGTAGAGACGAGCAAAAATGGAATTGATACATTTAAATCAATTCTAAAACTAAAAGAGGAAATAGATGACAAGAAGCTGGTTACTCTCGGCGCTAAGTTGACCAATGCTAAATTGCTAATGAAATATCTTTATAAAAAACCGGTAGTAACTGCCCAGGAGATAAAGGTACAGTTAAATGTATCTTTACCTACTGCAAATTCTTTACTTGCTGATTTTGAAAAGCTGGAAATACTGAAGGAAAAAACCGGCTGGAAAAGAAACCGCGAATTTGAGTTTACAGAATATCTTGATCTGTTCAGGGATAATAAATAACAACATTGTAATGAACAAGGAATGTTATTCCCTTAATTTTACCAGGTTTTCCTATAATGCCGACTGATGTGCTGTCAGTCGGAAATAAGCTTGTAAACAATAACAGCAATATGGGTTATTTAGTGGAATTAGTGTAACAGCATATATGTTTATGTTTTACTCAAGACTACCCGTAAGTACGCAAAACTATTGCAGCCGAGTCTGACCTTCTTTTAACACAAACTAACTCAAATATTCTTCTAACTTCTTATAAGCTTTCTCGTGCTCTTTCTTATTCATTTTACCCAGGTTTAGCAGCTTCCACTTAACTGCCGGGAGCTTTTCAATATCCTTGAGACCAAGTAAATCCCAATCGGGAGATTTACTTTTGAATGATAACAAAAACTTCTTTTCATCAGAAGTTAGTTCATTCTTTATCTTATGAATTAGTTGGGCTCTTATTTCTAATAAAGCCTGTAGACTCAGGTCTTCCTCAGTCATGCCGGAAAATTCATTCCTAAAAATAGCTTCAATGTCCTGGAGGTTCGGATTTAGCAGTTCGTTAATTGGTCTGTTATGGCTGATTAGATAAACTATAAATGCCTTGCGGACATTGTCTGTAATTCCTTCATTCTCCAGTAACAGTTTTATATCAAAAAGATCACGCGGATGCTGCCTGTCTAAAGCTGCACAGATTTTCCCACCGTATAAATCCTCAAAAGATAAAGTGTCAAGGCTGACAAAGAAAGTCCAAATATATCTTCAGCTTTGCTGCTTAATTTGTTATTTACAGTTGGATAAACGCTGCCTCTGATAACTGTATTTACTTCGATTTTAACAGTTGCATCATTGTATCTGATATTAAGCCCATTGATTAATTTACTTTTAGAGTCCTTCCTTTGTGTGGTTTGAATTCCAGGAAATATTCTCTGTAGTCTTGTTTCAATACTTGCGAGTCTGTCATTGATATCAAGCAGGGATAAATCTCGCTCCTTGAGCGGTAGATATGTCAAATCAATGTCCACAGATAAGCGGGGATAGTCTCTCCAGAAAAAATTTATTGCAGTTCCACCTTTGAGCGCAAATACATCCTCACGCATTACTTCTGGCAGTATGCGGAGTAATAATTCTGCTTGTTTATGATATTGATTATCTGGCATATTCTTTTGGTACCGTTATCTGGTATTTCTTATCGAGCACCCCATCTTCTGCCACAACTCTTTTACCACTCCCAAGATTAACTCTGGACAGATCCAGTTCATTTACCCATTGATGATCGTGTACTTCTGCCATAAAAAGAAATAATCTTTTCACTTTCACCGAGTTACACTCTTCAAGCAGGTTTTGAACAAGCTGAGACCTGAGAGTTGTCAATCCTTCGGTTATCTTCATAGCCTCATCAAATGTTTGTCCTTTGGGGATTAGTGATAACATTTCCATTGCGGCTAATTCAGGAGATGATATTTTTAGTCTAAAATCTTTATGCTGTGTGACAGCATAATAGTCTTCATTAGCGTAATCAAACATTTTAGTTTGCATATAATTTATTTGGACTCCCCAATCATTATCCTTAAACCATTTTGGCAGTAAGCCGGCTTTATCCCCGAATAGATCAACTCTGTTTATCGAATTACTGAGATAGTGAGCATAGCCTTTTATTATTAATGCTGTCTTACCGCCGGGGTGTATCTTAGATTCTTTCTGTACCTGAAGAGCATATATGCCTCCGTGCCACTCAACATTATCGCCGGCTAATTTATATACCCCATATCCTATCGATTTCAGCCAACCACTCCGGACATACATTTTTATTAAATCCGGTGGATAACCCTTTTTAGTCAGATTCTTGTGAAAGCTTCACGCTTCCCTTTGGCCAGGAATTTATTAATTGGTTTATTTTGCTCATTGAAAATATAGTTTTTATCTATTCTTAGAATTATTTTAAACTAATTCATTATTGGTTTAATAAAATAGACAAGAATAGATTAATAATCAATTCTTAAAGGAAAATTCAAACTATTAAAATAGATCTTGCTAATACACATAATTAATTTATATTGGCACCTAATGATATATAAAAATACTTAGGTATTATAAAAGCATACAAATAAAGGGCAAATATGCAAAAAAGAATCAAACAGCGCTATACCAATCTAAGGAAATTCTTCAAAACAAAGGAATTTACTCTCGATGAGGCCGCTGATCTGTTATTAAAGGAATTCAAGGATCCCAAAGATTCTGTTATCACAATTCTCTCTGACCTGAAAAAGGAAAATTGCGTTGACGTAAAACTTGACCCGGATGACAGCCGGAAAAGAATATACCGCCTGAAAGACCCTCATCTGGAAAGATTCAGAAAGGAAGTGCTGGACAGAAAAGACCTTGAGGCGTTGCTTAAGGAAGCTGCTGATTTAATCCGTACAAAAGTTGATTACACGTTTATCCTGCTGTTACTCTTTTATAAAAAGGTAAGTGATAAGTGGCAGAAGGAATATGACGAAGCATATAAAGAATCTACCGATATTTATCATCTCTCAGTTAAGGATGCAAAGAAAAATGCTGAGGATAAAACCTATCACGATTTTATCATTCCGGAAGAATACCTCTGGGAAAATATCCGCAACGATTCCGATAAACTGGCCGAGAGTTTTTCAGCTGCAATGAAAAAGATGGCTGAACTTAATCCCGATTATAAAGATGTATTTGAAAACTTCGACTTTGTTCAGTTTGTAAATAACAGGGAGAATCAGGAAATATTATTTGATCTTGTTGAGTTGTTTAGCGTTAGTTCACTTGAAAAAGCCTCTCCCGATGTTCTTGGTGATGCTTACGAATGGATCATAAGATTATTCGCCCCGCAGAAGGCAAAGGAAGGGGAGGTGTATACGCCGAGAGAAGTGATAAGTCTTCTTGTCCAGCTTCTAGATCCCAAACCAGGAGAAAGAATTTACGACCCTGCTCTTGGTTCCGCCGGTATGCTTATTGGTGCGCACGCTTATGTAAGAAAAAATTATCAGAAGGATGGCGCTGATAAACTTTTCTTATTTGGTCAGGAAGTAAACTATAAAACCCGCTCCATTGCAAAAATGAACCTTTACCTTCACGGAATTAAAAATGCTATACCGGAATACGGTGATACCTTGCTTTACCCAAAATTCAAAGAAGGCGGGGAACTTATGCAGTTTGATATTGCAATAGCTAATCCTCCCTGGAATCTTGATGGATACGGAGAAGATAAAATAACCCGTGGGGATTTCTGGAAAAAGCAATATAATGATTGGGGTTTTGTGCCTGATCAGTCCGCCGACTGGGTTTGGCTCGAGCATATGTATTATGTAACAAGCCAGAAAGAAAATGGCAGGTTAGGTGTTGTTATGGATAACGGTTTACTCTTTAGAGGGAGTAAAGAAAAAACCATCCGCCAGAAAATGATTGAAGCTGATCTTATTGAAGCAGTCATTCTACTGCCTGAAAAACTTTTCTATAATACAGGCGCTCCCGGTTGTATTGTTATAATAAACCGAAACAAGCGAAAAAAATTAAAGAACAAAATAATGTTTATTAACGCTTCAAAGGAGCTTACACAACATCCTGATGTTAGAAGATTAAACTCAATGAGTGATAAAAACATTAAAAATATCGTAGAAGCTTACCGGGATGATAAACACCACGATGGCTTTGCAAGAATTGTCGATCTTGATGTGGTAAAGAAAAATGATTATAATCTTAATGTTTCTCTATATGTTTTTCCAGAAGAAGAAATTGAAAAGATTGATATTAGAAAAGAATTTGATGAATTAAATATAATAAATGAGAAATTAAAAACCTTAATAATGAAATAAATACTACTATAAATAGTGAAAAAATTGATTATTCAATAAATTGGAAAAACTTTAAATTACTTGATATATCAAAAATAAAAAGAGGCGCTTCGCCTCGCCCTATCAATGCAAAAAAATATTTCTCATCTAATGGACGAGGGTGAATACAAAAAGCAGATGAAGCAATAGAGAAAAATACCTGAATTAAACAATCTCAAAAACTTTCTGAATTGATGTACTAAAAGTGATTAAAGTTGAACCAGATGATGTCATTATGAGTATATGTGCAACTATAGGTAAGCCAGTTATTGTGAAAATTCCAGGTTGCATTCATGAGGATTTGTATTGTTTTCTGAATTAAATAATAAGTGGATAAAGAATATCTTTTTTATTTTTTGAAGTACAATGAAAATAGAATAAAGAGTCAAAAACAAGTTGGAACTCAAGGGAATTTAAACTCAACTATTGTGGCAATCAAGAAGTCTTGCTACCTCCGCCTAAAGATCAAAAGAAAATTGCGAATATCTTATCAAAAATAGATATAACAATTCAGAAAGTTGATGAACTAAAAAGAAAGCTGAAAGGATAAAGCAAGGGTTAATGAGAGGATATTTATGGATAATAACAATCAAGAATAAATCTAATGAACCGAAATGAAGAACAACTTGAAAAATATTTTATAGAAAAACTTCAGAACTTAGGGTGGAAATACATTCCCGGTAATAAACTTCCGAGAACCGGAACTGACGAACCATTAATAATCTCTGATCTTCTTACTGCAATAAGGAAATTTAACAAATCAAAGAAAATCTCAGAGGACGACGTTCAGCGAACTGTAAACGAGCTAAAATTAGTTGTTACAGGAGTAAATGGTGCAAAAAAGATTCTTGAATATTTTAAGAACGGTGTTCCTATTAAATATGAACTTGATAAAGTTGTAAAATACACTTCACTCTTTAATTATATAAAGCCGGAAGAAAATTTTTTTGTAATAAGTAACCAGGTACACAACAGGGGAGCAGATTCAATAATTAACGATATAATTCTCTATGTAAACGGAATACCACTTGTCAATTTAGAACTCAAAGATCCAACCAGTGCTGCGGAAAGCTGGGAAAATGCTTACAACCAAATCAAAGATTATGAAAGATTGGTACCTGAGCTTTATAAATATGTCCAGATTGGCGTTGCAGCGGAAGCTCTTGTAAGATATTTCCCTGTTGTACCCTGGGAAGATGATACTAAAACTTCTAAGTGGAGAATAAATGTTGAGGAAAATATATTAGATGAAGCGACTGAACCGGACGAAGTGGATTCAATTTTACAGATGCTGCAGCCGGAAAATGTACTGGCTATATTAAAGGATTTCCTCTTTGTGCGCTCTGAAAGAAGTAAGGTAACCAAAGTAATTGTCCGATATATGCAATATGAAGCAGTCAATAAAATATACAATCGTGTAAAAGAAAATTATGTTGGTAAATCAGACAAGAACCGCGGACTTATCTGGCACTGGCAGGGTTCGGGAAAAACTCTTGAAATAATATTTGCTGCTAATAAGCTTTTCAGTTATTCAGCGCTCGGCACTCCATCCATTTACATAATTGTAGATCGCGATGATCTTCAAACACAACTCTGGGATGAATATAATTATCTCGATATAACAAAACCACACAAGATTGAATCGATTCGTGAACTGAAAGAAAACATAGCTGCGGATAGCTACAAAGGAAAACGCGGAATTTTCCTTGTATTAATTCATAAGTTTAATCCTAATGAATTTTTCCAGCTCGTGGATGATGTTAATAATCAAACGGGCGAGACAATAAAAGCCCGCAAAAATATAATCTGTTTTATAGATGAGGGACATCGTACTCAGTCGGGAATATTTGCAACTCAGATGAGAGATATTTTCCAGAACGCTTTTTTCTTTGCATTTACCGGTACGCCAATCGTAAGAAAAGGAGTTAATACTTACCAGGATTTCTGTTATCCGCCAAAAGAACCTTACCTGGATAAATATTTTATTACTCAGTCTATTAAAGACGGATATACCAAAAGAATTGTACACGAGCCGCGTCTTGATGGACAGCATCTTAATAAAGAACGGCTGGATGAATTTCTTAACTCAGAATTAGAGGAAATTCCTGAAGAATATCGCGATGACGTAAAGGAAGAGGTCAGAAACAGGCTTAATCCAATTAATATGTTCCTGGAGGAGCCAGATCGTATTAAAATTATTGCTGAAGATATATCGGAGCATTTTACTGAAAATGTGGATGGAAAGTATAAATCTCTGGTTGTGGCAGGCAGCAGACTTGCCTGTGTTCGTTATAAAAATGCCCTGGATAGTTTTCTTCCCGGGGAATGTTCAGAAGTCATAATGTCTTTCGACAGGAATAAAGACAGAAAGCCTGAGAAAAGGGAAATTTATGACTACATCAGGAATCTTGAAAAGATAAACCATGGTAAGAATTATGAGGATATCCGCAAAGAAACAATTAATAATTACAAAGAAGAAGAATTGCCTAAAATATTAATTGTTACCGATATGCTGCTTACCGGTTTTGATGCACCGATCTTGCAGACAATGTACCTTGATAAACCTCTGAAAGAACAGCGTCTGTTGCAGGCAATTGCAAGAACAAATCGACCATACAAAGAAAAGGAAGCCGGGCTGATAATAGATTATGTGGGAATATTTGACCGCATAGAAAAGGCATTTGAGATTTACGAGCGTGAAGATTTAATAAACGCTGTAATAAATAAAGAAAAACTTGCTGCGGATTTTGATGAAAGAATTAACAGGCTTGGCAAAATTTTCCAAGACGTTAAAAGGGAATATGATAAAGACACTCTTACGCAGACTATAAAGATAATTACATCCGATAAAGTTAAAGAACAGAATTTCGTTAATCTATATAAAGAACTTCGCAGGATTTATGAGCTTCTAGGAAGCCATAATGTAAAAATTACAAACCTGAAAGAATTTAAATGGCTAACTGCCGTTTACTCCTACTATCTTAAAGTTGTGGTTAAGGATGAAGAATTTGAGAATTACGTCAGGAAATTCTATAAAAAAACCATCGATATGATTCACCAGGAAACAGAAGTTGAAAAAATATACCGTTTGCCTCTTCAGAGTAGTATCGATGAAGAATTTATTAAACGTATCTCACAGGAAGCAGCGAGCAAAGAATATAAAGCTTCAAATTTTATCTTCGCACTTAACAAATTTGTTCTTGTAGACCAGCATAAAAATCCGGTTTATGAATCCCTTATTGATAAAGTAGAAAAGCTTGTTAAAGCATGGCGCGATAGAATCAACCGGAATGAGGATATTACTGAACAGCTCAAAGAAGCCGAAGAAATTCTCAATGAAATAATTAATACGGAAAGGAAGAAGAACGAATTTAATTTAACGGACGAAGAAATGGCTGCACTCCTTGTGCTTAAAAATCAGCTTGGGGTTGATGATAACAATAAGGAATTCATTGAACAACTTAAAAATCTTTTTAGCGACCTGAAGGAAATCAAAATCCCCGGCTGGACAAAAAATGCAGAGCTTAAAAAAACTGTTGAAGCAAAACTGCGACAGTTTTTATTCTTAAATGTCCGGACAACCTATCCGATGGACCTGGAAAAGTTAAACAGTATTCACAAAGATATTTCCGAAAAATTAGAGAGTTATGAAGGTAGAAAATAGAAATATAAAATATCCGCGTATTGAATACCGTACAGGCGAACCTCACTTTATTATGCCTTATGGTATGGATTATAAACCCATTCTTGATAAATATGAAGATTGGATAACTGAAAAGGAAGCGGAAATCAGCAAGGCTCTTAAATATTCAAATAAGTTAAAACTATATAATCGTAACCAGGTGGAAGTGAAAAAAGAGGTTTATAAAATTGTTGATAAATATTCATCTGAATACGGATTAGTCGTTAACAGGATAATTTTCAAGAAACTGATTTCCAAGTGGGGTAGCTGCAGTTCTCTGGGTAATCTCACATTCAACAAAAAACTATCGTTTTTACCGGATAAACATTTTATATATGTGATATTTCATGAACTGATGCATTTAATTGAAAGAAAACATACACCTGCATACTGGTCTTTGGTTTCAGAAAAATTTCCTGAATATAAGCGCATTGAAAAAGAATTGTTCTCATATTGGTTTTTAATAAATAGTACGCAAAATTTAAAAGGTAGTCATAAATGAGCGAAGAAACGTACAAAGCTAAAGCTAAAGAAAATATAGTGCGAGGATTTATACACCTACTTCCTAAAGGTGAGGCTATAGATAAAATTTTGTTTAGTCTCAAGGATGCACGGGAATCAGAAGAAATTGAAATGATTTATTCATTTATCGAAACAAAACTAGATAAATTATTACTAAATCAACTAAAAGAAGCCAAAGAAGTGGATAATATTAGCTTTGTTTTGAAGGAGAAATTGGGAGATATCAATGAAGTAGTTAGTCAGTTCAATGTCTATATATATAATCAAATAGAATTTAATAAGAAAATAAAAATTCTAATTGATGAATCTAGAGATATTTTATTAGATCAGTTTAAAGATGTAAAAGATAAACTTGATGTTCTATTAAGCATAAATGAGAAAACTATTTCCACTTCAGACAAAGAAATTATAACCTCTCTTTTCAGATCACTATTTAAAAGTTTTAGCAAAAAATTGCAAGACTTAAAATATGATGATGTATTGACTAGTATAGAATCGATTAAAAAATTATCTGGATTAAAAAATGTGGACCAATTGTTACAAGATGAACTCTCCTCATTTGAGGCAGAAGTTCACTTAAAATTATCAGAAATTAATAAAGCTGATGAAATAACCAAACGTATTATAAAAAATAATAACCTTTCTTTAAGAATTTGCGAATACCTTTTATACTACTCTACTTTCAAAAAAGATAAAAAATTATTCGATGATATTATGAATAATTATAAGTTAATGGGAGTAGTGAAAAAAAAGATTATAATGAAAGAGGTATTCTGGCATTATTATGATAAAAATTACAGCAGAGTTTTAGAACTATTGTGTAAGGATAGTAGTCACTCAGAAATTAATAAGGATTTTACAGATTCTCCTGATAGCTATTTTTTTGCCGGGATGTCCTTGTTTGAAATGAGGAATTATGAACTTGCTAAAAAGTATTTGGCTATCTCGTATGAAAAAGAAAAATCCATACTTCATAAGTATTACTTAATATTGAATGACGCATTTAAGATTATTGATCGTAAATCTGCTATTATTCTAATAACGGAGTCTGAGAAAGAATCATTAATTAAACATTTAAATGAATTATCAAGCGAACCTTTTGAAGAATATTTTAGAAATGCTCCACTGCAATTATTGACGGAATATTGGATTCAAAGAATATCAATTTCACTCCACATTGATAGGAAAACAGCATTAGATCAATATGAAAATTGTCCCACTGAACTTAAAAATGACTTAAAAATAAAAAGTATTTATGCCGATGTACTTTATTTTAATGAAAAATTTCAAGAAGCCAATCAAATCTTGCTAGAATTATTCTCTGAGAGTAATAATTATAATTATATAACAAAGATATTAAGTTCATATTTAGAAATTGGCAAATATGAAGATATTTTAACATTTTCAGAAAAAATTAAAGACTATGATCCTGAAGGAATTATCTATTCATTAATAATAGAGGCATATGCAAAATTAAATGATTTAGAAGATGTAATTATGTTTGCCTCTGATAAGATAGAAAAATGCAAATACCCCATTTATATCTATCGTTCTTTGGGAGATTTATTCTTTGAAACAAATGATTTACAGAAAGCAAATGATTATTATAATAAAATGGTTGAAACAATACCTTCTGATAATTATCCGCCTAGAATCATTTTTGCAAGACATCTTAGGTCTAAAAATGAAATCGCACTATGCCTAAGATGCTTAGAACCATTTTTACCTTTTAATTACGAAGCCCAAAAATTATATGTTTACGATGCTGTGAGACCTGGCAATGAGAAATATTATGCAAAAGCTGATGAATTGATAGATTACCATATAAATGAAAATACTGATAGTTCTTATTGGCTAGGCAATAAAGTTGAATTGGAATTTAATAGAATGAGGTATAACACAGCTCATAAATATTTGGAAGAATTATATACATTAGATGATGATATAAATGTTGCTTATAAACTAGCACATACTAAAATATTATTGGGTCGAAAAGACATTGTCGAATTGGCGATTAAACTTGAAAGAGATCAAAGGCCATACGTTATTATGATGGCAGCAAATTGCTATTTTGTTTTGGGGGATTATGAAAAAGCTGAGAAGTTAAGTCTAAAATCAATAGCATATCATGGCGATAACTTTAATGAAAATTTATTCGCACAATACCTCAGAATTAATATAGGCCCTAAACCTGGGATTAAAGATATTGCTGAAATTGAAGAAGTTGATAATGATTGCACTGTATTATTAGAATCTGAATCAGAACAAAAATGGATAGGAATTACATCTAAACCTGAATTACTGGTAAAAGAAAATCAGAATAAATTCGCTGATACAATATTTTATTTCAGAAATGATGAAAAAGTAATTCATTTAATAGGTAGTAAAAAAAATGACTCAGTGGTTTTTAATAAGGAAAACTGTGTTATCAAAGATATATGGAAGGTAAAGACTAAAGTTGTTAGACATTTTATGTTTGAATATACGAGTAAATTGCCAGACTCTAAATTCCTTAAACTTGTAAAAATTGACGAAAGTAAACCTCTCGAGTCTATGATGCCGATATTAGTGGAGGGGGAAATCTATGATAAACAAACATTGGAAGATTATAATTTTCGAAATAAATTGGGCTTACCATTACATCAAATTGCTTTAAGGAAAGGGAGGAATCTTGTAGATGCAATATTGTATATTTTAGAAAAACCCAATCAATTATTCTATACAGGTGAAATCAATTTGTTGGACCTAAAAAATAGTAAGATACTACTTTCTCCAACATCCGTAATTTGCCTCTCATTATTAGACATTTTAGATACATTTATTATCAAATTCAAAGAAAAGATTTTAGTCTCAAAAAATACTAGACAATATTTTGTAGATATAGTAGATAAGCTTAATACAGAAGAATTTGGAATATCTATGTCAATAGGCATCGATAATGGAAACTATTTCGCTACTGATTATACTAAAGAACAAATCAAAAAAAGGCAAAGTTTTTATTATAGTATTATAAAATCCTTATCCGATGTTTCTGCAGTTTCTATTACTATTTCCGCTGAAGAGCTTGACGATAAATCGAAGTATATAGATCTAATCTCTGTTTTAGATTATGAGAATTTAAAATATGCAAGTGAACATGATTTGGTCTATTTACTAGATGATTTATTGGTCAGAAAAGCAAGGGGACTATTTAAGAATAATATCGATATTATGAATTCTGCGTCAATATTATATTATTTGTTTGAGGAAGATATACCTATACTTTTAGAAAAATTAGAGATTTTTTCGAAGGGTGGTTATAACTATCTTTTTAATTTAGAAAGTCTTAAACAAATTACCAAAGCCTTGTTTGATAAATATCATCTAATCGGTAAAGATAGCCAATATGATAGATTTTTAAAAATAATTCATAATGCATTATCTAACAAGATAGTGTTCGTAGATTACTTTAAAATTATTGTTAAGTATCTCGATTTCCTCTATTACTATAATTCTGACAAAAGAGCAATATATTTGATTCAAGTACTACTTAAAGAATTATGGAGCTTAATTAGCTTGTATAACTTACATCCAAATATAATGTTTAGTGAAATCGAGGTTATATGTAAAAATGATAATGATAAAATCTCATTTTTTTATGATATGCTACGAGAAATAAATTAATAATGGAAAAACTTAAAAATAATTTCGAAAAAGTAGTAAGTGATATCTGTGAAATTTTCCAGGTGCAGGAGCTTCCACTTCGTAACTGGCAAAAAATTAAGAGAGAAGGTGGTGGAATATCTTATCACGATGGTAAAAGAATAGACCTTATTGGTTTTTCATTTATACTGCATCAATCGATTGGTAAACTTGATTCATTCAGAAATCTTTGTAAAAAAATCGGGGGAGACCCAAAATTAAGATCTAAAGTACTGTTGGATGGAATGGGTGAGCCAATAAAAGACAAAAACAACTGGGATGTTAAAATTCATAGGGATATTGTAGCGCCGTTTATGCTAAATTATTTTAATTCTGTCCTTGATCCGAAATTTGATCAAATAGTTTTTAATGATAAATACAAAGAATTAGTTGAAATAATTTCAAGAGACTATAATACTAGTAAAACAATATGTCCTATTCTTAATTTGGATATTTCTGATAATATATATGAAATAGATAAAAATATAATTATTAGGAAACTGGAAGATGAAGAAATTGAAAAATGGATAAATCCAGGTAATTATAACGATGACCATTTGGTTTCCAATCATAATATTAGTTCTATTTTTTGTTGTATTGAAATTAATCAACCATATAAAAAATTCGAAGAAATTGGTTTGTTCGGACATATGGAATTTGCAGACAAATTAACAACTTTAATCAATTTGTTTAAGGATAGTTATTCCCTGGTATTATTTACGGAAGATTTTCGAATTGGTCCGAGTGCTCCTTATTCAACTGGTTCGTCAATTAATTATGAAAAATTTAATCCCAGAAATGATAGAATTACTGTTCTGGATAGAAATGACATTCAAGCTTTGAAGTCTTTGTGGGAAAAATTATTGAACGGCCCCAATTCATCGTTGCTAAAATTAGCATTCAGCAGGTGGGCAAATGCTTCACATCATACTTATGAAATAGATAATCTTATCGATTATTGGATTGGTCTTGAATCCTTATTTACTCCCGATTCTAAACAAGAGTTGATTTACAGAGCATCTTTACGGATAGCATCCTTTCTAGGAGAGACATCTGAAGAAAGATTAAAAATCTATGATGATATAAAACATTCTTATGATCTTAGATCAAAAATAGTTCACGGAAAAACTCTAAGTTCAAAAGAAGTTATTAAATTAGAAAAGAAAGGTAGTCTATATGAAATGATATTTAAAACCAGCTCTTATCTTCGGAGGGCAATGTTAAAAATCCTGGAGTCTGATGAAAAATTTAAGCCTTCAAATATTGAAAGAGAATTGCTAGGTAATATTAAATAAAAAAATAATAGATGAAACCTAATTTCTAATCTTTGATACAATCTTCTCACCGCTCCTCTCAACAACATAACCACCAAGACTTATCTGCAGCAGCAGCCGGGAAAAGACTTCCCGAAGTAAGCAATTTTAATCAAACCCATTTCGTTTAACTAACTTTATTCGTAAACTTTACGCAGTAATGATGGATAATTAACAGGACTATTGTATTATCGCGGTAAATAAAGAGTTATAGGCAAGTATATTTAACATTTAAGCAATTAACATGACAATCGAAAAATACATCTTACAACAAGAAATTGAAAGACAAAATATTCTGTCTAAAATTCATTTTGCAATTTTAGATGCTGATAAAACCGTTAGTGCTCAGATTGGAAAAATGATGGGAAAGGAAATGATTATTTATAACGCCCCAGGAACTTTCAAATATGGACTTTCAAGTGTAAAAAATCATATATCACTTCACATATTGCCCATTTATTGCACTCCAGCTTTGCATTCAAAATATAAAGTTATGTTACCTAAAGCCAGTTTTCAAAAAGGTTGTATAAATTTCACTAAAGAAGAAGAAGTGCCTTTAGAAATCTTGAAATCACTTTTGATCGAGTGTTCGAAAATCGATCTTCTAAAAGTTCGAGAAGATTATCTAAAATCGAAAAAAAAGTAATGCATACCAGCATATGACCGCAGGTTTGTGTAATAGATGGTTTTTCGTTAAAAGCTGCTTATTTCATTTTCCAACAACTTCGCAAGCCCGAAACATTTATACACTAAACCTACCCCTTCATTTTTCCAACCATTCATCCATTCTTCCAATTTTGTAATCTGGTTAATTCAAAACCTCTCGACCTCCCGAAGGCTTGGTAGGTAGGCTCTACTATACGCTAAAACACTGTACGCTGTTATACTACCCCTTCATCTCACCAACTATCTTTTCCCCGCTTCTCCCAACAACATAACCACCAAGACCTATCTGCAGCAGCAGTTGGGAAAAGACTTCCCGCAATGAACAATCTTAAACAAACCCATTTCGTTTAACTAACTTTATTCGTAAACTTTGCTCAGTAATAATGGATATTTAAAACGACTTTTCTATTATTGCGGGAAATAAAGAGTTGTGTGTAATGTAATTCAACCGAGAAACTATGAACTTAAATCAGATAACAGTTCCATCTTTGGATTTGACAAAATCAATTCCTTTTTATGAATAATTAGGACTTAAATTGATTGTAAAAGCCCTTCCTCATTATGCACGATTTGAATGTCCAGATGGAAACTCTACCTTTTCAATTCATCAGACAGACCAATTACCAAAAGGGGATGGAGTATATGTATATTTTGAATGCGAAAACCTTGATGAGTATGTTAAAAATATAAACAATAGCTCTTATACGTACAATTTCGCTGTATAAGAACAATAATTATACACATACGTTAGTAGCCATTCTAAATGAAAACTATGAAAATGAAAAAAGTAATATTGTTTATCCTAACTGGTTTTTTAATTAGCCAAGGAAATATTTTTGCTCAGACAATAAACTCAGATGATATTATAGGTATTTGGATGGGTAGTGTAAAAATGGGTGATGATTATCCTAGATTAGTTTTTGTAATTAGCCTTGATAAGGATAGTAAATTGAATGGAACTGTTGGTAGTCCCGAAAAGGGAATTAAAGGAATACCTCTGAGTGCCATTAAACTGAAAAAAGATTCAGTGACTTTTGAAATTGTGGCTGCAATGGCGGAGTTTAATGGCTCTTTATCTTCTGACAAAAAAAGAATTGAAGGAGTTTGGAAAGAAGGTGAATCAAAACAAAATTTAGTTTTAAAATCAATTTCACTGGAGGAATTAAAACAGAGTAATCCAATTAAAAATTTCGCATATAAGCTTCAATACTCAAACGATTATTTTGATTTTTATTCAGAAGATAAAGATAAAGAAGCTCTTAATGATTTAGAAAAAACCCTTAATAAGAACTTTTTAGAACTTACTGACATAATGCAAACAAGCTTTGTAGCTAAAATAGCTGTGATTATTTATCCAGATATTAAAGAATTTCACAAAGCGATTAATATCGAGAATGCCCCTGATTGGGTTGTAGGTGCTGCAGGAAAAAATGAATTGAAGATGGTTTCGCCTTTGAATCCAGGAAATGTTCACAGTTATGAATCTCTAATAAAATCGATTGTTCACGAATTATGCCATTCTGTAGTTATAAATATGCGAGAACAAGGTCAAGTTGGTTTGCCAAAATGGTTGGATGAAGGATTTGCCTTTTATTACGCTAAGCAGTTAACAGAAGAAATTAAGAAAGATATTTTAAGTGGTACTAAACAATCTGAAATTCCAAGCTGGGAATTTTTAAATAATGTAGGAATGGTCAAGTTTGGTGACAATAATGGATATGTTTTTTCCGCATCAATAGTTGAATTTTTAATCAATAATTACGGGTATGATAGTATCAGAAAGTTAATCTTACAACCTAATGATTTTAAGAATATTTTTGGGTTGCCTGAATTTGAATTAGAAAAGAATTGGAGAATCTACCTGACAAAATTGTAATGAAAACGGCTACTAACATTGTATATAAAAAATAGGCGAAACAGCACTAAATTCAAGGCTTTTGGCTCGTATCAAATTTTATGATTTACCGAAAGTTTGGTGCCTCGTAACCGCCTACTTTTCATATACTTAACGTTATACCCCAAACTATTCCCTCATTTTCCCAACAATCTTTTCTCCCCGCTTCTCCCAACAACATAACCACCAAGACCTATCTGCAGCAATTACTAGAGCTTTAATGTTAAAACAGGAGTACCTTTGTTCGATTAATTGTCACTCGGTTTGTCGATTCAGCTTGTTAAACAAGAAATTGATTTTATTAATAATTTTGCTAAACGTCGTATGGTAAGAAAACTTTCCTAAAATTCTATAACTACTTTTTATTAATAAAATTATGTAGCGGTCCAACATACAGTTACCAAATTCATAAAAAACTTTTGGCTTTTCACTGAACATTTTTTTAACTTGACACCAAAATGTTTGGTATTTTGAATTTAATCGAAGAAGCTTAACCTATTTGTAATCAGTAGGTTGCGGGTTCGAGTCCCACCTGTCCGGCGGAAGTCCCGGGACGGGACAAAGACGGATTGCCAGCTCTAGCGTAAATGCTTCCATTATAATAACTTCTAGCCCTTCTCATTTGAGCGGGGCTTTTCTATTTTAAGTAGTGACATACAAATTGCATATAATTTGTAAATTGCGATTTCGTTCAATGCTTATGAAATTGGGTAAAAATGGATGTTAACGTTTACCCAGGATCAGGCCCTGAGCAATTATATTAAATTCAGGATATATGACTGGTAACTCAGGTAGGCATGGTCGGTAATTATATCTAAAATATATTTTACTGTATATATATTCTTTAATTAATTAAAAAAATATGCTTACCATTATTACCATTTAGAGAACAATAAACTGATTATTTTTATTAAATCATTTGATCCTTGATAATTCTAGCCATAGATTTGCTGATGTCCAATCCGTAGTAGGAAAGCTATTTAATTGTAAGTTTCAAAATGTAGCTGCCCGTTTTTTGCCTATGCAAATATTGGTTCCAATCTGTATGAGATAATTGAAGCTAACCTTATAATTTTTTACCCAGGCATTGTATCTTCACTTTCTATAATTAAAAGTTATAGCACTATGATGCTTAAAGCCTCTGGCTATTCATTTCAAAAAAAATATTTTTTTGTTGACACGTAACTTTAAAAGACTTAAGTTAACATATAAACCGAATATACCGAAAAAACTGATTTTTCAGGAAATAGCTTAATATCGCTTAAAACAAAAAGATTTATATCACTAAAAGCGGGTCAAAAAATCAAAAAGCTGTTATTTAATACTGAAACTTACCTTTCACTCTTTTTATTTTTCCTCATCATGGGGGCAGATATGGATGCTCAACCAAACAACGATACACAGACCGGAAAAGTTAAATCAAACGGAACCGAGCTTTATTATGAAATTACCGGAAACGGTCCGTACCTGGTTTTAATAGAAGGACTGGGTGCCTCACTTTATCTCTGGGAAAAACAGATACCCGAACTTTCAAAACATTTCACTGTTATTGCGTACGATAACAGGGGAGTCGGTAAGTCGGACAAACCCGCCGGTCCTTATTCAATAAATATGATGGCAAAAGATCTTGCCGGATTGATGAATGCACTTGAAATTTCCAAAGCGCATATTCTCGGCGTTTCGATGGGCGGATTCATTGCGCAGGAATTTGCTATTTCTTACCCGGAAAAAGTAGATAAACTGGTTTTAGCCGCGACGGGCTTCGGTGGAAAAGATCATGTGCCTATGAGCCAGGAAACCCTCGCGTTGGTTTTGGCTGCCTCCGGAGAATCAAGGGAGATAATTCAGAAAAAGCTCGAGCTGGTTTACACAAAAAAATATCTTTCCGATGAAAAGGTGCTTAATCACCTGATTGATTTGAGAATCAGTAATCCGCAGGTGCCGGAAGCATACCAGGCGCAGGCAATGGCAGGGGTTTACTTCGATAGATCGGAAGATGTAAAAAATATTAATAAGCCAACTTTTATAATAGGCGCAACCAATGATTTGTTAATGCCTGTTCAAAATTGTTACAATCTAAACAAAAAAATACCCGGCAGTAAATTGAAAACTTATGATGGCCTGGGACACCAGTTTTTTGTTGAAAACTACAAAGAGTTTAATAGTGATGTTATAAAATTTTTAAAGGAATAGTTAATAATTATTATTCAGAATTACTGGAAGGATGAAATATATGGACGATTTAAGAAATAAGATCATTGACGACATTGGCGGGGGATATGCAAAGTTTGGACACAGCCAGTTATTAGGCAGAGTTGTTGGGTTACTGATTTGTGAAACGGAACCAATGACAGTTGATCAAATGTGTGAAGTACTGGATATAACTAAAAGTCCGGTTAATCAGATTTGCAGGCGCCTGGAAGATATAAAATTGATCAGAAAAGTATGGGTAAAAGGCCAGAGAAAATATCACTACGAAATAGTTCCCGATGTTTATCTGCAGGCTGTTGTAAACCAGATGAGCCTGTACGAAGATAATCTTCAGATGATAGATGACAACTTAAAATTATTATTAAAACAGTATGTCTCTGAGAGTGAAGCAGAAAAAGAAAAATTAAAAATTATCTGCGAAAGATTAATCAGGATGCGCGAATTACACGTAAGATTTACAAAACTGTTATTTGATTTTACTGAGGACTGGATGAAGTCAGAAGAAAATACATTTTCGGTGGACGAGTATATTGAGAAGATGGGATTGTCTGACGAAGTTAAAAAATAGATTAGAATATAAAATTGATCAATTCGGGGGAGAGGGAACAGATATGAAACTAAAAAATAAAACTGCAATCATAACGGGCGGTTCGAACGGTCTCGGTAAGGCTACTGCATTTTTATTCTCGAAGGAAGGAGCCAATGTAGTTATAGCCGATATGGATGAAAACGCCGGTCAGAATGTTGTTCATGAAATTAAAAAAAATGGAGGCAATGCAATATTTGTTAAGGTGGATGTTAGTAACCCGGACAGCGTTGCAAGCCTCATCGAATCTTCTGTAAAGGAATTTGGAAAGGTTCACATTCTTATTAACAACGCCGGAATTGTTGCAGATGCACGCCTTGTAAAAATGGATATGGATCAATGGCAGAAAGTAATAGACGTTAATCTCAAAGGTGTTTTTATCTGTGCCCAGGCAGTCTCCAAAGTTTTAATTGACCAGGGGCTGGGCGGTGCAATACTAAACACATCATCCGTGGTTGGCCTTTATGGAAATTTCGGGCAGTCAAATTATGTTGCTTCCAAAGCAGGTGTTATCGGAATGACAAAAACCTGGGCGAGAGAATTAGGGAAACACAATATCAGGGTAAACGCAGTTGCACCAGGTTTTATGGAAACTGAAATAATTAAATCAATGCCGGAAAAGGTAATCAACTTAATGAAAGAAAAAACTCTCCTGGGAAGATTGGGCAAACCGGATGACATAGCAAATGCATTCCTTTACCTCGCTTCAGATGAAGGAAGTTATGTTACCGGAACTGTATTATCTGTTGACGGCGGAATTATAATATAAAATAAATATTAAATATATGACAACTGATCTTACTGGTGAATTTATAGAAACAAATGGAATAAAAATTTATTCTGAATTTATAGGGGATGGAGAACCAATTCTTATGATTCCTGGACTCGGTGCCGGAAACTGGTTGTGGAAAAAAAACTACAGGTACCTGGCTAAAAGTTACAGCCTTATAATGCCTGAGCTCCGCGGTAGTGGCCGTTCCGATAAACCCGATGAGTTTTATTCTGTTAAATTATTTGCCGAAGATCTTAATCAATTGTTAGAAAAACTATCTATTAAAAAAACTCACGTAATTGGTGCCTCGATGGGTGGATTTGTTGCACAGTATTTTGCAGCACACTGGCCTGAGAAAGTCGCATCTTTAACACTAACCTGTACAACTCTGGGCGGGCAGGAACAAATCGGTCCTACCGGAGACGCATTCCAAAGCTTAGTTAAACCAAAAGGAAAAACAAGAAAAGAAAGATTAGAAAATACTTATTTGTTCAGTTTCTCCCAGTATTTTATTGATAATCACAGGGATGACCTGGACTATATAACAAACTGGAGACTCGAATTTCCTCAACCTGAATACGCCTACTACAGGCAGTTCTTTGCCGGCAATGCCTACGCGGGGAAAAAATATGCAAAAAAAATTACAGCGCCTACTTTAATTTGTTCGGGGAAAGAGGACCAGCTGGTTGAAGTAGATAATGCATATGAACTTGAAAAAAATATAAATAAATCAAGATTGGAAATATTCGAAGGTAAACATTTATTCTTTTACGAACACTATAACAAATTCAATAAAACCGTGTCGGATTTTATAGAAAGTAAAACGATTAAATAAATTTTTCTAATAAAATATTTCGTGTTGGATTAACTAAGTAAAATAAAAGTGAGAAAATGAGCAAAGTAAGCATCATCGGAGCTTATAATACAAAATTTGGCTCCTTTGTAAAAAAAGACCGGGAAACCGGCATTGTAACAGATGCAAAAACTATTTATGAATTACTAATTGAAGCCGGCAAAGGAGCAATTGGCGATTCAGGACTGGAGGCAAAAGATATTGACGCAGTCTGGATCGGATCCTGCTCGCCTTCTTTATTTACAAACCAGGAGCACCTTGCGCCACTGGCAACCGAAATTGATCCTGATGGCCTTCGGTACAAACCTATGACCAGGGTTGAAGGTGCTTGCGCATCATCCTCTCTCGCAATTTATGATGCTGTTTACGGAATTGAATCAGGGAGATTTAAGAATGTTCTGGTAATTGGTGTTGAAAAAATGAATTTGCTCGATACACCCGGAACAACCCATGCTCTTTCCTGTTCTTCTTATTGGCCTGAAGAGGGTGCACTGGGGATGACATTTCCCGGATTGTTTGCCGAATACGCAAAAGGATACCGGGATTATTATAAAATTCCCGATGATCAGTTGAGAATAATGTTAGCTACGGTTGCCGCACAATGCTACAAAAACGGTAATGAAAATCCTCTAGCACATTTTGGTCCCGGAAGTTTGCCCGAAAGGATGAATTTGTTTTCAGCAGAAGCAATTTTAAATCTTCCCGATGAAGGAAAGGGAAGCAACTTTATGGTTGCTCCTCCATTAAGATTACACGATTGTTCATTGATCTCGGATGGTGCAGCGGCATTAGTCCTAACAAATACCGGAAATGCAAAAACCCTGAAAGATAAAGTTGTTGAAATTGCGGGAATAGGCCATTCAGAAGAAAGAATTCCATTATCTAAAAAACCAAATATGCACGAACTGGTTGGCTCAAAACACGCGGTTAATAAAGCCTACAAAGAAGCCGGCATGTCTGTTAGTGATATTGATATAGCCGAAGTACACGATTGTTTTACTATTAACCAATTGCTTTGTACCGAAGCACTCGGTTTATCTGAAGACGGGAAATCAGGACAGGATTATATTGATGGTAAGTTTAATAGAGATCAAAAATGTGCTGTTAATTTATCCGGCGGCCTTAAGGCAAAAGGGCATCCTGTGGGAGCTACCGGCGCATCAATGCACGCACTTTTATATAAACAATTAATCGGTGAACCAATTGGAGTTGCTCCTTCAAAACAACCTGAAGTTGGGGCATTACTTAATGTTGGTGGTTCAGCGGCTACTAATTGCGCAACTGTTTTAAGACGAATTAAATAAGAGAGTTAAATGTATATAGGTGATTACCTGGCCCGTCGCTGTGTTTATTCAGGGAATGATATTGCGATAATTGATATCCCGGAAAACATCCCGTTCAGGTACACCTTCTCTGAACTTAATGTGCGCGCCGATAAATTAGCTAACTGGTTAAAAGGAAATGGAATTACTAAAGGGGACCGGGTTTCATTTTTAGCCTATGACTCTATTTATCACTACGACCTTTTTTTTGCGTGTGGGAAAATCGGGGCGGTGTTTGTTCCCCTGAACTGGCGGCTTCATAAAAAAGAAATTGAAAATCAATTAAGAATTACAACTCCAAAAATTCATTTCAATTCAGAGGAAGATAATTTTAAGGAGATTAAAGAATATCTTGGTAGATGTTCACAAATGCCCGTTATTCTTCCTCTCGAAAGTGTCCAGCAAAATTCATTGAAGAAAATCATTGAAACTTCAGACAATAAACCTGTAACGTGTGAATCAATAACTGAAACTGATACGGCCTGTTTATTATTTACGGGCGGAACTACCGGGACACCAAAAGCAGCTCAGATCAGTCATAAGCAAATTGTCTGGAATACAATAAACTCGAATCTGGGGGATGTATTAGGGACGGATACATTCCTTAATATTTTTCCATTATTTCACGCCGGGGGGCTATTTGCTTTTTCCTTACCAATTTTAATACAGGGCGGGAAAATAATTCAAACTAAAAAGTTTGATGCAGAGCAGGTCTTAAATATTATTGAAAAAGAAAAAGCAACAGTATTTGGCGGTGTGCCTTCCATCTTTCAGTTGCTTACTTCCGCAAAGAATTGGGCTAAAGCAGATCTTTCTTCGCTCAGGTATTGTATGAGCGGAGGCGCGCCTATGCCTGTTTCCTTAATTCAAAAATACCGTGATGAAAAAAATGTCGTATTCAGACAGGGATTTGGCATGACAGAGTTCGGCCCCGGCGTATTTTCTCTTCCTAGTGAAGATGCGGAAAGAAAAGCAGGCTCAATAGGAAAACCAAATTATTTTGTTGATGCAAGAATTGTTGATATAAAAACAAATAAACCACTGCCTGCAAATAGCATGGGAGAACTTGTATTAAGAGGTCCGAGCGCCACCACGGGATATTTTAATAACCCCGAAGAAACAAGAAAAATATTTGATGAAGAGAATTATCTGCATACGGGTGATCTGGCATATGTAGATGAAGAAGGTTATTTCTTCATAGTTGACCGGCTCAAAGATATGTTCATAAGTGGCGGTGAAAATATTTACCCTGCGGAGATTGAGTCAGTGCTTTATAGGCATAGGTCTGTTTCAATGTGTGCAGTAATTGGAGTTGATGATGAAAAATGGGGACAGGTTGGCAAGGCATTTATTGTTCTTAAAAAAGAAGAACCTGCGGTTAGCGAAGAAGAAATTATGGATTATTTAAAATCAAACCTGACAAAATACAAGACACCCAGGTACATCATGTTTAAGGAAGAACTTCCGATTTCCGGAGCAGGAAAAATTTTAAAGAAGGAATTATATAAATCAGAAGAATAAATAGGTCTCTGTTAGTCTATTAGTAGAAAACATAAATAAATGGATGCACTGTTTCTTTCTAAGAATAAATAATTAATTATCACTAATATCAGGAGTTCTTCATGATAAAAAATCTGTTTTACTGCTTTTTCGCTGTTCTGATTAGTTCCTCGTTTTTATTTGCTTCGGGTGGGGGCATTAAAGGAACTATCACCGATTCCGGAACAGGTGAAGCATTAGTTGGTGCTAATGTCTTGTTGCAGGGTACAAATATCGGTGCCGCAACAGATGACAGGGGGATGTATTCAATAAGTAACATACCGGCAGGACAGTATGTTTTTACCATTTCTTATATTGGTTACACCAGTCATACAGAATCTGTAAATATCAAGGAAAATTCTGTGCTGACTGTTGATGTACAACTGAAACATACAGAAATACTGGGTGATCAGGTGATCGTAAGTGCTTCGCGAAAACCTGAAAAAATTACGGATGCCCCGGCATCAATTGGGCTTATTTCTTCGAAGGACTTGGAGGAATATGCTGGTAATTCAGGTGAATTATTCGGACGTCTGAAAGGTGTGGATTATATAAGAACCGGGGTATCACAAACAGGACTTAATGTTCGTGGTTTTAACAGCGCGTTTAATCCCAAAATTCTCGAACTATCGGATAACAAACTGGCAACATTAATTGCCACAGGTCTTGCTTTTGGTCCGATGAATCCACCAATTAAAGAAGATATTGACAGGGTTGAAGTTATACTGGGTCCTTCCGCAGCTTTATACGGACCGAACGCCCATAACGGTCTGATAAATGTAATTACAAAAGATCCGAGATCCTCACAGGGCACTATTGTGGCTCTTGGCGGCGGAAGTCAGAGCGTGGTTGACGGAAGAGTCAGGCATGCCCAGGTTTTAAGCGATAAATTTGCTTATAAAGTATCCGCTGAATACACTAAAGGAATTGATTATAATTTCACTGATAGTGTTTATATAGGAACCAAAGGATATGATGAAGTCGGCAAAGATAGAAATTTCAATTATCTTCATGGCACTGCCGAGATGGTTTATACACCAGTAAAAGATAATGATATTATATTTTCTTATGGCGGAAGCAGGAGCAATTTCCTCTCCGTAACAAACGCCGGAAGAAACATGATTAAAGACTGGACATTGCATATTGGACAGGTGAGATATGTTTCACCCAGAATATTTGCCCAGGTATATTATACAATCAGTACAACAGAAAATACATTTGCAATCAACCAACGTACACAAAACTACTGGAGCTTTAAAAATGCAGGATTTAGTGAACAAGAAGCTCTAAGGAGATCTTTCACTCAGCAATGGGCAGGTACGTCCCCTTCTTCCGGGGTAGCTTTAAATCGCGGTGCTGTATTTAAAGATGATTCAAGAAGGCTGAATTCTGAAATTCAGTATAATAACACCTGGGATGGTTTTAATGTAATTGTCGGTGGTCAGTATCAATTAGATATGGCTGGTAGTAAAGGTACATATCTTATAGATGGTGGCGGTAGAATTAATGTAAGACAATATGGCTTTTACGGTCAGATAGAAAAAGAACTTGGCTCAGGATTTAAAGCAATTGTGGCAGCCCGTGCAGATGACCATGAACTTTATGGATTTAACTTTATTCCCAAAGCCGGATTATTATATACTAGCGGCGCAGGAACATTTCGTGTTACTTACGGAAAAGGTATTGCTGCTCCGACTATTCTTAATCTTGACATGAATCTGTTTGGAGGACTGGTATTGGGTAATGGAGTAGGATTTACGCTCAGTGATGGTTCAAAGATCGATCCGTTAAAGGTTGAAACAATAAATACAATTGAAGCTGGTTATAAGGGTGTAATTGACAACAAATTATTTGTTGATGTTAACGGGTATTATAATATTTCCAAAAACTTTATCAGCCCTCTGACCAACATTGCACCAACAGCCTTTACAGGAGGACCTTTGGTGACTAAGAGGGGAGACGAACCGATTAGTAAATACCAGCCTGGGCTGGGAGTAGGCCCCGGAGATTATGTGTTAACTTATTTAAATTTCGGAAAAGTTAATACATATGGAATTGATGTCGGGCTGAATTATTATTTTGATAAGAACGTAAGTATGACTATAAATTATTCCTTCTTTGATTTTTCAATGGATACCAACGATCCAAAGAATGATGGAAATAAAGACGGTAAAGTCGACGTAAATGATTTGCCTCTGAATACTCCAAAACATAAAATTGGTATCGGCCTAAATTATTCCAGTGAAAAATTCTTTGGCTCAATATTCGGTCGCTGGGCACAGAAATACAATTTCTTCTCCGGCATAAACGTAAGGTCTGAAACTATTCCGGGACTGACCTATGGTGGAAGCCCGGTTGTTGAAGGACAGAGGGTCGGTAGAGATTGGAACTATGGTCCGCTCGGTGGATTCTTTAACGTGGATCTTTCTGCTGGTTACAGGGTTTCAGATGTAGTTACAATTTCCGGAAGTGTTGCAAATTTGTTTGATGTACAGGCAATGGAATTTGTTGCTTCACCTCCAATCAGCAGGCTGTTTAATGCAGAAGTTAAGTTCTCCTTCTAGTTCGTAGTGGTTAAATGTTGTTAGTCCCCTGTAAGTAAAATTACAGGGGACTTGTTCTTAATATTCCTAATAATGACAAGGTTCTAAATGAAAGAGAATAGTGATGCTGTAGGCATTGCAAGCGTTGGAATGTATCTGCCGAAAAATTATTTAACGGCAGAAGATATTGCTAAACAAAGTGGACTGCCTGTTGACGTTGTACGCGGTAAACTCGGCATAGAAAAAAAATATATTTCCGGCCCTGATGATCATCCAAATGAAATGGCATTAAAAGCAGCCCGTGATTGTTTTTCCCATACCGATATTAAACCCGAAGAGGTCGATGTAGTATTATGTACTACCGAAGAATGGCGCGAATACTTATTGTGGACATCCGGAATTCATTTAGCTTATGAAATTGGGGCAACAAAAGCCTGGGCTATGGACATGCATATGAGATGTAGCACATCCATAGCCGCAGTTAAACTTGCAAAAGACCTAATGAATTCTGATCCGGATGTGAATACGGTTTTAATAGCCGGGGGATATGCCATTGACAAATTCATAAATTTCAAAAATCATAACACAACTTTTCTGTTTAATATCGGAGCCGGTGCTGGAGCAATGTTACTAAGGCGAGGACTGGATAGAAACCATGTTCTCGGAAGCCAGTTACTCTCTGACGGTTCAATGAGCAAGGATGTAATTGTTCCTGCAAGCGGAACTATGCAGCATCCGACAGACCAGGCTGTCAAAGAAGGCAAATTTTATTTTGATCTTGTTAATCCAGAAAGCATGAAAAAAAGATTAAACGAAGTATCTATGGATAACTGGGTATGGTGCTGCGAACAGGCCTTGAAGAAAAGCGGCAAAAAACCAGACGGTACTTCATATGCAAAAACGGATTTAGATTTTGTAAATATGGTTTTGATTAAACCTTCCGCTCATTATGGATTGCTGGACAATCTGGGACTAAGCCACGATAAATCTGTATATGCTGGAAATATCGGGCACATTGGTGAACAGGATACTATTATAAATATTGTAGAAGGTATTAAACAGGGCAAATTAAAAGACGGTGATTTAATGCTGATGCTGGGTGCAGGAATTGGTTATGTCTGGGGTGCGGCTTGTGTTAAATGGGGCCCCTGTTAATTTTTTTTAACTATTAAATTAAAGAAAACAAATAGTGGAACGACAAAAATCATTTTACGTAACAGACTATCTCGATAAACGTGCAAAACATACTCCGGATAAAATCGGCTTACTTGATTTCAATACAGGGAAGGAACTAACATTTAAAGATTGGAATGCTTCAGCTAATAAAGTAGCAAATTATTTACACAGTCTTGGAATTAATAAAGGGGACAGGGTATCAATATATTCGACAAACTGCCTGGAATTCTTAAATATAATTTTTGCCTGTGGGAAGATTGGCGCAATACTGCATAATGTTAACTGGAGGTTAACAGTTAATGAATTAAAAGGAATTATTAAGGATGCAGAGCCCAAAATATTTATTTACTCAAAAGAGTGGATTGAGCAGGTAAATGAATTAAGAAATATTTTTCCTGAAAATTGCAAAGCAGTTGCGCTAACCGAAAAGGCAAACCCGGGAGACCTGGATTTTAATGAAAGCAGCGGATTTTCAGATAAACTTGAATACCGGCCGGATCTTGAAATGGATGACCCGTGGGGAATCTATTATACCGGTGGTACCACAGGTTTGCCAAAAGGCGCGATAATGACCCATGGAAATATTTTCTGGAATAATGTAAATACAATTACAACATGGGGAATTTGCGAATCAGATATTGCACCGCTTCAGTTGCCTTTGTTTCATATTGGAGGTCCCAATATTTTTATGTTTCCGCTTGTTCATGTCGGTGGAAAAACAATCCTTTGTCGTGATTTCGATTTGGAGCAAAGTTTTGATTTAATAGAGAAGATGGGGATTACTCATTACGTTGCTGTGCCTACTATGTATGTAATGATGCAGCAGCACGCGCGGTGGGGAAAAACAGATTTTACAAAATTACGGCTCGTGATAAGCGGTGGCGCTTCGTGCCCCTTGCCCGTTATGGAAAAATTCTGGAACAAAGGTGTTGATTTTAAGATGGGATACGGGCTAACAGAGGCAAGCGGAAATAATTTCTGGTTGCCTCCTGAAAAAGTAAGAGAGAAATCCAGGTCAGTAGGATTTCCCGCTTTTCATGTAGATATGAAAACCGTAAAAGAAGATGGAAGTACCTGCGATGCAAATGAAGAGGGTGAACTTTTAATCCGTGGTCCGCATATAACCCCGGGATACTGGAATAAACCTGACGCAACTTTAGATTCAATAAGGGACGGCTGGCTCCATACCGGTGATATTGCAAGAATTGATGAGGAGGGATATTTCTATATTATAGGCAGAAGCAAAGACATGTTTATCAGCGGTGGAGAAAATGTTTACCCCACTGAAGTTGAAAGTGTATTACATGGCCATCCGGTTATAGCGGAAGCCGCATTACTGGGAATTCCTCACGATAAATGGGGTGAGGTTGGCTGCGCATTTATTGTGCTTGAAAAAGGGAAAAAACTTAATGATGCCGAGATTAAATTATTTCTTAAAGACAAATTAGCCGGGTATAAAATACCGCATAAATTTATTTTTATTGATCAGATACCCAAAACTGCAATTGGGAAAATCGATAAAAAGATCTTGAAAAATATGGTGAATTAAAAGGGATTGCTGCTTTAGCATATCTTTAATTCCCGGTAAACAATTTATTCATTGTAATTTAGACTTCTTACTTACTTCAAATTAATTTTAGGAGGATAAATTGAATATTGCCTCTCACAGTCTGGTTATTGCAGGATGGATAGTAATTTTAGCCTATGCAGGAGTGATTTTATTTTTTGTTGTCAGGGGGGCTTTAAAAACAAAGAATATGCAGGACTATGCAATTGGAAGTATGGCATTCTCGCCGGTTGCTGTCGGTTTTGCGCTTGCAGCCTCTATGACCAGCGCAGCAACTTTTATTATAAATCCGGGGTTTGCTGCAACTTATGGTTTTAGCTGCATTCTCTCCTACGTAATTGTTTTACCTACTGCTGCTATTATTTCTTTAATAGTACTAACAAAAGGATTCAGAAAACACGGTGAAAGTGTTAAAGCACTAACAATGGCTCAATGGATCGGGACAAGATATAAAAGTAAGGGCCTTACAATCTTCTTTGCTTTTTTATCATTATTGCTTATTACGTTTATAGTTCTGATTTGTGTCGGATTAACAAAAATTCTTTCCAAGACTTTAAATGTCGATGAACTCTATATTCTGACTGGGATAGTAATATTTATTTTCGGGTATATGATGTTCGGTGGTGCAAACTCGATGGTTTACACAAATACAGTACAGGCTGTGATAATGCTGGTTGTAGCCTTTATTTTGCTTGGCTCCGGCTATCAGAATTTCAGTAACGGGGTGAATGGTTTTATAAATACTTTGACTAATATAGATCCCAAATTAACCCAGCTAACAAACCAGTCCAGCTTTTTGTTTAGAGATTTTTTCGAGATTATTTTTGCTCAGATAGTAATTGGTATAGCGATAGTCTGTCAGCCTCATATTCTAACAAAATCTCTTTTATTAAAAACAGAAAAAGATGTAAACAAATATCTCATTACTGGTGCGATTGTGCAGGGAATATTTTTTCTTGTAGTATTTGCAGGTTTGTATGCAAGAATTGCATTTCCAGACTTAGCAATTAACGGTGAGCCTTTAAGATTAGACGGAATATTTTCTGCTTATGTAGTAAGCAGATTCCCGGTATATGTGGGGCTGATTGTAATTCTTGGTTTGATATCGGCAGGAATATCAACACTTGAAGGATTAATTCAATCTATCAGCACTACCATAACTTCTGATTTAATTACACCACTATTCGGAAGGTACTTTCCTGAAGATAAAGACATGAGAGAAAAATTTTCAGTCAGGTTAAATAAAATTGTAATAACAGTGCTTGCCGTTGTGTCAATTCTCATCTCATATAACCAGTTAGTTCACCCAAAACTAAGTGTAGCAATTTTAGCCCAGAACGGTGTATATGCATATTTTGCAGCAGCATTCATTCCTATTTTATTTGGAATGTTTTTAAATAATGTACCGAAAATTGTCCCTGTAGTAGCATCAGTTACAGCGGTAATTGTGCATATGATATTTTATTACGGTAAAGTTGCCGTACCTTTTACCAGGGCAACAGGTGAAAACCCCGGTGTAGCTGGAGCGGTTGCAATAACTATTTCCGTAATTGTAGGGATGTTGATATATCTGTTTTATAGGGGAAAGAAAAGTAGGGAAGTACTTTTAAAGCAAGATTAAAATATTTTAATCTGTATTGCTCTTTTTCAAACACAACTCATATCCTGAAGTCTAATCCGGCTTTGAAAAAAGTTATTTGCCAAATCACTTTTAGAAAAGATCTTTGAGCCTGGCATATTTGTCATTTCATAAATGATCAGTTATTTGATCCAAAATTCAGGACAAGGAAACAATAAACTCGAAAATATTATAACATTTTTATTATCAGATGATAATTGGAATCATTTATAATCCTAAATATATAGACAGAATAGAGTACATCAATAGAAAAACGCTAGTAATTAGGTGAAAACAAAGATAATCCCACTGATATCGGACCAGCACGTTGAGGGTTCTCCCGAAGGGACGCCAATGGTGGAGTCCCACTTGCCTGGCTTTGACGGATTGTCAGCTCACAGTAAACCCCTGAAGAAATTCCGGGGTTTTTTGTTTTAAATAATCGTTCAGCAACAAAATTGGTTAGAATCACATTAGGAAATCACAACGGCCTAAAAATCTTTTTCAGCCTTGATCTGGCACCTGTCCCGCTGAAAAGCGGGAGTACTTTTCTATCAAGCTTGCCCGGCTCTGACGGGAGAAAAGTACAGGACAGCCTATATTTTACCCCCTATTAGCCGCGTAAACCTACGAGGTTCAATAACTGGCTCAATTGCAACAAAAGAAATCATTAATAATTAACGAATTCTATTTGGCTAAAAATATTTTGTTATTGGTTTTATTGTGCCTTAAAAGAATTACTAAACGGCCTCAATTATTTGACGCTTGTCCCGCTCCGCGGGATAAAAAATTCAGTGAACGGAGCGAAAAAATAAATTCTGTTTGAATCACGCGGTACCGTGATGAGTTAATTTATTTTAGTGGAGTGAGCTGAATTTTAGTCAAATTATTGCAGCCTTGAACTTTTGCTTCTTTTCTTTTAAGAGAAAAGAAGGTAGTAATAAAATAATAGTTTTGTTTCTGCAGCATTTAATTTCAAATAAAAATGGGAGTACCTATGAACCTAAAAAACTACACCTCAACCGTACCAATATCTAACTCAATCTAAAAGTCCGAACACAAACCTGCCTTTGCCGCCTGCCCATTTGGCGAAAGATCCTCTCAGATTGGATAGACATTCAAGTCTACCCCGCTCTGCGAGGTTTCAATAATTCAACTTGACCAGGCAGAACCGATTGAAGCTTGTCCTGAGCATAGCCGAAGGATCTTCATACCTCTATGATGGCAATACAGATAAAACATTGTATGAGAAAATGAAGGAGAGTGATTCTAAACTGTTGAAGCGGTAGCCCTAAGTAATCTGCTCTGTTTCTCTCTTAACTGTAGGGCTAAAATCTTTCGGCCTTCCTATTTTTGGAAGCCCGAGTATTTCCCTTGAACGGTCAAGTGCGTCATCTATATTTCCGAAAATATTTTCATCACCGAATTGTTTAATAACTCCTGATTGCGTCATTGCGTATAAAGGCTGAGTATGAACACCCGAAAGTATTAGGCCTACCCCCTGTTTCTTTGAGTGATTGTAAATTGACTTAAGTGTATTCAGCCCGGTGGCATCTATTGCCGGAACATTTCTCATCCTTAATATCCTCACTTTTGGTGGAGATTCTACTATTTGCATCTGGCTCTCAAATTTTGATGCGGCTCCAAAGAAAAAAGGGCCGTTTATCTCAAATACTTCAACCCCCTCAGGTATCTGTTTCCTGTCGATGGAATTCGAATCCGTCTTCTCCTCTTCATCTGAAATTTCCCTTGTTATTATGCTTATGTTGGATACCTCGGACATACGCTTCATAAACAATAATACAGCTAGTACCATTCCTATCTCTATTGCCAGGGTTAAATCAAAAATTATTGTCAGTAGAAATGTTGTTAGTAGCACAATGATATCGCTTTTGGGCGCTTTTAATAATTGCTTAAATGCACGCCACTCGCTCATATTGTATGCTACCATTACTAGTATAGCAGCCAGTGTCGCCATTGGTATCATACCCGCCATACTTCCAAAAAATATCATTATAAAAAATAATGTTATTGAATGGACTATCCCCGCAACAGGCGTCCTGCCCCCGTTTTTAATATTAGTGGCAGTTCTTGCAATTGCACCCGTGGCAGGAATTCCGCCAAACAACGGTGTAACAATATTAGCTGCACCCTGAGCTATAAGTTCCATATTACTCCTGTGCTTTCCACCTATCATACCATCTGCTACTACCGCCGAGAGTAATGATTCAATTGCTGACAGAAGTGCAATGACAGTTGCGGGCGCAATCAGGTTTCTGATAATCTTAAAATTAATGTCATATAAAGTCAGATGAGGTATACTTGATGATATCTCACCGAATTTGGCGCTGATCGTCTCGACCGGAAGCTTAAAATAATTTACAGCAAATGTAGTAATCAGTATTGCAATGAGTGAACCGGGAATGCGGTGTGTAACTTTGGGCCAGTATATCATTATTAGTAATGAAATAACTGCTGTACCAAGCACAAAATAATTTGTTGAACCCATTGAGCTGAAATAAACTATCCATTTTTCGTAAAACTCTGAAGGCAAATTTTTTATCTGCAGTCCGAAAAAATCTTTTATTTGTGTCGAAAATATCAAAAGTGCTATGCCGCTGGTAAAGCCAACCACAATAGGATACGGTATAAATTTTATTAATGCCCCGAACCTGGCTAATCCCATTAGAATAAGAATCACACCCGCCATTACAGTTGCAACAGCCAGCCCGGTCGTCCCGTACTGTTGAACTATGCCATAAACAATAATGATAAAAGCGCCGGTTGGGCCACCAATTTGTACACGACTTCCACCCAAAAATGAAATTATGAATCCGGCTATTATTGCGGTTATCAGCCCTTTCTCCGGGGCTACACCGCTTGCTATTGCGAATGCTATGCTCAAAGGCAGCGCTACTATGCCCACAATTATTCCCGCTGTAATGTCAGAAATAAATTGTTCTTTATTATAATTTTTTAACGTTGTAAAAAGTTTTGGCTTTAATATTGGCATACTCAATAAGTCTTTATGTAATTATTATTCTAAATAAATCCAGCAAATATAGACACAATTTTTTACATTTTTGCATACTGTTTTTATAACAGGAACATTCTTTTCAACTGCTTTCCTTACGTTTTAAAAGAATAATACAACCGGAGACAGTATTCGTTTACAATTAATTTTGGACTTTGTTTGATAAATAGAAGGAGACCAATTTTAAACTGTTGAAGCAGTAGAATACTTCAAATTCATAATTCATAATTCATAATTCATAATTCAAAACTCATAATTCATAATTCATAATTCATAATTCATAATTCATAATTCATAATTCATAATTCAAAACTCCCAGCCCGTTAGCTCAAAAGTTTCCTCAAAAACGTGACAATTTGATTCTTTTTACATAAATTTTGCAGCAAAATTCTGGAAATAATTATTGTAAATTCCGTGAAAGTCTAGTTTTTAACCATGGACCTAATTTTGTTGTCTGTTTGAATTAATTACTATATTAAGGACCAAAATTCGCTGAATATGGAGGGTCTGATCCTCAGCACAATTATTCAAGTCTTTTATAAATTCAATTGGCTTAAAGATATGTAAGCGTGGGCTTTATCTTGTGCTCCCGGCTTATTATATTAATTAGCTTATATAAAACCATATAAATAGTACACGGAAAATTTTCATCTGTCCTCTAAAAATGGGACTTACCGGGCGAAGCTGTGGTATTAAAGATAAAAGTTCAAAAAATTTAATATTAAAGGCCATAGGAGAGCCGGATGGATTTTAATGTCAATTTATATAATTTAAGGGTTCAAAAAACGTCAAGGAAAACTATAATATCATGGAAATAATAAAAAAGATAAACAATAAAAATGCCAACATCGGCATAATTGGTTTGGGGTACGTTGGGTTGCCATTAGGGTTAGAATTTGCCAGCAAAGGATTTACTGTAACAGGCTTTGATGTTGATGAAAAGAAAATACCCATTCTTAATTCAGGCAAAAGCTACATAAAACATATAAAGGAAGATAGGATAAAGAAATTTGTGGATAGCAACAAATTTAGTGCTACATCCGATTTTTCAAAACTCACTAAATGTGATGCAATTATAATATGTGTGCCGACTCCACTTAACGAACACCGTGAGCCTGATATGACCTACATCGAAAACTCCGGAAAAATTGTAGCACAATATTTAAGGAAAGGGCAACTGGTTGTTCTTGAATCATCCACATATCCGGGTACTACAGAAGAAATTTTATTGCCTATGTTTCAAACCCCCACTAACTCCCCCTTTACCAAAGGGGGAGAACCAAAGAGGGGGTTTAAAGTTGGGAAGGACTTTTACCTTGCATTTTCACCGGAGCGGGAAGATCCTAATAATCCGGATTTTTCAACAGGTACAATTCCTAAAGTTGTTGGTGGAATAACAGAAAACTGTCTCAAAGCTGCACTTGCCTTATATAACCAGGTAATTGTAAAAACGGTACCGGTTTCTTCAACCCGGGCTGCTGAAGCAACAAAACTCGTTGAGAATATTTATCGTTCTATAAATATTGCATTAGTAAATGAGCTAAAGATTGTCTTTGATAAGATGGACATTGACGTATGGGAAGTGATTGAAGCTGCGGCCACAAAACCTTTCGGCTTTCATCCCTTCTATCCCGGGCCCGGACTTGGTGGACATTGTATTCCCATTGACCCGTTTTATCTAACCTGGAAAGCTCGTGAATTCGAAGTGCATACGCGTTTCATTGAACTCGCAGGCGAGATTAATACTTCTATGCCGTATTATGTAGTGGAAAAGGCTGGGGAGGCTTTAAACAAAAGTAAAAAATCATTGAACGGTTCAAAAGTTCTTATTCTTGGGGCCTCTTACAAGAAAGATATCGATGATATGCGTGAATCTCCATCATTAAGACTAATTGAATTGCTCAGGGAAAAGGGAGCGGATGTGGATTATAATGACCCATATGTTCCTAAACTTCCCTTTACACGAAAATATAATTACAATATGAAATCAGTTGCTTTAACCGCAAATAATCTTAAAAAATACGATCTCATATTGCTGAGCACGGACCATACTTATTATAAGGACAATTCAAAATTCATAATTCAGCATTCAAAATTAATTGTTGATACAAGAAACCTATTTGGTAAAGCCGGCGTAAAAAACAGCAAAATTTTCAAAGCTTAATTTCTTAATGTTGAGTGCTGAATTTTGAAATAGGAATGGGCAGGATTGGCCAATAGACAAAACATAATACAGGATAAATCATTTACTTTTGCCCTGAATACAATTGCTTTATATAAAAAATTAGTCGGTCAAAAAGAGTATATAATTTCAAAGCAATTATTAAAATGTGGGACAAGTATCGGTGCTAATGTAAATGAATCAATTGCGGCACAATCTAAAAAAGATTTTATCTCAAAGATGTCTATTGCCGCAAAAGAAGCGAGAGAAACCGGGTAGAGGTGCAATATTGGCTTAACAACTTAATTGCAGGAAACCAGTTTGTGGAGTATCAACATGAATTACAATAATTAATCAAGGTTTGAATTAGAAGATTTAATGAAGAAATTCATTATAAATTCTATACATCTAAAAATTAAAAACTATTCAAAATGGCTCAATTTAAAGATTAAATCTCAATTCAAAATTCAGCATTCATAATTAACTTATATAGTTAAATTATTAAGAAAAACCGTTAAAATTTTACCATCTATTATAAAAATTGCAATCTCAATAATAATTCAAAATTCATAATTCAACTATTCATAATTAAACTTATTCGTTAAATATTGAAAAACCGTTAAAAAATTTTATAAAATTGCATCTATTAATTAAAAATTCAAATTCATAATTCAGAATCATTAATTAACTTATTTGCTTAAAGTATTGAAAAACCGTTAAAATTTACTTATTAAAAAATTGCAAAAAATATAAATTCATAATTCAGCATTCATAATTAACTTATTCGTTAAATATTGAAAAACCGTTAAAATTTTACCATCTATTATAAAAATTGCAATCTCAATAATAATTCAAAATTCATAATTCAGAATTCATAATTAACTTATTTGTTGTTATTTTACAAAACAGAAATCCACAAAAATTTGTAATAAAGGGACTCAATTGATATCTAAAAGAATATTTTTATCGCTGCTCTTTACCTTAACCTTTGCATTTAGCTTTATTCACTCCCAGTCTACACAGGATTATCTTGATTTGGCCAGGCAGAGTGGTTTAACCGATGCACAGATCAAACAAAAAGCTGAAGCTATGGGTTACACTGTTGATGATTATGCAAAACTTAAGCAATCTCAACAGCAACAGACTGAAAACCTGAATGAACTAAGGGTTAGAGCGGGAATTGATACTACGGTAATTACCCCCAATGGAATAGATTCCACGAATATTGGATCTCAAAATTTAAAACCAGCACTAACATATTCTGTTCCCGCATTTGTTGACCAGGACCCTGGATTAGCAGTTCTTCCCGCATATGGATATAAAATTTTTAACTATTCACCAACTACTTTCCAGCCTTCGGTAAACATTCCAGTCCCGGTTAATTATGTTATAGGTCCCGGTGATGAAGTTGTTATTTCACTTTGGGGTGAGACACAACTCGTTCAAAGATTAACAGTGGCTCAGGATGGAAGTATATATATTCCCGATGCCGGCCTGGTCTATGTAAGTGGACTTACAATGAGTTCACTTCGAACCAGGCTGCTTTCGGTACTCTCAAAAAGTTATTCTTCACTGGATGTTTCTGCAAACTCTAAAAGCGGAGCAAAGACTCATCTTGACGTTTCTACCGGAAAGTTGCGAAGTGTAAAAGTTTTTGTCCTTGGTGAAGTCAATAAACCGGGTGGTTACACACTTCCTGCGTTGTCATCTTCTTTTACAGCATTATATTATTCGGGCGGGCCCAATCTTAACGGAAGTTTAAGAAACGTTCAGGTAATACGCGGCGGTAAGGTTATTTCTACAATTGATATCTACGACTATTTACTCAAAGGTGATCAGTCAAGTGATGTAAGGCTTGAGGATGAAGATGTCCTTTTTGTCCCTCCTGTTGGCGAACGTGTGGCAATTATGGGCCACGTTTTTCGTCCTGCAATTTATGAACTTAAAAAAGGAGAGAAGCTAAAAGATCTGCTAAAATATGCCGGCGGAGTAAACTTCAGTACATATTTCCAGAATGTTCATATTGAACGGGTAATTCCTTTCGACCAGCGGAAAGACTATCAAAATAATGTTCTCAGCGTTGATCTTACTTTTAAAACAATAGACGAATTTAAAAACAGTGATTACACCTTATCTGATGGCGATGTAATTAATATAAGAGGTATAAACAAACTTCCGCAAAATAAGGTTACAATAACCGGAGACGTTAAGAACTACGGTACTTACGAGCTTACGGATGGAATGACCATACGTGATCTTGTAATAAAAGCCGACACTCTTTTCCCGGACGCGTTTTTGGAAAAAGCGGTTTTAATAAGGACTTTGCCATCTGAGAAAAAAGAAATACACTCATTTAATTTAAAAGCTGCACTTAATGGGGATAGTCATAATAACCTGAAGCTTGAAAACAGGGACAACATAATAATATACAAAGAAGAAAATTTCTTTCCTGTGAACGCTGTCGAAATTTCAGGGCAGGTTAAACATCCCGGTTATTATACCAGCCTGAAGAATATGACCGTTTCTGATCTTATAATACTTGCGGGTGGACTTAGTGATACAGCCACTACTAAAAATATTGAAATTGCACGAATGGATACTGTAAATGCAAACATCTACAATAAAAAGTATATAGTAAATTTGCCGAAAGATTACTGGAACACTGATCCGTCGCAGGATTTTAAATTGCAGGATTATGATAAAGTAGTTATCAAAAGTGATCCCAGCAAATATTTTGCTCCGCCGGTTTTCGTCTCTGGCGAAGTTAATTCCCCTGGTGCTTACTATACTTTGTATGAGGGCGAAAGACTGAAGAATTTTATAGAACGAGCCGGTGGATTTAAATCGGCCGCGAATAAAAACGGTATTTTTGTAGTGCGGAAAAACCCGGTATTTAAGTTAGGGACTACAAGTAATTTCATAAAAAGTCTTCCTGATAGCATTAAAAACGATTTTAGGGGTGAGAGTATTTATAACCGTCAGGCTTTTCTTGATTTTTATTCAAATAGGATCCCGGTTGACTGGAATGCAATTCAAAAAGATTCAAGTTCATCATATAACCTTGTGCTGCAGCCAAAAGATTCCGTTGTTGTAGAAAAGAAAGTAAATGAAATATATGTGCTTGGTGAAGTGGGACTCCCATCCACAGTTCCTTATAAAGAAGGAGAAGGATTAAGTTATTATATTAATCAGGCAGGAGGATATACTGAAAATGCCTCCGAAGGGGATGATATAATAATTCAGGCAAACGGTAAAAAATGGGAAGCATCCGGCTGGTTCTTTGTACCAAATCCGGAGATTGAAGCCGGATCAACTATCATAGTGCCATCTGAAATTGATACTCCCAGTACTGCCGGACCAATAATAAGGGATATCGCGACTATCCTCGGTACTACCTTGGTGTTGGTGGTGGCTCTGGTAAGGCTTAATAAGTAAACAATTAACTGAAAAGTGGAGTGCTTAATATAACTTTTCTAAAGGGCTTGTTTTATTTTAACAGGACTTCGCCGTACAGGAAATGGATGGAAGATTGTGGCACATTTGGGGAATAATTGATAAAAAGACTGATTGGATTATTCTACTATATATGCTAAAGATGTGTCTTACTGTTGAAGTGCAATAGTATACAAATAAAATTATCTTAATTTAAATATAGCTTTTGTATAAACTAATAAAAACAATTTATTTAACAGGTTAATAATTATAATAAAGCCATATGTCGGATGAACAAAACAAAATAAACCCCGAACAGGAAGACGAACTTTCTGCTAAAGAAAGTTTCAAATTGTTTATGGAAAAACTAGGGCCATACATTCAAAAAATTCTGGCTGCAAAGAAAAAATTAATAATTATTAATGGCAGCATAGCAGTTATTTCTGGTAGCCATTTTGTTGTTTTTTGTTAAACCCTATTTTGATACTACTATAACTATTTTACCAGATTATGGGACACAATCATCTTCTTTGGCACAATTTAGCGGTCTTGCGTCTTTAGCAGGCGTTAATATAGGGCAGGGTACTTCCACGGCAGTTTATCAGCAATTAGTGACAAGTGAATCAGTTTTGAGCCCGGTTATTTATAGGAAATATAAGACGGATGAATACCCTGATTCAGTAAATCTAATTAAATACTTTGATGTAGAACCGGATGAAAGTTTACCTCAAAGCCTGCAGGCAAGGGGAATGTTTTTATCGGTATATACAGACTTTGTTAAATCAAGATTAAAAACAAATCTTGATGCAGTTACTAATGTGTTAACACTGACGGTAAGAATGCCTGAAGGCGAATTATCTGCGGCTGTCACTAACAATATTGCGGAATCTTTAGACAAATATATCCGCACTCAAATGAAATATAATGCAAAAGAACAGCTTATTTACATAAATAAAAGAATTGGACAGGTTAAGGATTCATTAAATCTTGCAGAAAATGAACTTAAAGTATTCCAGATAAAGAACCGGGAAACCAGTCAGTCCCCGCAATTGCAACTCGAACAAAACAGGCTAACCAGGAATGTTACTATATTAAGCACAGTTTTTCTGCAGCTCCAGCAACAGAAAGAACTTGCCATGATCGATGTGGTTAAAGATGCACCGATTTTAAACATAATGGAAAATGCGAAAGATCCGGTATTAAAAACAGGGCCCAGCAGATCAATTATTTTAATCTTGATTATGTTCTTTGCAGTGTGTCTTACATTGCTTTATTATGCTACAAAGGATGATCTCAAAAATTATTGGAAGATGATGAAAGGAACGGTGAAGAAGCGATGATGGGGAAATGTTAGATTGAGTATGGAAGATTGAAAACCGGGAATGGTAGTCATCAGTGAGAAAACGTGGTTAGAGGAGTTGATCAGTGTCGTTAAATGAGACTTCTGAAAAATTCAAATTGTCATTTCCGTGAAAACTTACCTTTGCCGTATGGATACCGCAGGTAGTCCAGAATCCTTCAAAATTAGTTTAGTATTTTATCAAATGTAATTCGTCAATTCGAAAATCTACAAATTCGACAATAATATGATTGAAAAATTAACAAAAATTGCTGAAGAAGCAGGTAAATTAATTCTCGATGTTTATAATTCGGACGATTTTAATGTTAATATTAAAGAGGATAATTCTCCTTTAACCGAAGCGGATAAAAGATCACATAATTATATAGCTAAAGAATTGGGAGTGAGTTTCCCCGATATCCCGGTCTTTTCTGAAGAAGGGGAGGGCATTAATTATGAAAGCAGGAAAGGATGGAATGAATTTTTTCTGGTGGACCCGTTAGACGGCACAAAGGAGTTTATTAAAAGAAATGGTGAATTTACGGTTAACATTGCACTAATAAAAAATAAATTACCGGTTTTAGGTGCTATAAATGTTCCCGTTACAGGTGAAACGTACTTTGGTACCATTGAAGGTGGAAGTTATAAGTCAATTAACGGGAAAACTGATAAAATTGAAGTTAGTAAATTAAATAGCAATGATTATTTGAATGTAGTTCAGAGCAGGTCACATTCAGGTGATGAAGAAGATAAGTTTTATAGTGATTATAAAATAAAAGAAAAAAAATCAAAAGGCAGTTCACTTAAAATTTGCCTTATTGCAGAAGGATCAGCGGAATTATATTATAGAAGCGGGCCTACCTGGGAATGGGATACTGCCGCGGGACATGCAATTTTACTCGGTGCTGGCGGGTATTTTGTAAATAAAGACAAAACCCCGCTTGTTTATAATAAAGAAATTCCAAAGAATTTTGGGTTTATTGCGAGCGCGTTCAAAATTTAAATATCCGGGTAAGCTAATTGTTTGAAAACTTTATTTAAATTTGTGATCTCGAAAGGGAGTGAATGATTGGATGAATGATTGATTGCTAGTATTCTCTTTAAGTTTTCCGGATGTACCATTCAAACAATCAGTCATTCAACCAATCTTTTTCTTTCAGTCAATCTTTAATTTTTATAATCCGCAAATACGTTAATTCGCTAATTCTAAAAATTATGAACAATAATATAGTCTGGCACAACCAATCTGTAAGTAAATCAAACAGAGAAAAAATAAAGGGACACAGTGGATGCTGTATATGGTTTACCGGGCTTTCAGGAAGCGGCAAAAGCACGATTGCAAATGCTCTTGAACTTGAACTCAATAAAAGAAAAATCCACACGTATTTGCTGGATGGTGATAATATTCGTCATGGTTTAAATAACGATCTCGGTTTTTCAGAAGAAGATAGAGTAGAAAATATCAGAAGAATAGGCGAAGTAGCCAAATTGTTTGTTGATGCCGGGGTAATAGTAATTACTGCATTTATTTCTCCTTTCATAAAAGACCGGGACTCAATAAGAGCCTCATTTCAAAACATTAATTTTATTGAAGTTTTTGTAGATTGTAAACTTGAAACGTGTGAGAAACGCGACCCCAAAGGTTTATATAAAAAAGCAAGGAACGGTGAGATTAAAGATTTTACCGGCATAAATTCGCCATATGAACCTCCGCTAAAACCGGAACTGCAGATAAAAAATAATGATGACGACGATGTGAATAGAAATGTTGAGAAAGTTATAGAATATTTAAGTAAAAATAAAATAATTAGTTGATTGTTTTGCAATAATTATAACATCCAATCATTCAATCATCCATTCATTCATTCTTTTTTATGTACAAAGAAACACATTTAAGATCGGTATTAAAAACAATATCCTGGAGATTCTGGGCAACTTTAACTACAGTATCGCTTGTACTTATATTTGTAGGCAGATTGGATCTGGCTTTAACTGTAGGTGGATTTGAAGTAGTACTTAAGCTTATTATATATTTTTTTCACGAGAGATTTTGGGATAAAATTAAATACGGTAAAAAGGAGATTAAACCATCTGTTATATGGTTAACAGGTCTTGCAAGATCCGGTAAATCCGCAATAGCAAAATCCGTAGTAGAAAAATTAAAAGAAAAGGGATTTAAAGCCGAACATCTTGATGGACATACTATAAGACATTTTTTCCCTGAAACAGGTTATTCAAAATATGAAGTTAATGAACACATAAAAAGAGTCGGGTATCTTGCAAGCAAGCTTGAGGAACAGGGAATTTTTGTTGTTGCATCCTTTTTATCTCCTTATAAAGAATCACGGGATTTTGTAAAATCTATTTGCAAAAATTATATGGAGGTTTATGTAGCCACTCCATTAAAATTTTGTGAAGAAAAGGATACTACGGGTATCTTTCAAAAAGCACGAAATGGTGATGTGCAGAATTTTCCCGGGATAAATTCTCCATATGAAGCTCCGGCTGACGGGGAATTAAATGTTGATATAAGTAAAGAAACTATTGAACAGGCAGCGAATAAAATCTTTGATAATATAAAAGAAGTAAATTAATGGATTGGTCTTATATAACCTGCTTGCTGCAGTGCACTACTTCAATAATTCGGTAACAACACTGGTTTAAAATTATTTAAATAAGCATTCCAAATTGTACGGCCTGAATAAATTCCGCCTGCCCCGTGAAGCGGTAGCTTACCGGGGTCAAGAAATTATGCGTCCATATTTAGATGAGCAATTACAGAAGTAAAATTCTAATTAACTAACAAACCTCAACCGGGAAATACTGTCTGAACTCGACGACAAGTCGGGTGAGTTTATTTTCCGTAAGTACAAGCGAGCATAATTTTAGGAATTTATTTAAAGCCTTGACTTTTTGGTACTTTTGGGTTAAGCCAAAAGTACAGTATAGTTATAAAATCAATAATTCAGTTAAGACTTAGTTAATTTATAAACTTCTGGGGTTGGATAACTGGATTTGAAATAAAAAGTTGATTGATTGAACGGAAGTTAAGTAACTTTATCAATGAGATATTAAAAATAGAAAAAATTTAAAGGCGCTTTTTATGAACAGGTATTATATAACACATTTGCAGGAACTTGAATCTGAGGCAGTATATATATTAAGAGAAGTGGCTGCACAATTTGAAAATCCGGTTTTGCTATTCTCCGGTGGAAAAGATTCGATAGTACTCGGCTGGCTTTCAAAAAAAGCATTTTCTCCTGCTAAAATTCCCTACCCGATGATGCACGTTGATACCGGGCATAATTTTGATGAAACTATAGAATTCCGTGACAATTTTATGCAACAAATCGGTGCTCGTCTTGTTGTGGCTTCTGTGGAAGAATCAGTTAAAAAAGGAAGAGTTGTTGATGAAACCGGCCGATATGCCTCCAGGAATGTTGCTCAGACCACTACATTATTAGACGCAATAGAAGAGAATAAATATGATTGTGCTATCGGTGGAGCCAGGCGTGATGAAGAAAAAGCCCGCGCTAAAGAACGCTTCTTTTCGCATCGCGATGAATTTGGACAGTGGGATCCAAAAAATCAACGCCCCGAACTCTGGAATATTTTAAACGGGAAGAAAAATCTTGGAGAACATTTCCGTGTATTTCCTTTGAGCAATTGGACTGAAATGGATGTGTGGCAGTATATCGCGTTGGAAAATATTCCCATCCCTTCAATATATTTTGCTCATAAAAGAAAAGTAGTTCATCGTGATGGAATAATGCTGGCTGTTTCACCTTATGTGCAAATTGATGAAGGTGATAAAGTTGAAGAACTTGTAGTCCGTTGCCGAACGGTGGGCGATCTGACATCTACAGGGGTTTGGCGATCAGATGCATCAACCATTGAAGAAATAATTCAGGAAGTAGCCGCCTCAAGGATAACCGAGCGCGGTGGCAGATTCGACGATAAACGCTCCGAAACCTCTATGGAAGATCGAAAAATTAAAGGATACTTCTAAAAAATTGTCGAATTATCTAATTTGCGGATTCACGAATTTAGTGAGGAAGAAGAAAAAAATGAGATTGAATGAATGAAAAAAGATTGACTGATTGAAAAGCGATTGACTGATTGAAAATCATTCAATCAAACAATCATCCAATCTGTTTTATCCCAATCTGTTTTCTTAAATCATCCGATCAGTTTTTCGTCAATCATACAATCCGTTTATGAATCAAGAATTAATTGAAAGAAACAAAAATATTAACAGAGGTTACAGAAAGTTAGAAGTTTGGCAGCTAGCTATTGATTTATATGTTTTTGTCAAAAAAAAAGTTCGTAATTTAAAAGATGTTCCTTTTAAAGTCCGTGCTCAAGTAGAAGATTCGGCTTTTTCAGTTCCTTCAAATATTGCAGAAGGATACAGCCGTAGAAGCTTAAAAGAGAATATTCAATTTAATAATATTGCCCTCTCCTCATTAGCAGAAAATTACACACAAATATTCGCTTTACATAAGGGCGGGGATATAGATTCCGAATGGTTCGACGAATACGATAAAGAGCATTACAAACTGGAAAATAAGTTGATAAATTATAACAAATCACAGATAAAATTATTAAAAGATAAATCCGATTGGCGAGATGATTATATTATCAAAGAAATAATAGAAAAGTATGAAGTAAATGAGATTTAATGATTGAAAATAGATTGACTCATTGAAAGGAGATTGACTGATTGAGAATAGATTGAATGATTGCCAATCAACCAATCTGATGTCTTTCAATCATCCAATCCGTTTTTATTCAATCAACCAATCTGATGTCTTTCAATCATCCAATCCGTTTTTATTCAATCAACCAATCTGTATTTCTTCATTCATCCAATCACCCAATCAATGAATCTTATAAATGGGTTAAAAAAAATAAATTTCGGACAATAAAAAATATATAAACTTATGACTACCAACACTTACTTAGATATGGAACTTCTCCGCTTCACAACTGCCGGATCAGTGGATGACGGAAAATCTACCTTAATAGGAAGGCTCTTATTTGATAGTAAAGGTATCTTTGAAGATCAACTCGAAGCCGTGCAAAAAACCAGTCGTAGAAAAGGACTGGAAACTGTTGATCTTGCGCTTCTGACAGATGGGCTGCGTGCTGAACGGGAACAGGGAATAACTATCGATGTTGCTTACAGGTATTTTGCCACCCCCAAAAGAAAATTTATTATTGCAGATACACCGGGGCATGTTCAATATACCCGCAATATGGTTACAGGAGCTTCCACGGCAAATCTTGCTCTCATTTTGGTGGATGCCAGAACCGGAGTAATTGAGCAAACAAAGCGGCATTCATATCTTGCAAGCCTGTTAAAAATTCCTCACCTGGTCCTTTGTGTAAATAAAATGGATCTGGTTGAGTACTCCGAAGATAAATATGACGAGATTGTGTCCGACTTTAAAGCATTTGCTGCCAAGATGGATATCAAAGACGTTCGTTTTGTACCTATAAGTGCTTTAAACGGAGATAATGTAGTTGAACGATCAACAAATATGGATTGGTACAAAGGCGGAACCTTGCTTCATCTTCTGGAGACAATTCACATCTCGAGTGACTATAATCATCAGGATCCCAGGATTCCTGTGCAATATGTAATTCGCCCGCAGAAAATAGAAGGTTTTCACGATTACCGCGGTTTTGCCGGCAGGATTGCAAGCGGAATATTCCGGGTTGGGGAAGAAGTCACAATTCTTCCATCCGGATTTACATCAAAAATTAAATCGCTTCGTAACTTAGATAAAGAAGTTGAAGAGGCTTTCCCCCCGATGTCCGTTAGTGTTGAACTTGAAGATGACCTTGACGTAAGCAGGGGTGATATGATAGTTAAACCAAATAACCAGGCAGAGAGCAATCAGGATATAGATGCAATGATGTGCTGGTTTGATTCAAAACCTCTCGCCATCGGCAGTAAGTTTATTTTGCGGCATACGTCCAGTGAATCACGCGCGATGGTAAAAGATATAGTCTATAAAATGGATATAAATCAACTTCACAGGATGGACGGTGATAAAAATATTCAGATGAATGATATCTTCCGTGTAAAATTAAGAGCAACTAAGCCGCTCTTTTTTGATGGATATAAAAGAAACAGGATTACCGGAAGTATTGTTCTCATTGACGAAGCTACTAACAATACTGTTGCTGCAGGGATGATAAGAGG
>CAWAPE010000011.1:0-35060 GCA_963783855.1 uncultured Bacteroidota bacterium
GATAAAGCTGAGGATATTTTTGAACTTTCAGTAAGTGTACAGACTTTATCCTTTGCCGATCTTTATGGCGGGAAAATATGCGCTGCGCTGGACAGGCAGCATCCAAGAGATCTCTTTGATATTAAGCTGTTACTGGATAATGAAGGTATTACTGAAAATATCCGGAAAGCATTTATAGTTTACCTGGTAAGCCATAACAGACCAATAAATGAAGTGCTTAATCCCGGGCTGCAGGCTATAAGACCTGTTTTTGAAAATGAATTTGCGGGTATGACAGAGCAAGAAACAAGTCTTGAGGATTTAGTTAATGTAAGAAGTTTACTTATAGAAATAATTAGAAATGAATTAACTGCTGATGAGAAAAAGTTTTTATTGTCATTTAAGAGTATGAACCCGCAATGGGAATTACTTGGACTGAACGGTATTGAAAACCTCCCTTCCGTAAAATGGAAGCTGATTAACCTGGCAAAGATGAAAGCAAAGGAACACGAGATGGCTTATAAAAAGTTAGAAGAATATTTGAGTTAGTTTGTGTTAAAAGAAGGTCAGACTCGGCTGCAATAGTTTTGCGTACTTACGGGTAGTCTTGAGTAAAACATAAACATATATGCTGTTACACTAATTCCACTAAATAACCCATATTGCTGTTATTGTTTACAAGCTTATTTCCGACTGACAACACATCAGTCGGCATTATAGGAAAACTTGGTAAAATTAAGGGAATAACATTCCTTGTTCATTACAATGTTGTCATTTATTATCCCTGAACAGATCAAGATATTCTGTAAACTCAAATTCGCGGTTTCTTTTCCAGCCGGTTTTTTCCTTCAGTATTTCCAGCTTTTCAAAATCAGCAAGTAAAGAATTTGCAGTAGGTAAAGATACATTTAACTGTTCCTTTATCTCCTGGCCTGTTACTACCGGTTTTTTATAAAGATATTTCATTAGCAATTTAGCATTGGTCAACTTAGCGCCGAGAGTAACCAGCTTTTTATCATCTATTTCCTCTTTTAGTTTCAGAATTGATTTAAATGTATCAATTCCATTTTTGCTCGTCTCTATTATTCCGACAAGAAAAAACTTAACCCATTGCAATATGTCATTCTTTGTTCTTACGTTATTTAAGTTATCATAATAAAGCTGCCTGTGTTTTTCAATATAATCTGATAAGTAAAGCGAAGGCTTTGTAAGCAAACCTGAACTTACAAGATAAAGTGTAATAAGTAATCTGCCAATTCTACCGTTTCCATCCAGGAAAGGATGTATTGATTCAAATTGGTAATGGGCAATTCCTGTTCTTATAAGCACAGGTACATCTATCTGATCATTGTGCAGGAAGTTTTCAAGGTCGCTCATCAACTCATTTATTTCTGTGTGCGCCGGCGGAATATATGTTGCATCTTTAAGTGATGCCCCGCCAATCCAGTTCTGGCTTGCCCTGAATTCGCCCGGATCCCTTTGCTCTCCTCTTACTCCCCTCATCAAAATTTTATGAGCCTGCTTAAGCAACCTTGTTGATACAGGAATAGTTTTTAATCCATTTATAGAAGTATTCATAGCATCGATGTAGTTCTGCACCTCCTGCCAATCATCTTTTCTTTCCGGGACAATTTCAGATTCTCTTTTTAATGCCTCTTCAATGTTAGTCTGTGTCCCTTCTATTTTACTCGACTTGGTTGCTTCTTTTGCTACGTGCATTTCTATGAAAATGTCAATATCCGGCACGTTCGCCGAGTATGCATCCAGAGCTCCAAGTTGTCTGTTTGCTTCTGCTAGCAGAGTATTTATTCTGCCATCCTCCCACGACCAGGCATGGTTGATTTTTGCAGGAGAAAAGCATTTATAATCATTCTGCCTTACATATTTGCCACTTTTAAAATCTTCTAATTTCATCGTTTTTCGAGGTTTTACCTTTATTATGATTATTTATAATTAAATATAATATAATTTTCTTAATTATAAAACAATATAATTAAAATTTTTAGATATTTTTTAATTATGAATAATTAAAATAAGGTCTGCACATAAAGTCGGTATTCCTGGAAATCTCAATAAAATTACCGATAAATCGACCTTTCTTCACTAAAAATTTCTCATCAGATATATGACAATTGATGCAAGTTCTCTTCAAAATAATTCAGCAGTTCTTCATTACTCATTTTTGATGAATTACTACTATCCGAAGCCGCATAGGGTGACAAGCCCCCAATAATAGATCCACTTTTTAGTTAGTAAAAAGTATATTTGGATCAAAGGAGGAAGTCAAAATGGGAAAGAGAAAACACAGCGTAGAGAGCATAGTCTCAAAGCTTCGGGAAGTCGAGGTAATGACAGGAAATGGACAGTCACTAAGGGAAGTATTAAGGCAGGTGGGAATAAGTGATGCGACATATTACAAGTGGCGAAAAGAATATGGCGGACTAAAAGTAGATCAGGCCAAAAGATATAAAGAGTTGGAAATAGAAAATCAGCGGTTGAGGAAAGTAGTAGCAGAGTTGACAATAGATAATTCGATATTGAAGGAAAGTTCAATTGATCTGATATATGTCGAAGAGAAATTACATCCGAAATTTTGGAAATATTCTTTTTCGAATTGACTTAAAAGGATCTTCTTTTGAACAGGGGGAAGGAACCTTTTTAACTCCATCTTATGGAGAAATTCTGTAGCTAATTTTTTGTTTTTTGTGCCTGTGGAAACGCGACGTGTTTTGAAAAGATTTTCATCGAAGAATTCGACGAAATAAATGCCGTTGGATCTTTTGCCAAGAAACATACTGGCCTCCTTTGATTTAATTTTTTACTGTACATTACCGTACAGTGTTCAGTAAATGTTCAGTGACATTTGCCTTAAATCAAAGAAAAATCAGCAGTTTTATTGCGATTTCGTTCAATATGTTGAGCTGGCAATGGGACTCGAACCCGCAACCTGCTGATTACAAATCAGCAGGATTCTTGAGCTTTTAAGCTATATTCTTAACTTTTGACTTTAGTCGGACATTTTTCGGTACAATCTTTTAGGAGGTTGTGCTATGTTTTTAACAAAGGATAAAAAGTCACCGTTTTTCCAAATCGTTTATTTCGTTGATGGAAAGAGAACAAAAATTTCCACTAAGAAATCCAAAAGATCAGAAGCAGAAAAAATCCTTAACTCTTTTAAGTTCTCATTCAATCCACAAAAGCCAGTTAAAACCAATTCTATCAACCTATCAGAATTTCGGGACGAATATGTTTCATATATGGAGGCTTCAAAGTCTAAACATTATGTCAGGTCGGTTAAACTTAGCTTTAAACATCTGCAAATGTTTACTGGGGATATTTCAATCAGAGAATTAACAACTAAAACTTTAGATCAATTCATTACCTCGGTTTATTCTCGCTCAGATTCTGGCGCGTCACTTTATTATCGCACATTAAAAGCTGCATTCAGCAAAGCTGTAGTTTGGGAATATCTCCAAGATAATCCACTAAAAAAAATTAAATCTCCCAAAAGTTTCAAAATCTTTTCCTGTATTTATTACATGATGAAGTGAATTCAATAAAATAATGAAGCAACACTGACAGAAGATTCCTGAAAGATATTTTCACAACTAGCATTTTATACTGGTATGCGATCTCGGAGAATTATTAAATATGAAATGGAACTGGATTGATTTCACTCAAAATATTATCACTATTAAAAACTCAAATGAATTTAATTCCAAGAATAAACGGGAAAGGATAATTCCTATACATCAAAAAGTACAAACTATTTTACAAAATCGTTTCCAGCTTGGAAGGCTCCCAAACAACCTTGTCTTTTATAGGTATGAAGACATTAAGTTAAATGAAGATTTTGTAAGCAAACAATTTAAAAAGGCAGTAAGAACAGCAAAGTTAAATGATAAAATCCATTTCCATTCATTGCGGCATTCTTTTGCTTCTGCTTTAGTACAACGGGGCACTTCTCTTTATGCAGTAAAAGAATTGCTTGGCCACGAAAATATTAAAACAACTCAAATTTATTCTCATTTAGCAAAAGAGAACTTAATGGATGCGGTGCATCTATTATAATTCTATTTTAGCAAAATCATCTTTTTTGTTTGTATAAAATCACCTGCTTTAATTGTATAGAAATAAATACCAGAGGAAAGATTCTTAGCATTAAACATAACTTCATAAGTCCCCGGCGCCTTTTCTTCATCTACCAAAGTATTAACTTCTTGTCCCATTACATTATAAACTTTTAATATTACTAGGCTAGTTTTGGGAATCGAATATTTTATATTTGTTGTTGGATTGAAAGGATTAGGATAATTATTCGAGAGAGAATATTTTGTTGGCAAGTGATTCAAACCATCAATTTTTGTAGGACTAAAGGATTGAATTGTCCCAGTTAGAGGAATTGAAGTACCGTTATCAGAATAATAATATACCGTATAATTCCCTGTAGTATCAAATGCGGGCGCAGATACTGAAATATATATGCTATCTTCTTGGTTAGCGCTTAAATCATTTAAGATAATAGTATCTTGCGTTACAGTAAATCCATTGTCAAATGAAAGTATAGCTTTTAAATTCTGCGTTTTAGTCCCGCCAAAGTTTTTATAGTGCAATACAATATTAAAATTTTCATTAATATTAACTTTTTCTGGAACAATATATTTGAATGTGGTTAGCAATGGGATTGAAGGAAGATTGGATGTTTGAGCATTTAGATTGCTAATTGAATTAACCATTGAATCATTTGCAGCTATGGTTTCGGAGATAATATTATTTACTGAATCCAAATAAACACTATTTGTGGAATCTATTTTTAAAGCCAGCATATTTAATAATACTCCGGTGCGATTAATATAAGAATATCCCACATTATCGGCAGCGGAATTAAATAAATTTTTTAATTTTACATTTGTAGTATCCATAAGAGTCTCTGTTGAATAAATGGGATACAGAGAATAATTAGTATTGGTGGTTACTATTGAGTCTAGTACAATTAGTGAATCTATTTTCTCAAATGCCATATCCCTTTTCCCATTTTTTAAATCATTAAGTATCCCATACAATAAATCATTATAATCATTCGTACTTTTTGACATATTTACTAATGATTCATTATTAGAATATGCACTATAGTTGGCCTGATTTGTTAAAGCCATTTTATATAAAACTGGATTGTAAAGGGATAAACTAATATTATTTAAATCATAAGGGATAAATATAACTAATCTACTTCCTGTAGTATATATTGCAGCTACTCCGCTTGCAACCGAAACAGCCTTTAAAGCAGTACTAATCGTTGTTAAAACTGAAGCCACTGTTGCCCCCACTCCCGTTGCTGCAGTTATGGCAGCCGCAGCTGAAGTTATATCACTTGCTGTAGCCACTATTCCTGAAGCATTTCTGAAAGTCTCACCCAAATTTTTTGCATTCATTGTATTATTATGACTAATTTCTATTTTTGAATCCGAACCATCATTGACAACTTGCTCTAGATTTTTATTAAAAGCTTGAGTAAAATCTCCTGAATATTCAAAATTTGTTGTTTTATTTGTTGCCCAGTCATAAAAGGGTTGGTTCAATCTGGGAATATAAAGATCTCCCATAAACAGCTTTGAACCTGTTGGATAAACAATAGATTTTACCAATTCATTAATTGCAACATTGGGATCAACAGTAGTTAACAATAAATCAAACAATGTATTTATTCTTGAATGAATAATTGGACCATTGGGAGGAGGAATCTTAGAACAAGCAAAATCCAGTATGGCCTTATTTAATTCTAATGATAATTTCACAATGTAAACAGCAATTTTTCCGATTACAGGTATACTTTTCAACTTATTTGAGATCAAATACATTGATACAAGGTTAGATCCTAAACCTACAATTGAATTTAATGTCTCAATATTCATTGAAGAAGCATCGTAAAACATATCTTTCAATGCTTTCTCTTCAAGTAAAAGTCTAGCTAATGAATTTGTTTTAGCAACGATATTGGTATCAATCACTTGCCAATTTTGAAGTAATTCATCAATATTTTTATTATCAAAACCTTTTATACTAATTTCTGTGCTAATTAATCCATATAACAAATCAGCTGGAACTTTTAAGTTTTTCAGGGAATCTGCATAACTATTAACTTGTCCAACTAGGGTATAAGGTATTGTGTAAACGCTGTTTGATGTACTGGATTGTATATTTTTGTAAACTGCTTTTTCAGTATAGTCTTTCCCGCTGGAAGATACACCGGACTTAGATATTTCTATTCTATAGGGGGTTCCACTTTGTAAACCTGTAAAAATGAAGCTACCAGAATTATCACTTTGTACTGTATTAATCAATGCATTGCTCTGGTCATAAAGTTCAACATTAGCTACAAGCCCCTGTTTAATTACTGTTCCAATATTCAAATCTACCCCTTGATCATTAACAAAGCCTGATATTGAATTTGAATTATCACCCCCCCCTCCTTCATTATAAAGTGCAGAAATTTCCTGTCCATTAAGAGCCCTGTCATAAATTCTTAAATTATCAAGCATTCCTTGGAAATATTCAGTAGCGCCAGGTACATCTCTACCAATTTCGAGTGGATTATTATCTGCTAACATAGTAGCTGCTAAGTTTTTGGATAAAACTATATTATTATTAATATATAGTGTAACAACACTTCCATCCCAAGTTATAGCCACGAAATACCACTCATTGTAATTGAAAACATAATCAAAATTAGCTTGTAATAACCCAGTAGAGGTCCTAACTCCAAAAGCTACGTGATTTTTTGGTCCGTGAAAGTTTAAAGTGTATTGAGGAATATCTGGATTATCTGATTTGCAAATTATTGGCACATTACCATTTGGAACCCCACTTATATTAATCCAGGTGCTTATAGTCATTTGATTAGAAGGAATCTGAAGAGTTGATGAGTTAGGGATATTTATATAACCCGTTCCATCAAATGAGCAAGATTGTCCAACTTTACCTGTTACCCAGCTACAGCCTCCATTTGTTGTACCATTGTTACCATTTCCACTTTGGTCGCTTGCATCTCCATCAAATGGATAATAAGCAACTAAGCCATTGGATAGATCAACATTTCCAGTCCAGTTATCTTCACCAAATAATGCGTCTACTTCCCCTTGGGATAAAGCTCTATTATAAACTCTTATATCATCAATAGTTCCATTAAAGTTATTACAAACTGTTGTAAAATTTGCAATATAAAAATTAGTTCCCGAAGGTGTTTGAGGAGAAGCATTGTATGTTTCATCCAACTTACCATTCAAATAGAGACTACCTACTCCATTTTCAAAAGTATAAACTATATGATACCAAGTATTATCATTTAGCGTCGAACTCATATTGAAATCATCACCCCAACCCCAATACATTACTTGCCTGTTTGGTATGTTTCCTCTTCCCAATGCAAGTGCACTCATTTCATAATTATGTGGTGATCCCCACCCTACAAGCATTTTATTTCCGACAGCCATGTTGGGACTTTTTATCCATAAACTGATGCTCCTTGATTGATTACCAATAGGGAAATTATTAGTCGGACAATTGATGTAATCTGATGAACCATTAAAGTAATATGCGCTATTATAATTACCGAATCTGTCATCCACAAGCTGTGGACTTCCGTGGATAGTACCGTTGTTTACACTGCCACTCCCATCATTTGCATTTCCATTAAATGGATAATATGCAACTAATCCATTTGTTGGTACTTGCCCATTGATAAGTACACTTGAAAAAACGAAGAGCATTAAAGTAAGAAGTGAACTAATAAAAATTGTAATTCTATTAGGCATAGCAACTCCAAATTAAATATTAATTTAGTTTGAAAATCTTATTGTGAGGCTGTTCTCTATCTTATTGTAATATATATAACCTGAATAATCCATAATTCGGAAAATTCTTATAAATAACCTTTTTATTTCAAAAAAAATTTGATGAAATAATTCTTATGAAGGTATAAATATTTCCCAACTCCACCCCTATCTCCGCAAGCCCCCGTAAGAAGGTGTTCTCTGTAGGTTTATCAACATAAATAAACCGCACTATTCAATGCAAGAAAAATCTATCTTTTGTGTAATATTATTTATCCAACGGTCGATTCTGTGAGTTAACGGTAAAAGATCTTCATTCTGAGACATCTCGGGACCTCTTTTCCCCTACAACATAGGGTATGTTTAAGCCTGTTTCTTCCTGTTTAAGCTGCCTGTTTTTGATGTTTAGTCTTATTTATCTTAGCAAAGTAAACCTCATCTTTTTTATCATATTCGACAATTCCACCTGATAAAGTTCTAAGTACATTTCTCGCCTTACTCGGTCGGCTAAACTCAGCCAGGAAAATCCAGAAATCACAATTATACCCGCTGGCAGTTAACTTAAACTTTTTCCTTCGCTTCATTTTCTCCGCTGCTTTTTTATTTTCAGTCTGAAATCTGTAAAAAGATTTGCCTCTTTCTTCTTGCCACATATAAACCATAACAAAATTTCTTATTTTTGCTTCTATATCAAGTTGGACATCTGGACGCCCCATTCCCCATTTCCAAAACGTAACAAAAAGATCCCCTCAAGCGCGTCCAAACGTCCATGTTCCATTCTACATTATTAAGCTGCTTCCTTATTTTCCTTATCAATATATTCCAGTGTTCTCTTGCTGCCTGACTTTCTTTCGTCGATCTTGTACCCCTTTATCCTACCGTACAACTTCATCCACTTAGTAAATTTCCCCTGACTGATCTTTTCGCATTCCTCATACTCTGATTTAAACTTTTCATAAATTTCCTTTTTCACATATTCGGCACCTGGCTCAAGTTCATCAGCGAATTCAGCAAATTCTTCCGATGTAGAGTCAATCAGTTTCTTTTTTCCAAGGTTTACGTGTGCGTATGTTAATAGCCCTTCTTTTAAGTAGTCTTGCAGACACTCAACCATAAAACAGTCGAAATCTCGCCATTCATTTTCGTCCCAGCCGTCAAATAGCAACTTCCCAAAATCATCAATCGGACAATGGCTCTTGTTATAGTAATCGGAAAATTCAACAATAAATTGCCTGTCAACTGTTGAATCGTCTACACCACTTAAAGTAAAGTTACTCGACAGCACCAGCTTTGGTGATTCGCTAAAAGGAATAAAGAGTTCATCTTTATTCTTTTTCTCTACAGTTATACCCTCTGTTATAATTGAAAACAATTTATCAAAAGGAAACTTTTCACTTGTATCTTCAATCGCTAATATCTCTGTATCAGCTTTTACTCTCTGGAAAGCAAAGTTTTTAGAAGTACTGAAATTTCTTCCATCAAGAATTACTGTGTTTTTTACCTGTAATATTCCTTTTATCACCAAGCCTTTACCGCTTCGTCCAAATGAACCCTCACTTAATTTTTCGTCCATAAATATTATGGCCTTTGCGTTCGATGGGTCCTTATAGCTGTGCAGTAGATAACCGATCCCACTTTTTAAAGCTCTGTACCTGTCCGCTTCTTTTCGGCAAATATTAAACAATAGCTCTTCCATTATCGATCTTTTATCACTGACTACATAATATCTATTAATAATCTGCTTTTCCCAGACGCAGCCTTTCAGTTTTGAATAATTACAAAATTTCTTCTCCGATCCAGTAACCTCAACAAATCCATTTTTATAATAAAGATATCCTCTATCTTTCGTATCCTTATTAAAATTTATATCTCTTGTAATCAGGAATTCCAAAAACGGCTGAGTAAATAATTGATGATGGCTCTTAAGTAGGGCGTCTATTATTTCGGCCTTGCTCGATCCACCTAATTCCTCAATTGGTATCTTTTTAAGGTAAGTCATAACAAATTCTTTAATATCGATTATTGATACTTCGTCTATTATATTATTCTCAATCCGAGCTATGGAATAATTATTATCAATTTTGTATTTACAGAACCCTTCGCCCTCAAGAAATTTTTTATACCTGTTTCTTGATATTGTAGTCTTACCTTTATCATCCCTAATCCAGAATTTCACAATAGGTTTTTTCCATCCATATAATTCAGCTACATGAAATAGAGTTCCCAATGTGACCCTACCATCATAGTCTTTTTTTAATAATTCATATTTATTCCGGATCTCCTGCTCAGAATCATTGTACTGTGGATTATTTAGACTCATTTTAACAAAATATTCCTCTCCTTTTTCACCTAATGGTATTAGAGCGAAACCAATTTTATACCAGTCCTCATAACTATTCTCCGGTAGATGTTCAGCTAAATATTCTAATGCACTTTCAAGCTTATCAATATCATAATAAACTTTTCCTGTTTTCTTTTTCTCCACTTTCTGACATTTAACCTTTGGTATTTCACCTTCCACCATACAATACTTCTCCAAGCTCAAAATTACATTTTCTAAGTTTACATATTCTGGCAATACACTCGGTTCTAGGTTTTTGAAATCATAAATCCCCCCGCTCTCGTGATTAGATGGTGGCAATGCATTTTGACAATTCATCCATCTCAACTCAATATGTTTACAGAATCCTCTTTTCTTCATTTTAAATTTATAGACAGCCTTTTGGCTACTAAAAATTCCCTTATCCCTTGGATAAGGGTGGGGATGTGAGACTCTAAAATAAATATGAAATCCTTCCCCACTTCCGCTCTGCACCACCCACTCATAATTCTCAGGTAGATCCAATTCATTTAGCAGAAGATTTACTATTCTAATATCTTCAACCTTATCCAAATCAAAACTTCTTAAATCATTGATGCCCATAATAGTACCAAGCCCTGTAGCCTTATCCCAGTACATTTTTTTTACATCATCCTCAGATTGTTTAACATTCTCCCACTGTTCCCATTTCCCGATTGGTATTTTACCATTTAACGGCAGAACATTAAAACCAAATTTTTGACTATAACTAACCCCGATTTTTTCAAACATTGTACTCATTTTTCTCTCCTTTTTTATATTTTGTTTTTTCATTTTCCTTTTGACTATCAATTTTTTTTCAATTCAATCTTCATAATTCACAATTTTTTGACTGCTTTTTTCAATTCCTCAATATTTATATGAGCGTAAATTTCCGTTGTAGAAATCGATTCGTGGCCTAGAAGCTCCTTGACCGAATATAGCGGCACACCTTTCATTACCAGATTAGAAGCGAACGAATGACGAAGAGAATGCCAATGAATCTTCTCAGAGACCCCAGCCTCCCTACAAGCAGATTTGAATTTTCTCGAGAAATAATCTCCTGTAAAAGCCTCATCATTGCTCTTACAAAAAATAAACCCTCTTTCTTTTTTACTATTATTCCTAATCTTCCTCAACACTTCAACCACGCTATCATTCATTGGTACAAATCTTTGCTTCCTTGCTTTCGTCTCAAACACATCATCCCCGATAGTAATGATACCATTCACAAAGTCCACGTTCTCCCACCGCATATTAACAAGCTCACCAAGTCTTATCCCTGTATAAAATGCAACCTTAACAGCATCTCTTACAACAGCACTGTTTATCCTGCAGCTTATCGCTGAAAGCTGAGCAATTTCCAAATATTCAGGTTTATTCCTTTGCTTTTTCTCAAGTTTCACTTTCACAAAATGATTGGCCGATATGTAGCCCCAGTCGACAGCCTTGTTGAAAGCCGCTTTAATATTTCGATAGTAAACGCGATAACCTTTAGGAGCTGACATTTTCAATTCATCAATAAACAATTCAGCATCTTTAAGAGAGATTGCTGAAAGAATTCTCTGAGTTTTGAAGTACTTTTCTAGGTGATTGAAAGCAAGGCTTATAGAGCTCAAATATTTAGCTGACCTGTTTTTCTCAATATGCTTTTTATACTCATTTCTAAAAAAGCCCAGTGTAACAGGGGTACCAATTACAGGTTTGTCAATTAAATTTATTAATTGCCTGAACCTCTGTGTTTCTTCAAAAGTAAATTGATTATTTAATTGTTTATTCATTTTCAATGATTTAAGAAAGTAATGCCACACCAACATTGTAACTCGATTTATTGTCATTATTCGAGCAGTCGGCACGGTATCAATTACCGTCAGTTAATGAGTAAGTAACTCGAATAATTACGGTGTAATAATATTTTAACTTTTGAAGTTATTCAATGCGTGTATCGAAAGGTTAATATTTATTCGATATTTCGGTAGGTGTATTTTTTGTATACTTTTCGAAAGGTAAATTAATTTTTTAGATAGTTTTCAATTGTAATTATAAGTTCTTTCTCCTCCTGCTCAGTTATTTTTTCTTGCCATTGGTAATACAGGTCCCGATTAATAATATTTGCATTTTTCCATTTTGAGAGGCTTACTTCGTTGCAATCAGCAATCTCGCAAGCTTTTTTTTGTACACCATATATTTTGGGAAATTTTTTTTCAAATACTTTTGTTAATAATGATACCTGCTTATATTTTTTACTATTTTTTGAATTTCTTTTCGAAAGCGAGTTCCCCTTAAAAGATTCGCTATATTTATCTATTGCAAATTGCGATTTCCCATCTTCTCCCAAATTCTGCATATTAGCAAGAACATTATAAAGTAATTTTAGTTGATGCCTAATAATTTTAAATATTAGTGCCAAATCCGCTGGTTCAATTATTTGTATTTTCTTTTTTTTGCTGCTCTTATAATATAGGATATGAAGGGTCAGTTCTGCTGCGCTTTTTTTGAAATTATCCATAAATTTTTCCGTAAAAATCTTGGGGTAGAATTCATATAGCCTAATTAGCTCTCGATCACTTGCTGCACTTGAAATTATATTAATAAGAGCATAATTAAATCCATACACCTCAGTACGTATATTATAAAATAAATCAGTTTTCCCTTCTTCTAATTTTGATAAAATGCCACTACATAATTTTTCAGCTGGTCGAGAATATTTACGTTTACGGGAAGAACCTAATAATATCATTAGACCTTTTCCGCCTGTATTCTCTAAAAGCTGGCTATAGGTAGTTTCTATCTCTTTTTTATTTTCCTTTTCAACAGCCAAAAGAAAATCAGAAATTATTTTTTTGTTACTACTATTTGTTGTTTTTTTAGTTATGTTATTTTTGCCCATATTTATTGTTGTTATGTAATTATGAATAAGTTCACCAGTAAATAATTGACCCTCATTCCGACATTACTTTCTTCAATTAGAATTAACCCTTTTCGATAATCATTTATTGTTGTTTACAGCTTTTACAAACTCTACAGAACTAAACCAGTTCTTATTTGGCAATTCTTTAGAAGTAGTACTTATCTCATACTTAAATGTTCTCCACTTACCGGAGTTGATATCATTATAAAATTTTTCACCCAAAAGGCCTCCAGTGCGCCCAACCCAGAATCTATTCCCTTTTTCATATTCTTCAATAATTATACTCCCTGACCATTTTTCTTGCTTGTTTTCGCCGTAAGAATTAACCCCTTTCCCTTTAAGTTTTTCATACTTATCAAGAGCTATTTTCAAAACATTATAAAAATGTTCATTCTTCAAGACATCCTTATATGCTTTTAGGATTTCTTCCCAATAAACGACAGGATATTCAAATTGATCTTTATTTGGGATTATTAGCTTTGGTACTAATGCAAAGTGATAAATATTTTCTTTTTTAATATTAAGTGTTTCTTGCAAAGTCTTAGTAAACCATTCCTGGTTTTTCATCTGGTTAGCAATTGCATCAGGTCTGACATTATCAAACATTTTAGCTTCGCCAACTAATAATATTAGCTCAGGTTCAGTAATGAGAATTACTATGTCAGGTGTGTCTTTAGTCTCGTAATTTCCTTTAAACTTTTGTCTGAAATGTTCCTCAAATAAAGATTCTTTAAAGCTGTATTCGGTTTGGAAAAGGATATTATTTTTATTGCTATCCGGATAAACTTTGATTTTCTTTGAAGAGCCTGTGACAAGTCCAAAGAATCTGTTTATGTGCTTAAAGTTATCATAACAAACTATCGCTGGAAAGACTGTCCCGGTATAAAATCTTTCTTTCCTATTTAAAGGAATGATTTCATTATAATTCATTGATAGCTTTTGCATTTAGACCTTAACTAAAAGTACATTAGAAATGTTTTTTATATTTAGTTTTATAATTTAACATATCCTGGTGGTTTTGCCTTAAATTTTTTATCAGGATCATTCCCCTCTTGTGCTTCATCAAGGTCTTTGACAGGTACTTTTACTACTTGAGTCGAAAATAATTTTTGGCCTGTATGACGGTAAATAGTTCTGTCATAATTCTCTCTGAATGGTGAAAATGCAAGCGAATCGCCAAAGTAGCCTGTGTTACAAATTATAACATTGCAAAAAACTATTCTCGATATAGCTTCTGCTAAATAATAATATGAGTTTATATCTTTATTATGGGAGATAATAATTAAATGATGTATTCTCCCTCTATATATTATAAATCTTTCTAAGTCGAAAAAATCTGAACATATTGCAACTCCTATTTTACCAAATTTGCCAGTATCAAAAATATAAGTATTGGGATGTGGTGCCGAATTTTTTCTAATATTTTTATCAGAAAATAAAATATTTTCTTCTTCAGAAAAATATATTTTTCCGAAATAGTATATTGCCGAATTACGTGAAGGGATTCCAAATTCTGGCCAACGATTTGGGACAATTACAACAGCTTTATTTTCAACCTGACTATTTGCGTTCTCTACAAAATCTAAACCTGCAATTACTACTGCACCAATCTCTTGAGACAACCGTCTAAGTTCACTCAAATAACAGTGTGGTAAAGTTAATTCAGGTAAAACAATAATATTAGGTTTAATATTATCTGATTTTAAGTCAGTAAAACCCTTTTTTATCTCATGCCAAACTTTTTCTTGCGCAAATTGCAACATATTGATACTACCGGTCGTGGGATCCCATGATAAATCACCATCAAGAATTGTCTGTATAAAACCAATATTTAGGTAGCTTTCTAAATCAATTAAAGTAGAGCTAGATAAATTTATATTTTTATTATTAATCATTTGTCACCTTATATGGGCTTTCATTATATGCAATTTGAATAAGATTTACAGGTATTAAATGTCTGGGTTTATGATCTTGCACAGTAAGGTGATATGAGACTAATATTTCTTCTGATATCTCCAAACATTTTATCAAATCATCTAATTTTCTAATATTGGGTGGGTCATATTTAGTATCATCGCTTAGACTTAATGTCGGAGACTGTAAGTTTTGCAAAAACACTTCTTCTTTTCTTCTCTTTGAAAATATTCCACGCAAAAGATAAATGGTCCAGGATGATATCGGTATTTTTTCTAATTTTTTTAAGGCGAAATAAGATTTCTGTTTGTGATAGCCCTTTAAGTTAAAAAATGGATTAAATTTAAAATCGTGACTTAGCAAGCCTACCAATATTAAGCCCAATCCATATATCGCAGATTTTTCCTGGTTTTCAAATCCTCTTATATCATAGAATGAAGGGTTATATCTTGAATCAATAATAATATATTTCTTATCGACTAAATGAATTTTACTAGTTTTTCTATCTATCCAATCTATCCATTCTTTCCAGGTCGGTATATCTTTATTAAATTGCCATACTTTCTCAATTGACTCTTTATTAATTAGATAGTTATCAGGATGTATATTGAAATAAGGTGAATCTGCCGTAATATATTTTTCTAAAATAGATTTTGGTGAGCTTGGTTCTAAAACCTTTCCCTTTATAATTTGCTGAGCTATTTGCTTAACAATTTCTAGGCACGTCCATTCCGATATTCTCGGATCAAACACTTTATTTACATTATAGTCAGTATTATCCCCTATATAATTTTTTATCCATGAATTCCATTCATTTAATGTTAATGATTTTTTATTACTATTATTTATAAATCGCAATTCAATATTAACTTTGTCTTTTTTAAGTAATTTGTTCTCTTGTCTTAATTCATTAACCCATCCCAAGTTCTTTCGGAGATAACTGGCCTTAGAGTTTTGAAGGATGTTAGATAATATTCTTGAATTTAATTTATTTGGATATAAAGAGAGTAAACTCCAGGTATTTTTGTTATCTAGATCACATTTTTTTATCCACTTCTCCCAAAACAAATTAGGAACATTAGTATCATTTTCAGGTAAGTAATTTATTAAGATCCATATCCAATTATTTACCGAGGTCTTTTTAGTTCTAAAATAGTTGATAAAATCTCCATTCCAGTCAATTATTTTATACCTTTTAGTGAGTTCTGAATAATTAGCTTTAGAATACTTATTCTTTTTTTCTGATAAATAGGGGCTACCATCACTTTCGAGAATTAAAAAGTATATAGAACTTATAATTGTGTTAAAGAATTCTAAAGAAGATTCAAAATAAAAATTATTTTTATGGCTCTTCGATATTAGCCTATCTAAGACATAATACTTAAACACTGAATTGACAAATTTAATAGCTTTTCTTTTTTTTACACTTGAGGTTTGCTCCGAGATACTTATTTTATAAGATAAGAGTAATTGATGGGCCAAAATCTGTAATAATATAGATCTAAGAAATATAGTAGAATATTTATGACATGTTTTAATATTATTTAGCTTATCAAATATCTCGATATATTTGTTACTTCCTGTTCTTTGACAATATTCCAAATATCGCAGCCACAATTTTAATTTATCATGGTTTTCAATTATTACTTTTTGAAATATCCTGGTATCATAGCTAATACTATTTTTCTCAAATTGTTCAACTTCATCACTCAATTGTTTTAATAAATTATTTAATGATAAAATTTGGGCATTATTTTCTTCCCTTTTTAGCCATTTCTCTTTAAATAATTTACTCCTTCTTTTTCTTCCTCTTAATTCTATTGTAAGCTTTTCGTTATCAATTTCTAATCTCCGTAATTTTTCCTGGTATTTATAATAATTAGCATTATCAATTTTTCTTTCCGGACCAAGTATGGAGAGCATTCTTGCCGCAAACGAAATTCTGGTTTCTTTTTTTACTTCCTGATCGGGGAAATCAGATAATATAAGGTGCTCTACATCATTAAGTAGAGTTTTGAATTCATTATCATCTAACAGATTAAGATTTGCTTGAGCAATATTTGACATTTTTCGAAGTGTTGCTGTCATTAATGGGGTCTGGAAAAATGGATCTAATTGTGTATCGGTCTTTGCTTTTTGATATCCCTTTATTTCATTTAGTTTATTAAAATTGATATTATTTTCATTAAAAAGTTGCTTAATGAATTCTGCAGATTTTTCTGGTTCGATTTTATCCAAATTGAATTCTGGGCCTATTTTTTCACTTTTGAGTAATTTAGAATAATCTAAAATCCATTTAACTAGATTATTAAAATTATTTGTGATAAATACATGGTCATCGACATACCTAAAATGTGCAATATTTCTTAGTTCATAGATCTTTTTTGATATTTTATAATCAACCTCCAGCATTGCAATATTGCATAGAAACCCAGCTACAAATAATCCTGTAGGTATTCCTGTAAAATTATTGGGGTCAGAAATATTAAAAAGATCTTGGTCTTTGATATCATCACCTTCCCAATTGTTAACATCAACTTTAAATGTTAACATGTTATCAATAAGAGATAACAAAGTCTGTTCAATGGTTAAATGTTTTTTTATATTTTCTATAATCTTATCGTTTGAAATATTAGGGTAAAATTTTCTCAGATCAATACTAGTCCAATATATTCTGTCTGAACCTCGATTTTTCCAAAACTCTTTTTCCAAATATTTAACTTTTAGATTATCAGGATATGATCTATTTTGTTCTATCAATTCCTTATCATACTCATCCACAGATTTACTTTTTTTACTCATCAATTTTATAGCTATGGAAATATGCCTCCTATACATTGGCCAGGATTGATTCCATTTTCTATATGTATGTTGAGAAGTATTTCTGTACCATCCAAAATTGAGGGTTTTCTTATTTTCATTTTCGCCATTGGTAAACCATACTGGACGATATAAGCGATTACCATAACTCCAAAAAGGCATTTGATAATCCAAAAGAGGCCCTATAATATTCACAATAGCCATCCAGGCAACCTGGTCACGAACTGAAACCCAAAAATATTGCCTAATTCTATTTTTATTATTGTTATCTGGTCCCTTTGGGTAAGCAATTGGTTTTATTAGATTGAGCGTATACTCACCATTAAGAATATTTTCGCTTATATTGAGTAAATTATCGTGAAGATTTAATTCAAATCCTGCTAATTCTAATTCATCGTACCAAATTTCGCCAGGTATGTAAAATCTCTTTACCTTGTGCCATGCCCAATATAAATTCTCGATATTGCTTATATTTTTTAATGTGATTTTTTTCATTTTGTATTTTTATATAAAAAATCAGAGAAATCTTGACCTTCTGGCAATTTTAATATCTGTATGTTTTTCCCAATTTCTAAAAATGATTCTTCAACTTTTCTTGCAAATTTTTGCCCTGCATCGTCACTATCCGGAACAACTCTAATACGATAATTGCTTAAAAATTCTACCCATTCTTTCTTAAAACTATTTGCTCCTAATACTCCTACCGCTTTGAGTTTAAACTGATGTGCACTAATGCAATCTGTAATTCCCTCACAAATATATAACAGCTCACCTAAGTCCATTGTTTTTAAGATTTGCCTATTGAATAATTCACCTTTTAGATTTAAAAGATTTATATATTTCCCACCATTTACTGAAAATCTTCTTCCCTGTAAATAAATAATATCATTGCTTTCATTGTAAAAAGGAAAAATTATTACATGATCCCACCATGCGTACTTAATCTTTTTTTCTTCATTAATTTTTGCTAATCCTGTATTTATTAAAGTATCTATTCCAAAATGCCTTTCAGCTTTTTTTAAGATTGATGTTGGATTATTAGTATCTCTAATTTTAAAATATTCAATGGTCTTAGTTGTATATCCTCTACTATTTAAATAAGATTTAGCTTTATTAGAAAGCGGTAATTGGTTGAAGAACCATTTTAATACTTCTGGATTTGCTTTATAATTTCTATCTAATTTAAGTGTAGAATTATTTTTTTTGATACTTCTTACTGGTTTAATTATATATTTGGAATTAGATTTGCTTTTTTGAGAAAAATAAAAATTAGTCTCAATCCACCTGCAAGCATCTTGAAAAGATAAATCAAAGTATTTCATAACTAAAGTGATGTTATTTCCACCTTCACCACAACCGAAACATTTCCAGGTATTATTATTTAATTTGAAACTCAAACTAGGATTTTTGTCATTGTGTAAAAAACAAAGCGTTTTATTGTTCTTTACAACTAGACCTAATCTTGCTGCAATCTCTAAAATTGGAATAGAGTTAATTCTATCGAGATCAAATTTTCTAATAATTTTGTTTCTACTTAAAATAGATACTCCGTTTTCATACTAATACTTTTCTAAAATTTTTAATTCCTTTTCACTCGTATCAAGCAAAATCAAAACTGTTTATTCCATTCCGGTAGTTCTTGATATAATTCAAAATATTTTTGAAGTAGTAAGCTCTCTACATAGCCAGGCAACAGACTTTGGTTATCGTCATAGGTAACAAACCAGTAAATAGAGATATATTTCAGTTTCTCTTCAATAATTTTATTTTTTAGATAATCTTCCCTTCTCATTCCATTCTGTTTATTACAGACTCTACCATTTAATAATTGGTCTTTAAATCTACCATTTTGAAGAATAGTTCCTGCCTTGCCGATATATTTAAGTACACACTCATTTTTACTTTTTGCATAAAAAAGATACACACCAGGTAAATTTGGTGCGTTATTATTGCTTCTCAATGAATCGTTGGCACAAAAATCAAATTGGTCATGTTTCTCGAACGTTTTTAAGCAATATTCATATAATTCAGTACCTTTTGTAATTTCCTCCATCAAAACAACCTCCCCTGCTTTTCATCCACAGCTTTCTTTCTGCTGCTCTTTTTTCCTTTCTTATCCAACAATCCAGCAGCCATTTCTTCCTCGTGGATTTTGTGGTTTAGTTCTAATAATCTTTTAAGGACTTCTTTGCGGGCTTCCGGAGAAATGGTGTAGCGCACCCTGTCATTTTCGGGGAGGTAATCTACTTCGTAAAAGTTGTGGGCAAGGTTAACCCCCTCTGTTTCTCCCCCTTGTGAATGGGGAGAATTTTTTGACCAGCCATAGGCTTGTAGTACTGTCTCATCCATTTGTTTGTGGAGTTCTCTCAGCTTTTCTATTCTTTGTATTGCTTCTTCTAATGGTATTTGAAGTTTTGCGCTTTTAAACTCCCTAATTTCTTTTGCGTTTTCTACATTATTTAAGTTGCATTCCGGGTTGTGAAAAAGGTTATATGTTTTTGTTAAACCAAGCTGCGTATCCAGCATTAGCTGGCGGCGGAACTCGTGATATTCCTCTCCTTTTATTTCCAGATCTTCTTTGGTTACTGTTGATAGACTCTGTGGAAAAGGAAATGTTTCAAAGCACAATTCCGTGGCATATTGCAAAGTAGAACTGCCCATAGTTGTTCCATATTTCCAAGCCCAATATTCATGAAAACTAGATTGAATAAATGAAAACATTAAATTTTTCTCAAATGTAAAAACGATACATTTCACTGAAAATACTTGATTGTTTGGAATAAAAACTGGCAAGATATATTTTGTTGTTTGTGCGATAAGTAATACCCGCTTAAAACTTTTTATTGAATCATAAAGTTCTTTTCGAATTCTTTGATATTGCCACCATTTTTCTTTTGCATTTTTATCACCCTTTATTGTTTCTCTATATGGCCTTACTTTTTGCTCAATAATATTCAAACATTCAGGATAGTCAGCTGCTAATGGTAAATCATAATCTGGAGGAGCTAGTACCCTTTCTTTTCGCAATTTTTTCTTCTCAGATTCAGTTAATTCATCCCAGTCTTCTTTTTGTATTTTTTTCAATGGCCAATCATAAAAATTGATCACATATCTGTTTGATTGTTGTTCTACATCACCATTTATATCCTCGCCAGAAATATAAGGCCGTAATACATCATCATTATTGGCGCTATTTCTAATAAAATTTAGTGCAATATTCTTTTCAAGAATAAATCCCTCACCGTAAACTTTTGAGCCAGTATAACTTTTATTTCTATTATCAAAAATTACTTCTGGATTCTCTTCAACTAAATTATCTTCAAGATATTGGTTTATAGATTTTACCTTTTTGTTATTTAAGACTCTACTTCGATTCCAAGTTCCTTTAAAAATTGAGATTAAAGATATCTCTACAGCAGCAGCTCCAGGCCAACGCATAGATTTAACTGCAAATATGATATTTGCCTCCATATTTAACAAATAATCCAAAGCAGTTTCACGTGTTGCGCCTTGAGAAATACTATTTGTGGATAAAACAGCTTGATATGCTTTATCATGAATAATTGAATAATTCCTTCTAAAAAAATATGAAACTAAATCCGCCATCCCCTTTGAATTTTCAAAGTAATTAGTTACATAATTCGAATATGAATTACCAAAAAATGTGGAAATACGACTTCCACCTAAATAAGGAGGATTACCTAATATGCAATCAAACCCACCAATAGATCCTTCGACAAGCTCAGGATTTTTGCCTTTGGCAAAAACCTCAGGAAATTCAAGGAACCAGTGGAAAAATTTCTTCTCAGCAGCAACAGCCATTGCCTGTGAGATTTTTCGTGTGTTTACTTCTTTTTTCTGCCCTGCAAAAATTCTAAAGTATTCAGAATCTGTAGTTAAAAATTCCTTATTATTATTAGTTTTAGGAATGAAAAATTGCGCAACCTGTAAATCAGCAAGTTCTTTAAGGCGCATCCAGTCGCTGCCTTTCAATACATCATATTCTTTTTGCTTCTTTTTTACTTCTTCGACAGTTGAATCGGGTAGCTGGTTAAATTCCTTAAAGCTTACAGATAATTTGTTAAGGTTATTAGTAATTTCTTCGGTATCGGTTGTTTTTATCTGCGCCCTGTTTTCAATTTCACTTTTATTTTGTTTCCTGAAAGTTGCTGCAATATCCTTTTCATCATCCGGCAATGTTTTAAATGCTTCAGTGGCAATTCCGTTTTGCAGTTCTTCAATGCGTGCAAGCCCTACAATGGAATCACCGCATTTAATTTTATGGTCCAAAAAGTTAAGTGGCATTCCGGGATTGTGCGCTTCAAGCCAGAGAGCAACTTTACACAATTCAACTGCGAGAGGGTTTTTATCTACACCGTAAATACATTTATTTATTACATCACGGATAGCGTGCCTGTACGGTTCGGGGGAAGGTTGTTCTTCGCCTGTTCTTACTTTTGCCAGTTCAATTGCAATTCTGCGCGCGGCAGCTAGTAATATATGTCCGCTTCCGCAGGCTACGTCGCAGACGGTGATGGAGAGGAGAGCTTGTTCTTTAGATTGTTTAAGAGATTCTTCACTCCGTTCAGAATGACCTTTCCATTCGGCATTGGCTGTTTTGAGTTTGTCTTCGATTATGTAATCGAGAGAATGTTTGATTAATGGCTGGACTAATTCTTCGGGTGTGTAGTGGGAGCCGGTAGAGGATCTTTCGCTGCTTTCAACAAATGAAAATCTTATTTCACTCCCGTTTACTGTAATATTGGGAGCCTTTTCCAATAATCCCTCATAAACGGACCCGAATTCCTCAACATTTAGCGCTCCATAGTTTACACGTATTATACTTTTTGTATCCGGACTTTCAAATACGCTCAGGTTTCTTATACATTCGAGCAATGTATGGTTATCCAGTGTACATTCACTTAATATTCCCAACGCTCCATAATCAAAAAGTTCGCCGTCAAGCGGGTATATCCCCAGCTTCCCGGCAAGTCTTTCATCACCGAAAATGCGGAATGTATTTCTTAAAGCTATCCAGAGGTCTTCTAATTTTTCATCGAAGAAGAAATAATTCTCGGATAATTTTCTTATGCGCGAAATGCTGTAATACTTATCATAAATATCTCTGAGTGTTTTATTTTTTTCAGCGTGATTATCTGGGTAGATAATATCTCTTTCTTCAATTACCATGAGAAATAAAACACGGTAAATAAATCTGAGCAGGTACTTGTATAATTCTACTGCGGGAATTTCTTTTGACTGAATTTGTTCTCTCAGTGTCGTATTAGCCGGATGCTTTAAGAAACCATTGGCTACAAGTCTTATTGATTTTTCAACAGCGATACTCAGCTTATCCCTGATCCTTGCTCCTGCTTCAAGAGAATCCTGGTGATAACCTTCAATTATAGATTCATCGCCAAGCCCGAATTTCTGGGGCATCCTGGTAGCGTGTATGAGGCGGTACATAATTGAGAATTCTGCATAGAGATCGTCTTCCATCATGCCGGTTAAGATCAAATTCAAGGTAGGTAAGACGAATAATTTTTCCGGAGTCCCTGAGAATCCTTAGCTGGCTTCCATTGGTTACAATCGCGTAAAGGTGTTCGGTTATATTCAGGTATTCCTGAACAAGCGCGTGAGGTGAAAGACGCATTCCACCGGTTTCCCGTTTTTTATCGAGGCTGTCATTTATACCCACGATGTGAATTGGGAATTCTTCCAGCTTTTTATCGCAATGGCTTATTGCAAAGGAATTGCCATTTAATTGTTTAGCGGGTTCAAGAGTAACACTATAGCCGAAATTCTCGAGCAGGGGTATTATCCAGAATTTCCTTGTTTCAGTAGTTCCATAATCGGTTTCTGCCAGTTTTTCAATTCGCCTGTTAAAAATACTCCATTGGTCTTTCGCGTCAGCCCACGCCCTGGCAATTTCGTCTCTCAGCCTGATTCCTTTATCAAATTTAAAATCAGAAGGAGACTGTCCTTTTATTTCACCGGAATCAAGCCTGTCAATAATTTCAGGTGAGAGTATCTGTCCTTCTATTTTAATTGCGCTGGTTTTCATTCAATAATAAATTCAATTTTTAATATTTGGAATTAGGATGTACATGCCAAGAATATCGGGAGGCAAAACAGGTTCCACAACCTGGTATTTACTTCCGCCCACAAGTTTTCTGAATCTTTCGTGAGACTCTATTAATTTCTGTGATCTTTCTTTTACGATATCTTTAAATAATGGATTTAGTTCGCTAAAGACTTCTGATTCCTTTTCAAAAAGTACTTCCTGTCTCTGTGGTGAAAGATCACCGGACGGATGCGCCTTTTCAATTAGATTTTCCGCTTCTGTATGGGTTAAATACATTCCATCTTTCAAATCACCTTTGAATCCCCACAGCAGCATTTCTTCAGCAATTATCTGTGTGTTGCCTTTCCTCTCGGCAATTATATTTCTCACTCTGAGCTGGAGGATGGTAGTTTTAATATCAACATCCGATGAAGCAATAACGGAGGCTCTCGCAGCAATATTTCCGTTTCCACTAAGTGAAGTATTCAGAATATACTGGCAGAGTTGTTCCACAAATGGATGATTTCTTCCTATGTATTTATAACCCTCCGGCGTCGGGGATTCAAAACTTATTTGAACTTTATCCTGTTTGTTAAAGAGAGGCTTAAATATTCCCGGCAGGTTTGTTGTAAAAAGGACATAGCCATGTTTATCCTCTTTTATCTGCGCCCCAAGGTTTATTATTGCTTCCATAACAAATTGCTTTACGGCTTTGGGGTCGCCTATTGCTTCGTCAGCTTCTTTCAGGTCTTTTTCAATTTCATCAATTTTAATCCGGTTCTGTGCAAAAACACTTCTTGTAGTCTTATCCCTTTCCAGAGCTTCATTGATGCTCTTGCTTACCTTGTCATTTCCCTCTTTCAATTCCTCATCAAATAACTCAAGTTGGTCACGATTATCAATTTTAACAGCGTTTGGATTTAATATTACCGCGTTTAACAGGCTGTCTATAATTCCCTGGTTATCTTCAGGAAATGGGACTGAAATACCGGTTTGTTTTCTGATTTCCCTGGATTTTTTTATCAGGATATTCAGCACTACAGAATCAATAGGATTATCTTCTCCCCATAATATTGTTGTCTTTACCAAATCACGGGACTGGCCAAATCTATCGACTCGGCCCTCTCTTTGTTCAAGCCTGTTGGGGTTCCACGTAAGGTCATAATGAAGAACAGCATTAAACTGATCCTGCAAATTTATTCCTTCACTCAGGCAATCTGTGGAGATTAATAATTTTTTGTTTGTCGATTCAGAAAGTTCATCGATTCGTTCTCTTCTTTCCTCATCAACCATTTCGCCTGTAATTACCAGAAGATCGACATTAGATGGTAGTTTTTCTTTAAAATATTCACCAAGATATTTAGCAGTTGGAATAAACCTGCAGAAGATAATCGGGTTAAATCCTTCTTTTAACCAGCCTTTAATAATTTCAACAGCTTTGTCGGCTTTATTGTCTTTAATATTTTCAAGTTCTTTGGCAATGGATTTTAGATTTGAACTTTCCGTAGTAGTAAAATCTGCTTTCTCTATTATATTTGCCGGTGTTGCATCTGTTTCACCCTCATCTTTTTCAGCCACAGGGTTTTCAATTATTTCATCAACTTCCTGATCACTTAGCTTCTTAGCTTTTTTTGAAAGCATTTCAATACCCGCTGCAGGGCTCGACATTACCCCTCTTAAAAGTGAAAGAATGGCAAAATACCTGAACTTCTTTTGGGAAGATGTTTTTAAATCAGCGGCATTAACTCCCCTGGCAAAATTTAAAAGTTTCAAAAACAAAGCGGCATAATCTTCAGAAAGCTTATATCCTATTTCGTTGGATTCTCTCACCGGGAAGGATGTTTTCTCATTCCACTCTTCCTTGCTTTCAACATCCGCCCTTCTTCTAATAACTATATGCCTTGCCATTTCCTGTCTTTTATTCTGATCCGCAGCAACTATATCAGTTTGTTCATATTCAGCCTTCAATAGCCCAATTAGTGATTGGAACTCTTCCTGCTTTCCGCTGTGCGGTGTGGCGGTCAATAGCAAAAGATGTTGATCTTTCTTTCTGGCAATATCATAGATAAGTCCGTGTCTTTGCTGCTGCTTGTGGCTTCCACCCGCTGGTTTTGTACAGGTATGTGCTTCATCAACTATAATAAGTTCGGGGCAATCAGAGATAAAAATGCTTCTTCTTTTGTCTGCTTTAATAAAATCTATTGAAACTACCTGGAACGGGATCTTCCTGAAAATACTTTCATCCCCGCGAAACATTCTGTCGAGTTTTGCTGCAGTACTTGATCTTACTATTTCGGCTTCAATGGAAAATTTGTCCTTTAGCTCCTGCTGCCATTGTTCGCAAAGGTGAGGAAGGCAAACTACAGCGAATCTCTTTATTTCTCCCCTGTCCAGCAATTCTCTTGCAATCATAAGCGCTTCAATGGTCTTACCAACTCCTACATCATCAGCAATAAGAAGTCTTATTACATCCTGTTTTAAAGACATTACAAGTGGCACTACCTGGTAGGATCGGGGCCGGAATGAGTATTTACCCATACTACGAAACGGGCCGGCGACATTTCTAAAAGATAATCGTGAAGCATTGTATAGAATTTTTGCAGTAGAGAAATTGCCCAGAGAATCTTTTGTAGGGTGAGGAAATTCGCTGCTTTCCGGAATTTCATCTTCCATCTGCAAAGGGAGATAAATAGCTGTTGATTCTTCTTCTGATCCGCCTAATGGTTTAATAAGGAGGAGATCTTCATTAGATGAAGGTAAAACAACCCACTCCCTGTTTCTTAAACGTACAAGTGAACCTGGATTAAATTTTTTATCAGACATTTATTTTACTTTTTTGAAAATATCGCTGCGTTTTTTTACTAACTCGTCCAGTGAGTCTTTATAATAATATACTACAACATCAAATCCTTTATTAATTAAAGCATTGCGTTTTTCGTTATCAGATTTCTTTATATCCGGATTATCATGTGGAGTGCCGTCACAAAAGATGCACGCTTTTTCTTCTTCATAATAAAAATCCGGTTTTACATAAAGGTAGTCAGTCGTAAATTGGGCCGTATCAGGCAACTTTAATCCATTGTCCCGTAAATAATTTAGAAATTTCTTTTCCGTACTTGAATTAGGATCAATCCTTTCAATTAAATAATCATATTGCTTATCAAAGCTTTCAAATTTTGAACTCCCCAGAGCTTCAAAATTACATATCATCAATCTTTCAAGTTGATCTTTGATCAGGAACCTGTCAATATTCTGATGGTATCTTTGATTGTAATAACTAAGCAGATCTGAGTAAGTAGCAGCACCGGCATCGGGATTCGTATCTTCCCCATCTTTAAAATAACATAGGTTATATGCTTCCTGTATCACATTCTTAAAATTGACAGAATCCTCTACAAGCTGTGACAATACACCCAAACTTCCTTCCGATGATTCATAAATCATAATATTTGGCCAATCCGGATCACCCATAACTTCAACACCAATTTCATCAGGTTCAATCTGGTATAGGTTTTCAATAGCCCTCTTAAGAGCAAATTGAAGCGTAATTATAGAATCAAATTCGCCGCCTTTTTTCATTGAAAGAGCTTTAAGCGGATAAATGTATAAAGCATCAGAAGTATCCTGTGTAAATAGCTTAACTCGCTTGATGTATCTCGAAGCATCCTCTTTTTCCAGGACTTTTTCCGATTTCCAGAAACCTGTCTTGATATTAAGTAAAAATCCCGGTTCAGTCCGCGTTCTCCATTTTTCATTTAACTTGATTAAAGTGGCCGTCGGAATAAATTTAATTTTTAATAATGAATCGTTTCCGTCTTTTACAGAAAGGGTTTTTACTCTGTCTTTACTACCTTCGATTGTGAAGAATGTTTTGATGTCAAATCCCATTGAGAGGCGTTCTTCCTCTTCACAGGAAATTCTATCGATCTGGTATGTTCTGCTTTCCGATAAAGGCAATAGATCGGTAAATATCTCCCTTTCTTCATCTGATCTTAAATATGTATTAGAAAACGGACAATATTCAAGATTGTAATCTTCCTTTATCAGGGCATACCCGGTTCCCTTGCTTATCTTTATCTTTTCAAATTTATTTTCCATTTCGTGCTGAATAAGCTGATTGATCTTAAACCTTGCCCCATCATGATAAATAATATTTCCAGGACCAAACTCTCTTAATGCAAGGAACCTTGGCCTTGAGATGAATTCACCCTCATCACCTCTCTGTACATATGTGCGCACCGGCAGCCTGGTAAAATTGTAACCCGGCAGAAATCCTTCTGAGGCAAAATACCGGTAAGGGTAAAATTCAGATGAGTTTCGACCTGATTCTTTATCATTGTTTAATAGAATATCAATTTGTTTATTAGCCTGTTTCTGTTGTGCATAGGCTTGTCTCTTTTCCTGTGAATCATTTGAGTAAACTGGATTAGAAATGACTTCCTGTGCGCTTAACAACTGTCTCTTAGCTGATTTAAATATTTCACGCCATCTGTCCAGCGATTTATCAAAATTTCCGGGTATATCATTTATTTTGTTGTGTATCCAGTTTTCTGTGTACCAGTAAGATTGAAGCTGATTTTCGAAACTTCTAATTGAGGTTTTAAAATTTGATAATATGGCCTGTTTGTGAGATTCACTAAGTTTTAGTTTTTCGCTTACTGAATTCTTTAGTGGTAAATTTTCAACATCATCTGTATCAATTACATCACCAAGCGAATTCTCAAGGGCCTGAATGCCAGCATAAGATAATGCGACTGCATTTAGATGAGAATTTAGTAGTTCTTCATTTGATAGATCGATTCTCGATGGAGTAACCTCTCCTGAAACCATTGCCGAAGGCTTATTAAAATAGTGCTTATCGTGCGGAGAATAATTGGAGCAGAATGTAAAGATTAATGCAGCCTGCCCGCTTCTTCCCGCTCTACCGCTTCTCTGTGCATAATTTGCCGGACTCGGCGGTACGTTTCTTAAATGCACCACATTTAATGTCGCTATATCTATCCCCAGTTCCATTGTTGGTGAACAACTTAAAACGCCTATCTTTCCATTACGAAATTCTTCTTCCCTCTTGATTCTGCTTTCGCTTTTAATCTGAGCTGTATGTTCTCTCGCTTCAATTAATTTAAGTTTGGAAAAATCCTGCTGATAAAAATCCTTGAAGTATTCATTTATAGATGGTTTATATTCTTTGTATGATTGAAGTCTTACCTTATCTGGCATAACTGATTTGCCATCTCCAAGCTTCCAGAGTATTGATTTAACTTCGAGCCGGTAAATATTTTTTACTTCCTTGCCCTGGTTGATCGGTGTAGCAGATAAATATTTTGCTTCTACAAGTTTATCCAGAATTTTATAAACAATTGAGCCGTATTCTTTATTATCAATCGTAAGGCCTTGTTTCTTTGCCTTAGCCTTTAAATATTTACCGAAATAACTTTGCGGACCTAAACTGGCCGTATAAATTCGCTTATTATTCGTAGTTAATGTTTCAACCCGCATAAAATAGGGGATATCTATCTGATCATTTTTATCAAGTCCCCATTCGGGCTTTATTTCTTCTCTTATGATATTTGAAATTCTTGAGATTTCATTCTGTTCCAATAAGCTATGTGATATAGCATAATTTTTTCTGAAGTAATCGAGCGTCTGGGTAAGAAAGTCAATTCTTTCTTCTATGTTCAGGTCTTTAATTAATGGAGTATCCTTCCAGTGATCTTCATATTCGCAGGTTTCCTTTAAATACTTATAATCAATCCTTAATAAGCCGCACTGTTCCAGATTTGGCAGTGTAACGCGCCAGCCTCTCTTCAGATCATAAAATAATCTGTATGATAAATAATATTTGAAGGCGGCTTCATTCTCCTTTGCCTGGAAAGGTAGCGGAGATGGATGGATTGCAAATTGTTCCTGAGCCAGATTTAAAGATTCGAATACTTTATCTGTGATTGTTGAATGTTCTAATTCCTTATCAGCGCTTTTTAATAAAGCACTATAAATAGCAGACCTTAATTTCCCGACTTTATAAAAATCATTTATGTGACCCGCTTGAAGAGCCGCATCCTGCCTGTTATCCGTAAAACTTAATAATTTTTGATTTTCATAAGGCTGGTTATCATCAGCCAACGCTTTAATTGTCGCGAATGAAATGACAGTTGTGGCTGTACTCCTGCCTTCAGTGCCAAGCTTAGATAATTTGGTCCCCTCTTTGGTTTTCCTATCATAGAACATACCTGAAGTTGGATCAAATATTATCGGGGCCGAAATGAACCATCCTTTAGTTGCGTACCTGTTTTGATCTTCAGAATAATTCCCATATTCATCGAAAGATATTTTAATTGGCAATTTTTCTTTATAATCTTTTTTAACTTCAACTATTCCATTGCTCCTAACCTTTAACCAGGTATCCGGTAAATTTATAATGTCTTCGTCTTTCCAGAAAGGCTCATCCTTTTCATAAAGTATATATCCATTATGTACATCTTCTTCGTCTTCGTCAGTAAATGCCTGACTAAATTCTCTAGGTTCAAATCTGTTATTTGAGAAGTTTCTTTTGACACAGATATATTCTTCACCCGACGTTCTGCTAAATACCACCGGGTAAATGGGCAGTTTTTCTTCTTTGTTTGTTATTATAAATGAAGGAGGATCAAGCGTAATAAACCTTTTTTCATTTGATTCCAGAGAGACATAAACTGATCCTGTCTGAGAAATAAATTGGTGTATTTTATAAGGCAGCACTGAGTTTTCAAGACTATTCTCATTTTTGTTTACTTCATTTGTCCAGATCAGAAATTTTTCAACTTCATTGCTGCATACTCCATTATCCAATTCAGAAAATTCTGATAAGTTGTCAATAATTACATTCTTCATTAAGGGCGTTCGTCTTACAACCTCACCTTCATAATCTTCTATCGCTATTTCACTTTCGAACCATTTTGCTATTTCTGAGTTTCTTAATTTTTCTTTCCCATCTGCTATATTGATGCCCGCATTTAGCTCATTGACTAACCTGCTTTTATCAATGCCTGAATTATTATGATTGATAGATTTTATAAGGCGTTCAATTATAATCTGATCTTTACTAAACTCTTTCCCGAATATTTTTTTACCAACCTCAGCTACCTTAACCTTTTTTTCATCGAAGGATTTACCAGATACCATGGTAGCTGAAGTGCCAATGCAAACAAGATCATTTAAGCTTGAAGATCTTATCCTTCTTATCAGAAGTGATACATCGGCGCCCTGTCTTCCCCTATAGGTATGGAGTTCATCAAAGACCAGGTATTTCAAACTTTCAAACATTGACCTTCTTAACTCAGCTTCACCAAGCCTGGTCATAATTAATTCAAGCATCATATAATTGGTTAGAATTATATCCGGAAGTTCTCTTATTATTTCTTCCTTATCAGTTTTGCTTTCCTGTCCGGTATATTGTCTGAATTTAATGGGGAATGGTTTTCCGGTATTCTTTTCGTAACTCTTCTTATATTTTTCAATTTCAAGAGTCTGTGAATTGATCAAGGCATTCATGGGATAAACAATTAATGCTTTTACCCCTCTTTTCTTTTCTTTCAGATTAAAAATATGATTAAAAATTGAGCCTATATAGGTAAGCGACTTTCCCGATCCGGTGCCTGAAGTTACAATGAAGTCTTTAGATGCAGTTCCAAGATTTAATGCTTCCACCTGGTGATGGTATAGGGTATATCCCTTGAAAACAGAGCTTAATTCATTATTCAAAATTCCTTTGTTACAAAGGTTTTCAATAGAATCACCCGGTCTGAATGCGGGATTAAACTGGATAAGAGGCTGGGGCCATAGTTTATGCGAATTGAAATATTCATTTACTGTTTCTTTTATCCTTTCGTCAGCTATGTCGACAAAACTGCCTACATACTTTGAATAGTCTGATATAATGCTTTCGTGTATTTTGAATATGTTCATAAAAGGATTAAAATTTACAATAAATTATTCATCATCTAATTCAAAAAACTTTATAAGCTTCTCCAGTGTAAATTCGCTTTTAAGTTTAAAAGCGCTATTCTGATTAGCCCTCATACCCTTTTCCCAATATGCTTTAGATTCAGGGACAGTTTTTATCCATTCTATTTTAACGAAATATTCGCATTTTTCTAAATCATCTGCATTCTTTTTAATATCTTCAACAATTACAGGTACATCAAAAATAGATACTTTAGCCCCATTATTGTTAACAATAAACTCCTTAATTGGAACCGGGTTTTCTTTAACTATCCCAACACCAACATATCCTTTCTTTGGTATCATCGCAAAAATTCTTGCTCCGGGAAATAGTTGGTTTAATGACTGGCTATACCATTTCCCTCCACCGGCAGAAACAAAGTTGTATTTTATGCAGTCCTCCCAGGTAGACAAAGAATCTTTAGCATCTACATTTGTTACAAAATCTTTACCATTCCATGACTCTTTTTTGCTTTGCTGTTTTGATTTGCTAACCTTTTCCACTACTTCATTTGGATCTATCAACCAACTTCGTGTTAAATATTCTCTATCATTCTCCTTGAAATATCTAAAAAAGACTACGTTTAATGGCACATTATAATTATCAGATAAGTAATTTATTATTCTTTCTGTTTCCGAATCTAATTCGGAACTAACTATAATGATGTCATGACTTTCATTTAATTCTTCAGGTGGTTCGGTAACAAATTTTTCAGAAAAAGCAGATTCGAAACTTTTTCCCTCATTGTATTCCTTAAAAAGCTCAATAATTTCTTTATATGATAAATTTTGGACCCAACTTGCATAGTCAATAGATTGAGCTACAACATCGCGTGGTGTCCGGTTTTTTTTCAGTTCAATGATTGAAATTTTACCTTCATTATTTACCGCTAATATATCTATGTATTTGCCGTATGCAGTACGGATTTGATTTCCAATTAAAAGTAAATCAGCGCTAATAATTGATAAATCATTTTTTATGATTTTTTCTAGTTTCTGTTCCGATTCAATTGTTGAATAATTTATTTTATTTAATTTGTTGTTAGAAACGTCCCAAATAGCAACTTCTATAGGCATAATTATCCCTGATAAGAATTATTTAAAGCTTAATAATTTATTTAATATCTCCACCATTGCCAAGGTATCCATCTTGCAATACTCCAGCAAATCCTTTCTTGTTTTTTCAATTACCTTGTGTTCAGTTTCATAAATTAAGGACTCAAAAGCATTCATTGCCGCTCCGCCTTCAGAAATCGGTAGTCCTTTATAGGACATATCAGGAACCAAAGCCGGCAATACATATTTAATAGAATAAGAACCTTTCATTTCGGGTTTGTAGTAATATTTTTTCTGGAATGGAAGCATAAGGTCTTTAATTCTTGTTAATCTATTCTCGACATCATTTGCGAATTGCGGAAAATCCCGTGCAATCTCTTTCAGCCTGCTCATTTCAAAAGACTGGTTATAAACGAGAATGTCCCCATCACTTTCTGTATCTCTCAGCAGATTTTCGATAAAAGAAATTCTTGGGTCTCCTTTGCCATCTGCCAGAAACTCAAAATGATTAAGAGCACTATTAGCATCTTCTTGATAATGCAACGAATACTGAAATGGTATTTGCTGGTAAGGACGAGAATCATCATAAAGAGGAACTGCTGGCATAAAAGTTTCGAAATCCATAAAGTATAAAGGATAGCTAAGTGAATTCAGGAAGTCCATAAAACCTTTTTCATCCATGAATGGTAATCCACTTATTTCAGCGTCAACCTGTATCTGCTGCTTATCGCTTAAAGGATAATCTTCAGGTACATCTTCTATTCTTATTATACCATGGTTGAATAGTTCGAATTTTTTGTCGGTTTTCAGTCCCGATATATTAAAAACTGAATACTCCGGTACATCTTTCCAACAATGGCCCAGGAAAGCACAGGAGTAGGGATCATTGCACTGAGGGCCGATATTTATCTCCGGGATTGATTTGCTTTTTAGGACAGTCTTAAATCTTCCTACCCTTTCTTCAACCAGCTCTTGTTGTTCTTTGACTAAATCAAGGACGGATTCGACGGTAAACAATTCTTTTAGATCTAACTCGCCCTGTCTTACATATTGATTGTTAAGATGAACAATTGAAACATCGTCAATATCCAGCCCCGAATTTTTTAGTACATAATATTGAACTGCGGCATCTATAATATAAGTTTCAGAAATATTCGTTGAACTTTTAACTTCGTAAACCTTCCACTTCTTCCCTGACTTAACCAATATATCCACAGCTACCAGGACTTCATCATAGATAAATGATGCTTCATAAAATACGGTAACGCCCTCTTTAATTTTCTCCCGAGTTTGTAGTGCTGATTTAGCATACTGGAATGGATTTGGAGGAGCGACATCAATCCCTCCGGGAAAAAGATCCTGAGCAAGTTTCCCTACGTTTGTACCCCTGTCAAAAATCGCCTGTTGGGATTCACTTATCGGGTCTTTCCATTTATAATGGTGTTTATATAAATATAAGTGCTTCTCACACTGGATTCCTTTCAGGAAGGATGATTTGCTAAGTAAGTGAGACCCCATATTGCTGTAAGTCTTTGTGGTAAAAAGAAATAATTTACCCTTTAAGGCTTAAAAATGCAAGGAAATGGAGAAAGGATTTAGTTAACGGTCGATTCTGTGAGGGAACGGTCAGAAATGAAATCTTTGGAAGGCCAAAGTGAATAGGTTTCAAAGTTTTTAATTATTTTGAAAAGAATTTAAAATGGAAAATTTTGACCTCCAGCCTGTCCGAGATCCTTAACATTATTTAAAAAACCCTTGCTATATATAGCTTATTCTTGTCGGACACTTTTCGGACACCCGGACAAAATCTGTTATTTCAGACATCTTTATATAAAATTAAAAAATGAGTAAGAGGCTTTAGTTTTTCACTTTTTTCTCAGATTACTTTTAGAAAAAATATATCGGGAATCAAAATAATAAGGGTATAAATCTATATAAATATATTTTTTCAAAGTTTTCCAAAGCTTTGTTGCTTAAGTGGAAACTAAAGAGCCCAAATAACTTAATTGTGACCACTCAGTAACAATTGATTTTAGTTCATTTATAAATTGGTTGAACCGGAAATTGTCGGTACAAAAGTCGGTACATATTCGGTACAATATCAGCGGGATTGTGCTTTTAGTTTAAAACAAAAAAGCCCGAATATCTATCATATTCGAGCTTTTCGAG
>CAWAPE010000012.1:0-11158 GCA_963783855.1 uncultured Bacteroidota bacterium
GGAAAGTGGAAAAAACTACAAATTTGTCAAAAAATGCTCAAAGTAAACGAGATATATCACTAAATTCAGGGAGAAACGGGAAAAAGCCGGCATGCCGTGCGTTTTTGTAAGGTTAACTTACTGTAATTTGCGCTGTACCTATTGTGATACGGAATATGCATTTTACGATGGGAAGGATATTACAGTTCAGGAAATTTTGGAGGAAGTTGCAAAATTTGATTGTAACCTGGTTGAAGTTACAGGCGGTGAACCGCTGGTCCAGGATGAATGTCTTGAGTTGATGAAAAAGCTGGGTGAAAAAGGGTATGAGGTTTTACTGGAGACCGGGGGAAGCCTGCCTATAAAAGATGTTGATAGCAAAGTTAAAGTGATTATGGATTTGAAATGTCCTTCCAGCGCGATGGAAAAGAAAAACCTTTATGAAAACATTGAATTTTTAAAGCCGATGGATGAAGTTAAATTTGTAATAGGAACGCGCGAAGATTATAAATGGACAAAGGAAATCATCAGCAAATATGATCTTATAAATAAATGTGAAATATTATTTTCTGTAGTTTTCGGGCAACTCAAACCGCTTACGCTTGTAAACTGGGTGCTCGAAGATAAATTAAAAGTCAGGTTCCAGCTTCAAATGCATAAATTTATCTGGGATCCATCAGAGAAAGGTGTATAATGAAAATTGCAAAAGAGTTTAACTGGGAAATGGGACACAGACTCCCTGAACATTTCGGGAAATGTAAAAATATTCACGGGCATTCCTACAAAATGATGGTTGAACTTGAAGGTGATCTGGATGAAAACGGAATGGTTATGGACTATTACGATCTCAAAAAAATAATCAATCCGATTATTGAAAATCTTGATCACGCTTTTATGGTCAACGAAAACGATAAACCCGTGGTAGAATTTCTAGAGAACATAAAATCAAAAAAAGTAATCGTTAAATTTGATTCGACCGTAGAGAACATCACCAGGTATTTCCTTAATACTATCAGCAGAAGTGATCTTCCCGAAAATATCAAAAAGCTAAAAGTAAGAGTCTGTGAAACTCCCGATGATTATGCAGAGGAAGAGACCGAACTGCCGGTTAAGCAAGAGAACAGGATTACTTAAGACTAAAAATTAGTCAGGGATTCGCTCCTCCCCCGGACGAATTATAAAATGGTAGACTTTTAAGTAATTATTTTTGCTTTAACATTTTTTTCAGGTTTTGGACTTCATCCCTGAGTGCTGCCGCTTTTTCAAAGTCAAGATCTTTTGCCGCATTGTGCATTTCAACAGTAAGTTGCTCAATAAGATCTTTTTTCTGATCAGGCTCCATATATTTTAGAATAGGCTCTGCAACTTTTGAAAAGGTGAAGGATTCTTTTTCTTCTTTTTTTCTAATATCTGCTATTGAAGTTGAATTCATTATTTCTTCCATAGTTTTAAGAATTGTCTGCGGCGTTATTCCGTGTTCTTTATTGTACTTTGTTTGAAGAATTCTTCTTCTTGCGGTTTCATCGATTGTCTTTTGCATCGAATTAGTAATTCTGTCAGCGTACATAATAACTTTGCCATTTACGTTTCGCGCAGTTCTGCCGGCAGTCTGCATAAGCGATCTCTCACTTCTCAGGAACCCTTCCTTGTCGGCATCGATAATTGCCACGAGCGAAACTTCCGGCAGATCTAATCCTTCTCTCAACAGGTTTACTCCAACCAGTACATCAAAATCTCCGAGACGCAGATCACGTAAAATCTCAACTCTTTCAAGGGAATCAACATCGCTGTGGATGTAGCGGACAAGTATTCCTATTTTATCAAGGTAGTCTGTCAGGTCTTCTGCCATTTTTTTTGTCAGAGTTGTAACGAGCACTCTTTCTTTTCTCTTTGATCGATCTCTTATTTCACCTATTAAATCATCTATCTGGCCTTTTATGGGCCTGACTTCAATTGGCGGGTCGAGCAGACCGGTTGGACGAATAATTTGTTCTACAACAACTCCATCTGATTTCTCGAGTTCATAATCTGCCGGAGTAGCACTGATAAATATTACCTGGTTTAGCATCTTTTCGAATTCTTCAAATTTCATCGGACGGTTATCAAGTGCAGAAGGGAGCCTGAAACCATATTCAATCAGGGTTTCTTTTCTTTTCCGATCCCCGGCATGCATAGCCCGGAGCTGGGGAATTGTTACGTGTGACTCATCAATAATCACAAGGAAATCTTTAGGGAAATAATCCATCAGGTTAAAAGGACGCGAACCCGGTTCTCTTCCATCCATGTGGCGGGAATAGTTTTCTATACCGGAACAATATCCGATTTCCTTCATCATTTCTATATCAAACTTTGTGCGTTGTTCAATTCTTTGTGCTTCAAGATATTTTTCTTCAGAACGGAAATATTTTAACCTGTCTTCCAGCTCTTCTTCAATACTGTAAATTGCTTTCTGAACTTTATCACGATCAGTTACAAAATACTTAGCCGGGTAAATCGGGGTAGAATCAATTTCCTGCAGAACTTCGCCAGTGATAGAATCAATAATTGACATTTTTTCGATTTCATCATCCCAGAACTCCAATCGCACGGCTTCCTCATACTGGTATGCCGGAATTATTTCAATAACATCGCCCCTTGCCCGGAAAGTGCCGCGACTGAAATCATGATCATTACGCACAAAATGAATGTCAATTAATTCGCGGAGGAGTTTTTTCCTTTCAATTTTCTGGCCTTTTTTCAGAAAGATTATCTGGTCAGCATAATCCTGCGGTGCACCAATTCCATAAATACAGCTGACGCTGGCGACAACAATTACATTGCTTCTTCCTTCAATCAATGCGGTTGTTGCTTTTAATCTTAAACGATCTATTTCTTCATTTATTGAAAAATCTTTTTCGATAAATAAATCGCTTGAGACAACATAGGCTTCAGGCTGATAATAATCGTAATAGCTGATGAAAAACTCGCACGAATCTTTTGGGAAAAAAGAAGTGAACTCTGAATAAAGCTGTGCTGCCAGAGTTTTGTTGTGCGAAATTATCAGAGTCGGTTTGTTAATTTCTTTTATCACATTAGAAATCGTAAAGGTTTTTCCGCTTCCTGTAACTCCGAGCAGTGTCTGGAACTTATCGCCGCGTTTAACTCCGTTCACCAATTCTTCAATAGCTTTTGGCTGATCACCCGCAGGTTTGTAATTTGAAACTAATTCGAATTTATCCATATAAAATTAATCTATTTCTATTCCTGTTGCGTGAAAATGATCTGTGTGCAGATGTCCGGTTAAAATAACTTCCTGTGCTGACTGTAAATTTTCAGTGATCGGTGCCTGGACAGGATATTGTACTCCGCTCTTATCAGCTGCGTAGAAAGTTACGGTCCCGTTCTGGTCGTCAAAATTAAATCCTTTTTCGTGAATAATTCTTACATGGATTTCCTTATTTGCACTGTTGTTCGTATCAAAAGTTGTAAAAGAACCGAGTCCTTTATCGGAAAAATAAAATGTGTACATTAAGGAAATCAGGATAATAAGTAAAAAAGGGATTGTCAGTTTTTTAAGAAAAGTCATAGAAGCATCCTTTTTAGTTTTACATCTGATCGGGTAATTTACTAATTTTTAATCCAAGTGTTCAACACATTTAGATGTTCACCACGTAACTATTTTGAGTAAAAACTATGAAAAATAATAAAACCTGGATAATTGCAGGCGGAATTTTAGGCTTTCTGGGGGTCGCTTTAGGTGCTTTCGGAGCGCATGGACTTAAAGATTATTTAACACCCGAAATGCTGGAAGTTTATAAAACAGGTGTTCTTTACCAGTTAGTACATTCAGTTGTGATTTTATCTATTGGATTTTACGGCGATAATAATTTCAGAATTGCAGCATTGTTTTTTACACTGGGAGTAATCTTGTTTTCGTTTTCACTTTATTTATACGCACTTACTTACACAATCGCCTTTGCGATTATAACTCCATTCGGCGGAGTGTGTCTTTTAATTGGCTGGATAATGATAGTTGTGAAAGCTGTGAAGAAGAAAGATTAATTTTTCTTTATTTCACCACTCTTAATTTGAAGTAAACTTCTTCCGGTGAGAATATTCCGGCGAAGAATCTTTCGTACATGACCGGCTCTATATTTACAATAAAATCCATCCATTTTAGCGCGGCAAAATGAGAGGTGATAAATCTTTTCTCAAGAATCTCAAAAGTTGCTTTACCTTCGTAATTTGTCCGGTGATTCAATTTCCATTTTTCATAAAATTTTAATTTCCTGTTTTCGATGTATTCATAATTATCGAATGTTCTGATTGAAAAAGGAATTTTATGATCCGGCTCGCCAAAATATTTTGTGTTTAAAAAGAAAGGGGCGTAAACAATAATTTCCCCATCTGGTTTTGAAATCCTGTACAATTCGGTTACAGTTTTGTGGAAACTATCGAGATGTTCCAATATGTGCGAAGCATAAATTTCATCGAAAGTATTGTCTTCAAATGGATAGGGGAACGTGTTTATATCGTGAATCTGGTTTCCGCCGTAATTCACAATATCCAGGTTTACATATCCTTCTTTTAAATCTTTTCCGCAACCGATATTTAGTTTTTTCATAGATAACAGAAACTTGTTGGGTAATAGCCCAAGTCCTCCTTTTCCCATGAGAGGGCTATGAGGAAATGAGAATGAATGGACAAATTTAACAAAAAATCACATTCCAAGCCGTTTAAAATAAAAAACCCCGGTTTTGAAGCCGGGGTTTATCACTAATAATAGGATTATTTTATTTAAGAGCCACCACTGGGTAGTTTACTCCCTTGAGGCTGATTTGTTCCACCTTAACTTTAATTACACCTCTGTGCATCATTCCTAAAGCTAAAGCTGACGCTTTTGATAAATCAAGATTTCTGCCCGGTATATAAGGTCCACGGTCGTTTATTCTTACAATAACGGACTTACTATTTTTTAAATTAGTTATTTTCAATAATGTGCCAAATTTTAACTTTTTATTTGCCGCGGTGAATGCCATCTGGTCATAAATTTCACCATTTGCGGTTAATTTTCCGTGAAATCTAGGACCATACCATGAAGCAACCATTGTTCCTTTTTCGGTATAATCCACTAAAGATTCATTTATAGTATTCTCTGCGTCATTAACGGAAGATATCTCATTGTTTGCCGGGTTTGAGGTAGTACTGGTTTCCTCATTTACTACAAGGGTAAACCCTACCAACGTAACCATCACAAAAATGATAAATATTTTGGTTAATGATTTCAAATGTGCACCTCTCTGATTATGACTAAAATTTTATACTTTAAAATTAGTTTCATCTTATAGTATTATCAATGTAATGTGATGTCAGGGACGGCAAATTGGTTGCAGGCAAATATTCGACTTTTTCGGTTTTTTAGTCGGGAACGTGGAGATAAGCCTGTAGAGACGGGGTGAAACCCGTCTCTACGAAAATGTTATTTTGAAGGGATATATTTTTCGAACCACTCTGTGGCTCTTTCTACTACATTAATATAGTCGTTTGGTTTCCTCCTGAGCCCGTGACCTTCGCCCGGGTAGACCACGAATTTCACCGGTACATTCCTGGTATGCAGGGTCTGGTACATTTCGCGTGAATTTGACAGGTTGGTGTAAACATCACTATCTCCGTGAAGTATCAACGTTGGTGTGGTAATATTCTGTGCATAAAATGCGGGAGATCGGCTGACGTACTGGTTGTTCATATCAATTGGTTTTTCCCAGTAATAATAGCCAAGGTACATTTTTTCCCAGCTCGGTTGCCAGGAATTGCTCCAGTCTGTAAATAAACTAAAAAGTCCGTACATAGAAACCGCTGCTTTAAACCTGTTGTTTTGAGAGATAATCCAGTTAGTAAGATAACCGCCATAGCTTCCGCCGGTAACTCCCATTTTATTTGTATCAACAAATCCTTTTGAAATTATGTAATTAACCCCATCCATAATATCCCTGTAATCGCCGCCGCCAAGATCGTATCGGTTTGCCTGTGAAAAGGCATCAGAGTATCCATCGCTTCCTCTCGGGTTTGGTGCGAAAACAAGATAACCTTTATCAGTCCAGATCCTCGTTCCATATGTTTGTAAAAAAGTATTTTTAAAAGACCCATACGGGCCACCGTGTACTGTTAAGATCAAAGGGTATTTTTTTGCAGGGTCAAAATTATTTGGTTTAAATAAAATTCCCTCAATATTAAATTTCCCGTCACGGCTTTTATAACTTACCACTTCCTGTGAACCGGGATTGTATTCTGCTAACTGCTTGCTGAAGTTTGTAAACGGTTTATTGTTAATGAAAATTTCATTAAGTGTGTTTGCGCTCTCACTTACGTAACACAGGTCACCTTTATTTGAAAAAGAAACGCCATCAACTTCCATATTACCGGCAGTTATTTTTTCAATTTTATAATTATCCAGAGTTACACTGTATAGTTGTTCGTTTGTACCCTGGTTAACTGTAAAATAAATTGTGTTGTTGTCTTTCCAGACCAGGTTGTCTACACTTAAGTTAAGTTCTTTTGTGAGATTTTTTTTCCCGGATCCGTCTGAGTTCATTATATTCAGGTCGGTTTCTGCAAATTCTATATCAGGAACTGTTTGAGTAATATAAGCGATTGTTTTGCCATCGGGTGAATAGGCCGGCGATGTTTCAGGTCCGGCTTCAGAAGTAAGCTGTGTTTTATTACCATTAAGATCTATAGCAAAAATATCATATTTCTGATCATCGTTATACTCAGCCGTATAATTTGTCTGGTAGATTATTTTATTATCATTGCTGCTGAAACTGATATCTGTTGCACCGGCATCCAGATTAAATGAAGAAATAATTTTTCCTGAATTTACATCTAAAAAATTCAAAACTTTAACAGGATTTTCTCTTGGAAAAATTTTCTGGGATCCTTCTGTGTCGTTTTGTTTTTCCGAAAGAAACGCTATTAAATTTCCCTTGTGAGACCAGCAATATTCATCAACGCCACCTTTAATTGAAGTAAGGTTCAAAGCTTCTCCTCCGTTTAGCGGAGCTGCCCAGATTTGTCTTCCATCGCTTTCCATTTTTTCAGATTCTTTGTTCAGATATTCTCTTCCTGATAGAAACGTTACCAATTTACCCTCAGGTGAAAACTGCGGATTTGTACAGCTTTTGCCATTTGTTGTGAACTGATAATAATTATCTGAAGGGATATCCAAAAGATAAATCTGTGTCACCCACCTGTTTTTTATCATGTCGGGTTTTCTGATTGTGAATAAGACTTTATCTCCGTTCGGAGAAATTAACGGGTTATTGGGAGATTCCAGATTTACCTGATCAGTCATAGTAAACGGCTTATTTTGAGCTGAAACAGAAATCCCACATATAATAGATAGAAACAATATCAAAATTGTAATTGTTGAATTTTTCAAGATAATACCTCATTTCTAACTGTAATTAAGAATACGAACCAAAATAGACACCAATATTATAATAATATTGATTAAAAATGCACCGAATATCAATTTCTCCTTCTCAGGCTCGGTAGATATCTTCTCTCATACAAGAATCAGAAATCCTTTAAAATTTTCTTAAAAGTGATAATTATAGCATGAATATCAATTTTCCAACAATAATAGTGAGCTATAAATAGGCTCTTTCTTGGCATATAACTTGTAAATACCTGACAAAGAGAATTTTAATAATTAATGGCAGAAAAAATTATGATTCGCGGAAATGTAGAATTCAAAATAGAACTGTGCAAGGGATGTGAACTTTGTATAGTTGCTTGCCCGCAGGATAGTCTTGCTTTATCAAAAAAAATCAACCTAAAGGGGTACAAGTTTGCCGAGCTTGTTCAGGATAATTGTACCGGTTGTACAAACTGTGCAATTGTTTGTCCTGATTCAGCAATTACAGTTTACAGAGAGCCCAAAGCCTCAAAAAAGAAAGCAGATAAACAAGCTGCGGAAGCATAAAAAGTTTTAATAAAAATTTTGGTAAAAAGATGAATCAAACATTAGAGATAGTAAAAGAAGCTCGTTTAATGAAGGGCAATGAAGCTCTTGCTGAGGCTGCGATAAGAGCCGGGATGCATGCGTATTTCGGTTATCCTATAACACCGCAGTCTGAAATCCTGGAATATTTTACAAGGGAGGTGCCACAGCGCGGAGGTGTTGTACTGCAGGCCGAAAGTGAGGTGGCTTCTATAAATATGATCTATGGAGCGGCAGGAGCCGGAGCCCGTGTAATGACATCATCATCAAGCCCGGGAATCAGTTTAATGCAGGAAGGGTTATCGTATATTGCTTCGGCACAGCTGCCCTGTCTTGTGGTAAACGTTAACAGGGGAGGCCCGGGACTTGGAACAATCCAGCCATCACAGGGAGATTATTTCCAGTCAGTAAAAGGCGGCGGTCACGGTGATTACCATCTTATAGTTCTTGCACCTTCATCCGTACAGGAAATGGCTGACTTTGTTTTCGATGGATTTGCACTAGGTGAAAAATACAGGAATCCCGTAATGATTCTTGCTGATGGCGCTCTCGGACAAATGATGGAAAAAGTTGAATTACCTGAAGAAGGTTCCCTGGAGTACCCGGAAAACTCATGGGCTACAATAGGCAAACCTAAAACAAGAGAAAGAAATATTATTACTTCTCTATTTATCAAACCTGAAGAAATGGAACTGGTAAATCTTGAGCTGCAGAGAAAGTACAAAAAGATTGAAGAGAACGAAGTAAGATTTGAAGAAATAAATACAGAAGACGCTGATGTACTTTTAGTTGCATACGGACTTTCAGCAAGGATCTGCCAGAAAGTAATTGAACTCGGTAGGGAAAAAGGAATTAAGCTCGGTTTGCTTCGTCCTATTACTCTCTACCCGTTCCCCAAAGATGCACTGGCATCATATACAGATAAAGTAAATTTTTACCTTGTACTCGAAATGAACGCCGGCCAGATGGTTGAAGATGTCAGACTGGCAGTTAACGGGAAGAAACCTGTTTATCATTATGGAAGAATGGGTGGAATAATACCTACACCGGAAGAAGTTCTAGAAAATGTTGAAGAACTTCTCGAAAAACAAATGGTAACAAACGAATAAAGAGGAATTGTAATGTCATTAGATAATTCAAACAATGGAATGGATGTAGTTTACAGGAAACCTGAAACTCTTACAGAAACACCTCTTCATTACTGTCCGGGTTGCGGCCACGGTGTTGTACACAGAGTGTTGATGGAAGTAGTTGAAGAAATGAATATTCAGGAAAATACTGTAGGTGTTGCGCCGGTAGGCTGTTCAGTTTTTGCATATCATTATATGAACGTTGATATGCAGGAAGCAGCACACGGAAGAGCAACTGCGGTAGCTACAGGAATTAAAAGAGTTCTTCCTGATAAATTTGTTTTCACTTACCAGGGTGATGGCGACCTTGCTGCTATCGGTACCGCGGAAACAATTCACTCAATTAACCGCGGCGAAAACATCCTGATCATATTTATCAATAACGGAATTTACGGAATGACCGGTGGCCAGATGGCACCAACATCATTGATCGGTATGAAAACTTCAACATCACCATATGGAAGAGATGAAAAATTAATCGGTTATCCTTTAAAGATTACCGATATGATAACTATTCTGCCCGGCGCACATTATGTAACAAGACAGGCAGCTCATACAGCGGGCGCGGTTCGTAAACTTAAAAAAGCAATTCAAAAATCATTTGAATATCAGAAAGAGAAAAAAGGCACCTGTTTTATTGAAGTGGTATCTAATTGTCCTTCCGGCTGGAGTATGACTCCTGTTGAATCAAACAAATGGATGGAAGAAAATATGCTTCCTTATTATCCGCTGGGAGATTTAAAAGTACCGAAAGCAGGAACAAACTGATAAAAGTTAAAGGAAATTAAAATGCAAAAAGCTCACGAAATAATTTTTGCCGGATTCGGCGGACAGGGAATTCTTTCAATGGGACAAATCATTGCTTATGCCGCAATGATTGAAGAAAAAGAAATAAGCTGGATGCCTTCTTACGGACCTGAAATGAGAGGCGGAACAGCAAACTGTACAGTGATTGTTTCAGGCTCAAGAATAAGTTCTCCTATTGTCGCTACTTTCGATTCCGCAATTGTTCTGAACCAGCCGTCACTGGATAAATTTGAATCTGCTGTTAAACCCGGCGGACTCCTGATGTATGAAGAATCGAGTATTATAAATGCTCCTACAAGAACTGACATCGATATTTTATGTGTGCCGGCAAATGAAGAAGCTTTAAAGCTTAATATGAAAAAAGTTGCCAATATGATTTTAGTCGGTGCATTTCTTGAAAAACGACCGATCGTAAAAGCTGAAAATATAGTTAAAGCGTTAGAGAAAGTTTTACCGGAAAGACATCATCACCTTATTCCGGTAAACGAAAAGGCACTATTGGTAGGAAAGCAATTAGCAAGCGAAGGAGTAAAAGTCTGATTGTTTTCGGGTATGCATATTTACCAGAGGGGTTAAAATGAAAGAAAGAGAAGTTCAGTGTTTACATAACTGCAAAAACACCTGCTCAATGCTCAACGAAGCTTTGAGGAAAGAGACCGCTATGAGTAAGTTTTACGAAGGCATACTGGAACAATGCACAATGCCGGACGTGAGTGGTTTTGTAACCGACCAGATTGAAGAAAAAAGAAAAAGCATACTCAGGATAATTCAGAAATTGAATGAAATTCACGCACGTTCACAGATAATCGACGGAATTTCATCAAGCTATAACGTTTAATCACATAACTGCCTTCCTGAAAAGGGGATAAGTAAGTATTTCTCCGCAAAAGTTGACATGCCTCAGCACTTTGGGTATATTTGTGCTCTCAAAACGAAATTGAAAGAAAGTTCTTAAAAAATAATGATATTACATCGCGTCCCGTCAAAGACGGGTAAAGGTGGAGCCACAAATTGATTTTCAAGGGCGAGTCGGGTTTACCGGCCGCAGGGCTCATAACCCGAAGGGAAATACGCAAACAAAAAGAAATTACATCGCGGGGTGGAGTCCCGACAAGTCGGGAGTAGCTCGTCGGCCAAAGCCGGGAGTTAAAATCACGTGGCAATGTAAAAAAGAATTAAATACATCGCGGGGTGGAGCAATTGGTAGCTCGTCGGGCTCATAACCCGAAGGTTACAGGTTCAAGTCCTGTCCCCGCTACTA
>CAWAPE010000013.1:0-220000 GCA_963783855.1 uncultured Bacteroidota bacterium
TCTTGGCTTCAATTACTCCAACCGGTTCCCTGTTAATAAAAAGGATATAATCAGCGGAGCCGGAGCTTGTGGGATATTCGCCTACTGCAATGCCTGGCGCAGCGGAAGGATTTAATGACTTGTAATCCTGGACAGTCCAGCCTGCCTGAGTTAATTGTTCGTCGATATTTTGTCGAGCAAGTTGTTCAGGCGTCAAAACAGGCTCACAGTCTTAAAAGCGAAATGATTTTTCGAGTTACTTAACCTCATCCTCACTGGCCTTAAGCCCCTATTTTTTTGATAATTAACTTAATTTACCAAGAAAAGCTAAAACAGGAAAGAAAAAAAGCACTTTAATGATAATCTATTTATCCAACGGTCGATCTGGTGAGTTAACGGTCCGGGAAGTAGTGAATAGAATATAGCTTGTTAGTGTTTAGTTTCAGAGTTGAGAGTTCAATGACCGGAGATCCGGATTCAGGGCTTTCCTAACTGCGGACAAGATTCCAGTTTGTTAAATTCATTATTGATGTTTAGATTGGCCTGTGGTTCACCGGGACGTAGCTTAAACAGATAAGTAATGAAAAGCCGAAGAAAAAATGAATATAGATCGAAATTAATATGTTAAATAATTTTGGCTTATATAATCAGTACTCTATCTGATAGAATTTATATATCTTTCCGCGGATTTTTTAATTGCTTGTTTAGCATTACTTAGAATATGCCTGTGCTGAAAAGCACCATAAATTTTTTCAAATTCAAATGGCTCAACTGCTTTAACTATTTTATTAATTTTTTCTTCATTTAGTGGAATAAGATTAGGATAGCTGTACATAAAACTAACAAAGCTTCTGTCAGGAACAACCTGAATAACGTCTCCGGAGAACAAAACACCTTTGCCGTCAGTACTTTCGTCCCAGTACATAACGGCTCCCCCATCAAAATGTCCTCCGCAGCGAATTAATGTTGAATTCTTTTTTAATTGAAAAGATTCGCCTTCCCAGAATTTGATAGAATTATTTTTTCTCACAACCCATTCGCTATCACTTTTATGGATATAAACCGGCACATTTCCGAATGCCTTACTCCATTCAATAATAGTTGAATAATAATGCGGATGAGATATAGCGATAGCCGAAACACCGCCCAGTTTATTTATTTTACTTATCGTCTCTTCATCAAGCAAGGTTATGCAGTCCCAAAGAATATTACCCTCTTTTGTATGGACTAAGAATGCCCTCTGTCCTATAGCAAAGCCGGGTTCAGTTTTAATGCTTGTAATTCCTGGTTCCATTTCTTCAAAAACATTTTTATGTCCGGACTGGATTTCATCCAAAGTGGTCCATTTTTGCCCGGAATATCCCACATACTGGCGTTCATCTTCGCAGATTATACATTTTTCGGGCGGAACTTCGGAAGATTCATACTGAACCCCGCAGGTTTCACAAATATAATTTTTCATATTATTTAAAGATTTTTGAAGTAATCAGGCATCTATTTCGGCTACGGAGATGCAATTATATTGATGACTAAATGGTCATCAAATAGTAAGCATTTCTCAAAATCAGGACTTAAATTATTCCATTTCGAATAGTTTTAAGCCCTTTTTAGTGGAGGTGGCGGGAGTCGAACCCGCGTCCGAAGTTAAGATCCAAAAGACGTCTACACACATAGTCTGACTTTAATTTTAATTTAATGCTATCTGTCAAACAAGAATCACATTAAACCTGCCTGCTTAAGTTTCGCCTCATCGCCACAGACACTCGAATCGGCTATCGCACCTAAACGTCGCTCACTGAAACCCGGTGCGAGTAGAAACAGTGAACGGCTATTTAATTATTTCTAATTAAGCAGCTAAGGCGTAGTTATATTCGCCAGTTATAGTTTTGTTCCCAATTTTTTAACGTGTGTTCGGGGAACACGGTGCGCAGTCTGATGTCTCCTCGACCCCGTCGAAGCCAAAATTCACCCCCTCAAGAATTATAAATTTTGAATGTTAAATGTTGAATTATAAATTTTACATTGTACATTCTAAATTTAACTCAGGGTTTCCATTTAGTATCAGGGACTTTAGAAACAAAGTTTTCATAACGTGCAAGAACAAAAAACAAATCTGATAAACGATTCAGAAAAATTGTAATATTTTCTCCTGTTTTCGTCATCTTATTTAATTCCACTACTGCTCTTTCAGTTCTTCTGCAAATAGTTCTGCAGACGTGTAAATGTGCAGAACCTTTTGATCCGCCAGGTAAAATAAAATTCTTTAACTCTTCAAGACTTTCTTCAAAATGGTCAATTGCAATCTCAGCTTCAAGGTAATATTCACTGCCAATTCTCTGAATATTTTGCTTTCGCGCTTTTTCATTATCAGGAGTAGCAAGATCGGCTCCTACATCAAATAACTGGCTCTGAATTTTCTCAAGAAGCATTTTTACTTCCGGATCCTTAATTTCAGTGATAGCTAACCCTATGAAGGAATTTAATTCATCAACAGCTCCATAGGCTTCTATCCTTGGTGAACTTTTTGAAACACGATCACCGCCAAATAGTCCGGTATCACCACTATCGCCCGTTTTAGTATAAATTTTCATCTGTTAAAAGGTAAATTATGGACAGTAACCTGAAAGCTATTTCCATTTTCACTCTTTGCAGTCAGATTAGTTCCTTCATTAAGATAATTCTTCCTGATCATTGCAAGTCCGATTGATTTATTTATTTTTTCAGAGTAAGTAAGAGATGTAACTACCCCTACCTCCCTGCTGTCTTCATCGTAAAGCAATAATGGCATTCCGATTGATTTTTCAGGTATAGTAATGCCTGCAATTTTTTTCTGAACTTTATCATAGGTATCCAGCCTCGCAATTACTTCCTGCCCGATATAACATCCTTTTTTGAAATCGACAAGATTAAGTAAATTAGTTTCGTGCGGATTAAATTTCCCATTTAATTCATTCGGAGCAGAAGCAATTCCCTGTTCAATCCTGTAAAGATCATATGCTTCGCTGCCAATAAAATTAAAATCAAACGGGCCGCTATAATCTTTGAAATTCTTAATTATATTTTTCCCATTCAAAACATCCGCAAGTATCCAGAATTTATACTTACCATCTTCATTTTTTAATTTTATCAGAAAGAAAACCATTCCATCAGAACTAATAACCTTGAACTGGTTTTCTTCCATTTCTCTTTCAACACTTCCGCCAATCATTGATGTAAAGGACTCAGCCTGGGGACCAAGCAATTCTAATAATATAAAACTTTCATTCACGTTAGTAATTTTAACATCATCCATTATCACATATTTTTCAATCCAGCTTTTTACTTTCATCTTATTTGAAGGTGTGGAAATAAGTACCTGGTGATCTTCAAAATTCAGGATTAATGTAGAATCAATAATTCTACCTTTTTCGGATGTGAAAATTGTGCGCACGGCACTTTCTTTTGGAAGATTTTTAACAGAATTAGTTGAAATCCTGTGAATAAAATCGAGTACATCATTCCCCCGTAATTCAAAAATTCCATAGTTAGAGATGTCCCTCATTCCAACGCCTTCATAAAGCGAATGAAGTTCATCATTTACGGAATTATAAATTTTTATGTGTCCTGTTCCGTTATTGCCTTCTGCATTAAATCCTAAAGATTCAAAAAATTCCAGAAGCGGAGTTCTTTTTGAATCAGTCTCAAACATATAGTCTCCTTTAAATCAGTAAGATTATTAAGTAATAAAAATAGTTTTATTCCACGGGTACATAATATTATAATGTTACCGGAAATTGTAAAGTAAAAAGAGCAGCTTCAAAACCGCTCTTTTACATGAAGATCTTTTAAAGATATGCTTAAAGATAGGGAAAAATTCTAATAAGGACGAGTCTGTCTTTTGTTCCTGGTATTAACATAAAGGCTGTCTTTATTGTCCCACAAAAACGCCACAGAATCAGATTCTACAATCTCTTTACCATTATCGTAGTAGATAAACTCGTAATAATCAGGAAACTGGTCATTATTGATATTAGCCATCGTTCGCTTAAAATTAATACCTTTATAAGTCATTAAAAGGTGAGGTGGTGAAGTAAGACCATTGATCATAAAATAATTGTAATCTAAATGCCCTTTGCCCATGGCATAATGGAATTCGACCCTGATGTAAGGCGTTCCGCGATAAGCCCATTTATACATATGGAACCAGTTTAGCCCGCCATGGTTGGGAATTGGAGCTTCCCAAACAACTGAAATTTCGCCGTTATCACATTGGAATAAAGTAAGATAGAAAAATGCTGTCCCTAATTCTGTACTATCCAGATCAATAAAACTCTGATCGTAGCCAACAATATTTTTAGGCTCAATCAATCTTTCACCCGGTTTTGATCGGGCTACAATTCCAAATATATATTTCTTGTCTGAATTATTATAATAAATAACAGCAGGATTGGGTACGTTATAAGTCAATGTCTTATCGAAATTAACAAGGTAAGAACCGGGCGGGTAGTTATCCAGAACATATCCTACAATATTGAGTGTATCACAAGGAACGCGTTCTGTTGATTGACTCTTTTTAACTTTCAGATTATACTGCTGAATACCCTGATCCTTTCGTGGCGAAAACTCAGTTTGCTCATCAGTTGTAGTTGTTGGACCACCTTCGCTTGTATAGCAGGATTTTATCCAGAAAAAACCGACTATAATCAAAATTACAAAAATGACTGTAGGTATAAATCTTTTCATTTTACTTCCGAATGGAATTAACAAAACAATATGTTATAACACAATCGGAATAATTGCAATTTTTATGCCCTAAAAGGCGGAAAAGTCTAATTGAGATATTTTATCAACTAGTTAAAAAACAGGCTATTATGAGATAATACAGATAAATTATTTTTAGTAAGATTGCTCAAATCAACATCTGAGTCTCAAAATAGTACACTTAAGCAGAAAATTCCTGCATAAAGTATGCTGAGCTTATTATGCCTAATTGAAAATGTTTCAAACTAAAATGCTCATTCGGTGAATGAAGATTTTCTGTATTCAATCCTAATCCCATTAGAACAGTAGGAACCTTTAATTTTTTAGTAAATACGGTCACAATCGGAACTGACCCGCCTTCTCTCATATACACAATTTTTTTGCCAAATGCCTTTTCCATTGCTTTGGCTGCAGCTTGCGTTGCAGGACTATCAAGTGGAGTAAGAACCGGATATGCACCATGCTGGTCTTTAACTGTAACCTTTACGTTCTTTGGAGCAATGGCCTTAATGTATTTTTTAAAAATATTAGAAATCTTTTTCGGATCCTGGTTAGGAACTAATCTCATACTAATTTTAGCTTTTGCTTTTGATGGTAAAACAGTTTTGGCTCCTTCTCCTGTAAACCCGCCAATAATTCCATTACAATCTAGTGTAGGTCTTGCCCACATTCTTTCAAGCGTGGAATATCCTTTTTCACCTTTCAGTTCAGCAACACCAAGTTCTTTTGCCAATTTTTTATCGGAAAATTTAAGTGCTTTATAATTTTCTCTTTCTTTTTTAGATAGCTTCAAAACATCCTGATAAAAACCAGGTATTTGAATTTTACCATCCTTGTTCATCAGTTTTGAAATCATTTCTGACAAAATATTAATAGGATTTGCTACCGCACCTCCGAATGTTCCGGAGTGAAGATCTCTGTTAGGCCCAACAACTTCAATTTCCATATAAGCCAGACCGCGCAGCCCGTATGTGATGGTTGGAATTCCCGGTCCGTATAGCGCAGTATCAGAAACAAGTACAGTATCGCATTTCAGTAGATCTTTATTGTTGTTAATGAAATTTTCAAGACTTTCACTACCAACTTCTTCTTCTCCCTCAATAATAAACTTCACATTTAAAGGCAGGCTTCCATGAGTCTTAAAAAAAGCTTCGACGCTTTTAATATGCATATACATTTGTCCTTTATCATCAGTTGCGCCACGGGCATATATTTTACCATCCTTTATTACGGGCTCAAACGGAGGACTATCCCATAGCTCAATAGGATCAACAGGTTGAACATCGTAATGCCCATAAATTAATACAGTAGGTTTGCCGGGTGCACCAAGCCATTCTCCATATACGAGAGGATGTCCTTCGGTTTTGAAAATCTCAACCCTGCTCATTCCTGCATCTTTTAATTTATTTTTTACGAATTCTGCGGCCTTATTTATATCAGGTTTATTTTCAGGTGAAGTGCTAATACTGGGAATTCTGAGCAGGTCTTTTAATTCTTCAATATAGTTTTTTTCATTTTTTTTGATGTAATCTATTACGGTCTGCAAAAGTTACTCCTTTTATTTCAAATGAAGAATAAAAAAGCAGGTAAATTTTGATGAATCCTAACCTGATTTTTTATTGAAAAGATTAATTTATAATAATGAAATATAACAAAATATATACAGAATTTTCATATTACCGGGCTTCAAAAAGTTAATCTTTATACATTACTTTATTATATTGACAGCATGATTTTGTATCGATACATATTAAAAAACCATTTCGTACCCTTTGTTTTTTCTATAGTTACACTTATCGGTATTTTTGTACTTCAGTTTATGATGAAATTTGCGGACAGGCTGGTGGGCAAAGGGCTCAGCATATGGGTAATTATTAAATTGATTACTTACAATCTGGCCTGGATGTTAGTCCTGGTAGTACCAATGGCTTCGCTTGTTGCTACATTAATGGCATTTGGAAATATGTCGCAAAATAATGAAGTAACGATACTAAAATCATCAGGAGTCAGCCTCTATAAAATGATGGCGGCCCCGTTGCTTGCCAGCATAGTTGTTGGATATCTATTATTGATGTTTAATAATGACGTTTTACCGGACGCAAATCACCAGGCAAAAATTTTAATGCAGGATATCTCAAGGCAAAAGCCAACACTTTCATTAGTGCCAGGTGTCTTTTCTCAAGAAATTCCCAATTATGCAATACTCGCAAGGGGAATTGATCAAAAATCAAATGACTTAACTGATGTAACACTCTACGATTATACAAACCCAACAAAAATTAATATTGTAACTGCTGAAAAAGGGAAAATCTATTTTTCTGCTAATCAATCAAAATTAATTATGGATTTATGGAAAGGGGAAATTCACGAATCAAACTCAGCCCAGACAAACCTTTACAGAAAACTAGAATTTCAAAAACACCGAATCGCAATGCCGGCTGATCAATTTACTTTTCAACAGTCTGCGCCGGGACAGCCAAGAGGAGATCGTGAATTAAGTACGGATGCAATGCTCACTATTATTGATAGTCTGAAACTGCTTCATGTAAAATATAGTAATACATTGGGCAAGCAGACAAAAAGATATTTAACACTCGATTCTGCTTCTTATGTTACAGCTTCTGTCCCGAAAAGTAATCAAATAGATGCGATATATTTATCGGCAATAGAAAAATTAAAGACTATCAAAAACATTATCAGATCTAATACTCAAAGAGTGGAATTTAATCAGGATCAGATGAACAGTTACTGGGTAGAAGTTTATAAAAAATATGCCCTCCCTTTTGCCTGTATTATTTTTGTACTGATTGGTGCACCGCTTGGAGTTATGGTACGAAAAGGCGGATTTGGAGTTGCTGCCAGTATCAGCCTGTTTTTCTTTCTATTATATTGGGCGTTTCTTATAGGAGGAGAAAAACTTGGTAACCGAAACATGTTGCCTCCATTTTTCGGAATGTGGGCGGCAAATATATTGATTGGAATTGCAGGAACTATTCTTACGATTAAAACAGTTCGTGAAACAGTTACAATTAATTTTTCATCACTCAAAAGATTTATTCCAAAACAGTGGCTTACTGAAGAAGAAGATTATGAAAATTCTTGACCGCTATTTAATTAAGCAATATTTACAGACAATATTTTTTGGCATATTCGCTTTTTCATTTTTGTTTGTAATAATTGATGTGATGGAAAATCTGGACGATTTTATTGATCAAAATGTTCCCTACCACATAGTTTTTCATTATTACCTGGTCTTCATGCCTGAAATGATAAAAATGATGACACCGGTAGCAGTACTTTTCGGAGCTCTTTTTACAATAGGCAAAGCATCAAACCTGAGTGAATTAACAGCAATAAAAGCCAGTGGTGTTAGCCTGTACAGATTTATGCTGCCATTTCTTATTACTACTTTTTTTATAAGCATGTTCTCAATATATTTTTCAGGTTATGTTGTACCGAAGGCAAATAAGACAAAAATGGATATTGGGATGAAATATCTGAATCGGCATCAGAATTACGGTGGAAACAATTTATTCTTCCAGGATTCTGAAACACGTATCGTAAATATTTCTTATTTCGATGACAACAGAAATCAGGCTAACAGAATTGGCATACAAAATTTTGCAAAAAATGATCCGACTAAAATGTTATCAAGAATTGATGCTGTGAAAATGGTTTACGATTCTACAAAACAAGATTGGACAGCTTACGATGGAATTGCCAGAACTTTCTATGCAGATAGCCAAAAGGCTGATTATTTTAAAAGAGAGAAATTAATGATCTAAATTTTAATCCGCGTGATCTTGCAAAAAAACAGCAAAAGCCTGAAGAAATGAATCTATCAGAATTAAAGGATTTGATAGCCACTCAAAAGCGCACAGGTAGTGATCCAACAAGCGCCGAGATTGAATATTATTCGAGGTTTTCTTTTCCGATGGCAAGTTTAATTGTTGTTTTATTTGGTTTAACAATTTCAGCAAATAAAAGAAAAGGAACTGTTGCAGGGCAGGTTGGATTTAATATTTTGGCTACATTTATTTACCTGGTTTTTATGAAAGTAAGTCAGGCATTTGGAAAGAACGGTGCTCTCGATCCGTTACTCACAGCGTGGGCAGCTAATCTTCTATTCCTGATTGCGGCTTTAATTAATTTGCCCAGGGTCAAGCAATAATTAAAATTTCCATCTAGAACTAAATGAAACTGAAACCTGCTTGGCATAATTGGGAGCTATAAAAGTTTCCATGTTTGAAGTAGCTATATTAAAATCAATTAGTCCGGCATCTAAACCAAGACCAAAAACTCAACTAAAACCACTTTCACCACCAACTGAAATCCCTAATCTCAAATAAGGTACCCACTCCATTGGCTTCCATTCCATACCTAACGAAAATCTCGGCTTTTTGCTGTTACCGGGCATATCATTAAAGTCCTGATAAAAATCTACAGCCAGAAGTAAACTCCCGACATTGTTGGTTTCTTCACTAAGAAAATAATGTGAAATTCCGATTCTTAACACTATAGCAAGCTTAATAGAAAATCCTTATCTTTTTCGCCATACCTTGTGTAATTTGTATTAAATTAAAGTTAAATTTTCATCATCAAATCCAATTAACTATTAGATTATCTCACAAAAATAAGCTTTTCAGCCAGTGAAAAATAATCCGAAATTATCGAATGATTTTCTAATAAATATAATCGAGATTTCTGCCGGTTATTTTAGTCCCGAACAACTTGACAAATTTTTCTTACTTGTTGAAACAGAAATCAGGAAATATTATTTCGATCGTTCAGCAGAAGCAAATTTACTTCGCATAATCCTTGGGATGTATAATAAGATATCCTTTCTTGAAGAAAGCATTAAATACCCCCATTACATCGAAATTCTAGTTTCAATATCCGTAAACAGCAATTATCTTACCGATATTTTAGTAAGAGATCCTGAATATTTTTACTGGATCGTAAATCCCTCTAATCTAAAATCCAAAATTGTTTTCGATGATTTCAACAGTTCAATTTCTGCTAAACTGAAATCTTATAAAACATTTAATGCAAAGATTAATTTCTTAAAAGCATTAAAAAGAAAAGAAATTTTAAGAATCGGGTTAAAAGATATTCTGAACTTAGAAGATTTACGTTCCGTTACAGAAGAACTTTCAGTCCTGGCAAAAGCTATAACTGCAAATCTTTTTGAAATTTGCTACAACGAGATATTGAATAAGCACGGACTGATAAAAATAAATAATAGTTATTGCGTTATATCGCTCGGGAAACTTGGGGGCAATGAACTTAATTACAGTTCTGATATTGATTTGATCGTATTATTTGATGCAAATAGAAAAATCAATAGTAAAAAAGACTACCAGGATTTCCTAAGTGAAGTTATTCTGCTTTTCATTGAAACATCAACCACGATAACAGGAGCCGGATATATTTACCGGGTCGATTTAAGACTCAGGCCAGATGGTAAAAATTCTCCTCTCTGCAATACCTTTGCCAGCTATACTGATTATTATGAAAGCCGGGGCGAGGATTGGGAGAGGCAAATGCTGATCAAAGGAAATTTTGTTACCGGAGATCAAAAACTTTATTCAAAATTCTACAATTATATTTCTCACTTCATTTACCCTTCTAATTTTACCTATTCCCCACTAGAACAAATCAGAAAAATGAAGGATGCTATTGAAAAAAATCTGGAAGATGAAGAAAATATTAAACTAAGTTCGGGCGGCATCAGAAATATCGAGTTTTCTGTCCAGGCTTTACAATTATTAAATGGAGGTCGGTATACCGATTTACAAACTCCAAATACTCTTGAAGCAATTGAAAAATTAAAACTGAAAAAATTATTTACAGATAAAGAAGCAAAAGCCTTAAATGCTGCATACATTTTTTACAGAAAGATTGAACATTACCTGCAATTAATGAATGATACGCAAACCCATACTATTCCGAGTGAAAGAGTTCAAATCAAAAAGCTCAGCTCTTTCCTTGGCTTTTCGTCTGAATTAAAGTTTCAACAAAAAGTTACTGAATACAGAAAATCAGTTTTAACCATTTATAATTCTATTTTAGGCAATAATAGTAAAAGAGAGAAAAAAGAAATAATAAACAACGTGAATTTTACTAATCCTGTAAAATCACGTAAAAACCTTGTTTACTTACGAGAAGGCAAGGGACTTTTGGGCCACAAGCAATTTGATAAAAAATCAATCGATAGTTATTTAAAAATTGAGCCCTTTCTTATTCAATATCTTATGGAATCTGCAAATCCTGATATTATTGTGGAAAACTTTGCACGGATTATCAGTAATGCAAGTTTCCCATCTATATGGTACGCTGAATTTTCTGATAAGAAATTTTTCAATTCCTTCCTGACATTATGCGAGAATTCACAACGATCAGTAAACCTTTTTTCTGAAGACAAAACACTACGGGAAATCTTTCTCAGCAAAAAAACTTTTGAAAAACTTTCTGTGGAAAAATTAAGAGAAGTAAGGACGAAGGAAATTTTATTCTACTTATCTGTTCAAATAACATTAAAAATTATATCTATTCCGAAAGCATCAGGATTATTAAGCAGTTTTATAAACGAAAAAATAAAAACAAAATTTAGTGAAAGTTTTGGAGCAGAAGATTCAAAGAATTATTTAATTTCAGCTCTTGGTAGTTCTGGGTCCGGTGAAATGACATTTGCATCCGATATTGATTTGATTTTCATTACAAAAAAAACCGGGTCCACAGGAAAAGAAGAGAAGCTATTTCAGCAATTTCTGCAACAATTGAAAAACGAACTCTTCCCGTTTGAAGTTGATTGCAGGCTCCGCCCCGAAGGCAAAAGTAGTCAGCTTGTGTGGAATGTTGCGGCTTATGAAAATTATATAACAGACAGGGCCAGAACATGGGAGTTTCAATCATTTTGTAAATTAAAATTCGTTGCTGGCAATAAGACTTTGCACAACCGGCTTGTAAAATCCATTAAATCTAAAATAGCAGATTTTGACAAAGATATTTTGCTTAACGACATCTATGAAATGCGAAAAAAACTTTATCCGTCAGATCTATCCGGTTTAGTCGAACGCTTTAACATAAAGAAAAGCAAGGGCGGTCTGGCAGATATTGAATTTACCCTGCAATTCTTGATGCTTATAAATAATGATGCCTTTAAGAAGTTGATGGGCTCTGACAGCAAAACGATATTAGGTTACTTCGCTAAAAATATATCCGGATTTGGTGATAAAAAAGAATTGATCTCCGGCTATCATTTCCTGAAGACCATTTCATTTGCTTCCCAGATATTATATGATTCCACCACTTCTTCAATTATTCTTGATGATAAAAAAGTATTGCAATTATCAAATTTTTTAGGATACAAAAGCGGAAAAGATTTTTTAAAAGAATTAACGAATTTTACCAGGATTAACCAGAGTTTATTTGAAAAATATATTTCCAGAAAAATAATATGAGATTCTTTAAGAAGTATTTCCCGGTATTTACGGGTTTATTTGTTTTTATTATTTACCTTTTTACACTTGCTCCATCATTGGTTGAAATTGATTCCGGAGAACTGGCCACTGTGCAGGCAACCCTTGGTATTGCACATCCAACCGGATACCCACTATTCACATTAGCCGGATATATATTTTCAAAAATCCCTTTGCCATTTACCACAATTTTTCAGTTAAATATTCTTGCAGCTATCTGGTGCAGTCTTGCAGTTGGAATTTTTATTTATACATCCAAATTTATTTTGGATAATATTTATATTATTTCAGTCCCTACATCAGAAAAGAAAAAGAAGAAAAAAAAGAAAGCCTCGCCTCCCCTAAAAACAGCACCAGCCTTTTCTGAATTTGAATCTATAATTGCCTCTATGGCCGGAGGTATAGTTTTAGCATTTAGTAAAACATTCTGGTTTCAAAGTACTTCAGTTGAAGTATACTCCATGCAGGTATTTTTATTTTGCCTGGTTATTTTATTCTTGTTAAAAAGCTTTTTCTCATTGCAACAGGAAGAAATTACTTTCTTAAAATCAGACTGGATTATTTTTGCGTTCGTACTGGCACTTTGCTTTTCAAACCACATGACAAGCATATTAATTTTGCCGGGCGCAGCATATCTTTATTTCTCAAAATATAAATTCAATAAGAAAAGTATAAAGCAAATTATATTGATGCTTTTAGTTTTCATCCCTGTTTTATTATTGTTTTATTCATATTTACCAATAAGGGCAGCCCAGAACCCAAATCTGAATTGGGGAAACCCGATAGATTTTGAGAGAATCTTAAGACATATTTCCGGCAAACAATACCAGGTTTGGCTTTTTTCTTCAACAGAAGCTGCAAAAAAACAACTTGTTTATTTTTTTAATGAACTTCCGGCCGAATTTACTTTTTCTATCTTATTTATTTTGACGGGAATATTTTCCGCAATCAAAAAGTCTAAAAAGGTAGGCCTGTTTCTGCTCATTACTTTTATTACTACCGTACTTTATTCTATAAATTATGATATTGTTGATATCGATTCGTATTTTCTGCTTGCTTACATAGCGCTTTCGTTTTTTTCAATATTTGGCGTAATAACAGTATTAAGGTTTCTTAAAAAACAGAAGTTTTCATTCAATATTTCAGTAACGATACTGGTTTTATTTTTTGCCGGTCACATTTATTTAACCTTCGGCAAGGTTAACCAAAATGATAATTACGCATTTGAAGATTACACAAAAGCAGTTATTGGAAGTGTAGATCATAATTCTCTTATTTTAAGTTACCAGTGGGATTATTTTGTGTCCCCTTCCTACTATTTCCAACTAGTTGATAATTTCAGAAAAGACGTAAAGATTGTAGATAAAGAATTGCTCAGACGATCCTGGTACTATCATCAACTGGATACTGATCATCCTGATGTTCTGGCCAGAATGAGACCCGAAGTAGATAATTTTCTGGAAGCAGTTAAACCATTTGAAAGAGATGAGAAATTTAATCCTTCAATTTTAGAGACAGATTACCGCGCCGTAATGAGTAATCTTGTTTCAACAAATTTTGACAGATACAGTATATACATTGCTCCTGAGATTTTTGAAAATGAAATGCAAAAAGGTCAATTTGTTTTACCGGATGGTTACACTCTCGTACCGGATTTACTTCTTTTCAGGGTTGTAAAAGATAAGAAGTATTATCCAGCACCTCTTCCTGATTTTAAGCTAAGATTGCCCCATAAAAAAGACAGATACGTCTTAATGATTGAAAATTTCATAGGGGGAATGCTTACAAGGAGAGCGCTTTATGAATTACAATTCGACAAGGTAGAAAAAGCCAGAAAATATGTCAATAAAATTAAATCTGATTTACCTGACTATATAATTCCACCCGGATTAGAAGCTGCCCTGGGTAAATAGTTTATTATTCAGCGGCATCAAGCAGATCTTCTTTCCTGTCTTTTGAGAGTTTATCGCCGGTCGTAAATGACTGCAGGGTTACATCCATTTGCTGGATCAGGTTACGCTTGTAATATTTGGGCGCGAACACTGAACCATCAAGCATATAAATTCTGTGAGAGTGTTCATCATAAAAAGTATAATTGACAAATGGTCCGCCCATTCCTTTTATGTTAAGGTCCCATAATCCCTGGGTTAGCAGAGCATATCTTCCGTTAAAATTAACTTCGCTAGTTGTATAATAATCATCTGCAATTACAACATATCCTGAATCATCAGAAGTTTGATAAAATTTCTTTGTTTCTCTGTTTCTTATTGCTCTTACAGAATCAGCATTTAGATAAGCCGGACTTGCGTTATTAATCCAGTGAACAAATATCCATCTTTCCATACTGCCGCCGGGTGAACGTCTTAGCCAGACAAAATGATCGGTAGAGTCATCCTTTGCGACTTGAAAATCAGCCTGCACATAAATTATCCATCCGTATTTTTTAAGAAATTTACCTTCAACATCTTTTTGTTCATATCTCGAGTTATAGAGACTTGCAAACAATCTTTTATCCGAAATTTTCTGAAATGCATAGAGCAAATCATCTGAGTTACGAGTAATTTTTGCAATCAATTCGTTCATTTTGGGAGCCGATAAGACCATAACAAGCTGACCTTTTGCCCAAAGATCATATTTACTTACAACAAGGTTGCTGTCTGTCAGCATTTTAGTTCTAACTGTCGAATCAACCACCGAGTGGAGGAATTCTGAAGTGTGAGATCCTGAATTTAAAGGAGCTACAAAAATTATATTTTTTTTATGTTTGTATTTCCCAAGCTGGTTTACGGAGATTCTTTTTAATGTAAATAATTTTTCGGGCTGGGGTGTATTAATAATTTTTTCAAATGTAGATTCCATTGCAGGCTTAAGCGCTTCAAATTCTGTTGAATCAGCAACTACGTAAATCTCATCTTCCAAACCTCTGGCAGGTTTCAGAGATGTGCAGGATGAGAGAATCATTCCACTAAGAATAATTATTGATAGAAATAAAATCTTTTTCATAAAATTACCTCGGTACATTTCGAAGAATCAAATCAAGGTGGGGCAACCACCAAATATAAAGTCCCCACATTGTTAATCCAATAGAGACCGGAATTGACAGGTTATCATCCATCCATCCATATGAAATATTTTCAACTATTGCCGCTACCCCGGCAGCTATAATCCCAATTAAAAACTCTAAATGTAACCCTTCTATTTTAGGAGTAAAAAATACAACAATAATTGCACTTATAAAGAAAGCTAAAGTTCCCTCTAATGATTTTGACAGGAACTTGTGTTTTCCAAATTTACGCCCGATTAGTGCAGCCATGGAATCGCTGATTATCAATATGGTAAAAGCAGTAATGAATATTACTTTAGGGAATACAAACACACAAATCAGGGCAGAAATCAGTACATAAGTAGCACCGTTGAGGTTTTTCTTTTTTTGATCCAGTTCGTGCTTGCGAAGCAGGAATCCAAAAAAAGAATGAAATATTTTACCGAATCGGCCTGAAAATTGGCGTAATAAATCTACTACCAGGGCAAAAGCTGTAACAGCGCCAAGTATAATAAGGGCATCGGTTCTTGGAATAAAATAATAAACTATCGGGATAGATAAGGAACAGAGATGAATTAGTTTACGTACTACTTCATCTCTGTAATGAATTGTTGCGCTGTCACTTGGAGTCATCTTTCGGAGCAGACTCTTGTTTACGTTGTTCCATTAATTTTTTAACGTGATCCGGCACTTCTTCCGGACTTTTTTCACTTTTCTTTACTTCTTCTTTTTTTAATTCAGGGAGTTCTTCACCATTGATTATCGCATCGATTTCTACTGAATCCAAACTCTCTCTCTCGAGCAGTTCTTTAGAAAGCTTATGCAGTACTTCAATATTATCTCTTAATATTTTTTCGGCCCTTTCCATCGCACTATTAACGATAACTTTAATTTCATCATCAATATCAATCGCAGTTTTTTCACTGTAATCTTTGTGCCTCTGAATGTCCCGCCCGAGGAAAATTTCTTCCTCTTTAGCCCCGTAATTTAACGGACCGAGTTTTTCACTCATTCCCCATTCGCAAACCATTTTGCGCGCAATGCCGGTTGCTTTTTCGATATCATTACCCGCGCCTGTTGTGTAATGATTGAATATTATTTTTTCAGCAGCCCTTCCGCCCAACGCGTAAGTGATTACAGCTTCAAGATATTCTTTTGAATAAGTATGTTTTTCATCTATTGGGAGATAACTTGTTACGCCCAGAGCCCTACCGCGTGGAATAATAGTAACTTTATGAACCGGGTCTGCTTCCGGTATCATTCGTGCAACAAGCACGTGACCAATTTCATGATAAGATGTTGTTTTCTTTTCTTCTTCTGAAATGATGAGACTCTTTCTTTCCATACCCATCATTACTTTATCTTTTGCTTCTTCAAAATCAATCATTTGAACTTTCTTCTTGTCCTTCCTTGCTGCAAGTAAAGCCGCTTCGTTTACAAGGTTGGCGAGATCAGCTCCGGAAAGCCCGGGAGTTCCTTTCGCGAGAACTTCAAGATCAACATTAGTATCAAGAGGAATATTCCTCGTGTGTACTTTTAATACTCCTTCTCTTCCTTTTACATCAGGACGATCGACAACTACCTGGCGATCAAATCTTCCCGGTCTTAACAAAGCAGGGTCAAGTACATCCGGACGGTTAGTGGCTGCAATAATTATCACTCCACTATTTTGCTCAAACCCATCCATTTCAACAAGCAGCTGATTTAATGTCTGCTCTCTTTCATCGTGCCCGCCGCCAAGGCCTGCGCCTCTGTGTCGGCCAACTGCGTCAATTTCATCAATAAAGATTATACAGGGAGCATTTTTTTTCCCCTGTTCAAAAAGATCCCTAACCCGGCTTGCACCTACACCAACAAACATTTCGACGAAGTCCGCACCACTAATTGAGAAAAACGGTACTCCTGCCTCGCCGGCAACTGCTCTTGCAAGTAATGTTTTTCCGGTTCCCGGAGGGCCTAATAATAGTACCCCTCTTGGAATTTTACCACCAAGTTTCTGGAATTTGGAGGGCTCTTTTAGAAATTCGATAATCTCCTGAAGTTCAAGTTTTGCCTCATCAGCACCGGCAACATCTTTGAATGTAATTTTTGATCCTGATTGTGTGATTAATTTTGCTTTACTTTTTCCAAATGAAAAAATGCCGCGGGAACCGCCTCCCTGCCCCTGCATTTTTCTCATAATCAGAATCCATACGCCAATAATTAAGACCCAGGGAAGAAATCCCAAAAGAATATTCATCCATTCATTTGAATCTTTTTCAAATGAATAATCAATCCCTTTATTCTTCCAGAGAGCTTCCTGTTCTTTTATAATTGGTTCGGGAAGGTAAACAGAAATATTTTTTACTTTAACCTGTTTGTTATTGACAGTTATATCCTGTTCACTTTTTAGCTTAGCTTTAAAGTAATAATCATTTACATCTGACTTAGTAATTTTGGCTGAAACAATTTGATCAGTATTAATCAGTTTTACGTACTGATTATAAGGAACATCAACATAATTAGTCGTGCCTGTTTTGAATAGTTGCATTACAATTACAGCAGCGACAACAACAGCACCCCAGCCAAAAACTAGTTTTATGATTTTAGACCAGTCAAAATTGTCGTCTGGTTTTTTGGGGCCTCCACCTGATGGAGGTTTCGGTGTACGTTTCTTATTATTATCGTTATTATTTTCTGTCATTAATAGTCTTTTATCAAAGAAATTCATATAAAAATTGTTAACTCCTTATTCGCGTAAAACATAAATAGACGTTAGATTACGGTACTTTTGCGCATAATCTAAACCATAACCGATTACAAATTTACTTGGAATATCGAAGCCAATATAATGAATTTTTACATTATATCTAAGACTATTGGGCTTTACCAGCAACGAACAAACCTTCATGCTGGCTGGCTTATGCTGGTCCATTAATTCCTCAATAAATTTGATAGAAAGCCCGGAATCCACGATATCCTCAACAATTATGATATCTCTACCGGCAACATCACAGTTAAGTTCCTTTAGCATAGTAACTTTCCCGGATGAGATTTTTTCATCGCCGTAACTTGAAAGCTTAAAAAAATCGATTTCACAATCAACTTTAATGTGTTTTATCAAATCTGACAGAAATATAAAAGACCCGTTCAAAACACCTATAAAAACCGGTGTTTTATCCTTATAATCATGAGATATTTGTTCGCCAAGCTCTTTAATTCTTTTTTGAATTTTGGCTTCTTCAAGAAACGGTACAAAGACTTCCTTCCCGATTACAACCTGATCAATATTTTCATTTTTTATTTCAGACATAATTCCAGTATCCTGTTAGTATTATTTTTCACTTTAAATCTTTCATCCAGTCTCAGGCCAACAACCCAAACAATTTTTCCGCTGGAAGTGAGCACTAATTGATTTTCTTTTTCGAGCAGACTAACTTTCTGCTCATTCAAAAAATCCGAGATCTTCTTAGTTCCTCTTAATCCAATTGGATAGAACCGATCACTTTTCACCCATTTTCTGACAATAAATTTATCAATTATTTGGTCCCCGGATATAAATTCTTTCTTTCTGTTTCCGGTGAATTTACCCGGGGTCTTTTTTCTCTGCTTAATAGAAATTTTCCTTGATCCAATTTTAATCTCTTCACCAATCCCAAGACTAACTTCAGAAATATCCGAAGATTTATTTTTATCAAAGAATACTACCGATTCTCTTTCCTTAAATGCTGTAAGTTTTCCGGGTATAGAAATTTTGGCACCGGGCTCTTTATTAATCAGCCCAGTAATATCTTCCAGGTTTTTAAAATTAAGGGAAACATCAAAGCATTTTTCAACTGCTGCCTTAAATATATCTTTATAAAGAATTTCATCAAAGTTTTTTAACTTGTTCAGATTAACTTCCAGCCGGCCTTTGCTGAATTTCGGGATATCTGCAGCAGCATCCTTAATAATTCTCTCATATTGTTCAGAAACACTTTTAAGTATTTCCGAGTTATGAAATATTTTTTCTTCAAATGCTGGATTTAACTTTTCTTTAATTAATGGAAATATCTCATTACGAATAAAGTTTCTCTCAAATTCAGACTCAAGGTTAGATTCATCCATCCTGAATTTGAGTTTCTTTTTAGAAAGATATTCGAGTATTTCGTTTTTTGTAAGAACGAGGACCGGCCTGATAATATTTTCTCTTTTAATCGGGATTCCGCTTAATCCCTTAAGCCCGGTTCCTTTAATCAAATTAAAGAAAACCGTTTCGGCGTTATCACTGCAATTGTGGGCCGTTGCTATTTTACTAAAATTATTTTGTACAGCGATTCTTTTAAATTCAGAATATCTAATTTCCCTGCCTGCTTCTTCAAGGGAGATTTTTTTTGCTGCTGCAATTTTTTTTACATCTTTCCGGGTTGAAAAAAATTGTATATCATTTTGTTCACATAAATCTTTGCAGAATTTTTCATCCGCGTCGGAATTCTTTCCTCGCAGCTTATGATTAATGTGGGCTGCGGCTAAATCAATTTGAAACCTTTTTCTAAATTTTAGCAGGAAATGGAACAAAAAGACAGAATCAGGGCCGCCGCTTAATGCTATAAGAATCTTATCTCTGCGGGAAATAAGATTCTTTTGATCAATAAATTTCAGAACCTTTTCTTCTGTCTTTTTCATTTTTATGTGCTAAGTAATTTTTTCGTAATCTTCCGGCACACCTTCAGAGTCCTGCTCGGTTAATTTTACAATGTATTTCCCGAGCACATCAAATTCAAGGTTAACAGTATCACCGATTTTTTTATCAGAAAATACAGTTTCCTCCCAGGTATGCGGAATAATACCGATTGAAAAATTATCCTTTTCAAGTTCAGCAACTGTCATACTAACGCCGTCAATTGCAATTGAACCGACGGGAATGAGATACTTTCCAAATCTTTCAGGAAAAGAAACTTTCATAAAGTGGCTGGTGCTCAGCTCCTTGATGTTTTCAACTTTTCCTGTAGTATCAACATGGCCAAGTACAAAATGTCCGCCAAGTCTCATTTCCGCTTTTAACGGCCTTTCGAAATTTACATTGTGTCCAATTTCCAGATTCCCGAGATTCGATTTCTTTAACGTTTCTTCAATAGCATCAATTGAAAATGTATCATCTTTGAATTCTACTACAGTCAGACAGACACCATTACAAGCAACACTATCTCCTATTTTCAGATCGTCTGTAATTTTCTTTGCTTTGAATGACAGACGAAGTCCATCGCCAATTGGCGTTTTTGAAACTAATTTTCCTTTTTCTTCAACTAATCCTGTAAACATTTTATTGCCCCATATTATTTCACTAATTCGAGTAACACATCATCGCCGATTTTTTCGACATTACCAAATTTAATTTTTAAAGCCGACGTAATTTTTTTTATCCCGAGATCTTCTACTAATGGAAGACCCGAACCCAGTAACTTGGGAGAAATAAATAAAAATATATCATCAAATAAGTTCTGTTTTATAAAAGACGTGAAAATCTCACTTCCGCCCTCAACCAGTACTGAGGTAATTTTATTTTTGGCAAGTTCCTTTAGAGCGCTCTTAAGATTCAGCCTTCCTTTTTCCTCTTTTACAAAGATAACCTGCACACCTTTTGATTGTAATTTTTTAATTTTTCTCTTTTTTACTACACTGGTTTTTGATGTGATTACAAAAAGATTTTTATCAGAATTATTATTGTATAATTTATGGTCGGCACTTAATTTCAGCTTTGTATCCAGGAAAATTCTTTTGGGATTCCTTCCTTCTGTAAGCCTTACTGTTAAATTCGGATTATCTTTTACAACTGTTTTAAGGCCAACCATCACAGCATCGTAGCGTGATCTTAACTGGTGAACCGAACGCCTTGATTGCAATGATGAAATCCATTTTGAATCACCATTGATATCGGCAATTTTCCCGTCCAGTGTCTGAGCAGCTTTTAAAGAAACATAGGGTAGTTTTTTTGTAATGTACTTGAAGAAAAATTTATTTAGTTCAATACAATCTTTTTCAAGCACACCAACTTTTACTTCTACACCTGAATTTTTTAATTTCTTAATGCCGTTGCCGCTTACAAGAGGATTCATATCCTTTGTGCCGACTACAACCTTTTTAATTTTCTTCTCTATTATTTTATCAACACAGGGCGGTGTTAGTCCCTGGTGACTGCAGGGCTCAAGATTCAGATAAAGATCGGCTCCCTCTACGCTTTCTTTGGCAGAATTAATGGCATTTATTTCGGCATGGTTCTCACCGTATTTTTCGTGGTATCCTGCCCCGATAATACGATCTTCCTTAATAATAATACATCCAACCAGCGGATTCGGACTTACGCTGCCCATTCCTTTTTTTGCAATTTCAAGCGCCAGTTGTATATAAGATTCGTCAGTCAAAATTTTTAATTATTTAATTGATAATATCTCAAACTCCATTAAACCGGCAGGGGCTTTAACCTTAACCTTTTCGCCTGTTTTAGAACCCATTAACCCCTGACCAACCGGAGAAGTTACAGAGATTTTGCCTGCCTGAAAATCAGCTTCCTCTGCAGAAACCAGGGTGTATTCAAAAATCTTGTCTGTTTTTATGTTTTTTATTTTTACGGTTGAAAGAATATGTGCCTCGCCATCAGGAAATTCAGACGGATCGATTATTCTTACACGGGAAAGAACATTTTCCATTTTACTTATTTTCAGTTCAAAAAGGCCCTGTTCTTCTTTAGCAGCATCATATTCAGCATTTTCTGAAAGATCGCCATGAGCGCGTGCTTCAGCTATCTTTCTTGCAATTTCTTTCCTGCCGCTGCCTTTCATTTCCTGAAGCTCCTTTTCAAGCTCCAAAAGTCTTTCTTTGGTCAAATAAACAAAATTAGCATCTGCCATTTTTCTAACCCGGTTTTAGTGAAGTTTTAAAAAAAATTGCCACCGTCCCGATATACCGGTACAGTGGCACCAAAAAATATAAAAATTAGGGTCGGTTGTCAAGAAATTTAATACAGAGGCCCCTCCATTGAGCATGAGTAAAGAGCGACGGAACAAGGTAGGTTTCATTGAGTTAACGTCAGGAAATCAGAAAAAAGCGGTAAATGGCCTGCATTTTATATTATGTAGGATTATCAAAATTAATAGTTCTGCTTTTAGGGTTTCTAATAGCGTGATTACCGGCGTCGTACAATAATATATACCATCTCATTTTAGTTTTGGGCACCGCACTTCTACTTGCAATTAGATGTGGGAAAATTGGAGGGCTTAAATGAATATTATTTATAGCCTTTATTTTTAAATCTGTATGTGAAGTAGCTAGTGGCAATTAAGACTACAAATAGTATACTTGCCCAAACGCGGAATTTAAGAATTAAATCTGAAATAACATCAGACATTAACATAAATACCCCCATAAATTTTAAATATATATTATAAAGTTCTAAGTGTATTTAAGAGAGTAATTTTAGTCCAAATACTCTACAAAGTAGAAGAGTTTAATAAATAATGTAGTAAATGTAGGCTGGTCTGTCAATAGCAAATGGAATCAACAACAATATTCTCTATTTAAGCAGGAGCATCTTCTTTGTCTGAGAAAAATTATCTGTCTTCAGAGTGTAGTAGTAAACTCCGCTGGCCAGACCATTTCCGTTAAAGGGGATAGAATAGTTTCCGAAAGTCTGCTCTTTATCAACCAGGGTTTTTACAAGCCTTCCCAGCTCATCGGTTACTGTAAGTTTCACTTTTGTAATTTGCGGAATATAATACCGGATTGTTGTAACAGGGTTAAAAGGATTCGGATAGTTTTGTTCGAGTTGATACTTGTCCGGGATAATTTGTTCAGGAATATCTGTAAATATTAAATTTTTTAGTATATAATTATCAGGGTCAAAATCTAATTGCACTGGTCGTCCAGTAACAGCAAAATTAAATTCCTCACTAATTTTATTATTAAAAACTGTTACCGTAGTGTCCTTAATCTCAGTAGAAATTGTAAATTGTATCGGCATAATAAAAAACCGGGGGTTACTACGTTGCTGCTGATTTATCTTGATAGTAACATTGTACATTCCACCTCCGGCATCAGTATAGTTCCAGCCGTAGCTATAACGCGGATAATCAACACCGTAAATCCACTCATTAAAGAAATAAGTTAAATCGGTACCCGATACACTATCGGCTATTGCTTTAAAATCAGAGGTTGATGCAGAATTAAACGCATACCTGGGATCATTGTTGTACGTTCTTAAAATTTTAAAAAAAGTAGAATCGCCAACAACACCGCGTAACATATGAAGCACCAAAGCTCCTTTAGCATATGAGGTTTCACTTTTAAATATTCTATTAACTGAACTAATATCATTTACAAATACTGAATTTGTCGAATCATTTTTAGCGATCCCCATTTCATTATTAATAAAATTATCATAAGATCCCCTGCCATATTTAGCTTCGTAGTAAACTGCCTGGCAGTAGGTAGCAAAACCTTCATTGAGCCAGATATCATTCCACGTTTTACAAGTGATTTTATCTCCAAACCATTGATGCCCAAGTTCGTGAACAAGTAAATTTTCTGTGAATATACCTGCAGATGTAATTGTCTGATGTTCCATTCCACCCGACCATCCAAATTGCGCATTGCCGTATTTTTCTTTTAAAAAGGGATATTGACCAAACCTGTCAGAAAATATTTTAATCATATCCGCAACAAGATCTAATACTCCCGTTGTATTTGAATTAAAACTATTCTGCCAGATATAGTTTGATATCAGCATAGAGTCTGTTGCGCTATATCTATAGTACGTATCGTATTCTGTGTAATTCGCAATTGCCATGGAAATGAGATACTGTGCAATCGGATAGCTGTTTTTCCATTTGAAAGTATGTGTACCGTTTCCATTATCAACTACTTTTTCTAATGTACCATTTGAAACCGCTGTTAATCCGTTTTCAACCGTCATCCAGACATCAGAAGAATCCACCTTATCAGCAGGAGTATCTTTACAAGGCCACCAGTCACTCGCTCCGTAGGGCTCGCTTAATGTATAAATTGTTTTACCGCCATTGCCATCATTACCAAAAGTGAAACTACCAAAACCAGACGATGCAGGATTTCCTTGATAATAAATATCCACGCTCTCTTCCTGATTTAGACTCAACGCTGAAGGAAGAGTGATTACAAGTTGTGCTTTTGCAGGAGGTCTGGAAAAAGAAAGTTTGTTGCCATTCATTTTTACTGAATCAACAACAAGCGTATTTTGTAAATCCAGATTAAATGAAGTGAGGTTTGTTGAATTACTTTTAAATGAAACTGTAACTATGCCATCAATATTTCTTGCATCATAATTAATCAATAAATTTAATTTATAATAAGTCGCATCTATAGTGGAATCACCGGGATATGTAATTTTGGAGATTTTATTTAATTTTTCAAAATGAGCTTTCTCAGAATTAACCAGATCTTTATTAAAATCCTGTGAATGGATAAATAATAATGGTAGAAAAACAATTACCAAAATTGCAGGAATATTTTTCATTTTAATTTACTTCCTGTATTCTGCAGATTGACTTAAAGTTACAATAATTACAAACTTTGTTATCCCGATCATTTAATGTCGTTAAATTAAATTTTCCTTCTACAATAGAGTTTACATATTTTTTTATTGATTCGATACAGATTTTTATCAGTTCATTATTTGCGTTAATATATTCTTCTTCACTTATATTTCTTTTGCGGGAATCTATATTGCTGATTTTGCCGGGTCCAAATTTATCATCCGAAAACTTTAACGAATAAATATCCGCTTCGGCCGGCAGAAAATCCTTGTTGAGCTGAGCTTTTATAAAATGCTTTGCAGCAAACATATAAAGTGGAAGCTGTAATGATATCCCGGAAATAAGATCAGGAGCAGATGGTGTTTTCCCGCTTAATTTATAATCGATTACCTTAAAGTGTTCTTTCTCTTCATCAACATCAATGCGATCAATTTTACCCCTGATGTTGATATTGTCTACAGTAAGATTTGAAACTTTTTCCCCTTCCCGATCCGATGAAATATTTCCGAATCCTTCCTCAAAGTAAGCCGGCGTAAAACCATCAGGATTATTTCGTTCGGCTTCAAGAAATTTGTACAGGATAGAATTTTGTTTATTCCCATTTATTCCAAGTACTTTTTCTTTTTCGAAAAATGAAACCGGGGAATGGAAATTTGCTTTTTCAATATTATCTTCAGCAATTTTAAAAATCAGGGAGCTGGCTGATTTAAATTCAGTATTGCTGCAATTTTGTAAACGTATCCCTTTCTTATTAATTTTAGTATAAAATTCGAAGAGAATATTATGCAAAAGGGTACCCATTTCCAGGGCTTCAATTTCCTCGGTTGGTTCTTCGATTGGTTTTAATTTTAATACACGCTCGGCAAAATATTTATAGGGGCACTTTGCGTAGGTCTCAAGCTGAGAAATTGAAAATTGCTTCTCCCGAAAATTTTCCAGGTAAGATTTGCCGTCGCCTGAAAGATCATTGAAAATCCTGCCTGTGAATTCAGAATCTCCAAATGGTTCAGTTAATCTTATTCCATCAATTCTCAAAGCCTTTTCAATTTCCTCAGGATTAATTTTTAGTTCTTCAAAGGAAACATCTTTCTTAATTTTTTCAGGCCCTACCCTGCCTGTAATTTCGAGCAGTTCTTCTTTTGAATACACAGTGCTTTCAAAATCCTTTTCGGATTTTTCTGCTACCTCAAAAATATTGAGAAACTCTGTAAGGAAATTCGATTCCACAAGTTCTTTCTTTTCATCATGGGAAGAATTTGTGAAATAGAGGCTTTTTTCCCAAATGCAAAGAGCCTGGTAAAAACGGTACCTCTCCTCTGCCTGGTGTTTTTGTTCATTTTTTATGAAAGAGGGTGAAAAGAAAATCTCGGGTGTATATCTTGTGGGCAAATCTCCGTCACACAACCCGGCTATAAATAAATGGTCAAATTTTAGCCCTCTTATTTCGTTAAGTGTTGTAATCTGTACACCATAGCCCTGTCTTTCTTTTATATTGTAACGACTTGAATTTACCGCTGTGCGAATATTGTTGAGATAAAATCTTAATGGAAATTTATCGCTTTCATTATATTCTAATTTAAATAGCTCCAACAATTCAGTTACTGTTTCGATAGTAGTCGTTAGTGCTTTAACATTTTCTTCAACTTTGCCGCCGCTTTCTACAAGTTTTAAGGGAATATTTAATCTGTAGATAAGACCTGTAAATTTTTCCAGAAATTCTTCGAATCTCATTTTTTTGTCAAATGGGCTGACAAGTTCGTGAATCAATTCAATATCATTTAATGCCTTTTGGTATTCTTCTTTATCGAAAGAAAGATTGGCAAATTCCTCATCGTCATCATCGGAAATTTGAGCAAGTGAATCTTCTATTGAACTTTTCCAGTTATTATATCCTGAAATAATTTTTAGTTCTACAGAAACCCTGAGCAGATTCGATTGGTTTATTCCTACATTATCGAGAAATCCTCCGCTCAAAGCCCTTAGAATATTTTTATAATAGAAATCATTTTCCAGAACTTCGAGCAAATTTATTATTGCAATTACCGGGGGAGATGCATTTAAAGCATAACGGTCAGTCAGATTTATTGGAATATTATAAACTGAAAAGACATCCCGGATTAACGGTGAATATTTTTGGATTAAATTAAATGCGACACAAATTTTATTGGGAGCAGTTTCCTTTTCCGTTATTAAATCTTTTATTTCCTTCGCTATTAGTTCTATTTCCTTTGCTCTGCCCTGGGCAGTAATCCTGGTTATATTTTTTTTGAAATCATTTATTTTATCTGGTTTTCTTCCATTAAAAAGATTTTTTCTTATTTCCGATTGAAATTTGTTATGCAATGATTTAGAAGAATCTTCAATTGGATTAAAACCTTTTGCTTTAAGTTTGCCATAGCAGCGATCAAGATGCTTAAACAATTGGCTGTTAGACGAAGAATAATCAAAGGAAAGGAAAAGTTCAGAACCTGGTATCTCAGAAGTGGAATTAATTATTTCTATTTCCGGCATAGTGAACTCATCAAATCCCTGGATAACAATTACATTAACCTCGGGGAAAAAATTCCGAAATCTTTTCTCAAATTCCGTTTTATCTAATCTGTTGAGTTGATTGTAAACATCACCAATTTCTTTAACACCAAGATTGTCGCAATTAGCCTGGTATTTTTCGTAAATATCGGCTATATCTTCAGCTTTTAATTTTTCAGAGCCTGACAGACTTTCAGACTCCCGCCTCAGGTCAGCGGCAGTAATGCCGTTTTTCTTGTATTCAGAAATTACATTTTTAATTCTTTCAAGTGTGCCTGATGGAATTTCATCTTTATAATTTGAGAAATACTTCGCTTTTATTTCCTGGAAACTTTGCTTCAATAAAACCGTTGCAGCAGCGTCACTCAAAATCGTTCCCTTTATTTCAGAATCATTAAATAAAAGTTTGGTAGATAATGTGCTGAGAGTTTCCAGGTTTATTTTACCGGTTGCATTTTTCGGGGAGAGTGTGATAATTCCTTTTTTTAGATCTCTGATTTTCCTGTTGGTTGGAACAATTATTAAAAGCCGGTTAAGACGGTCCGATTTAATTCTCTGATCAATTTCAAAGTCAACGTCAAACTTTTTTATTTTATTTTTTGTGAGTATCATTTCTTCTTTTCTAACATTAGGTCCCTGTTAGATTTCCTGATTTGCTTCGTTAAATCAAGATCCAGGATTTTCACCATTTCGTCAAATCTTTTTTTAGCATCCCTTTTCCCATTTAATACCAGGGTTTCAAGCTCAAGATAATTCCCGAGTTTTTTAATTACATCAAGATGAATCCGGGTATTTTTATAAAGATAGAGTAGTCTTTTCTTTTCAACTACGGTTTCAATTCCAAATAATTCAGAAAATATTTTTTCCGATTCTCCTTCAGAAATTTTAATAAGATAATATTCTGAATAGCGATCATCTTTAGATTTTTCTGCCCTGTTATATTTTATCAGGGTATGGTTGCCATTTTCTACTCTTAATTTCAGCAATCCTGTTTTGCATTTATAATAAATATCTTTTTGATTTAACACACCAACGAATTCTGCATTAATTTTCTTAAGTGTTTTCTTAATGCTTTCGTAAGATTTTACTTTGATCTTCAGTTCAAGGTTTGACGGCATAGTTTTATTTTATATAAAGTTGGATGACTTCCCTGTTTTTACGGGGTTTAATTGAGTTAACTTCTCGTGTAAAAAAGGACAATTTAAGATACTTAGAAAATATTTTGTACGCTTCAACAGTATTAATCCCAAAAGGCGGTCCACCTGCTCTGTCTTCTACAGGAAAAAGAATTGTTAGATATTTACCGCCCGGTTTTAATAATCTGGAAATTTGTCTCGCAAATTCATCACGCCTCTCAGGATTTATAGCGCAATAGGTAGTGTATTCATAAATTGAATCGAAATAATTTGCATATTTCTCATCGAGATTGAAAAAATCCTCTGTTAAAAAATTAACCTTTACATTTTCTTTTTTCGCAAGATTTTTGCCAAATTTTATAGCCTCAGCAGAAAAATCAATTGCTGTAACTTCAAATCCTCTTTTTGCCGCTGAAATTGCATCAAAGCCTTTTCCGCATCCGGGAATTAACAATCTGCCCGGCTTTAAAATATCTTCATTATCAATTAATTCTTCAAAAACAGGATTAGCGCTTTTAAGGTCCCAGTTTGCTTCATTTTTCTGATACTTTTTGTCCCAATAAACAGGAAGGTCAATTTCTGAAGGCATTTAAATCCGATTTTCTATGTTGATATTGTTATATGGATGTTTATTTTTGTATAAAAATTTCGGTGTTATATGAAAACCTTATCTCTACTGGCAATATTACTAATTACGACCATAAATGTAAATGCGCAGGAAATTGGGAAAATTGCTCCGGCCAAACCTTTAATACAATTTCCATCTAATTCAATCGGGGTTGATCTTGTTTTTACCGAAGGCGGCGTTGGATTTGGAAGTTTTTACAGAAGATCAATTTCTGCAGGACATAACTTTTGTAACAACATTTTCAATAAGCGAAGCAAAAGAACCTAATGAATTTACCAGGATTGATCCATATACCCTTCAAACATTTACGGTTGGTAAAAAGAACAGAATTTTCCTAATTCCTTTAACTTTTGGCCTGCAACATCGTTTGTTTAAAAACACTTTATATGAAACCCTCAGGCCTTTTCTTGAAGCTGGAATTGGCCCTTCAATTGTACTTTCAACGCCATATGTAGATGATCAACTAAACCAGGTAGAGTTTTTTAAATCATTTGGAAAAGCACATGCCAATTACGCTCTCGGTGGATATATTGGATTTGGAGCCAATTTTGGAATTGATACTTCCAGATTGATTGGACTTAACATTCGATATTATTACGTACAATTATTTAATGACGGAGTTGAAAGTCTCTTCGGAACATCCATCAAAAATTTTGGGGGAATTTACATTACACTCAGTCTTGGTAAAATGTTCTGATGAGTGAAAAAAGAAAATTTAACGGTTTTGATAAGGACGTATTTAAATTTTTCTCTGCCCTTGAAAGGCATAATAACTTAGAATGGTTTTCTAAAAATCGTGAGCGCTACCAGAAAGTACTTGTAGCTCCATCCAGAAGTTATGTTGAATCAATAGGCGAATTTTTTAATCACCTCAATCCTGCCATCCGAACAGAACCCAAATTTAATAAAACCCTTATGCGCATAAACAAAGACATGCGTTTTGCAAAAGGAGCGCCATACCGGAATTATTTTTTAATCCATTTTGGAAGATTTAAAATGGACAGCGAGTTTTATGTTTATTTTGACAAAACCGGAATAAGCTATGGGATGTTTCTAAACAATGCTGAAGGTGATGATCTTTATTTTAATGAAAATATAAAAAGATTCGGGAAAGAAATTATATCGATATTCAATAATTATTCACTTAACAATAAACTTGCGCTGCATACTTTTGATAAAGAAATTTCAGTAGTGCAAAAAAGATTAAACATCAATAATCATTTTGAGAAGTTTGCTGCGACAAAATATATTTTACTGGAAAAGGTATTACCAAAAGAAAGAAAAGTTGTAACCTCACCGGATTTTCTGGCTGACTCAATAAAATTATTTTCCAGTCTATACCCTCTTTATTGTTTTGCAATCTCACCGAATCCGCTAAAATTACTCAATAATTTTGAAGAAAGAATGGGTGTTGCCCACTAATTATTCTTCCATTTAATTGTGCATCCAATTGAAAAAGTTTCGGGAACAGATATTTCTTTCCCTGCAAGCATCTCATCAATTGCATTCCTGAGATATTTATTTTTTACCTTTTCGGGTTCCTTCCAGTTATCGTCAATTTTTCCGTGATAAACCAGTTCCCTTTTTTCATTAAAAAGAAATATTTCCGGTGTGTGTGTTGCGTCAAATGCTTTTGCAACCTCCTGACTTTCATCGCGTAAATATGGGAAGTTAAATCCTTTCTCTTTTGACCTCTTTATCATATTTTCCAAAGAATCGTCCGGGTAATTCTCGTCATCATTTGAATTTATAGCAATAACTGTTACTCCCTGTTCGGAATAATCCGATTGAATTTCCTTTATTCGATCTTCATAAGCCTGCACATAAGGGCAATGATTGCAACTGAAAATAATAACGATAGCTTTCTTTTCCTTAAAATCTTCAGAGTTGTAAAATTTTTCAACGACACCCGGAAGATTAAATGAAGGCATAGTTGAACCAATCTGTAAATTTTTTGTAGCCATAGTATTCATCACCTATTATTCGTTTTTGGTAAGTAAAAAAGATATAACTAAATTGCAAACCAACAAGAAATGGTTTTTAAGAAATTAAATGATTTCAGAAACGAAATTAGCCGACCAACTTTACCGCAATTACGAAAATTTTATTGAAGCTACTCTGCAGAACCGAAGGTTTAAGCATTCCGAGATTCTCCCGCTTATCAATAACTTAAAAAATAAAGATATTTTTACCGTAACCAAAACAGGCAAATCAACCGAAGGAAGAGATATTTATTTAATCTCTGCCGGCACGGGTAAAACAAAAATATTTTTATGGTCCCAGATGCATGGTAATGAATCTACCGCAACTATGGCAATTTTTGATATACTCAATTTTCTTTCTTCAGATAATAATTTTGAAAAAGTAAAAAAGGATTTACTGAGTAAACTCACAATATATTTTATGCCGATGGTAAATCCGGATGGCGCCGAGTATTTCCAAAGAAGAAATAGCTTAGGAATTGACATTAACAGAGATGCTGCAAAACTTGAATCAAAAGAAGGAAAATTATTACAAAAAGTTTTTACAAAGATTAATCCTCATTTCGGATTTAATCTTCACGATCAAAGCACAGCATATTCTGCCGGAAAAAGTTTTAAGCCTGCTACAATTTCTTTCCTGGCTCCACCTGCAGATAAAAACCGAAAAATGACTCCCGGGAGAAAAAAAGCTGCGCTATTAATTGGGAAATTATATAAAGAAATTTCAGCCTATATTCCCGGACATATTGCAAAGTATTCAGATGAGTTTGAGCCCAGGGCTTTTGGCGATAATTTTCAGAAAGCAGGAACTTCCACAATTTTAATAGAATCTGGTGGTTGGAAAAATGATCCCGAAAAAATGTTCATCAGAAAAATTAATTTTATTACAATTTTAACCGCACTTTACAGTATTTCATTTAAGAGCTGGAAAAATGAAAAACTTGAGACTTACGACAAAATTCCATTTAACGAAGAATTACTGAAAGATATAATTATTAGGAACTTATCACTGGTTAAGGGTGGTAAAAGAGTTTTAGTAGATATTGGACTAAAATTGAAAGAAGTCAATATCAGAAAATCAAAATCATTTTATATAAAATCTGAAATTGAAGATATTGGTGATCTTTCGGTCTTTTATGGATATGAGGACCACGACTTCAATGGGATGACCGTAGAATACGGAAAAACTTTTCCTAAAAAATTTAATTCCATGGAAGAAATAAAAGAAATCGACTTTTTTGCGCTTTACAAAAAGGGCTACACAAATGTATTTGTTAAAAAAGCCGAAAATTTAGAGTTCTCTGAATTTCCTATCAATATTATTAAAAGCGGGGAAGAAATAACCGATAATACATGGCTTGAAAAACCCGCAAATCTGGTTTTCAGAAAGAATGGAACAACAAAATATGTAATGGTTAATGGGTTTTTGGTAAACGTAAACAGCCAAACAGGCCAAATAATGAACGGATTGGTCCATTGCTAATTAATATTATTAGGTTAACTTTCAATTGCGTCCGTAAAAAATTTTCAATCAATATAAATAAGCGGTAATTACCGATTTATGTTCCCAATCTTATTTGCCCTGTTGGATGAACAGAAACAGCTTTATGCTGATTTTGAGGCAGAAGCCATTCCCCATATGGATTCGCTTTATAATTTTGCCTTGAGAATGACGGGTGATGCCGATGATGCAAATGATTTAATTCAAGACACTTACCTCAAGTCTTTCCGCTTTTTTGACAAGTTTGAAAGGGGAACTAATTGCAAAGCCTGGCTGTTTAGAATAATGAAGAATACATACATCAATTCTTATCGGAAGCAGATAAAAGAACCCGATAAAGTTGATTATGAAGAGATTGAAAATTTTTACGAGAACATAAAATCTTCTTATACAGATAGTACTCATCTGGAAAAGGAGCTTTTTGATAATCTACTTGATGATGAGATTTCCGAGGCAATTACTTCATTACCCGAAGATTTTCGTACAGTTGTAATCTTGTGCGATATTGAGGGTTTGTCATATGAAGAAATTGCTGATTTTATTGACTGCCCAATTGGAACTGTTAGATCACGATTGCATAGGGCAAGAAAAATACTGTTTACAAAACTGTACAAATATGCAGAAGAAAAAGGATTTCTGAGGCAAGATTAAAATGAAAGAAGTGAAAAACAAAATATTAGTTACCGCATACGTTGATAATCAACTGAAAAGTGCGGAAGAATTACGAATGTTTGAAAAAGCATTGCGTGAAGATCCTTCTCTTGGTTTTGATCTTAATGCAGAATTATTGACAAAAAAAATACTTAAGAATAAATATTCAAGAAAAAATCTTCCTGATGGTAAGCGTGAAGAATTGATTTCTTCAATTTTGAGAGAAAATGTAAGGATAGCCAAAAAAAAATCATTTAAAGAGAAGCTTTATTCACCTCGCTACATAAGTTTTGCTACAGCGGCAGTAATTATGCTTGCATTTGTACTATTGATCTTTAACCGTCCAACAGAAATAAATCCCAATAATATATCTGAGCAGACCGGAAGCAATAATATGTTGGTTCTGGCAAGGCAAAATTTTAAAGAATATTTGAATGGTGATAAATCAATCCAATATGTGTCAACAAAACCAGAAAGTATAAAAAACTACTTCCAGTCAAATGGATTAAAATATGATACTTACGTTCCTGCTATTGATGACTATACTTTAGTTGGTGCTTCAATTTCAGAACATAATGGTGTTAAACTGGCCCATCATTATTATGCAGCAAAAGGTGGAAAATTCATCTATGTTTTTCAGGCCCACGAAGATTATTTTAAAGGTGACAGCATAATTTTGCTGACTAACGATCTTTTAGATTACCTGAAACTTGGCAATAGTTATAAGACCTCACACGAATATTTTACTAGCATTATCAAACATCATCAAAATAAAGTTATTGCTATGGTTAGCAATATGCCGGCTGAACAGATGCCCAGGGAATTTTTTAAGTAACCCCACGGATCTGGAATCAATGCTGAATTTTATTCCAAATTGTGTAAAAAAGGATAATATTTACCGGATATTTCAAAATCCTTAAAAATACTCCACAGGCTAAAAACAGGGTTAATCGCCTCTCATAATATTTGATTATCCACCAATTATTCAATATATTTAAAGTCCGACTATTCTAAAGGAAGGAAATTTAAATGGCTAGAGTAAAAAACGTAGAAGCGTTTTGCAGCGTTTGTAACACAATGCGAAAGATGGAATTAACGGGGGAAGTTGCAGCATCTGAAGAAGAAGAACAGAGCAACAAGAGATGGGCTAAATGCAAAAAATGCAAGCAAACTATGATGATTGATCTTGATTCAGATGTAAAAGAGACAAAACCTTCTTTAGAAGGAATTGAAAACAATGAGTGTACTACTTACGCACCAACAAAAAGTTTTACTGTTGGTGAATCAATATACCATCAGAATTGGGATGATTTTGGTAAAGTAGTATCAAAAGAAATTATGTCTAATGGAAGAAGTTCAATTTCTGTTGAATTTCAGAAATCAGGACTAAAAAAATTAATAGAATCAATTAACACTTAATTACCTAAAAGTGAGGTGAATAATTTGGTAGGGATAACAGTTGGAGACAACGAATCCATCGATAAAGCTCTCAGGCGGTTCAAGAAAAAATACGAAAGATCCGGAGTACTAAAAGAGTATAAAAAGAGAACGTTTTTCGTAAAACCATCCATCAAAAAAAGGATGGAAAAAATGAAAGCAGCCAGAAGAGCCCACCGATCTGGTTATAACACTTAAAAAAAGGCCCCGATTTTTCGGGGCTTTTTTGTTTCTATGACAAATGCAATTTTGGCTCTTCCAGTTCAGTCTCTTCTTTCTTCTTTAAATAATTTATCTCAAAGAAATTAGTAATCATTTCAAAAGCATCATCCACGTTGTTACAAAATGTAAATATTTTGGGATCATTTCTCCCAATCGTTCCGTGATCAGCCAGTGCTTTAAAATTGATTACGTTGCTCCAGTATTTTTCATCATATACAAGTAATAACAATTTCTTTTTTATTTTCTGTGTCTGCATCAAAGTCAGGATTTCAAAAAATTCGTCCATCGTTCCAAATCCACCCGGAAAAACTATTAAGGATTTTGCCAGGTATGCAAACCAGAATTTTCTCATAAAGAAATAATGAAATTCAAAACTTAAATCTTTCGGCACATATTTATTTACAAATTGTTCAAAGGGTATGCTGATATTCAAACCGATTGATTTACCTCCGGCTTTTTTAGCACCCTTGTTTGCTGCTTCCATAATTCCTGGTCCGCCCCCGGTACAAATAATAAACCTGTTGGCCTTTGTTTTTAGTCCCAGGGACCAATCAGTCAATCTGCGGGAAAGTTCCACGGCATCTTCATAATATTTTGACATCTCCACAGCATGCTGCGCCTGCCTTAGTCTTTCCGCGAAATCCGGAGTAGATTTAGGATTCATAGTCTTAAATTTATTATACTCAGCCAGGGCATCTCTCCTTGATTTTAACCTGGCAGAACCAAAAAAGACTATAGTGTCTACAATTTTGTGCTTTTTAAATCTTGTCTGCGGTTGCAGGAATTCACTTAAAATTCTGATAATTCTTGCATCGGAGGAATTTAAAAAATCAAGATCCTCATATGCTTTTAATGTTTCTTTTTTCTTTCCCATAATTTCCCTTTTTATGAATTTTATTAAGGAATAATTTCACCAGGCAGGCAACAAAGTTACATAATTTGTTGTTCGAAAACTTAAATTTAGAGTATAAATTCCTGTGTTTATTACATCCTAAAAAAAACCTATTTTAATTTAATATTCATAACAGTTTTTTACCAACTTTTTCGAAGTTAAAAATTAATGATCAAAAAACTATTCATCTTAATATTGTTATTTACTTTTCAGCTATTTCCCCAGTCAGATGATGCTGTAAAAAAAGAAATCGAGTCGATTCTCAAAAAATTACCATCAACTACAAAAGTAGCATTACTAATTGTTAAACCATTAACACAGGATACTATTTTTCAGTTAAATCATACCCGCTCAATGATTCCCGCTTCTAATACTAAGCTTTTTACAACGGCTGCTTCTCTTTCGATACTTGGCGGTGATTTCGTTTTATCAACAAAAATTTTAAGCGATGACAATGATTTAAGTGATAGTACTATAAATGGTAATATTTATATCAAAGGTTACGGTAACTCTCTTTTTACTTCGTCAGATATGGATTCGCTCGTTAATGTCATTAAGGATATGGGAATAAAAAAAATAACAGGCAATGTTATAGGCGATGATTCATTTTTTGATGAAATTTATAGCAGGAAGGACTGGATTGATGATGAACATGCAAACGTCAGGCTTCCTGCAATTTCAGGCCTTGTAGTGGACAGAAACAGAAGATTTACATATAGAAAAAGAAGAGGCCGTGTTCGCAGATATTACCACAATATTTCAAATCCTCCCCTCTTTGCTGCGGAAATTCTTAAAAGGAAACTTAAAAAGGCCCAAATTTCAGTTAGTGGAAAAGCCCTTAAAGGAATTACTCCAGACGATGTTAAATCTCTTGCAGAATCGGACATAACACTAAGACATCTTGTTAAAGAAATAAATAAACACAGTGATAATTTTCTGGCAGAGTGCCTGTTTAAAACTCTTGGTGCAGTAACGTCCGGAAAACAAGGTAATTCATTTTATTCTACCCAGGCAGTTCTTGGTTTTATTGAAGACAATGGAATTTATTCTGATGGAACTTCAGTTGTCGATGGCTCAGGAATTTCCCGTTTTGATCAGATTACAGTGGGGGCTATAGTTGGAATACTTGAAAAAATGTATTTCAGTTTGAAAAGCTATAAGGACTTCTACAATTCTCTCAGCATCGCTGGTATTGATGGTACGCTGGAAAAAAGAATGCGCAAAACAAAGGCTGAGAATAGTTTTCATGGTAAAACCGGCACACTAAATGGAGTCTCTTCCCTTTCAGGTTATTTAACAACCAAAAATGGTGAGGAAATAATTGCTAGTATGATCTTTGAATTTAGCAGGGGCGGAACAAATTTCCATAGAAGAATTGAAGACAAAATTATCGAAGCTTTAACTGACCTTGATTAAAAAAAATCCCCGGAAATCTTCCCGGGGATATAAAATTCTTATCTAAAAATAAAACTAGTTATTAGTTTTGACCGCCGTTATCCTGTGGCTGTGTTTGTGGAGGACTTTGCGGCAGAGTCGGCTGACTTGGAATATTCTGTTGAGAACCCTGAATTATGCTTTCACGCTGAGCTTTAGTTGTTTGACCCGGTAGAAAAAACAGGTTTATCACAATAGCCAGCACAGCCATTGCACCGCCAAACCACCAAGTTGCTTTGCTTAAAAAGTCAGCTGTTCTTCTTGAACCAAACATCGATCCCATTTGAGCACCGCCTCCAAAAGTTCCGGAAAGGCCTCCGCCTTTGCTTGATTGAAGCAGCACGATAATAATTAATAAAATCGCAATGATTGATGATAATGTTATAAGTAATCCGTACATAATTAACTCCTTAAATTCGTAGCGGGGGAGGGATTCGAACCCCCGACACGTGGATTATGATTCCACTGCTCTAACCTACTGAGCTACCCCGCCGGGATTTATTTTAGCTTGTAAATATACTTACTATAGAGTTCAATTTCAAAGAATATTAAGCTAATATTTTAATGATTTGCAATAAACCCTGAATCGGCGGGATAATTCTCAAACCTATTTAAGCTTATTTTTACGTTTTTTAGGTATTCTAAATTTGAATATCAGTACCATCCATAGAATAGTGTAATATCGGATATTTGGCAGCTTATAGCCTTTACCCCTGAGCTAATTATTCCCTACCTAATTCAGCCCATAGGAAATCAAGAAGTTCTGGAATTCCCTGTCCGGTAGCAGAAGAAAAAATTAACAATTTTGAATCTGCATTTTTAATTTTCTTTTTTGATAGTTTAACCAGGTCTATATCACCCGCAATATCAGATTTTGAAACAGATACAATTTTTTTCTTATCTGCTAATTTCTTACTGTAGCTTTTTAATTCATTGAAAAGGATATCATAATCTTTTTGATAATTTTCTGATGTTACATCCACTAAGAAAAGGAGTATCTTAGTTCTTTCTATGTGCTTAAGAAATTTTATCCCGAGGCCTTTTCCTTCATGCGCACCTTCAATTATTCCCGGAATATCGGCAACTGTAAAGCTTTTGTAATCTTTGTACTTAACAATTCCAAGATTAGGAGTTAAAGTAGTAAATGGATAATCTGCAATTTTGGGTTTTGCCGCAGATATCGTTGAAATCAAAGTAGATTTTCCTGCATTCGGAAATCCTACCAGGCCAACATCAGCAATAAGTTTTAATTCCAGGATTACTTTTTTTGAGTCTCCTTCTTTTCCCGGCTCTGCGTATCGTGGTGTCTGGTTTGTTGAGGTAGCAAAATTACTATTCCCTTTCCCCCCTCTTCCACCTTTAGCAAGAACTACTTCTTCACCATCTTCTTTCAGATCAAATAATACTTTTCCTGTTTGCTGATCTTTAACCAATGTGCCCACAGGAACTTTAATAATAATGTCCTGCCCAAACTTTCCATCTTTACGTGATTTGGCCCCAGCTTCACCTTTTTCTGCCCTATAATGCCTCTTATACCTGAAATCCAAAAGGGTATATAAATTCGGATCTGTTTTTAGAATTACATTTCCTCCATTGCCGCCATTTCCTCCGGAAGGACCACCTTTCGGCACATATTTCTCTCTCCTGAACGCAACTGCTCCATCTCCGCCTTTACCGGCGGAAGTTTCAATTTCTGCATAGTCTATAAACATTATCAGGCCTGGTTAAAATAATTCGATACAGAGTTTGTTAGTGTTACTGCATCTCTTGTGTAAGGATTAACACGGTAGGAAAAGAAAACTGATTTTAATATTTCCGTTGCTTCATCATACGTGATACATTCAGAGATTTTTTCCATTGTATTTGCAAAGTCTTCCCTGTCATCATTAAAAACACCGGCTACAATTTTATCAATATCCTTATCGCTTAAATAACTGAATACATCTTTTTCTCTAAAGGGAATTTCCGGTTTAGTCTCTTCAACTGGCTTTTCCTCTTCTTCAGTAATATTATTTTCTGAATTATCTTCGGATTTTTCCTCAATATTTTCTGATTCTTCAACTAATAAATCCGGAATTTCTTCAGATTTTTCTGTACTATCTTCCTGGATTAATTCATCTTCCTCAATTTCGTTTTTCTCACCTAAGGATGCTTCTTCACCAATAAATAAATTAGATTCTTCTTCGAGTGCTTTTAATTGTGAATCGAAGGCCTCAAGCAATTCATCATCAGCAGAAAGTTCACTTAATATGTCTTCTTCATCTATTTTTGCTTTCTCTTCCATTTCTGTGTCCGAATAACTTGTTATTTCCTCAGTTTCTTCCGGTTCATTGTCGTGTAAATTAAAATATTCCTCATCTGAAACTTTATCCATCACTGTTTTTTCTTCGTCCCTGTGCCTTAATGGAATTTCAATTGGTTCCTCTTCAGTACTTTCTAATTCAGTTTCTTCCTTTTTATCCTCAATTTCAACTTTAGTCTCAGTATCTTCTTTCACCTGCTCAACTTCGGGTTCAGAAGGTTCAGAGACATTTGGCTGACTTTGTACCGGTTCTTTTTCTTCTTCTATTTCTTTTTTTACAGCGGCTATTTCAGATTCGTCAACTTTTGTAGGTGTGTATAATATTTTTTGTATTTCTTCAATTTCGAATTTCTGACGTGCGTCAACTGGTAGCGACCTTCGCACTCTGAACAGATAGTCAATCAGATCCTTTTCTTTCAGGAAAAGTTCAACATAAAGAGGAGATATTTTTTTATCTGTTCCGCCTATATTAAAAAAATCAGCCATCGAAACCAGGGAGTTGTCAATCAATTGTTGACTATGTTCACCGAACAATTCCTTATTTATTTTATTTAACGCTCACTTCAAAATCTATAAGACTCAGATTTACAGCTTTTTTCTTTTCTAAAAAAGAAAGCAGAACATTTCTTTAAATATTCATAATAATAGAGATAATTCAGCGATAATTTTATTTCATCAGTCGATTTAAGTTGATCTTCGTTATAAATAAATTTTGTTAGCGACCATTTAGGCCTGACAATATAATTTGCAGTAAATGATGCAGCCTGCATTACGAGGCTTTTTGCATCTTCAAAAGATATGCTTTTGTTTTTTTTAATCTCTTCACTAATTGCATCAAGATATTGTTGAATTTTCTGATCGGAATAATCAAATGCTGACTTTTTCAGAAGCTTTTTGCGATCCTGAAAAATCAGGTAGTCAAGTTCAGCATTAATATACCTGATGATTGCAGGGTGCAGATCTAAAGAACGTAGTTGTTCGAACGTAAAAAAAGCTCCGAGCTTTTTTATCTTGTTTAGTGAAAAATCTGTTATGAATTTTATTTCTTTTTCGAACATTGCTTAATCTACCGGTTTTTTGAATACAAAATATAAAAATCCGCGTTAAAATTATAATCAAAATGTGATAATTGGGGCTAATTTTCACTTTCAGTCAACCTAGGTTAATTGTAAAAATCATAAATATCACCGTTCTTTGCTTTTATTGCACTCCCGTAAAAATATCAGATGAAAAGCTGTCCAAATTTTTAGCTTGACAAGATCGGATTAATACCTTAGCTTTGTAAGTAAGTGATTACTATTATCCAACACATAAAATGATGTCAAGAGAAACAACCGATATACGCCAGGGGCAGATCAAAAAAGCAGTGCTGGATATAATTGCTGATGAAGGCCTGCATAATATCACTACAAGAAACCTTGCAAAATGTATTGGACTTACTGAAGGTGCAATTTTCCGGCACTTTGCCACAAAGCGTGATATAATTGTAGGTATAATGGATGATGTTACAGTTGATTTAATTGGATCACTCAGAAACATTGTGCTAAAGCCAGAGAAGGCAGAAAAAAAACTATATAGTTATTTATGCAAGAATATGCAGTATTTGAAGGAAAATAGGGGTATTACAATCCTCCTTTTCTCGGAGGCTGCTCATCTCGGGGATCAGGAATTGAAACAGAAATTAAGCCAAATACTTACCGAGCAAAAACAGTTTATCATTAAAATTATAAAAGACGGCATAGCCGAAGGTACATGGAATAAGAATGTCCACGCGGAAGATGTGGCCGCCGTATATATGGGAATTCCCATAACATTTAATATTGAATTAGTGTTAAATAAAAGTGAAGTAAACCTGGATACCTTCTGTAAGAGAATGTATTCAGTTATTTTGAAAATCTTAAATAAATAAAAAAATTTGCATGGAAATGTAAGTAAATGATTACTTAGTATTGTATGCAAATTATTGGAAATAAAATGTTATACATAATTATCTCAATTATAATCCTCGGAGCTTCTTTCCTGTTTTCTATGTTAGGACTCGGAGGTGCTTTAATTTACGTCCCTGTCCTTAAATGGGCAGGTTTTCCAGTTAAGGAAGTCGCCATACCTTTAGCTCTTCTGCTGAACGGACTGACAACACTAATTGCCCTGATCGCCTATTTTAAAAATAAGCTGGTCGATGTTAAAGGCGGGCTAGCAATGACAATAGCCGCTTTCCTGTTCGCCCCCGTCGGCGCGCTGGTTTCTGATAAATTACCCATCAACATACTACTAATACTTTTCTCCGGCGCTGTATTGGTCGCAGCCGGAAGAATGTTATTCATGTCAAAAAGACCCGAACCAAAGGAAATCATGTCTTTTAAAAAACGCGCGATTATCGGCGCTATAATTGGCGGGTTCGCAGGTTTTATGGCCGGACTCCTCGGGGTTGGGGGCGGCTTTATAATGGCTCCCCTGCTGATGTGGATGGGATACGAAACAAAAAAAGCGGCAGCTACGTCGGCATTTGCGGTAACCTTCTCATCATTCTCGGGTTTTTTAGGTCACGCAGCCCAGGGACACTTTAACTGGACACTAACAATAATACTCACGCTTGCGGTAATCGTAGGAGCGTTGTCGGGTAGCAACTTCCTGGTAAATAAAGCGAAGACAAAAAGGGTAAAGCAAATATTCGCAGTCGTTCTGTTTGTAATTGCAATTAAGATAATTGCAGGTGTAATATGATTTATGGAGAACAAAATAAATGTTAAAAATTATAAAGATTATCTTAGCAACAATTGCCTTAATCTTAGCCTTTAATTTTCTGGCAAAAGCTCAGCAAAAAATTGAATGGAATGGATACCTGCAATATCGTTTTACCGATAATTATTTGAACCAGACAAATTTTTCTGTCAGAAGAGCAAAATTCTGGTTGAAGGGAATTTTACCAGCTGATAACGGAAACTGGAGCTACAAGCTGCAGGCCAATTTTCTTAAGCAAGACAAATATCAGTTATTATTGCAGGATGCCTTAGTCAGCTACAAGTTAAACAACTTTGAGGTAACAGCCGGACAATTTGTTCCCGATTTCAGTCTTCAAAGAAAGCAGCCCGATTACCAGATACCGCTCTTAGAAAGAGCACAGGTTGTGAATGCGCTTGTGCCGGGTGCCGAAACCATGGCAAGAGATATAGGTATCGAGTTAAAGCTATATGAAAATGAAACCGGTTCTTTCAGCCTTGGTTTCTTCAACGGAAACGGGGCGAACAATGTTTCCAATAACAGAAACTTCTTATTTGTGAACCATGGGAAATTATTTCTTCTGAACACTCATGCTTCGACAGTAGAGTTAGGGTATAATCTTTCATACCGCTACGCACATAACTACCAGTTTTCCAAAATATTCGGCAGCAATTATACATTTACAGGAAAAGATTTTCGATTCGGCTTTGAAGGAAGAATAAATCTTGGCGATTTCGAATTACAATCGGAATATATAACAGCACATCTCGGCAATCATAAAGCCTACGGATACTATGCGCTGGCTGATTACTTATTCGCCGCAAAACATCTGGTAACTTTTTCAGTTGAACAATTAAAAAATTTAGATCCTTCTACAATTGACGACCCCTGGTATACAGTAGGGTATTCGTACCTGTTAAAAGAAAACAAGATAAAATTTTCTCTTGATAATAGTTTTCAGTTCACAACAGATAAAACTAGTTCTTTAACGACAATACAAATTCAATATTTTTTTAAGTAATAAAGGAGATAATAAAATGGTAAATCCACAAGACTGGCTGGAGTTTGGACAGAAATTTCACGGACACAAATGCCCGGCAATGCCTATGGGCCTCAGGGTCGGTGCAGCAGCAATGAATAAACTCGGTGTTGAAAGAGCCAAAGATGGACAAATCGTAGCTTTTGTTGACCTCGGGGAAGATCATTGTGCCACGTGTTTTGCTGATGGTCTTCAGGTAATAATGGGAACAACTTTCGGAAAAGGAAATATCAAAAAGACTCACAAAGGGAAATGGGCGGTCACACTGGTCAATAAAAGTACTGGTAAAGCCGTACGGGTTACTCCAAAGGCAGAAGCAATGCTTGCAAATAAGCAGTCGGCATTCTTCAAAGATTACAGGGAAAAAGGAATTCCTGCCAGTACCGTGCCTGCCGAAGTTATTGTTCCCTTAGTTAACAACGTGATGAATGCACCGGATGAAAAGCTGATAAGTATTTCTGATATTTTTGACTTTGAGCTAGCTCCGCATCACGATAATTTCAACGGTTTTGTTTGTGAGGAATGCGGCGAGATGACTGTAGAATCCTATGGGAGAATTAAGAATGGTAAAAATGTTTGTATAGATTGTGCTGCAAAAGAGTAAATATGAACCAGACTTGATTAAATAGAAAAAAATAATTCTCCATAAAAGAAAAACCCACCTCAATGTCCTCTCTTATGAGAGGTTTGGGGTGGGTTTCTTAAATAATCTAACTAGTCAGAATTTAATCTGCGTCCTTGTTCGTTTTAAACCTGGCCGAGATAAACTCCCTGTTCAATCTAGCAATGTTTGCAACTGAAATTCCTTTCGGGCATTCAGCTTCGCAAGCGTAAGTATTTGTACAGCCGCCAAAGCCCATTTCATCCATAACAGCAACCATTTCCTGAACGCGATCGTATCTTTCAGGCTGTCCCTGTGGAAGCAGCGCAAATTGAGAAACTTTCGCACCAACAAAAAGCATAGCTGATGAATTTTTGCAAGCTGCGACACAAGCTCCGCAGCCGATACATTCAGCGGCATCAAGTGAAGCATCCGCAGCATCCTTGGAAATTGGAATCGCATTTGCATCCGGCGCACTTCCGGTATTAAATGAAACAAACGCTCCTGACTGCTGAATTTTATCAAAAGGAGAACGATCAACAATTAAGTCTTTAATAATCTTAAAAGGCTTTGCTCTCATTGGTTCAATATAAAGAGTTTCTCCACTCTTAAAATTACGCATATGAAGCTGGCAGGTAGCAGTTTTAGGTAGTGGCCCGTGCGGATGTCCGTTAATTACCAACCCGCAGGTTCCGCAGATTCCTTCGCGGCAATCGCTTTCAAAGGCTATCGGATCTTTACCTTCTTTTTCCAGCGTATTATTAAGTTCATCAAGTAATTCAAGAACTGATGCGTGGGGCGAAACCGTTACTTTGAATTCCTCAAAATTTCCTGCAGCTTCGGGGGACTTTTGTCTCCAAACATTTAATGTAAGATTTATATTATCGCTACTCATTATTTATAACTCCTTGTAGCTAGTTTTACATTTTCAAAATTAAGCTCTTCTTTATGCAGTTCCCATTCACCAGCCTTTTTAAATTCCCAGGCAGCTACATAAGTATATTCATCATCTCTTCTGAGAGCTTCTCCTTCCGGTGTCTGGTATTCTTCCCTGAAATGTCCACCGCAGGATTCGTTTCGGTCTAACGCGTCCAGTGCCATCAGTTCACCGAGTTCAAGAAAATCTGCAACTCTACCTGCTCTTTCAAGCGTCTGGTTCAATTCTTCTGCTTTACCGACTAATTTTACATCAGTCCAGAATTCTTCTCGTAATTCTCTGATTTGTTTTATAGCTTCCTTAAGTCCTTCCTCGCTCCTGGACATTCCCACTTTATCGATTAAGATGTGACCCAGTCGTTTGTGAATTTCATCAACGGTTTGTTTGCCATTTAATGAAAGTAACTTCTTAACCATGTCGTTTACATTCTTTTCAGCTTCTTTAAATTCAGGTCCTTTTGGATCAACTTTTTCAGGTTTCTCAGTAGTCAAATAATTTCCTATTGTATAAGGAATAACGAAATAACCATCCGATAATCCCTGCATCAGTGCGCTTGCACCAAGCCTGTTTGCACCGTGATCTGAGAAGTTTGCTTCTCCAAGTACAAACAATCCTGGAACGTTGCTCATAAGATTATAATCAACCCATAGACCACCCATTGTGTAATGAGGTGCAGGATATATTCTCATTGGCACTTCATAAGGATCTTCACCTGTAATGTTTGCGTAAATATCGAAGAGGTTACCGTATTTATCTTTCACTCCGTCTTTACCGATACGTTTAAAGGCATCTGCGAAATCCAGGTAAACAGCTCTTCCGCCACCTACGCCACGTCCTTCATCACAAACATATTTTGCGTTTCTGGAGGCAACATCGCGGGGAACAAGGTTACCAAACGCGGGATATTTTCTTTCAAGATAATAATCTCTTTCATCTTCAGGAATTTCATTTGGAGGGCGATGATCTCCAGCTTTTTTAGGAACCCATATTCTTCCGTCGTTTCTCAAACTTTCACTCATCAAAACTAATTTCGACTGACCTTCGCCGTGAACGGGAAGACAGGTCGGGTGAATCTGAGTGTAGCACGGATTTGCAAAAGTTGCGCCTTTTTTGTGAGCTCTCCAGGCTGCTGTAGCGTTCGAGTTCATCGCGTTGGTTGAGAGAAAAAATACGTTTGAATAACCACCTGTTGCCAGAATTACTGCCTGGGCAGAATGTGATTCCAGCTCACCTGTGGTAAGATTTCTTGTTACAATTCCCTGTGCACGTCCGTCTACCAGAACAAGATCAAGAAATTCCTGGCGCGGGAAAATTTCAACGTTACCAAGCTTTACCTGGCGATTCATTGAACTATATGCTCCGAGAAGTAATTGCTGTCCGGTTTCTCCGCGTGCATAAAAAGTTCTCGATACCTGCGCACCACCGAATGAACGGTTAGCAAGTGTTCCGCCGTACTCTCTCGCAAAAGGAACGCCCTGCGCCACACATTGATCAATTATGTTATTGCTTACTTCAGCGAGACGATAAACGTTGGCTTCGCGTGAACGAAAATCTCCGCCTTTTACAGTATCATAAAATAAACGGAAAACTGAATCGGCATCGTTTTGATAATTTTTTGCTGCGTTTATTCCACCCTGTGCGGCAATTGAATGTGCTCTGCGTGCGGAATCGTGATACGTAAACGCTTTTACTTTATAGCCTAATTCACCGAGAGTAGCTGCTGCAGAAGCGCCAGCCAGGCCTGTTCCAACTATTATAATATCATATTTTCTTTTGTTTGCCGGATTAACAAGTTTCATTTTGAATTTGTGGTTCGTCCACTTCTCATCAATTTTACCTTCCGGAACTTTTGAGTCTAATTTTATCATTACTTACCTCCAAAGAAAAATAAAAAGTAAATTGGAATTGAGGCAAATCCCGCAGCTATCACTATAGCGTAAAAAGTTCCAAACTTTTTAATAAATGGTGTGTATTTATTATGGTTCCATCCGAAAGTCTGAAATGCACTTTGAAATGCATGATTAAGATGGAAACCTATCAAGATCATCGAAATAATATAAAATATTGAATACCATGTTTCCCTGAACCAGCTGGTAACAAGGAGGTATAAATTGTGTTCCTCTCCGCCAAAATTGTATGGCGCCCAGAATGTAACCAGGTGGAGAACCAGGAATATGAAAATAATAATACCGGTCTGAAACATAAATCTTGAGTAAAGCGAACTATTTTCAGAAGAAGCATTGATTTTATATTTAATTGGTTTTGCAATCTTATTTTCAATCCACAATCTGGTTCCGTAGATAATGTGGAAAAGAAATATAGCAGCAAGAATAACCTCAACCACCCTTACAATCGGTTTAAGAGATTCGAGTGCTCCTGCGTAAGAGTTGAAAGCGTTTTCTCCGCCGTAGAGTGAAAGATTTCCCGCGAGATGCATAAGTAAGAAAAGAATTAATGAAATGCCGGTCAGGGCCATAATAAATTTTTTACCTATTGATGAGGTAAAAGTTTTCGTAAACCAACCCATTGAATTTCTCCTATGTGTAATCAGAAATTCTGATAAATTTTATCGATCAGAAGTAATGAAAGAACGAAATGAGATCCCCATTATTAAGTGTTTGCCGTACTCGCAGATATTCTAAAAGATCAGCACTATCCGAATGAGACACACTTATTTTCGTTTGGTAAAATTATCGATTTAGCCGAAGAAAATCAATTTGATTGCTTAAAAGGCTTTTAATGGTAATATTGATTTCTAAGGTTTCATAGCTAAATTAAGCATGTCCTTTAAATTTGCATTCTAAAGTCTTTTTGGGGGAGCAATGCACGGTCTTATTAAAAACAAATATTTATTAAATTTTCTTCTTATAGTTTTTTGTAATTTAATCTTCGCAGGATGTTATTCAGTAAAAGAAATTACTGATAATGATTATGAGTCAATTGAAGTACTGAAAGTTGAAAAATCAGACGGACAAATTATTGATTTTACAGTTGACCCTAAGGGTTATGCAATTATTTCGGACAGCTCTATTATCAGGACCGACCGGTACAATTTAAAAGAAAAAATTAATCTTTCAGAGATCAATAAAATTTACGCAGACAAATTTGATCCTGACAAGACTTTCTACCTTGTAATCGGTTCTATTTTGGGCCTTGGTTTAGTTTTGGCCCTTATCTTTGCACCAAAACAACCTTTTGGTGGTTAATATTTTTAAGTTTTTTTATCAATGATTTTGAAATAGAAATTTTAAAACATATCTTCGCGTAGTTCTTTACTTAATGATTTATGGTGTCCCGAATAAAAATCGGGAAGAATAGGGAAACCGGTGAAAGTCCGGTACTGTCGCGCAACTGTAATAGACATAACCAGTCTAACAGCATTAAACCACTGGAGAAATAATATTCCGGGAAGGTGCTGTTAGCGTCTAAAGTCAGGAGACCTGCCATAGATTCAATAAATAATCAACCTTCGCGGGCGAGGTTAAATTAACGGGAATTTCACTCCGTTTTTTCAAACATCACTTACCCCGAAGTTACAACCTAAACATTCACTTTGCCGGAATTGCCGGCCAGTTTTACAGGAGTAACTTCTATGGCTAAAACATTTTTCATTTCGTTAGTTTTTCTTATTTATTTTATACCAATCTCTGTTCTGGCTCAGGATAAATCAGATTCCCTGAGTACTTATGAATTGTCCGATGTTGTGGTAACTGCGACAAAAACATCTACCCCTGCATATGAGCTTGCAAGTTCTTTTTCGGTAATAGATTCTGCACAAATAAAGAATTCTCTCAAAACCAGCATTTACCAGTTACTCCAGACACAAACAGGAGTGAGCATTTCACAGCAGGGAGCGCCGGGGGCATTTACACAGGTTTATCTTCGTGGCGCTGATCCTTCGCAAACACAGGTACTGCTCGACGGCTCCAGCCTTAATATGGCAAACGACCCGTCCAATACTTACGATTTCGCAGATCTTTCAACAGATAACATAGAAAGAATTGAAATCATCCGCGGACCACAGAGTACACTTTACGGTTCGAACGCTCTGGCAGGCGTAATTAACATTATCACAAAGAAAGGCCGCGGGAAACCTAAGTTCTCTCTTTCCACCGAGGGAGGCTCCTATAACACCTACAAAGGAGCACTTGGACTTAGTGGAAGTCTTGAAAAATTTAATTACTCACTAAGTCTCAGCAAATTTAAGACGGACGGTTTCTCTTCAGCCGATGAAAAGTTCGGGAATACAGAAAAGGACGGCACCGAGAATTATAATACATCCACAAGAATCGGATATGAGTTAAGCAATAGTTTTAACCTGAGTTTTTTCGGGAGATTTACAAAAGCCAACACAGATTTTGACCAGACCGGCGGAAAGTTTGGAGATGACCCTACTTACAAATATAATCTTGAAGAAGGCGTATACAGGCTTGAAGGAAATCTGAAACTGCTCGATGGGAAATGGATTCAGAAATTCGGCGCTTCTTTTTCCAGAAATTTGAGGAAATATAAATTTGATGTCAGTCCGAATAATCCCGCGGAATCCAGAAGCAACTACGACGGCAAGAGAATAAAATTTGACTGGCAGAATAATTTTACTTTATATAAAAATAATATTCTAACTTTCGGAATTGAATCTGAAAATGAGTTAGCAAATTCTTCCTATTATTACAGCAGCCACGTCACAACTTCAAGTCCACTGCCCAATACATTCGAAAGTGTATTCCCCGAAAAAAGTGCCAGAACTACAGGACTGTATTTAGAAGACCAGTTTAATTTTAATAAAAGCTTTTATGCATCAGTCGGTGCCAGATACGATCATCACGAGAAATTTGGCTCAGTCGTAACATTCAGGCTTGCGCCCGCTTATGTTTTCTGGAGATACAGGGACAAAAATTAAAGCAACCTATGGAACCGGATTTAAGGCTCCTTCCCTGTTTTATTTGTACGACCCGGCATATGGTAATCCAAGTCTATCGCCAGAGAAAAGTAAAGGATGGGATGCCGGAGTCGAACAATATTTATTCGGTTACAGGATAACAGCCGGACTAACTTATTTTCAAAATACATTTACAGACGATTCGGTTTTGATAATAATTTTAAGACGATAAATGTTAATAAATCAAAGACAAAAGGATTTGAATTTTACATTGAAGCTAAACTATCAAACGATTTTACAATAAATGCAAATTATACATTTACAGAAAGCAAAGATCTTAGCCCCGGAAGTTCTGATGAAAATTTACCTTTATTAAGGAGACCAAAACATAAAGCTGTTATCAGCCTCAATTATAATTTTACAGAATCATTTAATGCTGGTGTTGATGCAATTTTTATCGGTGAGCGTGAAGATAAAAATTTCTCAACTTATCCTGCTACAAGAATTTTCCTCAATAGCTATACACTTATAAATGCTTCCGCAACATTTGAATTGACAGGTTTTATACAATTATATGGTAAATTGGTTAATATTCTTGATTCTGATTACGAAGAAGTATACGGTTACGGTACCGCAAAGAGATCCGGATATGTCGGGCATGAAGATTAGGTTTTGAATAGAAGAATTATTCTTTATATATTTAATTAATTAAAAAACGCAAAAAACTTTCAACTCAAGGAGATTAGAATGAACAAAAATCTGGTTAACCCTAAATTCTGGGCGCTAACTTTGATGATACTGGCCGCTGCCTTTACAAGATTAATTCCACACTATCCGAATTTTACAGCAGTTGGAGCAATGGCTTTATTCGGAGGAGCATATTTTTCAAAAAAATATCTGGCATTTATTGTACCGATGGCTGCCATGTTAATATCTGATCTATTCCTTGGATTTTATTCGGGAATGTGGGTAGTCTACTTAAGCTTTCTATTAATAGTCGTAATAGGAATGCAGATTGGTCAAACTAAAAAACCCGGAAGAGTTTTACTCGCTTCTGTTACAGCATCTGTAAGTTTCTTCCTTATTACGAATTTTGCATTGTTTCCTCCAAATATAATTTACCCGCAAAATTTAGCCGGGATTTTTGAAAGCTACCTAGCTGCTATTCCATTTTTTAGTTACACATTATTAGGCGACTTATTCTTCGTAGGAATTATGTTTGGCGCATTTGAAATAGCAAAGACAAAATTCCCTGTTCTCGCAAAAGCTGAAATTTAGTATACAAGTTATTAGTAACCTTCAAGGTCAATTTTTTGCGACCTTGAAGGTTTCCTTTCAATCCCCGGTCATCTCTGTTTATTTAAATGAAACTGAAAACTGACATACCGTTTTTAATTGATTTTGACGGTGTTATTCGCTTAGGGAAAAAACCTGCTGATGACACAAAGGGATTTTTCCAGTTTATCTCTGATAATAAAATACCGGCCTGCATTCTTAGTAATTCAACTTTGAGAAATGGAAATGATATTAAAAAGTTTTTATCTAATCACAATATCAGGTTAGATTTCCCCGCTTTAACCTGTGCAGATGCATCTCTGAATTATGTAAAAGAAAGATATAAAAAAGTAGCAGTGTTTGCCTCTGATAGTACAAAAGAAATGTTTAACGAATTTCTAACCGATGAGGATCCGCAAGCAGTTATTGTTGGCGATATGGCAGATAAGTGGACTTATGAGATTATGAACCGGATATTCAGATTTATCCATAACGGTGCTGATTTTATCTCAATGCAGAAAAATAAATTCTGGAGCCCGGATGATGAAAATCTGTTTCTTGATGCCGGTGCTTTTATTGCTGCTATTGAATATGCAACGGGTAAAGAAGCGAAACTGGTTGGTAAACCCTCAGCAATTTTTTATCACTCAGGACTAAAGGCTCTGGGCTTTCCTGATAATTCAGAATTTAATATGATTGGCGATGATCTTGAAACTGATATTGAGGGGGCACAAAGACTGGGTGGGAAAGGAATCTTAATTTACACAGGCAAAACGGAATACCCCCTAAATCCGGCTTCTGAAATAAAACCAGATTTTGAAACAAGAAATCTTACGGAAGTCACCAAACTTTTTAGCTGACCTTATTTTTTCTTCCTTCTTTTCCAGGCCAGGTAAATAATTTTTTTCAGGGCAGTAGTATACTTTAGTCCCGACGTTTCCGCGGAACGCATAAATCCGGCACCTTCTGTTAAATCGGGATTGGGATTTACTTCGAGAACATATAGCTTATTATCTGCCGATAATCTCATATCCACTCTTGCATAATCCCGGCAATTCATTGTTCTGAATGCCTTGATAGCAATATCTTTCGCTTTCTTTTCAATTCTTTTTGGTAATTCAGCCGGACAAATCGGGATGGTTTTATGATACGATTCATGGTGTGGATCCCATTTAGCCTGGTAGCTTACAATATTGTGTAAATGTCCGGGCATTTCGGTAAAATCTATTTCACTGATTGGCAGTGCGACCGGCTCCTTATCTCCCATAATTGCAAGGTTAAGTTCTCTGCCCTCTATAAACTCCTCAACCAGCGCTGGCTGTGCAAAATATTTAAGGATATAATTTATTCTCTCCTTCAACTCTCTGTTATTCTTAACAATCGACTCATTCTCAATACCTACGCTAGCATCCTCAAAGGCCGGTTTAATTATCAAAGGGAAATTTAACTTATGCCTGTATTGCTTCTTTTCTTCCCTAATCACCATAAATTGGGGAGTTTTAACTCCAACGGCATTTAGCAGGCGCTTTGCTAGTACCTTACTCTGGCAATTTGCGAGCGCCATCGGAGGAGCTCCGGTATATGGAATTCCAAGCAGCTCAAGCAGACCGACCATATTCATCTCCAACCGAGAGTCATCCTTGAATATTTCGACAAAATTAAATACTACATCAGGTTTGTGTTTTTTTATATTCTTTAGTAGTATATCAATATCGTCTTTTATATTTAATGTATATGCGTCAACTCCTTTGCTACGGAGTCGTTTAGCCATCACCTGATATTCTTCAATTGGCGTGAGTTCTTCAACTTCGAAGTAGGGCACAAAATCTGCATCGGCCAGATTTTTATCCGGATCTTTTACATAAAGTTCCGGATTAGCTTCGTTAAATATTACAGCAACTTTTAATTTTTTCTTCATATTGAAAATAAAAATACGTAAATAAGTTCTATAAGTAAAATTAGTCTGGTAATTTACTTTTGCTAATTTCATAAAATAAAATTAATTAATACAATGAGTTTTTATCCTCAACCTTATAAATACCAATGCGGACCATTTGCCCTGAAATATAGTCTTGTAATGCTCGGAGTTTTTAAAAATGAAAGAGAGATTGGAAAACTCGCTGGCAGTACATGGTGGAATGGCACAGACGAAATAGGACTTGCACAGGCTGCAAAAAAGTTTAATTGTAAGATGAAATATTTCCGGAGAGAAACTCCTGATGAAGCAGTAAAAGTTTTAGCACGTCATCTGAAAAGAGGAATGCCCTGCATTTTAAGCGTTGATAACTGGGAACACTGGATTACTGTTGTTAATGTTCAGAAAGGTAAGTTTATAGTTGTTGATAGCGCACTTGATAAAGTTATTGTAATATACGGGGCAAGGCAGCTGGCTAAACGCTGGAAATTTTATGATTATGAAACCGGTGACATTAGTTACGATGGCTACGCCATTATTTCAAATGTAAAGCATTCAACTAAAGCCAGGTTTACACTTGAAAAAGCACGTTATGTAATGAGGGACAGGAATAAAAACCTGGCTGAAAAATGGGATACTTATTTTAATGATTTAATATCTATTTGCAGACCAAATAATCCCAACGCAAAAAGTGCCATTTCATTTACAGAATTTTTAAGAAGACACGAAAAAATGCTGGTTGAGCAAATTGCATATTGGCATGGCGAACCATCTTACAGTGAACTCGACAAATTACTTAAAGACATGCAATTTATGGCCGAAGTTTATGACCTCGTAATTCATACCGAGGATCAGAAAAAAGCTCTTGTGGATCTTTCTTCTTTATTAATGATGTATGCTTGTGGAAAATACGGCATGGACCCACTTTATTAGTAATAAATAAATCTTTATATAATTATGAACAGAAACCCTAAAATACTGGACAGAAATAAAACTGCTTTATTAATTATAGACATTCAACAAAGAATTCTCGGTGTAATGCAAAACCCGGATGCGGTAGTTGCAAATACCATAAAACTCATAAAAGGTTTCAAAGATTTAAACTCACCCATAATTTACACTGAACAATATCCCAAAGGACTGGGACAAACTTTTCAAGAAATTAAGATTGAGCTTGGAGATCTTACACCAATTCAGAAAATGAGTTTTAGTTGTTTTGGCGCAGAAAACCTCTTTTCAGAATTAAAACAAAAAAATCTAAAACAGATAGTTGTGGCAGGAATCGAAGCTCACGTTTGTGTTCAGCAGACTGTCCTTGATTTATTAGCTAACGATTTTCAGGTAAATCTTGCCACAAATGCGGTATCTTCCAGAAATCAGGTGGACTATGAAACCGCAATAAACAGAATGAGAACTCACGGAGCCGAGATTACCACTGTTGAATCTATACTTTTTGAGATGCTCAATATAAGCGGGACCGAGGAATTTAAAGCTATTTCAAAAATTATTAAGTAATTACTTTTTCATTATTTAGCTTCCTGTAAAAAAGAATATTTACTTACATCTGCGATTATACTTGCCTATTTAATTTTTAAATCCTAAATTCATTTCCCTTTCTCTGCCGGACTACCCGTCAGTGATGGTATTTTTTGGCTCCTAGTAAAAACTGCAAGGAATTATTAATGAAAATGCTAACCGGAAATATTTTTAGAATTATTTATGCCGTTATTTTTAGCGTAATCGGGATTAACCATTTTATTAATGCTTCTGCATTCGCCAAATATTTTCCTTCTTACATACCCGGTAGCGTAGAGTTAGTCTATTTAATAGGATTTGTACTAATTGCTGCATCAGTTTCAATTTTATTCAATAAATATGTAAAACCGATTTGTATTTCTCTATCAATATTTTTGCTCGTTGTTGTATTCATGGTTCATCTCCCAGGACTATTAAATATTGAAATAATGAAAATATCTATGATAAACGTCTTGAAGGATACCGGCCTTGCAGGCGGCGGGTTGTTAATTGCTGGTATTTTCGATATTTCAGAACATAACTAACATTCACTTTCCTATAATTTAACTTCATTGACCTAATCTTCTACTAGCTGCCTCAATATGAATTTTAATGAGACACTTTCTCAGAATTAATCAGTAAAAATTTCCTCTTTTCAATAGTAAAAATTTCCACTTTTACTTATACCGGATAAGCAGTTAGAAATTATTACCGATCAAAAGCTGGCACGTTTTTGTAAAGATATATTCTGCATAAAGATATGAATTTAAGAGGTCCAAAGTGAAAAAGAACGGGTTAAATTATGAGCGTCTGTTTCAAGGAATCCTGAAAATCTTTTTTAGCAAGAAAGAAATAGCTCGATTTAACAATCTGGTTTCTGGTGAAAAAAATAAGCAAAAGAAAATTAAATCAAAAAATAAAGATGGACAACAGATGGAATTTAATTTTAATAGCAATACAAGTGTTCAGGTTCAGATTGACTTACTTATAACTTTCGCATCGGAAAAATTAGCCTCAGACAAATTTCTAAGTCTGCTCCAAAACCTGGGTCAATATTGCATAACCGTAGGTGAATTAAATTCTGCTATTTCTGTTTATGATAATATTATAAGGAGCACTAAAAAAGACAAAGACCTGTTGGAAATAAGAGCTGAAGCTGTTGCTTCTTTGTCAGAAATTCACAGACGAAAAGCTGAGTGGCAAGACAGCTTTAAACTTGCCAAACAAGCTCTGAATATTTTTAAGAAAAATAACAACAGGAAAGGACAAGCACACTGCTATAATCTTATTGGTACAATTTATGGCGAACTTGGGGATCTAAATGAATCACAAAAATATTTTGAAGAGAGTCTGAGCCTAACCCGGAGGTCCAAAGATTCTGAATTTAAAGGGAAAATTGAAGTAAACCTTGGAATAATAAATAATGTATTAGGGAATTATGACAAAGCTCTTTCCTATTTCAACAGGGCTCTTGTTACTTATCAGAAAGTAACAAACTATAAGAGAATTGCTGAAATTCAGCACAATATAGGTATGATGCATATAAACAAAAATAACCCAGGCATAGCCTTAAAAGATTTTGATAAAGCCATAGACACCTGCATAAAAATTGGCTATCTGCCAATTCTTGGAATTTCCTATCTCGGGAAGTCATTTACATTTACTAAGCAGAACGACTATAAGCTTGCTGAAGCATTTGCCGATAAAGCGATGCTGATATGCCATAGGATTGATGATAAACTTTCAATAGCTGATATATACAAGGTCATGGGGATTATTCAGCGCAATAAAAAGAATTTTGAAAAATCTGAAAATTACTTGCGCACAAGTATGAGAATAAACAAGGAACTTGGTAATAAGCTCAATGAAGCAGAAACAGCATACGAACTTGGTATACTTTATAAAGATCTTGGAAACGTAAGCGATAGCAAGACAAAATTTGATGACGCTCTTAAATATTACAGGAAATTAAAAGCACAGCCTAAAGTAAACGAAATAAAAGAACAATTAACTGCTCTTGCGGTTTAATTATTTGGCTTCTTCAATAACGGCTTTATTATTATAAATATCTCTACGCTTATCCATCAAAGGAATTGTTGACCCTTTTAACCTGCTTTCATCCAATAAATCAAGATTTAGATCAGCAATTACAATTTGTTCCTGGTTAATTACACCTTCTGCTGCTATTCCATCCCGTGAAAACGGGAAATCTGAAGGCGTGATGATCGCAGCCTGCCCATAATGAAGATTCAAATTTTCAACCGGAAGATTTCCAACAGTGCTTGTCATTGCTACATAAACCTGGTTTTCAATAGATCTGGCATGACAGCAATATCTTACTCTCAAAAATCCCTGCCTGTCATCAGTACAGGATGGAACAAAAATTATTTCAGCGCCCGCTTCAGAAACGATTCTTGAAGCTTCAGGAAATTCAATATCATAACAAACCATAATAGAAATTGGTGCGTACTCGGTATTAAATACTTTAAATTCATTTCCAGCTTCCGTTTTCCACAATTCTTTTTCCCACCTGGTTCTGTGAACTTTATCCTGTGTAAAAACTTTACCGGATGGAGTAAATAAATAGGCCCTGTTCACTACTCCCCCATTTAAACTGGTTGGATGAGTCCCACCTATTAAATAAAATTTATGCTGCATCGCGTAAGATTTCATCAGTGCAATATATTGATCCGTATATTCACCCAGCCTCCTTACAGCAGAATATGCTTCCTTTGATTGAACAAAAGATAATAGCTGAGTTGTAAAAAGTTCAGGCAACAAAACGTAATGTGGATTATATTCCGCGGCTGATTCCATAACAAAATTGATTTGCTGCTCAAATTCATCAAACGAATTTATTTTTTTTAAGTTATACTGTATCGCTGCTATTCTTACTCTCATCCTTTTCTCCTTTTCCGGGTTTATATTCCTGATTAAGCCAAACTATTAATGTTGCATTTTCCAGTGAGTGAGTATCCCCGGTTAAATAATTATCAATTATATCACAAAACTGAAATCCTTCTTTCATCTGAAACCTTAGCACCGGATCATAAATATCACCCCAAATTACGTGCATTGCATATGTGTGCGGATCATATTTGTCCGCGTATTTATGGTAATTTGGAATTCTTCCGGCGGCTATAATTCTTTTAAGATTTAATTGTTTACAAAGCTTTCTTCTTGCTGAATAAATTTTCTTCCCAATACCTCTTTTCCTGAGATCGGGATCAACACAAACTTCGGCACCATAGAGAGTTTTGCCCTCGGGGGTGTGTGTATTAAACGTCCCCTTTCCCGTTATTTCAGCAAAATTATTAAGTGGACCATATTCTTCCCAGAAAATTATTAGAGAACTCGAGGTACCTACTATTTTTCCCTCATACTCGGCTACTAATTGTCCTTCAGGAAATATTTTAATATGATTTTCCAGCTGTTCAATTGACCATGGTTTAAGATGGGGATAAACTTTTTGCTGCAAAGCCCTGACAGATTCGAAATCTGAATGCATTAAATTTCTAATAATTACACGTGATATCATATAAAATACCTTCTAAGAGTGATTTCAAATTTCAAAAGCTTATTATTTCCGATTTTCTATGTAATTTTTTAGTAGTTTCTGAATATATAAAAATATTGAACAAATTTTTACGTGCGTTTAATAAAAAAGCCGCTCAATAGAGCGGCTTTTTTATTCCTTTAATAGTCAGAACTAAAACCCAAAGGTTAAGCCAGCGCTGGCAGTCTTAACATTTGCAAATTTATAATCGATATTTAGATTTAAAATTGCAAGCTTGAAAGCTGCACCTACAGTAAATCCTGCAGAATTAGCACCATCCATTTCAAAAGATATATTTTCAGTTTTTTGGGTTATCGTTCCCCCATTATTCACATCATATGTATAATCGTACTGCACAGTTGTTTTCGATGTTTCTGAAGTTAATGCAACGTATGGTGTAAAAGCAATAACGCTTCCAAATGTTTTGCTTGCATAGAGACCAAACATAGATGCTTTGGTCTCGAATATTGATCCAATTTTCAGATCCTGGTAAAAATAACCGACAGCTACATCAATTGGAAATTCCTGATTAAACCAGACCGCAGGGTTGTGCATACCACCGAATCCCCAGAAAGTAAAATCGCCAAGGTCTTTTATATTTACTGACGGGAACCACCTGAACGCTACACTGGTGCCGTAAAGAGTTCCAATCCCAAGTTGAATTGCTGCGGTTGGGAATATTGATAAATCATTTAAAAATCCTTTTACGTCAGTCAAACTATAATTTTGAAGCGTATATCCCTGAACCTGCTGTCCCTGGAAATCCAGCACAACATTTTGATTATCTGATCCCATAATTGTAGGACCCGAAATCTTTAAGGTCCAAGATTTGCTTAATAGTTCGTTTTTAATATTATCCCGTACATTTTGAGTTGTGTTAACACTATTTGCAATATCTGTAGCCTGTGCATCAGTAAAATTAAATGAGCCTACAGTTGAAAAAACTTTTTGAGCGTCATCAATTATAGAACCCATTGCAATAATTTTTATTTCAAGGTTAAATGAATTTTTTGCAGCAGAGGGAGCTTTAGTTACCCAGCCTGTATTAAGGTTTGATCCAAAACTACTGATAGCTGGTCCGACGTATCCAGTAGCAGCTGATGTTGAGAGGTTCTTAATTGTTTGATTAAAATCCTTGTTATCATTTTGTGAAAATGAAGTAGTAGTAAAAATGATAAAACTAAACAAGAATATTATGTGTGTTAGTTTTTTCACAAACTCCTCCGGTAAATATTTTTTTAATTTTTTATAATCTACAAACTAGAATTTATTGAGTACAAATATATTAGATAAAATTTATTTACAAACAAAATACTGCACTTTTTTACTAAAAAATAGTTTAAAAATGTAAAAAATCAGCCCAAATTTTGAAAAGCTGGTAACTAGCATAAATATCGTCCCCGCAATAGACGGCAATTTCTTTTACTTTTCCTGCTTCATAAAGTGTTTTTACTTCCATTCCGGAAATACCTTTCGATTTTGGAGACTCAATACCAAAAGCATTACAATAGAAATCCAGGTTAAATTTTCTTGTTAACCCATAAAATGTAAACTGATCAAGCAAGTCAATGTGAAAGGATTTATCATATCGGTTGGTAATTAAATTTCTGGACGGCTTTGTCTTTAAGATTGCTGACCGAAGCATTAAGAATGGAGCATCAAACATTCTTCCGTTAAATGTAACCACCCTGTCAGCAACTTCAACAATGCGCCAAAAGGATTCAAGGATTTCTTTTTCACTCAATCCTTTGTAGTGTGTATTTTTTTCTTCGGAATACCATTCTTCTTCTTTTTCACTTTCATAATAAACGAAAGATTTTTCCTTGTCTACATCGTAAATACCAATTGCCACAACTTTTGCCGTAAAAGGATACAAGCTCAAGTACCTTATTGCATCACCAATTTTTTCTTTTTTAATTTCCTCGTCTTTTGTTTTCTCAGCATACCGTAATAGATATTCCTGCTGACTTTCTGAAAGTGAGTCAAATGGGTAGGCAGAGGTTTCAATATCAAAAATAATTGTTCTCAAAATAATTAGCTCCTTTAATTATTTCTTAATTATTTCAACCCCCGGATCGAATTGTAAAACTTTGGCGTAAAATTCATCGGATAATTTAGTTGATCTCTTTGTAACCGGATCAACGTGCACCAGAACGCCCTTGCCTTCTGCAAGCAAATCGCCGCTTTTTTCTCTTTCAACTATATGTTCGTACCCGAAGCTTGATTTTTTAATATAAGATATTCTTGTATAAATATTAAGTTCATCGTCAAAAAATGCGGGCTTCATATAATTTATTTCGTTTCTAGCCATATAGTAAAGCCTGTTATCCGAGAAAATTCCTTTTCCAGGTAAAAGCCCGGCGTCTTTAATGTAATGGATCCTTGCCTGTTCAAAAAAATTGAAGTAGACGGCATTGTTTAAAATACTCAGCATATCTACTTCATTAAATCTTACTTTAACTTTATAAATATGTTTAAAATTTTCTTTTTTGAATTGAGGTTTCATTGTTTTAAATATCTAAAATTTTATTCTTAAGGAAAAGCAATATTAAGTTTATTTTTAATAACAATATTGTTGGCTGTAATTTCGAATGAGTCATCGATTGAAAAAACTTTTTTGTCTAAAAGATTTCTCCCTGCGGTCGAATTAACAATTACAATAATTTATTAAATGAGCAATCCAGAAATAATAATATGCAAAAGTTTATGTTACTTACTCCCCTTCGTCGATCTCACCATGGATTCTATAAAATCCCACATATCTTCGGGAATAGCTTCAAGCATATTAAATTGTCCTGCGCCCTTCAACCATTCGCCGCCATCGATTGTAATAACTTCCCCGTTTACGTAAGAAGAAAAGTCTGAGACAAGATAAGCAGCCAGATTTGCCAGTTCCTGATGTTCACCGACTCGTTTTAACGGAACTTTATTTTTGAAATCAAATTTATCTTTCAAATCTCCGGGAAGTAGTCTTTCCCATGCACCTTTTGTAGGAAATGGCCCCGGAGCGATTGCATTTGATCGAATTCCGTATTTCGCCCATTCTACCGCAAGAGAGCGCGTAAGGGCCAGCACACCCGCTTTAGCGCACGCTGAGGGCACAACGTAGGCGGAACCGGTCCATGCATAGGTTGTGACTATGTTTAACACAGTGGCATCCTGCTTTTTATCGATCCAGTGTTTACCGAAAGCCAGTGTGCAATTATATGTCCCTTTCAGAACTATGTTTATTATAATGTCGAAGGCCCTGTTTGAAAGTCTTTCGGTTGGACTAATAAAATTTCCCGCCGCGTTGTTCAACAATATATCAACTTTCCCAAATTTTTCCACTGACACAGTAAGCAGATTTTCAACCTGTTTATAATCGCTTACGTCACATTGAACCGGAAGAACGTTTCCTTTTGTTTCTTCTTCCAGCTCTTTAGCAGTTTCATTCAGTACTTCAATTTTTCTGCTTGTAATTACAACATCTGCTCCTAGCTCCAGGAAATATTTGCTCATCGCTTTCCCGAGTCCCGTGCCTCCACCCGTTACTACAATTACCTTTCCTTTCAGTGCATCTTCTTTTAACATCGGCTGTGAATAATTTTTCATAATAAGTTTCTCAATATTTAATTATTAAATATAAGAAACCCAATCCATTAATTTAACGGATTGGGTTTTGTTTTGTACTACAAGCGGTAAAAATCAGAAGCAAAATTTATTTGCTTCAATTAATTTATCCGCAACACTTCTTCTTAATTTTACTGTGTTAACGGTCTCAAGTTTTGTGAAACGTTTTAATCCAAGGAGAAGCATTTTTAACTCATCACCTTCCGCAAACGCTGCGATTGCGTGCTTACCGTAAAGATTAATTTTTTCTACTGCTTCATTGATATAAATCTGAGTCATATCTATATAGGGCTGAAGCTCTTCCCCTTTCTTTGTCTTAGACAATTTCATCGTTCTGAGATAAGCAGATTCACAAGCAAACAGTTCAATCATCATGTCTGTAACATTCATAATGATTTCCTGCTCGTCTTTCAGTTTCTGCATAAGTTTTTGAACTGCGCTGCCTGCAATCATAAGAATTGCTTTCTTGGCATTAGCAATCGCCTTCTTTTCCGCGGAAAGTAATTCATCATCCCCGCTTTCAAATGATGGAACTGACATTAATTCTTTTTGAATTGCCATAGCCGGGCTCATCAAATCGATTCTCCCTTTCATAGATCTCTTTAGAAGCATATCAACAGTAAGAAGGCGATTGATTTCATTGGTACCTTCAAATATCCTGTTGATCCTGGAATCCCTGTAAGCACGTGCTGCAGGATATTCTTCCGAATAGCCGTAACCTCCGTGTATCTGAACCGCTTCATCGACCACATAATCCAGAACTTCTGAACCGTAAACTTTGAGCATTGCACATTCAATTGCATATTCTTCAGCAGCTACCAAAGCAGCCTCTTCGTATTTGCCGCCTTTTGCCAGAAGTTCTTTAATATTTCTGTTTATTAAATCACTTACACGGTAGGTTGCCGATTCTGATACGTAAATCTTAGTAGCCTGCTCAGCAATTTTATGTTTTATTGCACCGAAGTTTGAGATCGGCTGATTAAACTGTTTTCTGCCGGTAGCGTACTCTATTCCAATTGTTGAAACCTTTTTCGCGCTGCCGGTGGTCATAGCACAAAGTTTGAATCTTCCAACATTCAGAATATTGAAAGCTATATAATGCCCTTTGCCAATTTCACCGAGTACATTCTCGACGGGAACTTTTACATTATCGAGAAATAATGCCCGGGTTGAAGATCCTTTGATTCCCATTTTGTTCTCTTCTTCACCGCGGTTAAAACCTTCCGAGGTTGCGTCTATAATAAAGCATGTAAACTTATCTCCGTCAACCTGCGCAAATGTGATAAGGATATCCGCGAACCCACCGTTCGTGATCCACATTTTTTGTCCGTTAAGGACGTAATATTTTTTATCATCTGTCAGTTTTGCGGTAGTCTTTGCTGAAAGTGCATCCGAGCCTGAAGTCGGTTCAGTTAAACAGTAGGCTGATTTTAATTCGCCGCTTCCCAGCTTTGGAAGATATTTTTTCTTCTGCTCTTCTGTTCCATAATACAGAATAGGCAAGGTTCCAATTCCAGTATGGGCTGCAAATGAAACTCCAAAAGAATGGCTTTTGCCCATCTCCATTGCAATTGATGTGTTAGTATTAAAATCTTCTCCAAGGCCACCGTACTCTTCGGGAATTGCGGCTCCGAGTAATCCAAGTTCTCCCGCTTTTTCCATTAAACTTACAGTCAGACCGGCTTCTTGTTTATCGATAGCGTCCAGCTTCGGCCAGATTTCCTTTGTTACAAATTCTTTCGCTGCATCGGCCATCATTCTTTGTTCTTCCGATAAATCTTCCGGAATAAAAATTGATTCTGGGTCGGCTTCTTTAATTAGAAATTCTCCGCCCTTCAATACTTTTGATTTTGTTGTTGTGTCTTCCATTTTACTTCTGATATTTTGTTAATAAATATTTTGATTTTCAATTCTAAGTTGTCATTCCTAACTCTTTTCGGAATCTCATTTGATATATTCTCGAGATGCTGTACCAAGTTCAGCATGACATAGTTGCTGATTATGAATATTATTTCAGCAATTCATAAATTGCCGCTACACCCTGTCCGCCTCCTACACAAGCAGTTACCATTCCGTATTTTTTCTTTCTTCTTCTTAATTCATTTAAAACCTGGATAGTTAGCTTAGCACCTGTACAACCAAGCGGGTGACCTAGTGCGATAGCTCCGCCGTTCACATTAACTTTCTCAGTGTCCAGCCCTACTGTTCTGATCACTGCCAGAGATTGTGAGGCAAAAGCTTCATTCAATTCAATCAGGTCTATATCTTCCAATTTTAGATTTGCCTGTTCCAGAGCTTTTGGAATTGCGGCTATCGGACCAATTCCCATAACTCTAGGGTCAACACCTTCCATAGCATATGATTTTAAAACGGCAATCGGTTCGAGTTTGAGTTCCTTCATCATTTCACCCGACATTACCATAACAAAAGCAGCACCGTCGGATGTCTGTGACGCATTACCCGCGGTTACTGTTCCGCCTGCAGCAAAGACGGGTTTTAATTTTGCAAGCGCTTCAAGCGTTGTATCTGCCCTTGGACCTTCGTCTGTATCCACAACGTATTTTTTACTTTTCTTTTTTCCTTTCTCAACAAAAATTTCTTCAATTTCAACCGGCGCAATTTCATCTTTGAAATACCCGTTTTTAATTGCATTAATCGCTTTCATATGGGAATCGTATGCAAATTTATCCTGGTCTTCACGGGAGATTTTATAATCTCTCGCAACTTCCTCAGCAGTAATGCCCATAGCCAGATAATATTCCGGGTGATCTTTTGCGAATTTATAATTCGGTGAAAGTTTCCACCCGGTAGTTGGAACCAGCGACATTGATTCGGTTCCTCCAGCAATTATGCAATCGGCCAGTCCGGAGCGGATTTTTGAAAAAGCGATTGCAATAGATTCCGCGCCCGATGCGCAGTAACGGTTTACTGTCATTCCGGGTGTCCTCATCGGAAGACACTGCAGAGCAATCATTCTGCCGATCTGAAGTCCTTGCTCGGCTTCCGGAACTGCGTTGCCGACTATAACGTCGTCAACCTTATTCGGATCAAGTTGTGGAACCTTGCTTAATAAATACGTAATCACATCTGCGGCTAAATCATCCGGGCGATAATTTTTAAACCCGCCTTTTTTTGCTTTGCCAACTGCGGAACGATATCCGGCTACTATATATGCTTCTTTCATAATTTCACTTCTGGTTTTATAATTAAAAAATTTCTCGTTTATTTTTATCATATGTCATTTCGACCGGAGGGAGAAATCTTTTTATCATTTAGCAAAAAGATTTCTCATCCCGCTTCCGCGGAATTCGAAATGGCAATTAATTCCTTAACGGTTTTCCTGTAGTAAGAATACTTTGAATTCTTTCCATTGATTTCTTTTCACCAATCAGACTCAGGAATGCTTCTCTTTCCAGATCGAGTAAATACTGCTCGGAAACGAGTGACGGTGCAGTAAGATCACCACCGCACATTACGTAAGCTAATTTCTCCGCAATCTTTTTATCGTGCTCGCTTATATATTTTGCATTATAAAATGAATAAGCGCCCAGCAGCAGAGTTGAGAGACCCGATCTTCCAAGCACTTTGATATCTTCTCTCTGTGCCGGCTGAGTATAACCCTGTGCACTTAATTCAAGCACTGCTTTTTTCGATTCAAGGATAACCCTGTTCTGGTTGATCACATACTTGTCTCTTCCGTTTTTAAATATTCCAAGTCCGAATGCCTTCTGAGCTGAAGTTGCGACTTTTGCCATAGCTATATTCAGGAATTTTTCCTGAAGTATAGGCAGCTCAACCAAATCCTTTTGGTATTGATCGGAAGCACGCAAAGTCATTTCTTTTGTACCTCCGCCGGCAGGAATAATGCCTACACCGACTTCAACAAGTCCAATATAAGTTTCAGCACCTGCAACAACTTTATCGGAGTGCAGGCATACTTCGCATCCACCGCCGAGAGTCATTCCGTGAGGCGCAGAAACTACGGGAATAGCAGAATACCTGATTCGCATTGTTGCATTCTGAAATGCTCTTACCGCCATATCAATTTCATCGTATTCCTGTTCTGTAGCAAGCATAAACATCATCGCAAGGTTTGCGCCAGCAGAGAAGTTCGCTCCATCGTTTCCAATTACTAATCCTTTATAATCTTTTTCGGCTATCTCTATCGATTTATTTATTGCCTCGAGAATTTCAGAACCGATAGAATTCATCTTTGTCTGAAATTCCAGGTTCAATACGCCGTCTCCAATGTCGTGCAGGGTTGCACCTACATTTTTCCATACCGGTTTGTTTCCACGATAATTTTCAAGAATAATAAATTCGCCTTTACCGGGAATATTTTTATAGGTACCGGAATTTATATCATAATATTGCCTTGTACCGTTTTCAATTTTATAGAAAGATTTAACTCCCTTCGCCAGCATATCGTAAACCCATTTTGCCGGTTTCAGATTTTCTTCTTCCATAGCTTTGACTGATTTTTCAAGTCCAAGTACGTCCCATGTTTCAAAAGGACCAAGTTCCCATCCGAAACCTGCACGCAGAGCATCATCAATTTTGTATACCTCGTCAGCGATCTCTGGAATACGGTTTGATGAATACTGGAAGAGCATGAAGGAAAGTTTTTTCGGGAACTCGCCTGCTTTGTCTTTGGCAAATGTTAAAGCTTTAAGCTTTTCTTTCAGCCCGTCCATCTGCTTGGCGGCCGCGACAGATGCAAATTTAACTTTCGACGAAGGTTCGTATTCAAATGTTTCAATATTAAGTTCAAGAATTTCTTTTTTGCCGTCTTTGTCTTTTACTTTTTTATAGAACCCCTGCCCTGTTTTATCCCCGAGCCAGTTATTTTCAACCAGTTTATTTACATAATCAGGAATTTTAAATAATTCACGGGCTTCATCATCGGGGCAATCTTTGTAGACATTGTTCGCAACTTTAACCAGCGTATCTATTCCAACCACATCTGCCGTGCGGAATGTTGCTGATTTTGGTTTGCCTGTGAGCGGACCTGTTAATGTATCGATCTCTTTAATTTTTAGGCCCATTTCTTTCATCAATTTAAAAACCGCCATAATGCTGAATACGCCTATGCGATTAGCAATAAACGCCGGAGTATCTTTGCAAAGAACAGGGGTTTTGCCAAGGTAGATATCACCGTAGTGCATTAAGAAATCGATTAAATCTTTGTTTGTCTTTTCTGTTGGAATTACTTCCATTAAGGGCAAATACCTGGGAGGATTAAAGAAATGCACTCCGCAAAAATTCTGCTGAAAATCATCACTTCTTCCTTCAAGCATGGAATGAATCGGAATTCCGGAAGTGTTTGAAGTTATAAGTGATCCCGGCTTTCTGAATTTTTCAACTTTTTCAAAAACCGATTTTTTGATATCGAGATTTTCAACAACTGCTTCAATAACCCAATCACATTCACTTAACCAGTCAAGGTTATCTTCAAAATTACCCGTGGTTATTCTTGAAGCAAATGATTCTTCGTAAAGAGATTCGGGCTTTTGTTTCAGCACCATTTTTAAATTATCATTTGCTATCCTGTTTCTTACTTCCGGACTTTCAAGTGTTAATCCCTTTTTAGTTTCTGCATCTGTTAATTTATTTGGAATAATATCCAGCAGGTAAGCACTACAGCCAATATTTGCAAAGTGGCAGGCAATACGCGAACCCATTACGCCGGAGCCCATAACTGCAACTTTTTTAATAATTCTATTCATAATAAGATCTCAGTTTTTAGTGTAAATTAAAGTTTATTTATTTTTTTTGATCATCCGCTTTCTTATTAGTTTCTTCACTATACAGCTGATCGATTAAATCCATATATTTTTTGCAAATAACATCACGTTTAGCTTTAAGAGTCGGGGTCAATTCACCGGTTTCAATACTCCATAAATCCGGTACCAGCAGAATTTTTTTAACCTGCTGAACGTGCCCGAATCTTTTATTGTACTTTTCAACTTCTTCCCATATTCGGTCTTTAACATCTTTAGAGTAAGCGATATTTTCCCTGGTAATTAACTCTATATTCTTACCTTTGGCCCATTTCCTCACAAAATCAAATGAGGGTTGAATAATTGCGGCTGTATATTTCCTGTTTTCACCAATTACCATAATATGTTCGATGAAAAAAGATTCCTTCATTTTATTTTCGATTGGCTGAGGGATAATAAATTTGCCACCACTCGTTTTGAAAATTTCCTTTAGGCGTCCGGTTATTTTGAGATATTTTCCATCCAGTATTTCTCCGACATCTCCCGTATGGAACCAGCCTTCTTCATCTATCGCTTTTTTTGTCGCTTCGGGATGATTATAATATCCCATCATTAAATTCGGACCTTTGCCGAGTATCTCACCGTTTTCTGCAATTTTTATTTCAACATCGGGAATCGCATAGCCGACAGTGCCAAAATAATTTCCTCCTTTATCAAACCTGTTGCAAGTCAATACGGGCGAAGTTTCTGTAAGCCCGTAACCCTCAATTACGGGAATACCCGCAGCCGTAAAAACTCTGGATAAACGTGGTTGGAGCGCAGCGGAGCCGCTTATTATACCTTTAATTTCTCCTCCGAGGGCCTCAACCCATTTTACAAATACGAGTTTCCTGGCAATAAATAATCTTAAATTATAAAACCAGTTATTTCGTCCCCTGTCGTGGTAATGAAGACCGAGATTTACAGACCATCCGAATATTGCTCTCTTTACAATGCTCAGGTTATAACCAGTTGACATTATTTTTTCAAAAATCTTTTCCAATAATCTCGGTACTGTTATAAAATAATGAGGTTTAACTTCCTTGATATTATCTCCGAGTTTCTCCATACTTTCAGGATAATTAATTGATGTACCTAGCAACATATAGAAATAGGCTGCAGTCCGTTCAAAGATGTGACAGAGGGGAAGAAAACTTATTGTTCTTTTAAATTTTGAGATCGGCATTGATTGAGCGAGCGAATTAACGTTTCCCATTATATTCCTGTGCGAAAGCATTACACCTTTTGGTATGCCTGTTGTACCGGAGGTGTAAATTATGGTTGCAAGATCATGCTGCTCTACCTTTTCGCTAATTTCATCCAGCTGCTTCCTGTAAATTTCGTCAGCTAATTTCTGAACATCATTCCAGATTGGAGCGCTTTCAACTTTGTCAAAAGTATAAATCGCCTCAAGTTTAGTTTTCAGTTTTTTATTTACTTTCTGTACTTTCTTAAAAAGGTCTCCCGTCTCGGCAAAAGCAATTTTAACTTTTGCGTCTTCGAAGATAAAGGCGTAATTGTCTTCACTAGTTGTGGGATAAAGAGGCACGACCACTCCGCCTATTTGCAGAACTGCAATATCTATAAAATTCCACTCAACCCTGTTGTTAGAGATTATGGCAATTTTCACACCCGGTTTGCATCCCAGTTTTAAAAAACCGAGACTCAGATCATCAATGATTTTTTTTACTTCGGCAGTACTGAAGCTTCTCCAGATGCCTGTAATTTTATCACTGAAGGCCTTCTCATTCGGGTAATGTTCAAGCTGGTAGGGTAATATATCTATCAACCTGTTTTTTGTTAAGACCGGAGTTTCCAAATTTCATCCCCCTTTATTAGATGAATAATTATAGAATGAAAATAAGAAGAAGAGTTTAAATTAGCAAGCGAATATTCGCTATTAAAGAATTTTTGCTATTGACTAATAATTTTTGTTATATTTCAGAGGTTGTTGTAAATACTGTTCTTGATTAAATTGGGTCACAATGAAACTATCAGAAAATAATATTAAGCTCATTTTCGGCCTAAAACTAAAACAACTCAGGCAGGACAAAGGTTTCTCCCTCTCTGAATTGGCAAAAAAAAGTTCATTATCTACCTCATATTTAAATGAAATTGAAAATGGAAAGAAACATCCCAAATCTGATAAGATAGCAGCGCTGGCAACTGCACTGGATGTTCCCTACGATAAACTGGTTTCATTAAAGCTCACGAAAAATCTGGCCCCAGTCAGTGAACTTCTGGAATCTAATATCCTGGAACAACTTCCGCTCGATCATTACGGAATAGACGTTCACAAACTTTTGCTGCAAATTTCTCACGCACCTCTTCAACTTAGTGCTCTGGTTTCAACATTAATTGAAATGGCAAAAAGCCTGGAGTTGAGTGAAAATAATTTCAGTAAAACTGCAATAAGAACCTATAAGGAATTAAACGATAATTATTTTCACGATCTGGAAGAGGCGGTAAATAAATTTTTTCGCAAAATAAAATTTGATTACAAACCACCCGTTAAATATGATGTGCTGCTTAAACTTTTAACGGAAGAATTTAATTACGTTGTTAAGGAAGATTCAATTCCGGAGTTGCACGAATTCCGGACAATAAGAGGCATTAACATACCCAACGGAAAGAACAAGAAATTATTGATCAATAACCGACTAAGGAACTCACAGAAAGCTTTTATAATCGGGAAAGAAATTGCTTATAATTATTTGAACATTTCAGACCGGACACACATTTACTCGGACATGAGACTCGATTCATTTGATGAGCTACTGAACAATCTCAGATCTTCTTATTTCTCAACAGCGTTAATAATTGGCAGGCAGGCACTGATAAAAGATCTTGAAGTATTCTTTAAAAAGAAAAACTTTGACGATAAGTTTCTGCTTTCATTACTCCCCAAATACAATGTGTCCGCCGAAATGCTGTTCCAGAGAATTACAAATCTGTTGTCAAAGTATTTTAATATTAATGTTTTCTTCTTTCACAGGTTTAATTCGGAAAAAGATTCGGATAACTTCAAACTCTTAAAAGAGATCAGGTTAAATACAAAAGAAAATCCCGGGGGTTACCAGATAACAGAGCATTATTGCAGGAGATGGCAGGCTGTTAATATTATTAAGGAATTGGCGGATCTTCAGCAAAAGGGAAAAGATTTTAACACGCCTATAGCAAGGGTTCAGAAATCTGAATTTATAAATTCAGGGAATGAATATTTGACAATTTCGATTGCGAAGGTTTCAACTCTTTTAGAAAACACAAATTATAGCGTTACACTGGGATTTTTAATGAATGATGAGCTAAAACAAAAGATTGATTTTGTGGGTGACCCCGGCATTGCTAAAAAGATGATTAATGACACCTGCGAACGCTGCCAGCTAACCGATTGCAAAGAAAGGATTGCTGAACCAAAAGCTTACGAAAAGAAAATCAGGTTTGAAAAACTTGAAGATGCTTTAAAGGAAATAATTAAAAAAGAAACTGAATAACAATTCTTATTTATTCCCACCTTCAAACTTCTCTATAATCTTTCTTGCTTTATCTGAAACCGGGACAGATTGATTCTTTTTGTAATCAAAAGATACCAGCTTTGTTACTGCTTTTGCAGCGACAATTTTTTCATTTTTATCTGCTACAACAATGAGATGCTCAACTTCAGAACTTTTATTCCCGATTTTTGAAGTACGGTTATAAATTTCCACTTTATCGCCGAGCCTGATTTGCGAAACATAATCAATTTCGATTCTTGCAACCACGGCATTAAAATCCAGGCTGTCTGATTTTTTTTTCATCACATCGTTATAATATGCAATCCGTGCTTCTTCTAGATAAGAAAGATAGGTGGCATTATTTACGTGTCCCATTGCATCAAGATCGGAGAACCTTACTTTTATACTTATTTTATGTTTGAATTTTTCTATTTCCATATTACTTAGTTAAAAACTTCCTCCAATATTTTTACCGCACTATTAATTTCTTCAAAGGATACATCCAGATGTGTAATTGCTCTCAGTGAATCAACTCTGCCGACAAGCAACAACAATCCTTTTTCTTTACATTTTTTCAGCGATTCCTCAACGGAAAATTTAAGCGGTTTGAAGATAAGAATATTTGTCTGTACCGAATCCATATCAATTTCCAGGTTCGGATTTTCATTTATCGCTTTCGCTAATATTTGTGCTTTTTCGTGGTCTTCTTTCAATCGTTCCCTGTTATTCTGAAGCGCGTACAAACCTCCGGCAGCCATAATTCCCAGCTGTCTCATTCCACCGCCCCACGCTTTTCTTACGCGGAAAGCTTCCTTAATAAAGTCTTTTGAGCCAGCAATAATAGAACCTACGGGGGCACCGAGTCCTTTTGAAAGACAACACGAAATGGTATCGAAATGCGAAGCGTATTCTGCGGGAGATATTCCCGTTGCCGCACAGGCATTCCAGATTCTTGCTCCGTCAAGATGATAATAGAGATTATGCTTTTTTGCCAGTTCACCTAGCGCTTTTATATTTTCAATCGGGTGGATTGTACCGCCGGCACGGTTGTGAGTATTTTCAACTTCAATCACTTTTGTCCGCGGCATATAATACGCACTTGTCGGCCTTATGTAAGGTTCAACCTGTTCGGGAGTAAATACACCTCGATCTGCTTCAACTGTCAAAAGCTGAATCCCGCTTAACGCTGAAGGAGAGCCGGATTCATAATTAAAAATATGAGCGTTAAACTCGCAAATTACTTCATCGCCGGGATTTGTCAGAACATTCAGACAAATCTGATTTCCCATCACTCCGCTCGGTACGTAAAGCGCGGCTTCTTTTCCAAGAAGTTCGGCAGCGTATTCCTGGAGTTTATTTACGGTAGGGTCTTCCTGAAATACATCATCACCAACCTCTGCCTCAAGCATTGCTTTTCGCATTTCCGGTGTAGGTTTGGTTATTGTGTCACTTCTTAAGTCAATATATTTTTCCATAGTTATCCGGTTTTTTTATTTAAGAAACATTTTTAAATTTAATAAAACTTAAGTTATTGTTCAGTAGATAATAGAAAATTGTGACAAACAATTTCATTTGCCCCGAACTTTAGTTCGGGGAGAAGCAAATAATTATGAATCTATGGCTTTAGCCATGAGTTTGTTAAAAGATAAGCACATTATTAAATAATAATTAAACTATGGGACTAAAGTCCATATTAAGAGTGTCCTCGTAACACCGGGCTAAAGCCCGGTGCTAATACAATTTTATCCGATTGGGTTTAATTTCTTCCTGAATTTTAAAATCAAAAAGAAAAGAAATACACAAAGGGAAAGGTATGAAGCAAATTTTGGAATGATCATAGGATATTGTGAAAAGAAGGTTTTCCCTTCCTGAATCGGGACATCACCCGTTAATTCGGTTCTCGTAAAAAGTTTCGTTTCTTTCAAAGTTCTTCCAAGCGGATCAATTATACAGCTTATTCCCCCGTTCGCATCTCTTATTACCGACTTCCTGTTTTCTATAGCTCGTAAAACTGCAATCTCTTTATGCTGATATGGCCCGCTGGATTTTCCGTACCAGCTGTCATTCGTAACAACTGTGATTAAGTCTGTACCCTTCTTCACAAATTGTGTTACGAAATAAGGATAAACGGATTCGTAGCAAACCAGTCCGTTAATTTTTAAAGGATAATTTTCTTCCGATGAACCGATTTTAACTTTCAGGGGAACATTAAAAACAACAGTGTCTCTTCCAACATTCCATCCCGATATGCCGACGCCCCAGCTGAATAACTTACCAAGAAATGGCAACTGTTCTGAAAAAGGAACTTTTTCACCAAAAGGAACAAGTTTCATTTTTCCGTAGCGTTCAATCTTTCTCGAATAAGGAGAAAGCAATAAAATTCCGTTATAAATTGAATAATAAAATTCACCGGCCTTACTGTATTTTGCATCCGGTGGAATTTTATCACCGGTCTGGTAGTAAATTATATCCGGCATCCCGGTAAGCAGGTGTACGTTGTTGGTTTTCAGAAATTTATAAATTGAATCTTTCTCCGGGTAATAAGCAGGACTCATCAGGTAAACCGGTAATGCCGTTTCAGGCCAGACAATTAATTCTGCTCCTTCGTCAACCGCTTTTTTAGAAAGTGACAAATAAAGATTAAGAGTTTCATCCAGACCGCTGAGTTCCCATTTATTCCACGGATCAAGGTTCGGCTGAATCAGCCCGACTCGGACTTTTTTATTTGATACCTTGAAATTTGAAAGCCGGAAGGATCCGTAATAAATAACAACAGAGAATATTAATATTATTGAGGCTGCATAATATCCGTAATTATTATCCTTTTCTTTGAAGCTGGTGTAGGCTTTATAAATAAATATATTTATATAAACTACAATTACAGAAATTCCAACCGCACCAATTATATCAGCAACCTGTATAAAAATTGTGAAATGAGAAAGCCCGCTCCCGAGTGTTAGCCATGGAAAACTGATATCCGTAAGCATATACAGATATTCGTATGTGATCCAAAAAAACGGGAGGGAAAGCAAGGCGAAGCTATTATTGAATGATCTTTTAGTGAGATAATAAAGTGTTGAAGGTATCAGGAATAACAGGGGGTTAAAGAACAATAACGCTCCGCCCGCTATCATTAAAAACGGATCAGTTCCCTTCTGCCAGCTCCCCACCCAGTAAACTGTGATAATTGTAAATATAAAAAATGTCAGATAAGTTGATCGGCTAATTTCTGCCAGTGTCTTTTTCTTTTCCAGAACTAGTAAATACGGAACAAGTCCTACAAACATTAAAATCTGGAAAGGGAAAGGAAACGGCGGGAACGAAATACCGAGAAGAACTCCGCTCAGAATAAGAAGCAGACGTTCCTTGTTTTTCTGTTTTTTTTCTTCTTTTGAAAGCGGGATTCTATTTTTGAAAAATATTTTTTTCAATTCTTTTTTTTTTTCAAAATGAAATACTTAATAATGAAAAAAGCAGCAATAATTATTGTTGCGGCAATTGCAATATTTCTATATGTGGAAAGATACTTGTCTACAAGTTCTACATTATGCCCAAAAATCATTCCCAGGTAAACTATTATTGCATTCCATGCAAATGCACTGAAAGTGGTAAAAAGAACAGTTTTTTTTACATTTAGTCTGCTCATTCCAGCAAAGAAAGAGACCACTGAGCGGGTCCCTGGTAAAAACCTGTTGACAAGTATTATGCCGTATCCGTAGCGATTAAACCAGCTTTCAACCTTATCAAGTCTTTCGAGTGAAATGAATTTTATTTTCCCTGTATGAAGTACTTTTTTATCCAGCAATGATCCTACAAGAAATAAAGTCATAAATCCAAGTACACTGCCGGCAGTAGTTAAAATTAATGTAGGGATAAAATGTATAGCCCCGGTACCTATTAATGATCCACCAACTACAATTACAAGATCACTCGGTGACGGGGGAAAAATATTTTCTATAAACGAAAAAAAGAAAAGAGCTGCATAAATCCAGAACGGTGTTAAGCGGGAAATTTCCGTTAAAATATTCTCAAACATATTATACTTTAATTAATAATACTGTAGCAAAAGCGGAAACACCTTCTTCCCTTCCTACGAATCCTAGTTTTTCAGTAGTAGTTGCTTTAACAGAAATGTTTTCGATTTCAGTACTCAATAATTTGGCAATCTTTTCCTGCATTTTAGGAATATATGAGGCCAGTTTAGGTTTTTGCATTGCAACAATTGAGTCTAAATTTCCAAGCGTATAACCTTTTTCTTTAATGAGTTCAAAAACTTTCTTAAGCAGTTCGGCACTATCGGCGTTTTTATAATTTGGATCGGTATCGGGAAAATGCTGCCCGATATCTCCAAGTGCAAGCGCACCCAGCAGTGCATCGGAAATTGCGTGCAAAAGTACATCTGCATCAGAGTGACCGAGCAACCCTTTTTCATAAGGGATTTCAATTCCACCGAGAATTAATTTCCTGTCTTCTGCAAAAGCATGAACATCAAACCCTATTCCTGTACGAAAATTATTTTTCAATGTCTTATCTCAAAATGTGTAAATTCATTTTTTGTTCCATCCCAGTTAATATTTGCATTTTTTACTGATGCGTGGGATGGGCCAATTTTTATTTTTTTGAAAAGATCTTCTATTAGTGCTTTGCCACCTTCAACAACTGTCAGTACTTCCCCTGTGTATAAATTTTTAACATATCCATTCAGACCAAGTTTCTCAGCTTCGCGGTAAACAAAATATCTGAAGCCCACCCCCTGAACCAATCCGTTTACAATTATTTCTGCTCTTTTTTCGTTATCATCCATTGTTCTTGTATTCTTTTTTGCCCATCAATTCCGAAACCAGGAGTCCTGTAAATATAAATATACCCCCGATAAACCCAAAATTTGAAATTTTTTCGCCGATAATAATAAAAGCAAAAAATGCCGCGAATATTGGTTCAAAGGAAAAAATGATTGCCGCCTTAGTTGGCGTAACACACTTTTGATATTTTGTCTGAAGCGTTGTAGCCAATAATGTCGCCAGCAATGCTGTATAAATCACGGAAAATATGACAGTACCGTTCAAACTAAAACTAAATTTCTCCAGTCCTGAAGCTGATAAGAAAAAAGTGAAAATCCACCCTGCAACTCCGGTTACAGCCAGTTGAATAAATACCAGAAGTTTATAATCAATCTTGTGGCTGATCATATCCAGGTAAACGATATATGTTGCAAACGCGATTGCACATAGAAGGGTAAAGAAATCACCGATGTTAAAATTTTCACCAAGTTCGGAAAATATATCAAAGATGGAGGTTCCTTTACTCGATAATAAAATCAGTCCGAAGAGTACAAGGATAATTCCAATTACATTTTCTTTTTTTGGTTTTCTTTTTTCAATTATAAATTGAAGGATTGGAGTAAATACTACAAATGTCCCGGTAATAAATCCGGATTTTGTTGCCGAAGTAAAATTTAGTCCGACTGTTTGAGTTGCAAAGCCAGCAAAGTTTAGAAGTCCTAAAATCACTCCGCCAATTATTGCTTCCTTTGTAGAAACTTTTAAAATGCCAAACATAAAAGGAAGTAAAATTAAGGCAGCAATGCTGAAACGGATTGAAACAAAAAGCAGCGGGGAAACATCTGTAAGAGCTAATTTTATTACAACAAAAGTCACACCCCAGACCACTGTTGTAAGTAATAAAGCACCTTCGCCAATAAATTTCTTCATCTGCTTCTTAGATTAGGTTTGGAATGAATGATTAAACGGGGATATAATTTATTCTTTTTCGCCCGGGTAGCCAAAGGATTTTAGCATATTTTCATCTGTCCGCCATTTACTTCTTACTTTAACGTGAAGATCAAGATAGACGGGCCTTTGCAAAAATTCTTCAATAGAAGCGCGTGATTCTTCACCTATTCTTTTCAGGGCTGTTCCCTGTTTACCTATTAATATTCCTTTCTGGCTATCGCGTTCAACAATAATTTCTGCCTGTATGAAATCCTTTCTGCCTTCACGTTCTTTAAAATCTACTATCACTACTTCACAACTGTAGGGAATTTCATCTTTGTAATGTTCAAATATTTTTTCCCTTATTATTTCGGACACAAAAAATCTTTCATTTTCATCGGAGACATTTTCATCCGGATAATATTTGGGACCTTCCGGTAGATTTTCAATAATTTCACTTATAACTGTATGAACATTATAAGCCAGTTTTGATGAAATTGGAATTATTCTTTTGAAGTAATTTGTTTTTCCTACCTTTTCGATTAATTCATTCACCTGCTCCTGAGATGAAAGATCGATTTTATTAAGAAGTAAAATCTTTGGCTTTTTGCTCTTACTCAGCAAATCATAAATGAAAGCGTCCTTTAAAGTTTTTTCTCCGCCAGGATCAAGCGCAACATCCAGAATCAAAATAAGAACATCCGCGTCTTTAATAGATTGAACAACCGAATCCATCATTTTTTCCTGTAGAAGATATGCTGGTTTCAGAATACCCGGCGTATCCAGAAAAATAATCTGGTAATTTTCATCCGATAAAATACCTATCAATCTTTTGCGCGTTGTTTGAGGTTTGTTTGTAGTAATTGAGAGTTTTTGCCCCAGCAATGCGTTAAGCAAAGTAGATTTACCAGCATTTGGTAAACCAAGTATTGTTACGTAACCTGTCTTTGTTTTCATAATTTTTCTGGTTATTCTTCGTAAAGAACGGCGGTACCCGATGCGCTAACCATAAGCATATTTCCCCCGCCACCCCCGATAGTTTCATAATCGAGATCAATGCCCACAACGGCATTGGCTCCCATTGCTTTAGCCTGCTCAGCCATTTCCGTAACAGCAATATCTTTGGCTTTTCTCAATTCTTTTTCATAGGCAGCAGAACGACCGCCGACTATGTCTCTTATTCCTGCAAAAAAATCTTTAAATATGTTAGCTCCAAGAATTGCTTCGCCGCTTACCAGTCCGTAATATTTAACTATTTTTTTACCCTCAATTGTAGGGGTCGTAATAACTAACATTTTAAAGACCTCGCTATTTTAATAAATAATTTACGAAATAAATATACGAAGTTAAAAAGAAAGTTGGGAAAGAAGTTCGGTTTATAGAAATAAAAAAGGCTGCCAGACGGCAGCCTCATGTATCAATTTTAGTGTTGCCGACTTAAATTGTTTTTTGTGTGTTTTACAAGATCGAAGACAAAATAGATAGAAACTAAAAGACCAAGCGAGAACACGCTTCCAATTACAGATAAATTTACATTACCGAAAAAGCTTTTAACAGGTTGTATTATATCTTTCAGGAAGTTCAGTGTTTCGCGTGTTGCCACTGCGGTTCCGCCTGCTGTTGACGGAGGTGCAGAAAAAATTATAGACATTACGTATCCAACTATGGCAAGGGCAATAATAACAAAGATAGAAGAGATAGAAAGAATAAAGATCTGTTGTTCTTTTTTAGCTCTTGATTTTTTACTTATTCTCTTCATCAGGGCTAATGTAAAATCGGGTGAGACAGAATATGATTTCATATTTTTTAAACCGTTATCTGCAGTCTGCAGCGCTTTAAGCCTTTTTTTGTCTACTTCAGAAGTCTTAAGCTGTTCGCGCACGATTTTAAGTGTCGCCTGATCAAGTTCATTATCAATATATTTGTTTAATATTTCATCCGATAGATTCTTCATAATAATTCCTCTGCAAAATTATTCTTCACCATAATATCCTTTAATGCATTTCTCGATCTGTACAATAATACTTTTACATTTGCTATTGATGTATTCAACGCTTCACTTATTTCTTCACAACTCATATCATTAATATAAAACATAGTAATAACCGAAGCATATTTTAAAGGTAATTTTTCTACCATTGTATTTATAAATTCTGCCATATCTTTTTTTTCTGAAACCTTAAAATCATAATCACTCTCAAGATCAAAATGATCTTCTACTGAAGACATTTCCATTTCAATTTTTCTTTTTTTGCCAGATAGTTTTGTCAAAGTAGTATTGTAAACTATTCTGTAAAACCAGGTTGAAAATTTCGATTCCTGTCTGAAGTTATCGAGCGAATCATATGCTTTGATAAAGCAATCCTGAAGAACCTCCTCCGCATCCATTTCGTTTTTAAGCATCCGCTTAACGAGGGAAAAGGCTTTGTTTTTATACCTGTCAATAATAATAGCATAATCTGATTGATTTCCTTTTTTGACAGAATCTATTATTTCTAAATCAGTAAGGTTTTTCATCTATTTTTTAAGACTTTAATTGTGCTTAAAAGGTTACAGATCAGCTATAAAATATTAGAGCATAATATTAGGTACTTCCTAAATAACTACTAAAAAGGTCAAAAATCAATAAAAATCGTAAAAACGAGTGGCAACGGTCTTTTTTCATATAAACTGTAACCTTTCTGGTTGGCTTTAAGTCATAATATTTAGAAAGCAGGATTGACCCGGAAAATATACCGATGTAACCTGTACGCCGGGATTACAGTCAGAAGAGAAAAGAAGAAAATTAAAACTAAAGGAGAAATAAAATGGATAAGGAAGTAGTAGCGGTATTCATACCAATAATATTATTCCTGGTATCTGGTTTAGTTGCGGTGGTATATTTGTATTTGAGATCAAGGGAAAGACAAATGCTTATAGAAAAAAACCTGGATGCCGAAGCGATAAAAGAATTTTTCAACAATAAGCGTAATTACGATCCCTTTAGATTACTAAAGTTCGGAGTTATCTGTTTGTTCTTTGGGCTTGCACTTGGTTTCGGTCTTATGCTTGAGGATGCAACAGGTGCTGATTACTGGGTTCCGTTCTTATTGTTCACAATAACAGGCCTGGGCTTTATTGTTGCCAACCTGGTAGCACGAAAAATGGACCAAAGAGGTGATCAATAACTTTTCCGCGTAAAAAAAGGCGTCCACAAAGGACGCCTTTTTCATTTTAAATAATAATATATAATTATTCATTTTCAGCAAGCCAGCGTTCTGCATCTATTGCTGCCCTACATCCAGTTCCTGCAGCTGTAACTGCCTGTCTGTATGTTTTATCTGCTACATCACCTGATGCAAAAACGCCTGGAACATTTGTATAAGTTGAAGCTCCCTGAACTTTTAAGTATCCGGTCTCGTCCATGTCCAGAACACCTTTAAATAATCCGGTGTTAGGTTTATGACCAATAGCAATGAAAAGTCCATCCGCCTGAACTTCTTCAGTTTTGCCTGTTTTGGTATCTTCCATTATTACTCCGGTCATTACTTTTCTGCCGTTTTCGTCTTTACCCATAACTTCTTTTACTACTTTGTTAGTCTGAAATTTAATTTTAGGATTTTTTTCAGCTCTTTCAGTCATTATTTTTGAAGCTCTGAATTCATCGCGCCTGTGGATAACAGTAACTTCAGAAGCAAATTTAGTTAAGAAATTAGCTTCTTCCATTGCAGTATCACCACCACCTACAACAAGAACCTTTAATCCTTTATAGAAAAATCCATCGCAGGTAGCGCATGCAGAAACTCCAAATCCCATGAATTTATTTTCACTCTCAAGTCCAAGCAACTTTGCAGAAGCACCTGTAGATATGATTACCGCATCGGCTTTATATTCTTCACCTTCATAAGTTTTAAGTGTAAAAGGTCTCTTTGAAAAATCAACTTCGGTTATTTCCTTGTAAATTGATTTTGCACCGAATCTCTGTGCCTGCTTTCTCATTACATCCATAAGTTCAGGACCCATTATTCCGTTTTCAAAGCCGGGATAATTTTCAACTTCCGTTGTAATAGTAAGCTGTCCGCCCGGCTGCATTCCTTCAAAAATTACCGGGTTTAAATTTGCTCTTCCTGCATATAATGCCGCGGTAAATCCAGCAGGACCAGAGCCTATAATTATTATTTTATGATGATTATCAGCCATTTTTTCTCCAAATTCAGTATTAACAAAAATTTTTCAACTTTTAAAATTAAGCATATTTTATTTTAAATATTTAAAGATTAGATACACTCCTAAGCCAAAAGATTCATTCTTATTCCAGAAACTCAGCATTTCTCTTCAATCCCTTCAATTTTGTTCTTAAAATTGGACTTCGGGCAAAACGGGATTTAAATTCTTTATTATTCATTTCCCTGATTTCTGACAGTTTAATTTCCTTATTACCATCTTTCGGATAAAATTCGCTAACTCCTGTAATTTCTGAAAATTTAATATTCCACGGACAAACATCCTGGCAAATATCACAGCCGAATAACCAGTTTTCAAATTTACCTTCAAACTTTCCCGGGATCTCTCCCTTATTTTCTATTGTAAGATTTGAAATACATTTATTCGCATCAACAACATATTCCTGAACAATAGCATCTGTTGGACAAGCATCAATGCAGGCAGTACAGGAGCCGCAAAAATCCGGGATTTCCTCAGAATAATTAAAATCATAATTAGTTATAATATTTGCCAGAAAAATCCAGCCGCCAATTTCTTTATTTATAAGATTAGTGTGTTTCCCAATCCACCCAAGTCCGGCTTTTTTTGCCCAGACCTTATCCATTACCGGACCCGTATCTACATACGACATTGATTCAAAATCAGGATCAATTTCTTTTAATGAATTTTCCAGTCTCTCAAGTTTTTCCCAAATTATTAAATGATAATCAGTTCCCCATGCATAGCGGGAAACCTTGCCTAAGGGTGGACGGGCTTTTCCTGAATTTTTATTATTAGAATAATTTTCATCTGTGTAGTAATTAAGGGCGAGTGATATAACGCTTTTTGCGGCAGGAAAATTATTTTTTACATCTTTTCTTTTATCGGTATTTCGTTCCATATATCTCATGCCTGACTGATAACCAAGCCTGAGCCACTCTTCGAGTTTATTTCCTTCCTCTATCAGTTCATCGGCTTTTGCAAAACCAACAAGATCAAATCCAACAGATTTTGCTTCACGAATAACTATTTCATTTGTAAGTTTCATAGCAAATGAATTTTACCATTTCATTTCTTGCTTAACTACTTTTACATATACCTGGCCATCAACCACTTTTGTCTCAAAAGAATCTATACCTCTCCCTCCCGTTGGCATTTTCCCTGTTTGCAGATCAAACATCCATCCATGAGCCGGACAAACGACACAACCTTTTTCGATAAAACCATCATAAATCAGAGCTGTATGCTGGTGGGGACAAATGTTACTTAGAGAATAAATATTTCCGTCAACCTTAAATACAGCAATTTCCATATTATCAATAATAAAACGCTTCCCCTGATGTTCAAACAGGTCACCAACTTCACAAACTTTAGTAAATCCGGATAATTCGTGCTTATCAGAGAGATGTGAATTTTTCATTTACTTTAAAACCTTTCTCGGTTTGTGAAACTGTTGCCAAAACTGTTTCAGGATCGTGTTCAAAGAATAATTTCCAATTTTCTTTTACTGCCATAGGTAGTATTATTTTCTTTTCCGCTACTGTCTCCAGGGGCTGTAAATCATATCCCATAACATAGGGCACAGGAATGTGGGAAGTCGTCGGTAAAAGATCACAACAGTAAAGAATAGTATTTGACGAATCCGAAATTTTAAGTAGTTGCTGACCAAATGTATGCCCCTTCACAACAAGAAACTGAATCTCGTCATCGAACATTTCTTCGCCATTTATAAATTTTAATACACCTTCTTCCATCAGCGGGACAAAATTATCTTTAATGTAACTTCCCCTGTCCCTGTCAGAAGGATTAACGCCCCATTCATAATTTTCTTTTTGAACGTAGTACGTTGCGTTAGGGAAAGTCGGGATTAGCTTATTATTTTCCAGCTTTGTCGATCCGCCGGTGTGATCGAAATGGAGATGTGTTAAAATTACATCTGTTACGTCTTCGGGTTTTAAATTTAATTTACCAAGAGATTTTTCAATAGAATATTCTTCCTGGTCAATTTCATAAATATATTTTGATTTGGTTCCCCACTTAATCCCCATCCCGGTATCAACCAAAATTTTTCTTTTCCCGTCTTCAAGCAAAAGATTCCTGGTAGCAAGTTTTATCTTGTTTTGTTCGTCCGGTGGATTCGAATTTTTCCATAGTGCCTTTGGAATTATTCCAAACATTGCACCACCATCGAGACGAAAATATCCGGTGTTTACAACAGTTAATTTATATTTACCAATTTTCATTTTCTGCAGAATTTTGTTCAAAAAATTATATTTGAACTTTAAGTTAAGGATATGGAAAGAAATTTAAAAGGTAGATGAATACACCAAAAACAAAAAAAATGGCTTTAATAATTTCTTATTAAAGCCATTGGTCTAACCAATAATTTATTTATTCAGAACTAGTTTTGCATTGCTTCCAGTGAATCTTTTTTTGCAAGTAATGCTGTTTCATCTTCAACATGATCAGGATCAGGAACACAGCATTCAACCGGGCAAACATCTATACACTGTGGTTCATCGTGGAAACCTTTACATTCAGTACATTTGTCAGGAGCTACGTAGAAGAAATCATCTGAGTAAAAGCCTTCTGCGCCAGAAGGAGCAGCATCGCCATCACCATATGTTTTTCCATCTAATTCCCATGAAGTACCGCCTTCATAGATTGCATTATTTGGGCATTCTGGTTCGCAGGCACCACAGTTTATACATTCGTCAGTTATTTTAATAGCCATTTTAGACCTCCGTGATTCTTAAATTAATTTTTAATATGGTTTTATTATCTGTCTTATGATTTTTGTTCATATTAACTACCAAATTTGTGCCAATCCGACAAATTGAAATTGTTAATAATAAAGCGGAAAAAAAGTCTGAAAATAGCTTAAATAATTAAGGATTCACAATTATTAGAATATCGCTTCTCTTTACTGAGAATTGGAATCAAATAAGCAATATTAGGGAGTAACCGGATAGATAATAAAAAAGGCGTCAAAAGACGCCTAAAATAATAACAAAATGTCCCGATTTATTTATCTGCCAATACCATCCAGGTAATCTTTTCTTTTCAGAAGTGTCTCCTCATCTTCCTCATGATTCGGATCCGGAACACAACAATCAACCGGACATACAGCCGCACACTGTGGTTCATCGTGAAAACCTTTGCATTCAGTACATTTGTCAGGAACAATGTAAAAGAAATCATCCGAGAAAAATCCTTCGGCTCCGGTTGGTGCTTTATCGCCATTGCCGTAAGTTGTACCTGCAAGTTCCCATTCCTGCCCACCTTCATAAATTGCTGTATTCGGACATTCAGGCTCACACGCGCCGCAATTGATGCATTCTTCGGTTATCATTATTGCCATATAAATTATCTCCTATATAATTTCAGAATTATTCCCCAAAACAGGAATAACGATTAGTTCACATTCTTAAATAAAATAATGGAATTTCTTTTGCAATACTAACTAAACATTAATTGAACTTCAATAGGGTAGGAAAAATAGTATATTACCAGCCACCGCTTGCTCCGCCGCCGCCAAAACCGCCGCCGCCGCCGCTAAATCCACCGAAGCCACCCCCACCAAAACCACTGCTACCGGAACCACCGCTAAATCCTCCGGGGAAAAAGATAAATCCGCCTCCCCCTCTTCTGCGGCCTTTGAGCAATGACATAATAATCATAATTATGATAAATATTATTGTGCCAATACCTTTTGTTTTTTTGCTACTGTTGTCTTTAGCATATTTATCTGCTTTGTATTCACCTGCAATTGCAGACATCATTGCATTTATTCCGTCAGTTATCCCCGCATAATAATCATTACTTCTAAAATGAGGTGCAACGACATTTCTAATAATAGAGCTCGCGAGTGCATCGGGCAATACCCCTTCAAGTCCGTAACCAACTTCAATCCTCATTTTTCTGTCATTTTTCACTATCAGAAATAAAAGCCCGTTATCATTCTTTTTAGTCCCGATTTTATTTTTTTCTGCCACACTCATAGTGTAATATTCAATCGGGTAATCCTGAAGTGATGGAATCATCAGCATAACAAGCTGATTCGATGTTGTATCCTGGTAGGTTTTTAAACGGAGGTCCAGATTACTTAATTCAGAAGAGGACAAGGTACCTGTTAAATCATTTGCCCAGTGATTAAGTGTAGGAACTTTTGGCTGGGCAAATAAAATTGATACTGAAAATAATAACGCTAATAATAACTTCATGTAAAACTAAAATTCAACTTTTGGAGGTGTTTCGGATCCCGCTGTTGCTTTAAAATACTGTTTATCTTTAAAGCCAAAAATATTAGCAAAGATGGAATTAGGAAAAAGCTTAATTGTAGTATTGTATTTCTGAACTGTTTCATTAAATCTTCTTCTTTCAACAGAAATACGGTTTTCTGTTCCTTCAAGCTGAGCCTGCAACTGGAGAAAATTTTCATTTGCTTTTAGCTCAGGATAATTCTCCACTGTCACAAGTAATCTGGAAAGTGCCCCGCTCAATTCACCCTGGGCTGCCTGGAACTTCTGGAATGCAGCTGGATCATTCAGCACTTCAGGAGTCACATTCATCTGTCCAACTCTTGCACGTGCGTTTGTAACATCTGTAAGAACACCTCTTTCAAAATTTGCATATCCTTTAACTGTGCTTACAAGATTAGGTATAAGATCTGCTCTTCTCTGATACTGATTTTCAACCTGGCTCCAGCTCTGGTTCACTGATTCATTTAATGTAACAAGACTATTGTATACATTTTTTCCCCACATAAAAAGAATTACCATGAACAGTACGATTACTGCGCCAATTGAAAGACCAATTAGTGTTCCTCTTTTCATCCAGCCTCCTCTAAAAAAGCTATTGAAAGAATAAAACCATCTTTATTCTTTATTTGTTAAGTGATCGGAAAACAAAATAATCTTGTTCAGAAACTGAAATATCTACTTTCAATTTAAATTGTTTTTCAAACAATATCCAATTACAAATTTAAGGCTTAAATTCGTATTTCTGACTGATTTTAAGGAAAATGCCGGTTATACCGGCATTTTAGAAAATTTGATTTTTTATTTTACAGAATCCAACAGACTTCTGGCAATTACCATTCTCTGAATTTCGGATGTACCTTCATAGATTTCTGTAATTTTTGAATCTCTCAGGTATCTTTCAACAAGATATTCTCTAACATAACCGTAACCGCCGTGAATTTGAATCGCTTCAAGTGCACATTCAACAGCGATTGTTGATGAATAGAGTTTTGCCATTGCTGCTTCTTTGAAATATTTCTGTTTTGCATCTTTCATAGCTGCTGCACGCAGAGTAAGAAGTTTTGCAGTATCAACTTTTACGGCCATATCAGAAATCTTAAATTGAATGGCCTGAAAATTTGAAATCGTTTTACCGAAAGCTTTTCTTTCTTTTGCGTATTTAATTGCAGCCTCAAGTGAAGCCTCGGCAATTCCGATAGCCTGAGCTGCAATTCCTATTCTGCCACCGTTTAGTGTGTTCATTGCAAAATTAAATCCTTTGCCTTCTTCCCAAACAATATTGTTTGCGGGTACTTTACAACTTTCAAAAGATAAAGAACATGTATCTGAACTTCTGATTCCTAACTTATCTTCCTTTTTCCCATGTGTAAAGCCTTCAGTTCCTTTTTCAACAAGTATAGTTGAAATACCTTTATGAGCTTTTTCTTTATCAGTAGTTGCCATTACAAGGAAATAATCAGCGGTCGTTCCATTGGTGATCCAGTTTTTCATTCCATTAAGTACAAAAAAATCACCATCTTTATCTGCTGTAGTTTTTTGTTTTGTTGCGTCACTTCCAGCTTCAGGTTCCGAAAGTGCAAATGCACCGAGCTTTTCTCCTTTAGCCAAAGGGATTAAATATTTCTCTTTTATAAAGTCGGATCCATATTGTTCAAGTCCGTAGCAAACTAATGAATTGTTAACCGACATAATAACACCAGCGCTTGCATCAGCTTTTGAGATTTCAATCATAGCAAGAACATAGCTGATTGTATCCAGCCCGGCACCACCATATTCAGGAGAAACCATCATTCCAAGAAATCCGAGTTCACCCATTTTTTTTACAATTTCAGTCGGAAATTCTGCTTTAATATCTCTTTCAATTGAAGTTGGCGCCACTTCAGCCTGAGCAAAATCTCTGGCTGATTCCATTATCATTTTTTGTTCTTCTGTAAAATCGAAATTCATATTTACTCCCTTGTAATTTCTACCCAAATGTTTGAGAAATATGTGATCCCCATAAGGTGGGTTCACCGGAAAGATGTTTTCGGAAAGATGACCGCTATTAAAACATCAGCTATATCTACAAAAATACGGTAATAATTAATTTATAGCAATTTATCGGGCATAGTGTAATTTGGAAGGATTCCTAAATTTAAACCCCGATCATTTATTATTATATTTGTGACTATGAAAAAAAATATAACCGAATTAAACGGTTCAGAAAATTCAGGGAAAAAAAGGATTTTGCTTAAAGGCTTAACATTAGGTGAGTTACAGGAATATTTTATCTCAATTGGTGAAAAAAAATTCCGGGGAGAACAGGTTTTTAAGTGGATGTACCGCGATTTCGTAACTCAATTCGATGAAATGCTGAATTTACCGGCCCCATTAAGAGAAAAGCTGAAAGAAGAAACTTCACTAAGCACACTTAAATTTGTAGATTCTGAATATTCTGAATTGACAGGCACAAAAAAGTATATTTTCCAGACAAAAGAAAAAAATAAAATTGAGTCTGTAATTATTCCGGAGGAAAAAAGAATAACGCTTTGCATCTCAACACAGGTTGGATGCCCACTGGATTGCCGGTTTTGTGCAACAGGTTTGATGGGGTACAAAAAGAATTTGTCACCCGGTGAAATTTTTGATCAGTACATGCTTGCAGCAAAAGATTACGGCAAGGATAAATTGACAAATATAGTTTATATGGGAATGGGTGAACCTTTATTAAACTATAATTCTACACTAAAGTCATTGGAAATTTTTGCAAGTGAATCAGCATCGGCAATAAGTTTTAAGAAAATTACAGTTTCTACAGCTGGTATTGCTCCCAGGATAATTGATCTTGCAAATTCCGGTTTCAAACCGGGGCTGGCTTTTTCACTTCACTCCTGTTTTGAAAACATACGAAGCAAAATTATGCCCATTAATGAAAAATATTCTTTGAAGCAAAATATTGAAGCACTGAAATACTATTCAAAGGTTACAAAGACAAGGATTACATTTGAATACGTTATGCTAAAAAATGTGAATGATAGTGATAAAGACATTAATGCTCTTGTAAAACTTTGTTCACAGATGCCGTCAAAAATAAATATTATTCCATTTAATTCTTTACAACATATGAACCCGACAGGATTTGCTGCAGAATTAAATCCTACTCCGCATAAACGCATAAGCGAATTTGCACAAAAGCTAAAAGAAAAAGATATAATTGTTATGGTCAGGAATACACAGGGAGATGATATCGCTGCTGCTTGCGGACAATTAGCTGTAAAATTTAATTAGCCTCAAAATTTCTTTATGAAAAAACTCACACACGATGAAATATCAATTAACAGAAGCACATTAGATAGTCTTCACAAAGTAAAAAAGTTGCCGGTTTATGTAGTTTTAAACAGTATAAGAAGTACGTATAATGTTGGATCAATTTTCAGATCATCCGATGGGGCAATGATTGAGAAACTTTATCTTTGTGGATATACACCTCACCCTCCTAAAAAGGAAATATTGAAAACTGCGCTGGGTTCAACGGAAAGTGTAAGCTGGGAATACGTTAATGATCCAAAAGAAATTGTGATAAAATTAAAAGCCCTGGGTGTAAAAATCTGTGCGCTTGAACTCACAAGTAACAGCAAACCTTATTATGAAGTTAAAGCAATTGATTTTCCTTTATGTGTAATAATAGGAAATGAAATCACTGGTGTTTCACAGGATTTGATTGATTTATGTGACTTTTCAATTGAAATTCCACAGTATGGGATTAAGCAATCATTAAATGTGGCAGTAGCTTACGGTATTTCAGTATTTGAATTAAGAAAAGTTTTTGATCTATCAAATGATTAAACACATCTCAATTTGCCGAAGTAAAATATTCTTCCCCGTTGTCTTTAGTGTGAATCATAAGCAGGTTGGCTCTCACCATTTTAACAAGAGTTCTTGAAGCTCTTCTTACGGAAATATTTACAAGTTCACTTAATTCTTTTACCGTAATCATTTCCTGATTTTCCAGGTATTCAAAAACCATCTTTTCATTGGGACCAATTGAATATTTTTTCAGTTTCATATTACCCGATCTTGCTTTTAAGATCCTAACCATTTCCTTACTGGCCTGTATGCTTTTATCATTTACCCTTATACAAACTATTGCTTTATTGATATCAAATTCTTTTTCATAATCCTGCAGTCTGTGTGGTTTTGAATCAGACTCCGGTATTTCGGCAATTACAATTTCTTTACCATACAATTCAATAAAATCTATCTCATACTTTAGAGATGGTTCACAATAATCTGTAGCAGTTTCTTTTATTAATTCAGCCTCGGATTTTTCACTTTCCACTCCAACCACATCTTTGTTATCATCAATCCCGAAAAGAATTACTCCTCCGTTAGTATTTGCAAAAGCGATCATTTCCCTGGCGATTTTTTCGTGAGTTGAGAATTTACGCTTGAATTCGCAGGTAAGACTTTCCCCGTTTTCAATAAGTTTGATTAAAGTGCGTCTTTTCATTTTACAGTTTTGGGAAACATAACAATATCATTTAGCCGGCCAAGAATGATTGATGATCTTCTTAAAACATAACTGGAATTTTTATTTGGTGCATGTACCAATGGTGACGGGATAACAGCCGCAAGCTTTGCGCATTCATTTGTAGTAAGTTGCCATGGCTCTTTATTAAAATAAATTTCAGATGCTTCTTTAATTCCGAATATCCCGTCTCCCCACTCCACAGCATTTATATAATTTTGTAGAATAGCACGTTTGCTCAATTCCTTTTCCATTCTGATAGTAATCAGGAATTCCTTGGCTTTTCTTATAATACTTTTCTTTGTTGTTAGATAAAGATTTTTAGCAAGTTGCATTGTCAGAGTACTTCCTCCTCTTACAGCGCGCCCCCTCCTCTTATTAACTTTTAGAGCTGTGTTAAGTTCCTTCCAATCAATTCCCTTGTGCTGAAAGAATCTACCGTCTTCCATAGATATTATCCCTTTCAGTAATTTAGGATTTACATCATCAATGCTAACCCATTCCTGGCGCGGGTAAAATAATAGATTATGCTCAATGGCACGCTGCTGCATAAGTGAAGTAATTCTAAAATGTGAATATTCTAACACAGGGATCTGGAATGAGGGAATGCTTAAGTAAAGAATGGTCAATAAGTATATTATTATACTTTGAATTTTCCATGCTTTTAAATATGGAAGTGATTTCTCAAATAATAATGAAATTTCAAGCTGAGGGAATTGATTAGTAATCATCAGCCATTTACTAATTTATAAAAATTATTCTGTCAGAATTATTTAATCTTTAGAGTGTCAGTTGGTTCATCCTTTTCCTTAGGCTTAGGTGCGGATGAGTCAATTTTAATAATTTCATCCTTCAACTCAGGAAGCCTTCTTTTTTCCTCTTTGAATAAATCTTTTCTCTCATCAATGACTTCCCTGGTTGAGTCTCTTCTTGCTTCATATCTCAGGCCGGGAGGAAGTTTTTTCAACATTTCTTCAGGAATATTTCTCAACTTGTTTTGGGTTGTATCTGCCGCCGTAACCACACTATCTTTTTTCTGATTAAGTGCCATTAATGAATCCTCAACAGCCTTTTTTATTCTTTCTTTTTCTGTATGGTAATCTGATAATTTAGGTGAAATATTTTTCGCGTATTCACTAGCAGGGTATTTTGCTTTCAGTGTATCATAAACCTCTGCGGCTGAATCTGGTTTTAATAATTCATTTTCAAGGATCCAGCCACTGGCATACAGGGCCTTAGGTGCGCGTGGAGAAGAAGGAAAATTTTCATAAATATTTCGTAATCCTGCCAGTGATTTATCAAAGTCCTTATTCAGCATTTGCTTTTCAGCATTTTCGTAAAGTTCCTGGGCCGGATCATAATCCAGATTTATTAATGGCTTTTTCAAAACTGTTGCTGCTGAATTTACCACGCTCTGATCCTGGAAATTTTCATAAACAACATTGAAAAGGCTATCAGCTTTTGTTGTATCATTTTTTGACAGGAAGTAATTACCAAGTACATACAAGGTATTGGCTTCAATATCGCGGGAAGGATTGTCCTTTAAAACTTTGCTATAATAATAATATGCTGAATCAGGTTTGTTTAATTCTGAGAAGAAAAGATTGCCCAGCTCAAATTCTGAGATAACAATTTCTGATTTTATTGAATCACTTGATAATGTAGGTTTAACCGGGGGTTTAGAAAAATCAATAGCAGAAGATTTTGTATTTCCAGTTCCCGTTGAAGTTAAATCCCTCTGACGCCCCAATTCCAATGTTTTATTTCTAAGATCTGTTGCATTATTTTCTGAAGAAGTATTTGCCTGCAATTCCTTTAACCGATCAAAAAACTTTGTAGAATCTTCTATATATTTCTCTGGATTTAAAGCATATTCATATTGGATGCTGTTTAATTTTAATTCTTTTTTAAGGTTATCATACTTTCTAAATTTTTCAATTTTTGCCAAAACTTCAGTAGTATACTCCCGAGGAACAACTGATCTACTCGTTTTTAGATAATATTCAGAAGCCATATCAAAGTTATTATAGATATTTTCATAAATTTTCCCTATTTCATATTTTGCAGCTCCACCATATTTTGTACCTTTATAAGTGGTGTCAACATAAGTGAGAACATCAATAGCATCATTATACCTGTCCAAATTAACAAGAGCTATCCCCTTTTCAAGATTTATTCTATCAAGGACGTCTTTGTTTTTATCAAGCGAACTCATATCATCGAATAAGGTATATGCTTTTTTATCATTGCCAGCAAATATATAAGCTTTACCAAGAGCAAGCTTTGCATCAAGCTCCATTTGGTATGATGGAGAATAATCCAGAACCATCTGGTAAGCTGAAATTGCCGCATCATAATTTTTTAATTCTATATTCAGATTACCAAGTTCAAAAGCTATTTTTTGATTTAGATCATCATCTTCACAAACTTTTAGAAAATCTTCAGAAGATTTAATAGCCCCAGCTATATTATCAGTAGAAATTTTGTATTTAATTTCTTCAATTAAAGCATTTTCCAGAATTTCATTCTCTTCCTGCGCTGTTGCTTCTTCACGGACTTTCTTCAAAGTAGCCAGAGCCTCAGTATCCCTGTTTAATCTTAACTGTGATTTACCCAACCAAAGCTGAGTTTCCAGCCTTAAATCACTATCCGGCTGTGTTTGTAACAATTCATCAAATTCTCTTGTGGCCTTTAAATAATTTTCCTGATAATAAAATGACTTGCCTAATATTAATAGCGCATCATCAACAAATCTGCTATCTGAACTAAATTGAAGAATCTTTGAACATTTTTCAATTACTTTCTGGAGTTTTTGGTCATCGCCGGCTTTAATTTTTGGTAACGTAGTGGCAAATAAATCTGCCCTGTCCTGCTGTATTGAAGATTCTGCTTCATTAAAAAGATGATTAGTGTTATAATACAGATTAAAATATGTGGTAAAATCTCCCCAGACTCCGCATCCATAAAGAAACAGTGCCAAAGCAAATAGAGAGAAATATTTTTTTAGATGAAATGAAAAATGCATATGGGAAGTTATAATTGTTGTTAATAAAGAAAAAGGTAAAATATGCTACAGGGCTTCTTTCCCGGATTCATCAGTTCTTATTCTGATTACTTCGCTAACATTGGAAATAAATATTTTACCATCACCTACCTGCCCGGTCTTTGCAGTTCTTAATATTGCATCAACAACTTTCTCAACCTGCTTATCCTCAACAACAATTTCAATTTTAATTTTTGGAATGAATTCTATTCTGTATTCACTTCCCCGGTAGGTTTCTGTATGCCCTTTTTGTCTTCCGTAACCACGGACTTCAGAAATGGTCAGTCCTCTTATCCCCTCTTCAACAAGAGCTTCTTTAACTTCATCAAGTTTAAAAGGACGGATAACTGCTTCAATTTTTTTCATAGAATTTCTCTTTGAAAATTATCTGCCATGGCAATGTTTATATTTTTTACCTGATCCACAAGGGCAAGGATCATTTCTGCCGATTTTTTCTTCTACCTGGATGGGCTGAGGTTTTCCGGCAACCTGCTCACCGCCGTCTTGCTGTTGCTGTCCCGACATACCAATATTCTCGGTACTCTGTTTGGAAGCTGTCATTCTTGCTGGTTTTCTTCTTTTTTCCTGAACTTCTTCAGGTGCCTGAGGGAAGAATTTAAATGCAAATGACACAACTTCATCCCTGATTTCCTGAAGTAAATTCAGAAATAGCTGGAATGCTTCTGTCTTATATTCAACCAGCGGATCTTTTTGTCCGTATGCTCTTAATCCAATACCTTCTTTCAGATCGTCCATTTCTCTTAAATGATCTTTCCACTTCTGGTCTATAACACTCAATGTAGCAAATCGTTCTAGTCTTGCCATTAATTCTGAGCCAAGCATTTCTTCTTTTTTATTATAGAACGTTTTAGCTTCTTGAATAATTCTGTCTTTAATTCCCTGTTCACCTAAAGTTTCGAATTCTGTAGATTCGAGAGGAAACTCAACCAAGAGATTGTGACGTATCTCTTCCTTCAAATTATCGACCTGAACTTCATTAAAATATTTGTCTACAACTTCACCAACAAATTCTTCCAGCAAATCAAGTATCTCACCTTTAAGCCTGTCGCCTTCCAGAGCATGACTTCTTCTTTTGTAGATAACTTCACGCTGCTGGTTCATTGTATCATCATATTCAAGCAATCTTTTTCGGATGGCGAAGTTATTTTCTTCAACTTTTTTCTGTGCTCTTTCCACTGACTTTGTAATTAGTGGATGCTGAATAACCTCTCCTTCTTCAATTCCCATACGGGACATAACGGAAGAAATTCTTTCACTACCAAATAATCTCATCAAATCATCATCAAGTGAAAGAAAAAATTTAGTTGTACCGGGATCGCCTTGTCTACCAGCACGACCTCTTAGCTGGCGGTCAATTCTTCGGGACTCGTGTCGCTCTGTTCCCAGAATAAACAATCCGCCCCTATCTATAACACCATTCCCAAGTTTAATATCTGTACCACGTCCGGCCATATTAGTCGCAATTGTAACAGCTCCAATTTCACCAGCGTGCGATACAACTTCTGCCTCACGTTGATGCTGTTTAGCATTTAAAACATTATGAGGAATATTGCTCCTCTTTAGCATTCTGCTTAAAGTTTCGGAAACTTCAACTGAGGTTGTACCCACAAGTACAGGGCGTCCTTCTTTCCTCAGTGTTTGAATTTGCTCAATAACTGCGTTATATTTTTCTCGTTTACTTCTATAAACCGCATCATCCTGGTCATCTCTTACAATCGGTTTATTAGTAGGGACTACAACAACTTCCAGTTTGTAAATCTCGTAAAATTCTCCCTCTTCAGTTTCCGCAGTGCCTGTCATACCAGCAATTTTATTGTACATTCTGAAATAATTCTGAAGAGTAATTGTTGCTAAAGTTTGAGTGTCTCTTTCTACCTTAACATTTTCTTTAGCTTCAATCGCCTGGTGTAATCCATCGGAATACCTTCTTCCGGGAAGTACACGGCCGGTAAATTCATCAACAATTGCAATTTTTCCTTCTTCGGTAATTACATATTCATCATCTTTTTCAAATAATGTATATGCCTTTAACAATTGGTTTATCGTATGTATTCTGTCACTGCTTTCAGAATATCTTGCATACACAGCATCTTTCTTTTTAACTCTTTCATCTTCAGACAAAGACGAATCGTTTTCAATATGACTCATTTCAGTTCCAAGATCAGGAAGAATAAAATATTCTTTTTCCATCCCTGATCCCTTGGAAATTACTTCTCTTCCTTTATCAGTCAGGTCAATCGTGTTATTTTTTTCATCAATTGCGAAATAGAGTTCGTCATCAATAATATGCATGTTCTTTGCTTTCTCTCTGAGAAACTCCATTTCAGTATCCTGCATTAATTTTTTATTTACAGGATCTGCAAATACTTTTGTAAGTTTATTACTTTTAGGTAACCCACGATATCCACGCAATAATTGTATGCCGGCTTGTCTGGTACTTTCTTTATCACCAACCTTTAATAATTCTTCCGCTTCCTGTACTAACTTAGCGACAAGACTTGTTTGCAGCCTGTATAAACTTTCAACTCTTGGTTTCATATCATCAAATTTCTGGTCATCAACTTCCACAGCACCAGAAATAATAAGCGGCGTTCTCGCTTCGTCAATTAAAACTGAGTCAACCTCATCCACAATTACATAATTAAATTTCCTCTGTACCTGCTGTTCTTTTTCAACGGACATATTATCGCGAAGGTAATCAAAACCAAATTCATTATTTGTACCGTAGGTAACATCACGACCGTACATATCCTTTCGCTGATTAGGATCCATGGTATTTAGAATGCATCCCACAGTAAGCCCGTGAAATTTATAAATTTCTCCCATCCATTCGCTATCACGCAGTGCGAGGTAATCATTTACAGTTACCAGGTGCACGCCTCTGCCTGTAAGCGCATTTAGATAGACCGGCAAAGTAGCTACCAGAGTTTTTCCTTCACCAGTTGCCATCTCAGCTATTTTACCCTGATGCAACACTACGCCTCCCATCAACTGCACATCATAAGGGACCATATTCCAGGCTTGTTTATGACCACCTACCAACCATTCTTTGCCGAGAAGTCTCTCGCAGGTACACTTTACAACTGCAAAGGCTTCCGGCAAAATCTCGTCAAGAACATCTTCATATTTATCATTTAATTCTTCCTCAAGCTTATCTATTTCATCATAAGCTGAGTGTCTGTCAAGTGATTCGTCATCGGATTGTAATTGAAGCCTGAGCTCAGAGATTTTGTTTCTCAGTTCTTCAGTCTCTTCCTGAATTTTTGCCTTAAATTCAACTGTTTTAGCCTTTAATTCATCTTCAGAAAAGTCTTTAATTTTCTCGTATTCGTCTTTGATTTGTTCTACTATCGGCCAGAGTAATTTTATATCTTTTGCGTTTCTATCGCCAAATATTTTCTTAATTAAATTTAGCATTATTAATCGTGTCTCCGTTGGAAAAATGAGTCTGAAAGTTAAGTATTGGGGGTTTGAAATGCAATTTAAACAACCCGCCCTATACTCCTTAACTGCTTGTTCCTAATGTAAATAAATAATGGATCCCTTTATATTAAGTATGCAGTGTTAATAAAAAGCCCTTTGAAATTATTCAATCTCAAAGGGCTATAAACTCGAGAATAATTAAAAAATCAGTTTACTTTTTCGTCCTTTTTTACAACCGGAGTAAATCCGAAATGTTGATTTGGAGGATTTTCAATATTGATCTCACCGAATCTTGCTTCAAATTTTTTAATATTATCCTCAAGTGCCTTCATAAGTAATTTTGCATGCTGAGGAGTGGATATAATTCTTGCATGTACTTTTGCTTTAGGCACACCGGGAACAATCCTTGTAAAATCTATAATAAATTCTGCTGGTGAATGGGTAATAATCGCCAAGTTGGAATAAATTCCCTCGGCTTCCTTTTCACCAAGTTCAATATTAATTTGTTGTTCCGGTTTTTGTTCGTTGTTATTATTCATATTTCTTCTTAAAATTTCTAATCTGTTTATTTCCTTAGCTGATCAGCCTTATCAAATGCACTTTTAGCCCCGGTTTGATTTCCCATAATTGAGTAAGCTTTTCCGAGAGTTTCCCACATATCAGCCTGTGTTGCGTCCAATTGAACAGCGTTTTCCAAATAAGGAATCGCAACTTCAATTTTTTCTTTATAAGCTTCGCTCTTCACTCCTTGTTTATCAGCTTCTTCATTCAGGTAATCACCCCATTTAAGGTAAGCGACTCCAAGATTGTATTCTGCATTGACGTATTTTGAATCAATTTCGAGAGCTTTTTTGAACTGATCAATTGATTTCTGAAAATCCTTAGCTCCTAACAAAAGCACACCATAATTATAATGGTAATATTTGTTGCCCGGATCCTGCTCGATACCAGCTTTGAATGCATCCATAGCAACTTCTGTCTTATGAGCACCGATATATGAGTTTGAAAGAATTACAAGAAAGTCAGAATCATTCGGATATAATTTTCTTCCATCCTCCAGTACTTTTATTGCCTTGTTGTAGTAATCCATGTAGCTTAAACTATCCTGTACATTCTTACTGCTTTCATACATACTTTTGTATTTTCTCCCCTGATCATAATAAATCTGGCCAAGGTACCTGTACCCATCTCTTGATTTGTCTTTATCAATCAGTTTCTGTAATGGATTAATGGCATCATTATACCTGCCTGCATTTATATAGACAAATGCAAGATTTTTATACGTTGTTGATGAATCCGGTTCCAGCATTGTGGCAGTATTAAATGCTTCAATTGATTTATCATAATAAAGTTTAATACTATCTGCACTGGCTGCATTATTTCCTTTCTGGAAGTACCCAACACCTTTATTGTATTCATTTGCCCAGAAGAATTTTCTATAATCGGTAATATCTTTTTTAAATTGATTGCTTATTGCAAGAGATTTATCAAATGATACTACCATACTATCCATTTGTCCTTTTTCACCATACACATATCCTAACAAATACCAGCCTTCGTCACTTTTCGGATTAGTTGATAATTCTTTTTGTAATGCTGCATATGCGGCATCATAATTTTTCTGCTGGATATAAAGTCTTGCACCGGTAAGGTTAGAAGAAGAACAGGAAAAACCGGTAAACATTAATCCAACAAGAATAGCTGAAGCTAAAATTAATTTTGATTTTTGCATTCTGACTCCGTGAATTTTCTTTTTTTATAGGAATTGAAAGTTAGCATTTTGTGTTTCTATAGTCAAGAATAATAGACTACTTTTGATGTTCAAAATTAGCTATAAGGCCTACAAACAGCTAACTTTATAGAATCGTTCCAAAACTTAATGGAACAATTGCATCTATCTTTAAATTGATTTTGCCGCCCAAAAAGAATATTTTGGGAGATAAATTTGAGGTTATTTTGACTACAGAAGAGATTATTCGTTCAGTACCTAAAGTATTACTTCATGATCATTTAGACGGTGGCCTCAGAGCACAAACCGTGATAGAACTCGCAAATGAAGCAAAATACAATAAACTTCCAACCAAAGATCCTGCAGAACTGGCAGATTGGTTTCACCGTGGGGCAAACAAAGGTAACCTGGTTGAATATCTGCAAGGCTTTGAACATACCTGTGCGGTAATGCAAACTAAAGAAAACCTGGAAAGAGTTGCCTACGAAATGATGGAAGATATGAAAAATGATGGTGTTTGTTATGTGGAGACAAGATTTGCTCCTGTTTTTCATACTTCAAAAGGATTGTACCATGAAAATGTAGTAACTGCAGTTTTACAAGGACTTGAAAAAGGTAAAAAAGATTTTGGTGTTGGCTTCGGACTCATTCTTTGTGGAATGAGAAATATGAAAAACACACTTGAAATTGCAGAATTAGCCGTTAATTTCAGGAATAAAGGCGTTGTCGGTTTTGACCTTGCCGGTGAAGAAGGTGGATATCCTCCCAAAAAACATATTGATGCATTTCAATTTATTCAAAGGGCCAATTTTAATATTACAATTCACGCAGGTGAGGCATTTGGAAAAGAATCTATCTGGCAGGCAATTCAATGGTGCGGCGCTCATAGAATAGGTCACGCAACTCATCTTCTTGAAGATTTTATTTTCGATGATAAAAGTGATATCGCCGGTTTTGGTGATCTTGCCCAGTATGTACTTGATAAAAGAATACCGCTCGAAATTTGCTTGTTAAGTAATGTTCATACAGGTGCCGTGGATAAAATTGAGAATCATCCCTTTGGAATTTTATTCAAAGAAAAATTCAGAGTTACGATTAATACGGATGACAGGCTGATGAGCGATACAACTATGACAAAAGAATTTCTGACGGCAATCAAATATTTTAATTTAACTCTCGATGATATTGAAAAGATTACGATCAATTCAATGAAATCAGCTTTTATTCCACATAAAAAAAGACTGGACTATATATATAAAAAAATTAAACCCGGTTACCAGTCAATGCGGGAAAAATTACTTTCACTCAAAATTTCGGATACTAATGAAAAAACTTTTCACGAACTATAATTTTGAATTTGATAAAAACGAAAAAAAATTACTAACTACCTTTTGCAGACAAACTCTAAAACAAATTGAAGGTGACAACAGGTACTACGCAGAAGAACGTACTTTCAATTCGCTCATTTCAAAACTTGTTTCGGATGATGAGACTATAAAACTTACAAAAGATGAAAGGATTAAATTAAAACATCAATTGGAAGAAAACGTAAAATTTTTGAAAGAAAAAAGTGATAAAAGCTGGTTTATAAAAAAATGGATGTATAAATCCATGCTAAACCAATATTCAGGCATACTTAATAATCATTTCAGGAATTAATCATGATAGCAGAAAAAGATAAAATACTAATAAAAGCCCCAACAGGAAACGAACTTAGCTGTAAAGGATGGATACAGGAAGCAGCAATGAGAATGTTAATGAACAATCTTGACGCTGAAGTTGGTGAAAATCCGAAAGAACTGATAGTCTACGGTGGGAGTGGAAAAGCAGCCAGAAACTGGGAAAGTTACGAAGCTATTGTAAACTCATTAAAAAATCTTGAAGATGATGAAACCCTGCTTGTACAATCAGGAAAACCGGTTGGAATTTTTAGAACTCACAAAAACGCACCACGTGTAATTATTTCAAACTCAATGCTTGTTCCAAACTGGGCAAACTGGGATGAGTTCCGCAGATTAGAAAATCTTGGACTTACAATGTACGGTCAAATGACTGCGGGAAGCTGGATTTATATCGGGACCCAGGGAATACTTCAGGGAACTTTTGAAACATTTGCTGCCTGCGCAGATAAATATTTTAATAGTTCACTAAAAGGCAAACTAATTTTAACTGCAGGCTTAGGTGGAATGGGTGGCGCTCAACCTCTTGCGGCAACTATGAATGATGCAACTTTTTTAGGAATTGATGTTGACAGGGCAAGAATTCAGAAAAGAATTGATACCGGTTATATCGACAAAATTACAGATAATCTTGATGAAGCTTTAAAGCTTGTAATGGACGCAAAAAATAATGGCGAAGCATTATCAGTTGGATTAGTAGGAAACGCAGGTGAAATTTTACTAGAAATTTTAAAAAGAAATGTTATTCCTGACATTATAACAGATCAAACATCAGCCCACGATACTTTAAATGGATATGTACCTATGGGAATGAGTTTTGATGAAGCATTAAAATTAAGAAAATCCGATCCTGATAAATATATTTCGCTCTCTAAAAAAACAATTGTAGAACACGTTAAAGCCATGCTGGAGTTCCAGAAAAAAGGGGCAAAGGCTTTTGACTACGGAAACAACATTCGTGGTGAAGCAAAAGACAACGGACTTAGTAATGCTTTTGATATTCCTGGATTTGTTCCGGAATTTATCCGTCCCCTGTTTTGCGATGGTAAAGGTCCGTTCAGGTGGGCAGCACTTTCAGGGAAACCCGAAGATATTTACACAACTGACCAGGCAATCAAAGATACATTCCCGGAAAATAAGGCACTTTGTAAATGGATTGATATGGCTCAAAAGAAAGTACATTTCCAAGGTTTGCCATCCCGTATTTGCTGGCTGGGTTATGGAGAACGTGCAAAGATGGGTAAAATTTTTAATGACCTCGTTGCTTCAGGAAAAATTAGCGCACCGATTGTAATCGGAAGAGACCACCTTGATTGTGGCTCTGTTGCTTCCCCTAACCGCGAAACAGAAGGAATGAAAGACGGCAGTGATGCAATAGCAGACTGGCCAATTTTGAACGCACTTATGAATTCAATTGGCGGGGCCAGTTGGGTCTCTGTTCATCACGGCGGCGGTGTCGGAATTGGCAATTCAATACACGCCGGAATGGTAATAGTTGCCGATGGAACAAAAGAAGCAGAAGAAAGATTGGAAAGAGTCCTTACCTATGATCCGGGGATGGGAATTATGCGGCATTGCGATGCAGGATATGAAAGAGCAATTGAAAATGCAAAAGCCAGCAATGTCAAAATCCCCATGCTGAAATAGCACATTTTCAAAGAAATGTTCATAAATAGCCCCGACTTCAAAATCGGGGTTTCTTTTTATTACAGAAAATTGGATACTTTTTCATTTGGTTCAATTTATTAGCCCTGATTGTAAATTTTTGTGATAATTGTTTGTAATTTAGAGAGAGAAAATAAATGATTTTTTTGGGATATAATAGAAAAATAAGAGAGGGTAAAAAATGAATGTTAAAGTTTTAGTAGCAGATAAATTTCCGGAACAATACATCAAAGAAATGAAGGAATTAAATCTTGATGTAAATTATTCCCCTAAATTAGGAGAAAATGATTTACCGGGTGAAATTAAAGATACTGATATTCTTGTGGTCCGATCAACAAAAGTTAATGCAAAAACAATTGAAAGTGCTAAAAATCTTAATTTAATTATTCGTGCAGGCGCAGGTGTTAACAATATTAATATTTCGGCTGCAAATGAAAAAGGAATTTATGTAGCAAACTGTCCGGGAATGAATTCCGTTGCAGTAGCCGAACTTGCAATGGGATTAATGATTTCTCTAGACAGAAGAATTCCTGATAACGTAATGGATTTTAAAAACGGTAAATGGAATAAAGGAGAATATTCAAAAGCACAGGGATTAAAAGGAAAAACTCTGGGAATTATAGGCTATGGTGCAATAGGAAGAGAAGTTGCTAAAAGAGCAATTGCCTTTGATATGAAAGTATATGCAAAAGATATTTCAAGAATAGAAGGAGAAATGGTTAAAGATTTTTCAGAAATGGATCAGTTAGTACCGATGTGCGATATCCTAACCATTCATCTGCCCGCAACCTCTGATACAAAGGGTCTTTTTAATAAGGAAATGTTCGGCTATGTTAAAAATAATGCTCTTCTTATTAATACTTCCAGACCGGATGTTATTGATGAAGAAGCTTTACTTGAAGCAATAAAAGAAAAAAATATTCGTGTAGCTTTAGATGTTTTTAAAGGCGAGCCTGAAGTAAAAACAGGAGAAGTAAAATCCAGTCTTCAGGATAATCCCAATATATATGTAACTCACCACATCGGCGCTTCAACGGAACAAGCACAAAACGCTGTTGCTGCCGAAACAGTAAGAATTATAAAAGAGTACACAAGCAGTGGCATAATTGCTCACTGGGTTAACAGAGCAAAAGCATCGGATGCTAAATATCAGCTGGTTGTTAAGCATTTTGACAAACCGGGAGTACTTGCCGGAATACTTGATGTTATAAGAGAAAGTAATATTAACATAGAAGAAATTGAGAATATTATTTTTGAAGGTGGAACTGCTGCTTGTTGTACAATGAAACTTATGGGACCTGCAAGTGCTAATATGTTGAAAAAGATGAACGAAAATCCAAATATTTTAAGTTTATCTCACGTGGCAATTTAGCATATTTTAAGGAATTGTCCGTTTCTGAAATAGTGTTTTTTAATGGCTAATTAAAGCGCTTTAAATATATTATTTGCAAACAAAGCTAGGGTAAAGTTTGTAATATTTACCTATCTGTTGGTAAATTATTTTGCTCTTTCCGCTTTGGTGGCAATCCAATAACTCAGAGAAACCTATTAGTCAAAACTCCCCATTCCTGAGTTACTTTTAATGGCAATTTTCTCCAAACAGACTTTAAAACCTTGTTCTCTTCAGAGATATCTGATTTACCCAAGTTATAGTAATCATTATTTGAATAGTAATAATGATATATTTGTTTCGATTCACATCCCCATTTGGATTTAAATTGAGATAGACTCGAATTACAATTACTTACTTCTCCCATATCATAATATGTATATCCATTTTCACAAGCATAATTAATTGCCTTCCATTGGATTAAATCGTTTGCATGAAATGTGAGTCCGTTTTTATTTCTTCCGTTAAAAGAATAAAATACTGTGTCATTGAAACTAAAAAAGATCGAGCCAGCTACTATGGCTTTTCCATTTGCTATATTGGATTCAGCTAACAATATTTTCATCAACCCATTACTAACAAAATTTTCATATAAAAATTTAAAGAACCTATAGGGACGAGCAGCGACCATATGCCATCTTTGGGTTTCAAGATATAACCTGTACCATTCCTTTAAATCCTTTTCTGTTTCAGCTTCTCTGACTTTAACGCCCAGGCTAATTGCTTTATTAATCCCCCACTTTACTTTATGATGATGTTTCTTATTCCCAAATCTTATTTTGTTTGGACTATCAGGTAAGGTTAAATAAAAAGACTCGCGCCAGTTTATTTTATTTAGCTCAGGCAAATCATCATTCAGATCTGAAGAATATGATTTTAACTGTAAGTATAAATTATTAAATTCCGAGGTTTTTTTAATGGCAGCATTAATCAAAAGATGTTGAATTTTTTTGTTATCAAATAGGAATCCTCCTAGCGGTGTCCTAGGCAAAGATGAGAACCTTCGACCAGTAATAAGTTCTTTCTTTTTAAGAGGTAAACCAAGAGTTGACATCAAAGGTAAAATTCCCTTTAGATTACCTTGTGAATCTTGACACGCAAATATAATAGCCTTACGATTAAATTCACTTTCGAGAGCTTTCAACCATAAAGGATGGCTAAAAAAATTAGAACCTGGATGCTGAAAAACATAATTTTCCCATTTCCTCAATATTTCCGATAAAGTAAATTCCTTTATAGTAAATGGAAGATTTTGAGATTTTTGATGGGTTTTTGTCTCAATTTGAAATCCTACATGATCGTGGACAGAAGAATTTGATCTTAATGTTTCTTTATTTTTGTACATTTCAATCATTATAAGGCCTTCAATAACAATAAATGGACTTTTAATATGACATAAGAGTTACAATATCTGTGCCGATACTGCCTTAATAATGAAAGATTTAATAACTTAGACTATGATTTTGAAAATTAAGATACAACTTAACTTAAGGCTGGCTATTCATATTTTTGACTAAAATTTTTACTACAATATTATTAGCATGAAGATAGAAATTTAATTGAAAAATATGAGGTTTGTACTTTATAGCTACCTGTAGGTTGATACTTGTTAACTAAAGTTGTTACTTCTTTTCTTAAGATATCAAAGATTTTAAGAGTTACATTATCACCTTTAGATATTTCATACTGTAGATTTGTTGTTGGAGTAAATGGATTTGGATAGTTTTGAAATAATTTATAGCCTGTGATCAAATCAGTCTCTTCAATTCCTACAACTTAAATTAAGGACTAAATATGAATCTATTAAATTTCCAGCTCTGGCGTAAAATTGAAATAGTAATCCTTCCTATGTCTCAGTAGCATTCATTGCTCCCCAGTTACTATTTTATCTTACTATACTCCCATTTACAAGTGTTCCAAAGCTATACCTGCTTGCGCCTCCAAAACCATTAACAAAATATTCTAGACTGTCATTGTCATTATGATCATCCCTTAATGATCCTTTCATATGTGTGTGCATGCTCTGATATTACAGCATAAATTCCCTAATCTTCTAAAGGCCATTGCATATATGAAGTTTTACAATCATTGTTATCGGAAGAGTAGGCTGCGTGATGCAAAACCGCTATTTTCCATTTAGCAGTTGAAGCAAGAATTTTTTGCTTAGTCCAATTACCCTGAATTGAATTATTTACATAGCCTTCAGGAGAATGGGTGTCTGATCAATCATAAAAGATTCAATATCTCCCATTTGAATATTGTATAAAACTCATTATTAGGAAGTGTAAAATAATCGCGGTAAGGTTAAAGATTTGATGTATCCCAATTGTGTTTACCTTTAACAGGCCAGAATCTGTTTATAATCAGAAGAACCAGCACCATATGAACCAGTATATGGTTTTATGATTTGATGGTAATCATACTCTATATTCAGGTCAATGGTAGATGCTTTACCATCCGGATAATTATTGTCACCAATGGTTATTATAAAATCGGGACTCTAAGATTTAACTGGGTTTAATCTAATTCTCATATTACCCACTTTGATATAAAAACACTTTGATTTTTCAATAGTAAATCAACTTTTATGTCGTTATACTATTAAAATTAGCTATAATTAAGTTATTAAATAAATTTAGGTTTTCCATCGTACAAAAGAATGAAACATGCATTACAGACTTTGTATTATAGAATTCTGCTAGTTTTAGATCTGAAAATAAATAGACAATCCGCAAATTATACTAATACAGTAATTGCATCACAATTATGTACAAATTTCATTATTAGTTGTAAAATCTTCTAATCTCCTAATTTTAATGTCTATTATCCCATTTCCGAAAATATCTTGTAAATCTTAATGAGAATAGGAATAAAAAGTGGATTTTGTGAAAAATAAGAGGACCAAATATTTATAAAATTTCTTTACAACCAGAAAATCTTTGTTCATATTTAATACAATCATTCTATATCATACTGTAAATAAGTATAAGTGATATATGCAATTTAGAGGTTATTGTTTCATATCCGTTTAGGTTTAATAGATGCAAACTTTATTCCTAAGTTTTGATGTCATTACTTCTTAAATACAGCCCGCTATTGCTTATGTATTGATTATTTGGTTGGGATATAAACTCAGTCTAACAAGGCAACATAAAAATGAGGATTTTTTTAATGCATTTAATCTAAAAATAAAGACTAACAGAAAACTAAATATATTAAATTACTGAATAAGCGAAACGCCCGTTTGTAAATCATCGGAAGAAACTGCAAAAAATAAACAGACTTTAATAAAATATGGATAAAAAACTAAAAAGTAACATTTTAAAAGGTTCAGCTGCAACCTCAATTGGGACTATTTCCGGAATGTTATTCCAGTTTCTAACGATCATGTTATTGACTCGTTATGTATCAAAAGATGATTTAGGAATTTATGTTTTAGTTTTGGTTATTGTAGGCATGTTCAATCTGCTTAGCGGACTTGGAGTTGGGCTTACTATGGTAAAGTTTATCGCAAGCCAGAACAATGAAGAAAGACAAAGTGTTTTGCTACCAGTTTTACTTATAAGAGCATTTGGCGCGTTTTTATTCAGTATTATTTTTATTCTTACAGGTAAATATATTGCGCATTTGTTTGATGATAGAATTTATCAATATGTCTGGTATATATTGATAATTATTAATTTAGCAAATTTTCGAGATCTTTTTTATCAATTAATGCAGGGACTTAATCAGTTCAGACAGTATTCAATAGTGAATGTTGCCTCTTCAGTTTTTAGAGTTTTATTAGTAGTTCTTTTTCTATTATTTGGCCATTTGGATATTCGAATATTATTAATTATAGAAATCTTTGCTACTCTTCAGCCACTACTTCATCAGTTATTTGTAATTCCTTTTACGAAATATCTTCAAGTAAAACCGACTCTGGAATCTTTTAAAAGAGTCATTAGTTTTAGTACTCCCCTTTATTTAAATAATTTGGTCGTATTTATCAGTGGCAGAATGAATATATTCATTATTGGTGCATTTTTAAATCCAGCTAGCGTTGCGAATTACGACGTAGCAAAAAAAGTACCTCTAGCACTACATAAAATTTTAAATTCTTTTATTGTTGTTTACTTCCCAAACCTTGCAACGCTTTTTTCAAAAGGAGATAAAAAGACGGCGATCGATTTAATCGATAAATCTGTAGGTGTTTTTTCCATTTCAATGGCATACCTGGTACTTTTCTCATTTTTGTTCAGGAATGACTTAACAGTGTTATTGTTTTCAGTAAAATATGCTGAAGTTTCTCTAGCTTTTGCATTACTTATCTTAAATTTTTTCCTAATGGGGCTAGGTTCTTTAATGGGATATTGTTTTGTCCCTGCAGGCTATCCAACTGTGCCTGTGAGAATAAATGCACTGGGAAGCATTATTAGTATTGGATTGAGTTTTTTGTTTGTTCCAATGTTTGGCTATATGGGAGCAGTATATTCTCTTTTGATTATGAACATCGTTTCAACATCTTTGTCTTACAGTTATTTGTTAAAATATCATATTAGTCCCAGGATAAAATCATTTTTAAAACCAGCTCTTCTTTTTTTAATAGCACCGCTTTCGTTAATATTCAACGGACAAAATTCACTGCTGTTAAACAGTCTGTGGTTCATAATCGCATTGATATTAGGGTGGATTATTAGCGATGAAGTTAAATCATTAGTGAAACTTGTGATTTCGTACACAAAGAGATATGGTATTCGCCACAAGACATAGTGTTTTTATAGATTAGAATCGGAATTAAAATAGTTGCCTCTTTAACCCGGAAAGGGAAAGGGGCTTATACATGCTCAGATGAGAATTGTCATTACATATATCCATTTAATTGTCTCTGTTACCCGGGTCTTTAAAGCATCAAGAAGTAATAATAGATTTTTTCTTCTATTTCAAAATCAAAAAAATTTAAAGAAAAAAACTTGAATTTATTAAATTGATCTTTGCTTTGTACAAGTAAAAAGAAGAAAATAAGCTAGATATTGTAAATTATCAATTTTTCAGAATTTGGTCTTGAAAAGTGAATGAAATTGATAATGATAATGATAAAACTTAGACTAAACCACATATCAATTATATAATAATAAGATAGGATAGTACCAAATTTGAGAATATTTGTAGTTATTCAGTTGAGCAAAAAGCTAGTATCCTAAGTGAACATTTAGATTTGGAGCATAGAGCAAGAATAAATACCCTAAATTTAGGACTATAAACCTAAGTGATTTTCTACTTTAACTTCAAGCAAAAAATCAGACAATTTATGCTAAGTTTTCTTTTAGAAGTACTTACAACTCAGATAAACCAATAGTTAAAAATCTAGAAAGAAAATTAAAAAATAATATGATTTAAACAGGCCATCAACTAGAAAAATTTTGTCTCCTGTATAAGATTTAATACTATGAAAACAATTCATTGTATCGGAAAATTTTTCTTACTTATATACCCCCATTATTTTCTTAATTTTTCAATTATTTTTCTAGAGAATTTACAAACCATAATTCTAGAAAAAATATAACAAGAAAATATTTAAATTTAACTGCAATTACTCGTTATAATCATAATTATATCAAGTATAATATACCGGTTATTATTACTCCTAATAATTTTATCATTCTTGATTAAAGTACTCCCAATTTTATAAAAAGCTTATATGAAGATTATTTACATTTTATTTAAATGGCACTATATTTGTACCACCATTTCTCTAGAACTTTAGAACTAGCTCCTTATGAGTAAATCCAATGATTTAATTCTGTGAAATTAGTAATTTAATTAATCTGATTTCTACGTAATAAAATCAGACTAAATGAACTGGGATGGAACAACTATGAAAGAACATTTAATATCTCCTGTTATTCGCCTAAAGTTTCGATTACCTATTTTAATTATTTATTTTCTATTTTCTGGATTCTTAATATCTATTTATGCGAATACCTATTATGTATCGGCAACAGCAAATGGGTCAGGTAGCGGGTCACAAGCAAATCCCTGGACTTTAAAGCAAGCTATCGCAAATGTAACTGCAGGTGATACAATATTTTTAAGCGTCGGGATTTATGATGTAGCCTCTGGGGCTGCATTCACTACAAATGGTACTAGTACTAATCCAATTGTATGGATTGGGACAATAAGTTCTAATGATTGGAGCGTAAATACCAATTCGGTAGATGGTTCAACCTCCACCCTATTAAGAAATGTAACAAGTAGCATACAAGGCTTAATAAATATGGGCGGGAATTATAACGAATTTCACAATATGGTTTTAGAGCAAGATTATCCAGCTAAAAATTTAATAACTGTTTCGGGCAATTACGTCATGTGGGATTCAGTAGCTTATAAATATCCTTCCGCTGCAGGTAGTGGTAGTAATCATAATGTTATGGTATATGGTCAGCATGTTACATTTTATAAATCCACGTTCCGAAATTCATCAAGAACCTGTGTTTGGGTACGGTCCAGTACTTCTTCAGCGCCTAATAATTTTCTTGTAGATGGGTGTGTTTTTAAAGGGATGAGTAACCATTATGCAATCCAGGTAATGCCACAAACTTCAACAGAAGGTGTAAAATATATTGATTCTACTATTATTAGGAATAGTCTGTTTATAGATATTCCTTATGAAGCCTCCCTTTATTTTAGATATTGCAGATACTTTAAGATTTATAATAATGAATTTATAAGAACTAAAGTCGCAATGATTTACGAACATCACAGACTAGTAAGTATAGGAGATACCGTTAATACTCACGGTGGACTATTTGCTTATAACACTATCGTAGAAAACACAAATAGCATTGGTGTGATAGTAAATTGGGCTGCCCAAGGGCTAATAGTTAAGAATAATCTTTGCTATAACACAAATGCTAATGGATGGTATTATGTATTTAGATATGGTCACGGAGGCGACCCAAATTATGTTACCCCAATAAATTTAAGAGAACAATTCGATTATAATTTGTATTATCAAACCCAGTCCTCAACATATACTTGGTTGTTTGAAACTACAAGTGCTGGAAGCAGAACGACAACAAATTATGCTACTTTCAATGCTTATGATGGGAATAATTTTAATGTTCATTCTATTTTGGGAGTAGCACCAACTTTTACAAATGCTAGTTCAGATAATTACACCCCGCTTAATGGAACTTCACCACAGGTGGGTGCAGCAGAACCAATTAGTGGAATTAATACAGATAAAAATGGTAATACAAGGGATGCTACACACCCAACGATAGGGGCATTCGAATACACAACAGGCGGTGGAGGGGGAAATATCGCCCCAAATCAACCTACAAACCCTAGTCCCACAAATGGAGCAATAAATAAGTCAATTAGTTCGACACTTAGCTGGAATTGCTCAGATCCTAACGGAGATCCTTTGACATATAGTGTTTACTTTGGAACAGCAAATAATCCTCCTTTAGTCGCAAGTAATCAATCAAATGCTAGTTACAATCCAGGTCAGTTAAATAACAACACAATTTATTATTGGAAAATTGTAGCAAAAGATAATCTTGGTGCAACTACTTCGGGTCCTGTCTGGAATTTTTCAACAATAAATGCTACAGGTGGTGGTGGAAATGATGTTATTCCTCCGAAATTAATCCGAGTACAATGCATTCAATCTGACAAGGTGGTGCTTGACTTTTCTGAACCGCTAAATGAAGGTTTGGCGAGCAATTTAGGGAATTATGTAATATCTAACCAAATCCATGTACTTGGTGCTACGATAGATTCATCACTTGATAGAATAACTTTAACAACAGATCCAGCAACTGTAAACCAACTATATACAGTTACAGTAAGCAATCTAACTGATACAGCAGGCAATTTAATTTCTTCGCAAGCCAATTCTCTATTTTATAAACTACTTGAAGTCGGGTCAACCGGTTATATAAATTATTTAATTGATAATGTAGAAGCATCGTCAACATCAGATACTAACACCAGCGCATCCAAAACATTGGACGGGCTAGTAAATGGTGATCCAGACCCTAACTCAAGATGGGCATCACAGGCCATGCCTCAGTGGATTCAGTTTGACCTTGGGGCCCCTGAACCTGTTAATTTAATTGCTGTCTCGTTCTACCAGTGGAATAATGGAAGAATATATCATTATTCAATTGAAACATCAGATGATTCTGTTAAATGGCAACAAATAGTCACCAATGCAAGTTCTGCTAGTCAAGAATGGACAATCAATGACTTTACAAACTTGACTACCCGTTACATAAGAATAATTTGTTTAAGCAATAATCAAGGTGACTGGGCAGGAATTTGGGAAGCCCGTGTCCTCAAATCGGATAAAGCCACATCCATAGAAGAAAGCAATATACCTCAGAGTTTTGCGCTTGAACAGAATTATCCAAATCCGTTTAACCCAACAACTAATATCAGATTTTCAATTCCACGAGAAAGCTTCGTAACTCTGAAAGTATATGATATTTTGGGAAATGAAATTGCAACATTAGTAAATGAAAGGAAACCACAGGGGTCCTATAATGTAAATTTTAATGCAAGTAATTTAGCTAGCGGTATATATTTTTGTAGAATCCAGGCAAGCAATTTTATTAGTACAAGAAAAATGATACTATTAAAATAACATTAAACTTCTTGGCCAGTATAGCCAGCAGGCAATACTGGCAATTTAATCTTTCCAGTTAAAATAAACCAATTGCAACATTTATAATTCTACAATAGACTATTGCTGGTCCACTTAATGTTTTGACTTAGTAATTGGTTGTAGTATAAATCATTTCTCCTACTTTTTTTTATAAAAATAATTATAAATATAATTTGCAAGATAATCCCCAATAATGCGTTGAGCTTTATGATTCCAATGTCCTGTTTCACCACTACCTTTCCAATAATTTAATACTTCTGTTCCCTTACTATATTTATAAAGCAAACTGTCTAAATCTATTGTGGATAGATGATATTTTGAAATAAGATTATCATAATAGATTGGATAATTGTTGCTTTTAGCAATAAAAATTTTTATAGGAGAGTTATTGTATTCGCTTATTTTTTCAAGAATAACTTTATTGATACTGTAATACTTGTCAATAACTTTACTACTATCTGACTTATTGCCAGCTGAATTATTGCTTGGTGGGAATATACTATAAAGTTTTCCGAATAATAATTTCCCATAATTCTTTCTGGAATATTCTTCATAAGTCTCTTTAATCAAATTGCCAATTGAAAATTCCCTTAATAATTGGAACTCCATTCTAAGCTTATATTGCTTGGTTTTTTTATATTTATACCCAATCTTAAGAGATCCATTCTTCAATTCAAGGTTTGGTCCAGGATTCGCATCCTTTTGAAGAAAATTGCCTTCTCTTATAAATATTATGACAATATTTGGATTGTATTCAAGAACACGCTTCTTGAAATCAATATAAATATCTCTCAAATTATACCCACCCACTCCAAAATTTAGTACCTCAACCTTTTTATATATTAGCATTGATAATTTCTTCTCAAGTATATATCGATAATGCTGTCTATCAAATAAATAATTCCCCTCAACATATGAGTCTCCCACCAAAGCAATTCTTATAGCTCCTTTATCTCTATTTTTTGGATATGCCGGGCCTAGATAACCAAACTTATTTACTTCACCAATTCCAAACCCTTCTCCTAAAATCGAGAAATACTCAGCACCCGGTTTCTGTATCCTGCCAAACTTTGGACTATCGTACACATAAGAAGGCAAACTAATCTCCGTAAGCCTTAAGAATAGTTCGAAAGACACAACAATAATAAATAGGAAAAATATAGTACTAATTATTTTTTTTATAACTTCTTTCATTTAATTAAAATTTTGAATATACAAATGGCAATTGTTTAGATGTAAATAAATACATTAAAATAATGACCCAATTAACAAGTAAGAAGGCATATCTAAAGTTATTATTAAGTTTTAATAAAAAGCTATGGGTTCTGTAATGCTGCTCAAGAAAATCAATAAAAAATGTGACAAGATAAAATGTGCTTATTATTAAAATAATTCTTAACGTAAATTCTGTGCCATTCCAAATAAAAATATGTTGGAAAAAATAAAAAGCTTCATTAAATGAATTGGCTCTGAAAAAAATCCAACTCATTGATAATAGTATAAATGTGAAAAACACCTTAGCGTATTCAAATGGTTTAGAATAAAGTAAGTCAAACTTTTTATAAACTAGTTGCCTTTGTTTATTAACAATAACTGAAAAAGACATAAAGAGACCGTGCAAAAATCCCCAGAAAACAAATGTCCAGGATGCTCCGTGCCATAATCCACAAAGCAAAAAAGTAATGGAAATGGCTAATACATTGCCCCACTTTTTTAATTTTCTATATTTTAATTGTAATGGTATAAAAAGATAATCTCTTAACCAGTTTGAAAGTGAGATGTGCCATCTTCTCCAAAACTCAGCAATACTTTTTGAAAAATATGGTTGATTAAAATTATCCATAATATCTATACCTAAAAGTTTAGCAGTACCCCTGGCAATATCGCTGTAACCTGCAAAATCATTGTAAATTTGGAGCGAGTATAATAATACTGCCATTATTAATTCTATAGACAAGAAGTAATTTGGAGTGGCAAAAATGTGATCAACTATTCTTCCACAAGTATCACCAATTAAGACTTTCCTAAACATACCCATCGAAATTAAAGTTATACCTTCTTTAAAGTTATCTTTCGAAAATTTAATTTTCTTTTCAAATTGTGGAATTAGTCTTTTTGCCCGTTCAATTGGACCGGCAGTGAGGGTTGGGAAAAATGCTACGAATAAAGAAAAATTTATAAAAGACTTTGTGGGGATTAAAGTTTGATAATAAATATCAAACACATAAGTCAGTGCCTGAAATGTATAAAAGGAAATACCTAAGGGTAATATTAATTTTAAATGGACATAATCTAAATTATATCCAAATGCGGATAATAAATTACTGGTAGAATCAATAAAGAAATTAAAATATTTAAATACTCCCAGTATAGATAGGTTAATTATTAAAGCAATTATTAGGTAAATCTTTTTGGAAGATCTTTCTTTAGATTCATAAATTTTTCTGCCGGATACAAATGTAGTAATTGTAATTACCAACAATAGCCCTATAAATCTAACATCACTATAAGCATAGAAGATGTAGCTGATCGATAACAGGAAAATATTTCTATACCTGTCCGGTATTAAATAGTATAACGGGATAACTATTATTAAAAAAAATATATAAATAAACGAATTAAATGCCATTATTAATTATTTCTCTACATTAAGGGAGAGCAGAATGATTTTCCTATTTAATTAGATATTTACCAATTGTAGGAGATAAATATTATTATTACTCTAATTTACTTTGTACTAAATTATAAAGATCACCTATATTATTACATTTTATAATATCATAACTACTTAATTGAATTTGGAAAGCCTCTTCAATAGCCAGAATAACATTAAGATGATTTAATGAGTCCCAACCAGGAACCTGATCGGCTGTTGTTTCATCATTTATTTCAAAATCATCTAAATTTAATTCCTTAAGGATAACTGATCTGAATTCATCTGATATCATTTAACAATCCATTTTATTGATAAATATTAGAAATTCTTTCTTTGTTTGCTTTGCGGCTCGGTTTGCCTGCTGAGCTTTTAATTAACCATCTAGGCGGAACCAGATAGATTCTTGAAATATTTAGATCATTCTGCATACCCCTTCTAACAATATCTAATCTTAATTTTGCTTTTTCTTTTTCATCTTCAATCTTAGTTTCAGCAACTATGCTAACTATTTCAGTTCCTAACCTTTCATCTTCTTCACCTAGGGCAACAACTCTTCCTGGTATTACACCTGGAATATTACTGATTATATCCTCTACGTCCTCAGGATATATATTTTTACCAGCAACTATTATTAGGTCTTTTTTCCTACCAATAACATATAACTCATCATTTACCACAAAACCCAGATCACCACTAAAATACCATCCATCTTCCAAAACCTCAGAAGTTTTTTCCGGGTAATTTCTATAACCATCGAACATAGACACAGATTTTATTGCTATCTCGCCTATTAAATTTTCAGAAAGGTCATTTCTTTTTTCATCAACAATTCTTACCTGACAACCGCTGATAATTTTTCCTGATGAAACCAGAGTTTTTGAGCCTACGGGATTGTCCACAATTTTAATAATGCCTTTAGTAAACTTATCTTTATCTACGTTTAATGTTTGATATCCATTAGGGAACAAACTTTGAGATACTGCAAAAGTAGTTTCGGCCATAGCATATGAAGCAGTCAGGCTATCAGGATGTAATTCATACTGAATAAACTTATTTTTAAAATTTTCAAAAGATTGGAACCGAACAGGCTCGCTACAATTAATAAACATTTTCATAGAATTTAACGAGACTCCTTCAAGTTCCTTATTTGATATTTTATCAGCAAGTATATTGAAAGCAAAATTAGGTAATAATGTTATTGTTGCTTTTTCAATTGTAATAGCATCTAACAAAAGCCTTGGTGCCAGGACCCATTCGAATGGATCTATCTGAATAGAAGTTATTCCGAATGCAAGTGGTATATGGAAGGCGGCAATCAAGCCCATATCATGATAAAGAGGTAACCAACTAACCACTTTATCTGATTCAGTCAAATTAATCGAATTACCATAGTTCACAACGTGATTTATAATTGCCTGATTTGATAGCACCACCGGTTTTTGCAAGCCAGTTGTGCCAGATGAATGTTGAAGTAAAACAGGATTTGTATTCATTATACTCTGGCGATATAGAGTGATTTCCTTTTGTAGTTTTTCATCTTCGGTAATTTCAAATTCTAAAGGATAGTAGGTCCCTTTAATTGAATTCTTTTTTGAATTTAAAATAGGTTGTAAAATATTCTCCAGTGATCTTTCTGTCAAGATCCAATCCAAACCAGACCGTTGTGACATCCCTTCTATGCCCTGACGAAATTTATCGGGATGTAATCTTGGATTAGGATATGCAAGAACAGCAGGGAGGGCCCCAATTCCAACTACACCAAGATAAATGGGATAAAAATCAGGGTGATGTCTCATTAAGATTGCACAAACATCTCCTGCTTTAACTCCTTGTTTCTTTAATGCTAGTGAATATTTGTTTGCCTTTTCCAGTAACATTTTATACGTTATTCTTATTGGCGTTTCACCAGCTTTCCAAAATACTATGGCATCTTTATTTGGTAATTTTCCTGCGTTAAATTCCCAAATATGCCATAGTACATTTAATCCATTTAATTTTTGCAAATTTTTAATACCTTAAATTGTAATAATAACTGCTATCTAAATTAAAAAAAAATCATTCGTTTTTGCTGCAACTGGCTTCTAATTTTGTCCTACCTTCTCCTCAAATTCCGAATATATAATTAAGTTATGAGTTTTTTGCACAATGACATATTCTTCTTTTGTAATATTCCTCGAAATTATAAATACATCTCATTTATATTGTTGATCATAATACCCGAAGGCTGCTGATAAATGACCTAAGTTAGATGCAATTTTTGAGGCCCAATAAAGCCTCCAATATTTGCTTGGAAGAACAATTATAGTTAATAAAACACTAATTAAACAATAAATAAGAGAAACAGAAACACTTTTTATAAAACGAACTGATTTTTTGTTCCTACCCAACTCCATATATCTACGTGTAAAATTATTTCCTCTACTATACCACGTCTTTAAAATGTAAGCTGCATTTGCCCTTTGGGGTGGAACATATTCAGATATCCATCCTTCAAAACAATTTACAAATTTTGCCCCTTGTTTTTTCAGTTTCCCGAACAAGTGGGTATCACTGCCCCCAGTTATACCATATTCCGGATCAAATGGAACCGGCATATCCTTCAATAAAGAAGATTTTATAATACAATTACCGGTTCTAGTGAATAATGCTTCCGTCCCAGTAGGTGGAGCTTCCCGATTAAAAAGCGGATGTTTTGATATCCAATCGGGTGTACCATCATCAAAGTGTGACATTACTCTTCCAAAGGCGGCATCGGCACCATATTTTTGTATTGTATCAACCATTGACTGTATCCATTCCGGGGCTGCGATCTCATCATCATCTATAAATAAGATATAATCCCCTTTTGAATTTTCTATTCCTTTATTTCTAGTCAAACTTATATTCTTGATGGGTTGAATATAGTATTTTACATTTAGATTTTTTGTGTTTTTAAAATCATCAATAATAAATTTGGCGCTTCCCGAAGGATCATTATCTACTACAATAATTTCAAAATCTATATTTCCATTAATCTTTTGCTTTGTAAGACTATCAATTAGTTTTGTTAGTAGTTCGCTTCTATTATATGTAGCTATACAAACGGAAACAAATTTATTTTTCATTTATATTATTTCTGTAAAAATTAGATTTGACGTGCATAAATAGTTAAATAAAGGTTTTGAAAATATAAAATGGATTTCCATTAAAAACAAAATTATTTTATTATGATTGTTAAAAAGCTCTTAAACAAGAACCAGAAATAATTTCATAGACTTTCTACTTAGTTTTATAATAATATTACGTGTTTTTCACTCAATTTTATAAACCGCCTCGCTGTCCATAAGAATTAGTATAGGCTATAAATTCTCTATTTTTTAATTACTCTATCGAAACTAGAAAGCCAAAATAATGCTCCTTCCGTTACAATGTATAATTATGAAATTAGGCTAGATTTCTGAAATTATCATTCTTTACCAGGAGAATTTTTAATATAACAATTTAATCTTTTTCTCCTTTATTGTTCTGTTACTCAATGATAATGGATATTTGACAATAATTATCATGGGCATATGGCACAATCACAAGTATTATACCAGCCTCTAAGTGTTTTAATAATATTGTTCTATACATAAACTTAGAGTATATAAAAGGAACATTTTATTAGAATGAGACATACTGCACCAGAAATTTATGGATTAACCAAATGGTCTATAAATGGCACAATATTTTCATTCTAGTTGATTAGCAGGCTAGCAGGAAGCATAAAACTATGAACAAATTCCTACATATTTAAGTAGCAAGGTTTTTGATCAGTAGGCTGGTAAACTACCCATAATATTGGCTTCATAACTTTATAGAAATGCAATTAAATATTGTTGTTGAATGTTTATTATTTGTGGGTGATTTGGGGTAAACATTTTACAATATTTTGTTTTGTTTTTATGAATTTATTAGTACTTTACTGTGGGCCTAATTAAAGGAGATTATACCGGACTTTATAGAAGTATTTAAATGTATTATGAAAATATTATAAAGGAAGATTAAATGAAAAAAACATTACTTTTTTTAAGTGCCATAATAATTATGGCACTCAATTCATATACAACAGTTGCTCAAACCAAGGTGATTATTAATGAATTTTCAAACGGTGATTCTTCAGATCACGATTGGATTGAATTGATTGTTACTGTGGATGGTACCGATTTGCAAGGATTATATCTTACAACTCGTGCTACATATGGTGGATATCCACAAACTGGTTCTGCTACGGTTGATTTAACTAAAGGTATTGAGTTAAGTAAAAGCAATGGAGACTTAAATGGCCTAAATAAGGGAACAATTATTGTAATTTATAAGGCTGGTTCAAAAAGTTCGAGTCTTCCAGCTGATCATTTTACTATTGCTGATGGGTACATTTGTATTCCAAGCAACGACCCTACTTTTATGGAGAGCGGTGGAACCTGGGCAAGTTTAACTGGTTATGATGGCAATAACCCAGCAAGTAACGCCATACTGCTTTACTCTTCAAATCTTTTTACAAATACCCTTACAGGTATATTTTGTGTTCAATACGGAAGTTCTTCATCCAGTACTACTGAATTTGATGGAGGATATGGAGATGTGGTACTTCCTGGTACAACAACATTTTATACTGGACAATCGATATATTGGAGTGGAAATGATCCAGAAACCGAGGCCACTGTTCCAGGAAAATGGACAGAACAAAGTGATGCGTCAGCATCCCCTACAACAACAAATCCTGGTCAGACTGCTCTGCCTGTCGAGCTAACTTCTTTTTCTGGTTCAGTTGTTAAAAATTCAGTTTATTTAACCTGGAAGACAGCAACAGAAGTGAATAATTACGGCTTTGATGTTGAAAGATCTTCCGGCAATGAAGGTTGGCAAAAAATTGGTTTTGTAGCCGGCAACGGTAATAGCAACTCACCAAAGAATTACTCTTTTACAGATACACCCTCTGATGGCATTTCTTTCAGTTACAGGTTAAAACAGATAGACATTGATGGAAATTTTAAATATTATGATGTAGTAACAGTAAACCTGACAGCTTCTTCTGAAGCACAACTTTTGCAGAATAATCCTAATCCATTTAATCCATCTACTACTATTAAATTCTATACACCAAACACTTCGGATGTAACAATTAGAATCTATGATATGCTGGGAAGAGAGGTAACAACATTATTTAATCAGAGAACAACTGCAGGGTATCATGTAGTTTTCTGGAACGGTAAGGACAGCAGAGGCGAGGAAGTATCTAGCGGCGTTTATTTATACAGATTAACTGCCGGTAATTTTTCAGAAACTAAAAAAATGAATCTACTAAAATAACCCATTATAAAATATGTCGGTTTGTAAACCCTTTCATAACATAGAGTTATGGGAGGGTTTTTTTTGCCCATCAAATATTTAGTCCATAATGTGGGCAGAAAAATAAACTATAATGCATTAACTTAAGTTTACCAAATAGGAATTACTCCTTTAGCTTTTGGGGAGGAGCTTTATATTTCTTAAAAGATTTTTGTATGATAATAGCTGGACAGAGAAATAATTTATTAATGAAATTAAATTTATTAGGGAAAACCAGAGTTACTCTGAGAGTCTGGCTTAAATTTTAAGTAGATTTATAATATATAAATTCAAGATATGATGTTTATTTATTCATTACACTGAATAAATATTATTTTCCTGTATTATCCATTAATTCCATAATTGCATTTGTTATAAATTTTAATGTAATCATATTTTTGCTTATGTCCTCTTTGATCTTTACTCGTTTTACAATTTTGATTTTGTTGCTAATATCTTCCTTAGTACCAATCAGTGTAAGTCTTCCTGAATCTGCTAAATATTTATCTACCGATCCAATTTCACTTCCGAAGATACTATATGCTGGAACTCCTAATGAAGCAGCCTCTCTGATCATTGTACCGCCACCACTAATTACAAGGTCGGAGTGCCAGATTAAATTTAAACCATTTACAATAACTTCCGGTATCACAATTTTTCCGGATTCCAAATAAGGCTTCCATTTTTTAATGACTTCTGTTTTCTGTTCATCAGTCCTCGGTGTTATAACAATCTGAGTGTTCTCAAGCTGGGCAACGACATTAATGGTTTCGTAAAATAGTTCTTTGCTTTTTTCCATATAATAATGTGCAGAATAAGCAGGAGGTCTAATAGAAATTATTACTTTCTCAATATCTAGTTTTAGATTAACAATAATTTCGGAATCTGGAATAAATTTATGAATATAGACATCTTCCTTTATACCAGGATATCTAATAATTTTTTCTGCATTTTTACGAATTTTGCTGTCGGGTATAACCTCGGGTAATAATTTATAATTAGGCCTAAATAATGGTATCCCCCGCGCCAATTCATAATCGTACGCCATTGCACTTTTAATACCAATCAATTTTGCTGTAAGAATTTGAGAGCGGGAGCCGTGAGATAATGCTAACATAGGCCTCTTTTTCAGTACAATAGGTATCATTTGTAGAGAACGAGTTACAACACCCAGCACTTTCATTAATTTATTCTTGCCAAAGTGCTTCCCTATTTTGGTATACTTTATTTCAAAAAGCTCGGCAAGTTGAATAACCTGAGCATAGTCCCTCGCAGTAATAAAAACCTCAACACCATTATCTCTAAGCTCTTTAATTATGGGATCAAAGAATAGTACATGGGGAGAATTATCTAAATCTATCCATATATTTTTTTGCATAACACCTGCACTTATTAGTAAATCAGTAAATAAATATTTAATATCTTAATTTTTGTATCGCATTCTCACAAAAAAGATTCCCTAAGAATTTGTTTGAATAAAGGTAAAATATTTCTTTATAATCAGTGGACAATTCAATAAAGTCAAATTAATATATATAGCTGACCTCAGTAAGGCCATACTTTTTTTTAATTGCCATCTTTTATCTATTCTTAATAATATTTCTAAAAAATAATTTCCAATTACTTAATTAAATTATAAAAGTAACTTATCGCAAACATTTTATGAACAAAATTGCTATTCAAACCTTTAAGGCGGTACTGATTAATTAATGATTCTATTAATTTCCGTTGCACAACTTCACTTAATAAGTCATAGTCAATATTTTCTTGCAAATAATCCGCAGTAAGAAAAATACTATGCTTTTTATTTTTTTGAAATCTTTTCTGTAATTGATGGTAATAGATTGTTAGCTGGCTAGCAGATGTAGGAATATTTCTTAGTTTTGGAGGCAATAATTCAAAAGCACCTTCATGTAACTTACATCCCTTTATACCTCCTGTAAATCTATAACCGAGACTTAATAGTCTATTATCAGAAAAAGGCGTATATATTTTACTATAATTGATATGGGTCCTTATATTACATGAAACCCAAAAATTATCCCTTTCTCTATGATAAAAAAGTTCGTTAGCATTTATTCCACTTAAATTTTTATAGAATAAATACCTTTCTCGGAAAAGTTCGTAAATTATTGCCCTGTATTTTTGGTTAATAAAAAAACTGTGTCTCTTAAAATAGGAATCAACACTGCCCGATGGTCCCTTATAAAATCCTTTAAAGTATTCTCCCCTATAACCTTTAAGCCGACTTATATGGATTACTTTATCACTATCATGTACATATTCTTTATAATGTATTATCCAATTTCTTGGAGTAAATTCTGCATTTGTTTGAATAGCAACTTTCTCAATCGCACTATCTATACTATCAAGATTAACATCACTAGCATCTATTTCATAATGCTTTTTATCTATTATTTTTGCAATTACTTCCGCTGTATGAATATCCCTTTTGCTTACAATTGATGAGGTGCCAGTAAATAATGTAAAATCCCTGCCTGAAACTAAAGCGGCAGCTAATATAGCTCTGCTATCTGAACCACCTGTGAGATTTATTTGTGGATAACCATCTTGCAGGCATTTATCCACGCTATTTAGAAAAGCTTCCAAAATCAAATTGCGATTTGAAATACTCCCATCAAAACCAAGCCATTTTTGTAAATCACAACCTATAATTTTAACATTATTATTAGATAAATATAAAATATCCCCACCATAACTTTTCTTTATCTTTTTAAGAAAAGTTTCCCCAAAATAGCAGAAATCAAACGCCAAAAAGGAACTGATAGCCCTATGATTTATTTCAATATTTTTTAACAATTTGGTTACCAAAAAAATATTATTCGCTATAATTCCTTTTAATTCATTTGAATAATACCAAGGTAATTCATTTTGAATAGACGTTATTGCCCTAAACTCATTTCCAAGTTTATTTTGAATAATACATGCCCAAATTCCTTCAATTTCATATACATATTTATTTGTGTTATCAAGTTTTTCTAAAGAATAAATATCCAATTCTATATTGTTTGGATTAATTAACCAAATAAATGAATCTTTTGTTTCATATTTTATTACATTTTGCGAAGCTGTAATACTATTCGGTTCTAATACGATAGAATATTTATAATAGTCAAATATCATCTCCTTAGATATTTTGTCTAAAGCCATTCTTTTATCTGACTCCATAGATATTAATTCCCCTAGGTAGTATAAATAATACTATATTTTTAACTAATATTTAATAACTATAATAGATCACACATATAAATGGATAACAACAAATTATTGAATTATGACTTACTTTTTAATTAAAAGTATAATTTAATATAATTAAGCGGATGCTTTTTCTAATTTTAATTAACAATGTTCTTTTTGAAAAGACGCTCTAGAGAAATAAATTAATAATTTAATTCACCAGCTAATATTTCGCAAATTCTTTCGGCTGCCTTACCATCCCAAAGGGCAGGTACAGTACCAATTTTCTTATGACCACCTATTACTTTTAATACTGCCTTACCAGCTTTCTTAAAATCTCCACCGACCAATTGATTAGTTCCTTCATCAACAGTAGATGGGCGTTCCGTTGAGGTTCTTAAAGTAATACACTGTACTCCAAGGTAAGTACTTTCTTCTTGTATTCCCCCGCTATCAGTCAGTATCAATTCCGATTTTTCAAGAAGACTAATAAAGTCAATATAACCAATCGGATTTGTTAAGAGAATATTCTCATTAACTTTTGCCAGGAGTCCAAACCCTTCTAAATTCTTTCTAGTTCTCGGATGAATAGGAAATATAATTTTTCTGTGTACTGATAAGGAATTTAGCAATTTAACTAAACCAGTAAGCCTGGCTTCTGAATCCACATTACTGGGACGATGCATAGTCACAATAATATAGTCATTTTGATTTAATTCAAATTTTTTAAGGATATTTGTTTTTTTAGTAAGCTTTAATATACTAATTAGGCTGTCTATCATGCAATTACCAACGAAAAACACTTTCCCCTTATCAATTCCTTCATTTTTAAGATTTACCAACCCACTCCTTTCAGTTACAAATAAATAATCAGAAATTGAATCAGTAAGTATTCTATTAACTTCTTCAGGCATATTACGATCAAAACTTCTTAAACCTGCTTCAATGTGGGCAACCTTTATATGAAGTTTCTTAGCTGTAAGTGCACAAGCTATAGTAGAATTAACATCCCCTACAACAATTACCAGAACAGGATTTTCTTTAATCAGTAATTTCTCAAATTCGATCATAATTCTACCGGTTTGTTCAGCATGCGAGCCACTCCCAATTCCTAAAAAATAATTTGGTACTGGCAGTTCTAGTTGTTTAAAAAATATCTCTGACATATTTGTATCATAGTGTTGCCCGGTATGACAGATTAGATGAGTTACACTCTTTTTATATTTTTGTAATGCTTTATGAATTGGTGCAACTTTCATAAAATTTGGCCTAGCTCCAACTACTGTTAGTATTTTCATTATTACCTTAATTATTTGTTCAAAGAGATATCATTTTTCAATTATGTTTTTATTAATTAATAATTATATTTCTATTATTCAAAAGACGAACTATTTCCTAAGAATAGAGATATTGTACATATCCCACGTTATATCCTTGTACCCTATTCTGGCAATTACAAATAGACTGAAATAGTTTTGTTGTTGCTTCCTCAAGTTCAATAGTGCTGCATATCTTGCTTTTTTTGTAATAAGTTATAGAACCCGGAAAATCTGGTTATTAAAACTTCCGTAAGCAAATGCAAAAGAAAACATTATATAGTATCAAATTTAGATTGATTAAACGATATGTCTTATATTTTATTTCAAATGATTCATTTATCTAATTTGTTACAAATTTGTATTCAACGTCCTGTTTCCAAAGCTGAGCGAATAAAATCAAATATGAGATAGTTAACATTGAACCTACAATATGGCCGACGTTGAATAATATTGACTCCTGCATGCTAATAATTAGTGCAGTAATAACAAACCATTTCCATGGACTAGGATAAATCAATTTTAGTAAATTTAAAAAATACTTAAATATCATTATAATAAATATTCCGAGTCCTATAAAGCCAACCTGGTTAGTAATATCAATATAACTATTGTGCGATTCACTCGGAATCCAAACAAATAGTTTATATACATGCTCCAGATATTCAGAAGGGGGACTAACACTCCAAAATGCCTGGAAACCAGTTCCTAAAAAAGGATGATGGGAAATACTAATAAACATAGCTGTCCATAAATCGGTCCTCCCTGAAAATGATGGGTCTTTTCCTATAGCTTCTGTAACTGTATCAATTATTTCGGGAGAAATTAGCAGGATAGACAAAACCACACCGATCCCAAATAAAAAAAGTGTTACTGACGCAGTACGACCAAGTCCAAGGGGTTTAAATATATCATCAACCGATATTAAGGAGGCTGCAAACATAATTATAAGAAATGTAGAAATCGAAGTCATGCTTCTCGAACCGAATAAAAGTGCAAGTGAAAATAATACAGCAGTAGCTGCAATCAATTTTGCATTGCCTTTTTCCATCTTATAAATAAAATAACTCAAAAGTGTGCATATTACAGCCACCTGTCCAAGAAGATTTTTATGATCAGCAAATCCTCTCCAGGTATGAAAGGTAGGATCCTTTGCACCTGGAATTACTATACAAACAAATACGGAAAGAAAAACATATAAATATAAAACAGGTTTCGTATATCTCAGGATTTCTTTAGTCGAAGTTGTATGAACAAGCAGAGATAAGGTAACTGTAAATAAAGTAAATATTCTGAAAAATCGTTTAACGGTATCTAAGGGACTATAAGACCAAAGAACGCTTAATAAACACCAAAGTAAAAAAATAGTTAATAATTTTTCCTTCTTTATTATAGCTATTGCATCGAGACGTCTTACAAAAAGTGAGATTGTTGAAGCTAGAAATATGGAGGTATAAACAATCTGATTGATAATATTACCGCCACCACCGCCCATTTTATTAGTATCAACCCTTGTCTTAAAAGGAATACTTGTACCGAAGAATTCAAAAAATAAAAATGCCATATAAGCAAATATTGCTATTTTGAAGTAAATATCTCTTTTAATCGTTTTATCCATTAACAAAAATTTAATCCAACTTTACTATTGATATAATATCATTAACTATTTAGGATTCCAAAATAACAATGACACACTAAAGAGCATCCATTAAGTATTGTGCAAATTGATTAACGGACTAAATTAATTTTAAGCATATCTCCATAATACGCTAAAATAAAAATAGCTAATACATACCATTCATATTGATAATATCCTACAGAGAGAATAATCTCCATATTATAAGTACAATGGGTAAACCAAACAGCAGTAATCCTAAAGTATTTATGAGAAAAACATGCAATAAAGTGCTAGGTTCTCTCAATTCTTTTTGTGTTAATTAAATTTACCTAATTCGTCCACCTACAAGTCCACTAAGCAGATTTAGTCTATATAGATCATTCAGCCTTCATTTCTAATACGGTTAATTAAATTACAGTAAATGACTAAATAACATCCCTGGAAAAAAGTAAATTTATGTTGCGTTTAAATTCCTCATAATACTTTTCAAATTTATTGTCCCATAATTTGTCCAATACTTAAACCATTATGTTAAGTTTGCAAAAGATTTCATTTTTCCTATCTGTTCAAGTCTTAAGTATTTCACAAATTCCTTTGAAACTGGCCTTGGAAATCTTCTCATAGAAGCCCATAGATATCCAAATAAAATTATAATGCTGCCAAAGAAATATGGCTTAATAGTAATAGTCTTATATGACCGCAGAAAGAGGAAAAGAGGGTGATAACCTAGACTGTAATTTCTTATACCAGCTCTGAATTTTTGCTTAAGAACATTATCGGTAGCCGTTCCAGTTGGCCGATAATGTAATATTTTGTATTGTGGAAACATTTTTACTTCCCACCCATTCATCCGCGCAGATATTTCAGCTATTGCGTCAATACCCCCAAACCTTGATGGCTTATAACCCCCAATTTCTTCATAGCATTCTCTTCGGAATAATTGGAAAGGGCCTCCTACACTATCTGGCGCGCAATTCAACTTTATAAATCTACCTTTTATAAGATCGTATCTTACCCCTCCTGCTATTCCAAGATTTGGATTCGCTTCAAATTCAATTAACATTCTCTCATAGTAGTTGACATCAAGTGAGACATCAGCATCTAAATTACCAATTAATTCAAAATCAAGCTCCCTCAATTTATTATAAGCGATAGAAATGGCTCTTGCCTTAGAACCGAAGTTTCTATCTTCATTATTCTTTTTCTTAAGTAATTCAATAAAATTAAACTTCGAAATATAATAATTAACGATTTCCTCCGTTCTATCCGTTGAACCGTCACTTACAATTATCCATTTTTGGGGTAATATAGTCTGGTTAATTACAGATTTTATAGTCTTTTCTATGTAATCAGCTTCATTACGTGCCGGTGTGATTAATACATAACTTTTCATAATATAATTTTATTAATTAAGTAATTGGATATCTTTAATAAGGAATTATTTAGTCCATATCTAAATACGATAAATATTAATAATTACCGTAAAGATTCATTTTCTTTCTTATCCAGGTGTGGGCTAAATAATGAATCAGCTTTTACAGCCAACTCACCTGGAAGAATATTCAAAAATTGATTAGCATATTTATTTTGTACATACTTTAATAAGTCTACATACAGCTGAACGGGAAATTCCTCCTTTCTGGGTTTCCCCTCAAAACTTAAATAATCCGGGTGAACATTTAACAAAACCATTCCGCCCTTTTCAACAATCCAGTCCAGTTTTTTTGTCCAGATATTTATATTTTTTTCTTTCATAAGCATAAAAAGTGTAAAATCCTGTACCATTGTATAAGGAAATTCCCAGTATCCCTGATCGCTGTCCCTTTTACTAACTCGAAAAGGAAATATAGTTTCCATACCATCTGACTGAGGTTCAAATGGATCGGTATCAAATGTTGAAAGATCATATTTAATCTTAAGGTTGTGAATCCACTCCAAATTATGATGCATAGCCGGTGCTCTGAAACCTGCTGCTTTCCATTCTAATAAATAACTATTTATTTTTGTTGCTCTTTCATTAAATATTTTTTTGCTTGAAAATAGCTTGCCATCGTGATTCAGCCCATGTACACCTATTTCAAACCCAGATTTTTCAAGTTCTTTACGAAGTTCTGGTGAAACATTGTACCTCTCCGGTACAAAATTAAAGGATGAAACAAACCCCAATTCTTTTTCCAGCAGAGCTAATCTTAAACATTTATCGTGACCTCCTTTTAACTCTACATCGTGTGTTAAAATAAAAGCAAACCTCTTGCCATTTGGCCAACCTATCCACCCATTAGGTTTTTCCCCGGCTTTTTCTAAAATTGGCCAGATATTTTTATAGTTTCCTTTTTGCTTAGCAACAAGCTTTTGCCGCAGAAATATTTGAAAAGATCTTGGTATTAACGGTTTAATAATGTAAAATATTCTTTTCATCGCTCTTATAGATATTTAAATACTTGTGAACCAATTATGGACGTAATTTTTAATGGTAAGATATTCCACAAGCTTTTAATTAATCCTTCCTTTGTACCAGAATCAATATTTGCCTCATTTTGTTTCTCAAAATCAGGATAATAGTAATGATACATATCAACTTTTTTTGATGACCATTTTTCTTTATATGCCGCTAATCCATCCTGTCCTTTGGCAACCTCTCCCCAATCATAAATTTCAAATCCTTCTTTTTGTGCATCTTTCATAACAGTCCAATGAATTAAATCATTCGGCCTCAATTCAAAATCATTTCTGCTGCTTCCATTAAAAGCATAAACAACTGTCTTATTAAATGTTAAGAAAATACTACCGGCAATAATCCTTTGTTTTTCGTCATCCTCGATTTCAGCCAGAACTAATCTCATTAATCCATTAGGGCCCATATTTTTCCACAGGCTATTAAAAAATCCTAAGGATCTCGGTGGGGTTGTATGAAATTTCATGGTATCAAGATACAATTTATACCAGGCTAAAATGTCTTTTGCAGATTCAGAATATCTAATTTTAACCCCACTTTTAAGCGCCTTATTAACCCCCCACTTAATTTTTGTATGATTTTTAGAGTTGCCGAATCTTATTTCTTCCGGATACTTTGGAATATCTGTAAAATATACTTCCCGCCAGAAATGCTTTGATAGATCTTGTATTCGCTCATTCAATTTATGGCTAAAAGATTTGATCTGTAATCTACATTTTGAATCATCCTGACTTATTTCAATTGCCCTTCGTATCAGTAAATCAAGTGCCTCATCACAAGAAACTACTGGACCTCCAACAGGCGTTCTGGGTAAAGAAGATATACGTTTTGTCCCTGGAACTCCTCCAATACCAAAGGGAACTCCTTTAGTTAATTGAAGTGGTAAAATACCAACTAATTGTCCTGATTTATCTCTACATATGAGTCTAAATATTTTTTGATTCGTTTCTTCCTCGAGAACTTCCAACCATGCAGGATGATAATACATAGAACACTCGGGCCTTTTCAGAATGAATTTAATCCATTCATCTCTAAATCCACTATCCACTTCTTCTACAGTTAACGATTGTTCTTTTGAAATATTTCTTATTTTTGTTATCAAGTTTTGCTAAATATTAAAGTGAATGATATTAATGCTTAATATGGTCCGATTTACTAAACAAAGATTTAATAATAAAAACCAACACCATTTTAAGCTCTACTAGAAACGGCATTGGATCTTTTAATGATATAACAGAATAAAACTTTTTTCCTTTCATTGATTTTATCCATTCTTTTAAAGTCAGATTGCCTGTCTTCCAATAATTATACGCAGATTGCAGGTCTGTTCTTAAATGAATCCACTTAATACCTTTATAGGACTGTATTCTTGTATCAGGCAGCGTCATACCTAAGCAATCGCAATACATAGTGTAAATCAAATCAACTCCACAAGCTTCAGCAAGTGCTGATCTCCCCGTAGGTCTACCGATATTCGGTTCAATTATATAATATTTTTCATTTCGAATATCTTTTTTAATTTCTACATATCCCAATCCAACATAATTAACTTTTTTAAATAGATCTGTCGTTACATCCAAAACAGTTTTATCAATCACATCAATGCCTAAACTTGTGTTTCCAGTAACAATAGGCCACTGCCTTAGCTTTTTAGCAGTAAAATCAGCAAGAGATTCAGAAGAACTATTGTAATAGGAATTACATGAATAGAGAGTTGTATCATCTCCTTCTATCCATTCCTGTAACATCAAAGTATCACTCCAATCACATATGCGGTCATACATCTTTAGAAATTCATCCTTATTGAACACTTTAAATGCTTTTAGTCTGGTGTTTTCTTCCCATTTGGGGCTTCTCATATGAGGCTTAAGTACACAAGGAAAGCTTAATTTATCTGCAGCTTTTTCAGCGTCATTTCTGTTTTTAAACAAGAAGAATTTTGCAACAGGTAAATTATTATCCTTCGCAAATTCGTAAAATCGCGGCTTATCCATTAATAATTCGACCGTTTCATTCGTAGGGAGTGAGATATGATAGTAAGGTTTAAGTTTTGCTCTATTTTGCGAAACAAGCAAAACACTCGTATCCTGGCAAGGATAAAGAACAGCTTTCTGATCCAGATCTTTCCCCAGAGTGATTAGATTTTCAATTAGTTCACCTGACATCCGACCGCTCTGAATAACTTTTTCACAAGCATTAGTTTTAGTACAAAAATGGTCAAGGTTTTCAGCTAAACCAATGACCGGGACTCCATAATTCGCCAGGATTCTAGCAGTTTGCAATCCAGTCATGTAATCCATATTAATTAAGACTGCATAAGGTTTATCACTCTTATTCATAGTTCCCTTTTTATAGTCAACATTAATTCTATTAAAATATTTGTTTTTACTTATTTAAATATTCTTTTGATTTATTAAATATAACTGTGAAAACTTTATCGATTGGTTGTGTCGCATCAACAATGATAAAATTATTTAACATGCTTCCAACTTTCATAAAATTTTCTGACCGCATTTTTAAGTATTGAATATCACCTTCACCTTTTCGCTCAAACAGAACCTCGGGGGGAGCTTGTAAGAAGAAAACCAAATCAGGTTTACTGTACATATTATTAAGAAGCCACCAGTGAATTTTAGATGTCAACCTTTGATTTTTTGCTTCTGCTCCAAAATGACCAGTTGAAGAATCAAATAGGAAATGTCTGTCGTACAAGACTACATAGCCCATTAATTGAAACACTATTGAGAAAAATTGTCTATACCACGCTTCTGCCATTCTATTAACTAATCTTGCGATAGCTCCAAGTTTACCCCTCTTATCCAAGGTTCGATTTTCTTCAAGGTCATTTAAGGAGAGGTTTTTAAGTTTAACGTTTTTGAGCTTTTTATTTTTTCTTTTATACTTTAACAATTTTAGGTAAAAAATAAGTCTGGATGTTGGCAACGCATGGTTACTTGATTCAATGTTTAAACCCATATATAAATATTTCATCTTTGCAGGTGGTGAGTCAAGAAGCATTTTAGCAATTGTTGTCTTTCCTGATCCATCAGCACCAATTAACGCAATAGTTGCCATATAAAGTATCTTAAACTATTAATTAAATATTATTAATTTTATTAAATATAGGCTTCATTGCCGTATATAGTCTTTCAAACGAAACCGGATAAGGATGCATTACTTTATAACTCTCAATATTATCTAAAACATTGGGCAATAATTTATTATAGATTTTGCCAACCTCTTCAAGGAAATCATTCTTAATACCCGGAAATGCAAACTTGAATAGGCTATAATAATTTTTAAACGAATCTAATTCATGTAAATTTGATGTGACCATTCTATCTGCAATTTCGTCCTTATTACATTTATCTAAACTAAATTCATTTCTGTTATGGCTCATAATAATAACTAATCTATTCAAGTCAGCCTGTCCCCAATGTAGTTTGTTAGCAAATATTACTTCCGGTAATACACGAATATTTAATTGTCTTCTCAAAGATGGCAGTGCCTTTCCCAACATTTTATAAAATGAATTATTTTTCAGTAAACCATTGCTGAATATTTTATGAACTTTATCAACTAAATGAATTCCCTTGAAAAATATCCTCTTTTGTATACTTATTGGTGGCATTAGCTCAGGTATTTCAGAGAATTGCCATTCCCAAATTGAAACTGGTACAGGGATCCCAAAAATTTTTTTACCATCTGGTGATATTATAACAGTCTCATCACCAACAAATTTTGCACCATACTTTATAAAGCTAAATAATGCTTCAGTCTTACCTCCCTTTGACCATCCAATAACAAGGGCACCTAAATTTTTATATATAAATGCTGAAGCATGGATAGGTAAATATTTTTTTTTAAGAAAAGTTAGATTGATAATATGATTAAGTAACGGTACATTTCCAATACCCATTTCACAAATAAGTTCACAATTACCCCCTATTTGTTCGAACGGTATTTTAATTTTTACTGGTGTTTGCCCGTTTGATAATATATAGAAACCATCTTCATTAAAACCTGCATCATCTAATCCCAAATAGGAAATATTACCCAATTGCCAGTTTTTTTTATAACGAATTGTAATTTCGGGCTCTCTAATTAAATCAGATCTGAAACTCGAATACAGATTGGAAAGATTTCTAATATCGCTTTCAGCCGGGTTAATTTGCCTAATACCAACAATACCATATAGGTCATAATCTATAATATTACTTTTAATACTATTCTCTTTCATTTAATTAGAAATTATTAATTACAATTATAGGCTGAAAACAAAAAAATAGCAGTTCTTTTTTTAAGGAAGATAGATTTTTTCTGCTTTTTTAAGTTCATCGGCATTTTGTAGGCGGAATATTTCTTTTACAGATACAATCTCTTTTTCTACTGAAGTGAGTGACCTGTCACTATATATTGTAGCTGCTGTAAGCTGCATTGCTTTAATACTGCTTCGCATCAAATGGTTTGCCCATATAACAAGACTTACTCCACATTTTAGGAATTCTTCAGTGGGAGTTTCGTGGTACATTGTAGGTACTATTACAACGGGGCAAGTATCTTTCCACTCTTTCATAAAATCAAATATATCTTCTGCAGTATTTTTTTTACTATGCACCAGCAGAGCGTCAGCACCTGCTTTATGATATGCTTCGGCTCTTTTTAAGGCTTCTGACAGTCCCCAGCCAGCAATGAACGCCTCAATTCTGGCTACTACGCAAAAATCAGGATCTTCCTGAGTATCTTTTGCCGCTTTTATCTTACCTGAAAACTCATCAATTTTAGCTAATTCCTGTGCCTCCCCATTTATAAAAGAATTTGTTTTGGGAAAGAGTTTATCCTCTATGCACATTGCAGCAATCTTTCTCTGCTCAAGTTTCTTTACAAGCCTTCTTACGTTATTAAAATTTCCATAGCCAGTATCTGCATCCAACATAATTGGAATATTGGTTGCATCACTCATAAATTCTGTTACATCCAGTACCTGAGTCCAACTAGCTTCATTATTATCTCTAACTCCAAGAGCAGCAGAAATTGCCAGACCACTTCCCCAAATTCCTTTAAAGCCTGCTTCCTCAACTATCTTTGCACTTAAACCATTATGTGCCTCCAAGATAAATTCAAGTTGGTCCGATGTAAGCATTTGTTTAAATTGTGTTGTTTTTGCTATCATTGTTTCTCTCCTATTGCGTAATCACTTCAACAAATACTACTATTTTTATTTACTAATTGTTGTTACAATTTCTTCACGCGAATTTAATTTATTGTCAAAATATTCTACAATTTCCAAAACACGTTCTCCTATTTCTCTCTGTGAATCAACGGTTTGGGCACCCATATGAGGAGAAAAAACTACATTTGGTAATGATGCCAATGGTGATATTTTCCCTTCACCTTCTTTTTCGTGTACATCAAGCCCAGCCCCTCTCAGTCTTTCTCCATGAATTAGCTCTTCTAAAAGATCTTTTTCATTAACAACACCTCCACGAGCAAGGGTCATTAAATATGAGCCTGGCTTCATCATTTTCAAAACCTTCTTGTCAATCAAATTTCTTGTATCTTCATTTAGAGGTACATGAATACTTAAATAGTCCGATTTGGTGATAACTTCTTCAAACGAAGTTAACTTAATACCCTTTGAAGCCAAATAATCCTCATTTTCTTTTGTGTGACTTTCGTTGTCAACACATCCTAATACTGTCATTCCCCAAGCCGAGCCCATTTCCCCAACAAGTGATCCAATATTCCCTGCACCAATAATACCCAAAACCTTGCCTCTTAAAAGGTAACCAGTAATTTCACTTTTTACCCAATGCCCTTTTTTCCATTCCCTATCTGCATAGAGTAAATTTCTGGATAGCGTTAACATAAAAGCAAAGCTTAATTCCGCAACTGCTTTAGCGCCTGGTTCCGGAATACGTTTTAATTCCAGACCTCTTTTATTAGCGTACTCAACATCAAGATTATCCAGACCCGAGCCAGCCCGAATTAAAAATTTCAGGTTTGATCCTGCCTTCATGACAGGCTCAGAAATTTTTACGCCACTTCGAAAAATTAGAATATCTCTATCACTTATTTCAGAAATTAATTTTTCTTCAGACGCATTAAAAGCACAAATTACATCGTGATTTACCTTAAGTTCTTCAATAGCTGATTTTGAAATAGAGCTGGCTATTAAAATTTTCATATTGCTTATCCCATTGGTAAGTAATTAAATATAGATTTTTATAGGGTTAAGTACAAAATACGTTCCAAATCAAATATAGCTAATTTATCCCCAAAATCTATCTTTTTTATCCAAAAGCAATCTCATCTGTTTCAAAATGATAATTTTATCATTTATTTATTCAAAATAATATCTATAAATTCCGATTCCATAAAAAAATATTAACAGATTCAATTAAAGCTACAGGATTTACTTAGAAACTTTTATGAGCTTTATACCATTTACTTCTTTATAATTTATTTTTTTTTGCCATTAAAACTATCCTATATAGAAATTGTAATAACAACATTATTGTTGCTCCAACAATCTATTAAATTATGTTGAACATAACTTAAATATTTTTGCAATTGAGTAATTTTAACTAAAGTTAGGCATTCTAAAAAATGGCAAAAAAATAACTTAAATTGCCTTGGGTAACTTAAGTTAATTAATTATTCGAAATACTTACAATATTATTATATAGTTCCGATAGAAAATGGGACCTATTGCTTTTAGATAACCAAGCATCTTCTCTGGAACAATAATGTATAATTTTTCAATTTATTAAATACTCTTCCGTAGTCATATTATTTGAGCAGATTCATTTTTTTAGACAAAATGTAATTATCCGTTTTTAAGATATAAAAATAAATTCCACTTGCGAGTCCAGCACCATTAAATTTGACCGAATATTTACCCGCACTTTGTAGTGCATTTACAAGTGTTACCACTTCCCTGCCGAGGACATCATATACTTTCAAAGATACAAACCCTGTTTTGGGAACTGTATATCCGATTTTTGATCCCGGGTTAAATGGATTTGGATAATTTTGGGATAGAACTGGTTTGATGGATAATTTATTTTCCAATTCCACTATTGCCGAAAATTCAAATTTCCCATCAACATCCACCTGTTTTAGTCTGTAATAAATTATACCAGCCGGTATAGAGCTATTATCAGTAAATGAATAATCTTTCGGAGTATTGCTGTTTCCGTGACCAGCAACAAATCCTATTTTTTCCCAGTTTGAATTATCGATTGATCGCTCAATATCAAATCCGTAATTATTTACCTCAGTTTCTGTCCGCCATTGTAAAATAATTCCATCCTTATCGACCCTTCCAGAAAATGACGAAAGCTCAACTGGCAAAGGCTGGGAGTAATAATCCTGCCAAGTAGCAGATCCTGTCCAGTTACCGATATCTACCAAGTTACTCCTATCAGTAAAAAGGGTACCTGTAAGAGTTCCATTAAAATAATAATTATTATAATTTCCCAGTGCTATGTCAGAAGAAGTGCCGGGCTCAAATGACGGGTTAGGCCATGCCCCTGAGGTTCCCCCCCAGTGTAAACCGGCTACGTATGTGGGGGATGGTGATGAGCCGGTATAAGCTATTACCTGATTATCTCCTGTCGAATTAAATACAGGTAATGTCCCGCTGCCGCTACCATCATAAGACAATATTCCATCAGTCGCGTCGTTATCAGTTGGAGGCCCTAATCTAATGTGGGTACCAGCTGGAACATCTGTCCAGCCTGTACTACTCAAATCAAATGTCCCTTTCCCGTTTCCAAGCGTGCTATCATAGTTAATAACATTATTTGTTATTTTAAGTGTGGTTAAATTCATCCTGTATAAAGTAACAAACTCAATCTCGTCCGGGTGCGAACCTGTTCCATCGTTAACTCCAACCTGAGTAAAGGCTATGCTTCCCTGGTATGGAGGATTTGCACTAGTGGGTAAAGAAAATGTATAATCTGCATAAACAGGAAGGTGATCAGAAGCATTGAGAAGCGCGTCTGCTATTGTTTGACTCACAGCTTGATTGGGGAGACCTGTTGAGCCATTATCATTTATATCATAATTTGCATAATGCAAACCATCATTGCCATATGTTTTATAAAAATCTGAGCCTAAATAGGTAACACCCCCAGCATCCACAATTGACTGAGAGTTAAAGATAATATCGAATCTATTCTTTAAACCGACATCTGAGCCACCATCTCCTAAAACAGTTCCTAATTTTCTGGTTGACCATGTTTGATATTTGTAATTGGCAGCATCAGTATTCCAATCGCCTGAAATATTTAAAGGATCTAAAAAATAACCTGAACCGCTGGTATTATTTAGCAAAGCGCTATATCCACCTTCGGACCCTCCCAGTGTAAAATTAAAATCACCTGCTGCAATAAAATAAGAACCTGAAGGAAGAGCATCACTATATGATCTCACAATATCCACAAGTGAAGTTCTAACGGCCCCTCCATTTGACGAAAGATGAATCCCATAAATAATTATTTTATTCCCTGTTAAATTGTTATATAATTGAAATTCATATGATGGATGATTTGCAAAAGGACTAACCCCATCACCATCAGCAATAATTAATTTTGAGCTTAAAAAAGTAAATTTTGATGGTTTATAATAAATCACATTAGCATCCGAATGTGTTTTACCACTTTCCTCCTTATCCGGCAAAAAAGTTCCCATATAATATAAGTTGCTTGTTGGATTATTTAATACATTTCCCAGAAAATTAAGTGGTTCAATTTTCGTATCATCATTAAATTCACACGCAAATACAATATCAGGACCGGGATTTATTGATGAAAATATAGTTCGAAAACTTGCATCCCGAAAACCACTACTATTGTAATCTAAAACGTTATAAGACAATATCCTTATTTGTTCCGATTGAGCAAAAATATTATTACTTGCCAATAAAAAGAATAATATTGTAAGAACAAGTAAAGAAATAACTTTTCTAAAAGTGTTTTTAACTAACATATTGTACCCCGGTTATAATTAGTCTTATAACATGTAAAATTAATATCACTAACTTTTTATTATAGAAAAATAATTTTTGAATAAAATTAAAAATAGGCTCAGAATATATAATAACTTATCTAAATATTATTAAAAATGCTATTGTTACAATATTATCCATAATATTATATGAAAGTAAATGACTTTTATACATTAAGCAAAATGGCGATAAGCTAAAGAACCAAACATTTCTAGAATTGAAAGCGGAAGGCTATTAAAAATTTTATTATGAAATCCAGAGGTTTGGGTTGAAAACTTAAGAAATTCATTTTCATTTAACCCGAATCTGTATGTATGTGATTCAAGTTCACGTACAGACCACCCATTTTTAAATCTTCTTAATCCTTCATTATTGGGCTCTGTTTTGCCAAATGAAAATTCAGAATACCCATTAGAATTATACAATTTTATTGCTTCCCACATAACTAAATTGTTTGCACGTAATTTTTGATAACTCATATCAGAGGCTCCAAACTTGTACAATGCTTTCTTTCCTATATGTAAATAAACGGCGCCGGCTATAATTTTATTATCCTTTTTAGCTAAAAAGATGGTACCAAAATTATTTTTGAGAATTATATTAAATAAATTCTTAAAAAACGAATATGGCTGTGGAGGCAGACCATGCCTTTGTCTTGTAATTGAATTTAATTGATAGAATTGATTAACGGCTTCTAAGGATTGATCCTGGTATACTCTTACATTTTCTTTTATTGCTTTACGAATATTTCTTTTTGTGGTGCTTTCAAAACCAGAGAATAAATTATCTTCATTTCCATCAAGATCAATAATATGTTCATATTCTAGGTAACTATTAGTACCTGCCGAAAGAAAATTTTGAGCTCCATTTATTTCTATATATTTCCAATTCGATTTCCTTCCATATTCTTTTGCAGATTCCAATAATTGGTTAAATTGGATAGAACTGGTAACCAGGGGATTTGAGAAATCACTGAAGGGAAGACTGACACCGCGTTTACCAGTTATAAAGCTCTTTACTTCCATTAAAGGGAGGACCCCGATAATTTTATTACCTCTCTTTGTAATATGATACACAGGATTATACCCATAAGTTTCTGAAATTAGCTTCGTCCACTCTGAGGAATGGAAAAAAGTATACCCCTTAAATTGGATTATACTTTCATTCCAGCTTTCGAAATTTAATGGATTTACAATTTCAATTAATGGAGAGTCAGACATATATTATTTAATGATATTGTTTATATAATCAAAAAAAACTGCACTCAGGTTCTATTTTAATGCTTGGAGTGCAGTTATAAAGAATTTTATTTATCCTAACATTTAAGATTAGCTAACTTGCAATTTTGGGAATAAATCAAGAGAACTGTTCTATCACCATTCATTACCAAAGGTTTAATATTTTGTTAATCTTAAATTTTTCATTAACTACCGGTTTTTTTTTAAGAGTTTTTTTATTTTTATTGCTATATGCATACTCATATCCATAACCATAGCCGTATTTATCTTTAAATGCTGTCTTTTCAATTTCACAAGCATTAACAACGACACCCGAAATATTGATTTTTTCGTTTCTTAACTCCTGTACACCGGAAATTATTGCATCTCTTAACGTATAATTATCACGAGTAACCATTATAGTATTTTCTACCATCCTGCTTAAAATAAGAGTATCGATAACTCTATTAACAGGAGGAGTATCAACCAGGATATAATCATAAGAGCTATTATTTAAAATATCAATTAAATCACTTGCTTTCTGTGACTGAAGCAAGCTAGTCGATTTCTCACTTATTTCCCCCGAAGGCATAATACTGATTGCTCCCATTTTTGACAATTCACTGGAGAGACTGGCCAAACTGTAAATAGGTAATTTTCTTAGATCTCCACCTAATAAAGTGCTTAATCCTGGGTTTTCTCTTGACACCTCAAACAAATCTGTCAAACCGCATCTTTTCATATCAGCATCAATAATCAGCACCTTCTTATCCGCGGCCGCAAGAGTAACGGCTAAATTTGCAACAATTGTTGTCTTTCCGCTATGCTCTTCAGAACTAGTGAACAATATTATCTTGCTATTACGCTTTAGCGAAAAGACAAGTTTTATCTGAAGAACTTTATAGGCCTCAATGATTCCCAGGTTTTCTTTTATTAAAACCGGAAATTTATCCTCAACATTTCTAGTTTTATTAATTATTTTTACCTGTTCTTTAGGAAACTTGGGAATTATTGATAGTATAGGCAACCCAAGATCTTCTTCAATTTCGCTCAGTTTAAGAAGCCTTCTTTCTTTAAATTCGCCTAAAAATACAAATCCTATTGTGAATGCGCCCCAAATAAAAAAACACACTAGAACAACTATTTTCAAGCTCGGTGATACAGGTAGGATAGGAAGATCGGCTGGATCCACGACGAGAATATCCTGTAATTGAGAAATTTCTTTAATCCTCATTTCTTCCCTTTTATCGAGAAGTACATTAAACATTTTTTCAGCAACATCTGAACTTCTGGTAATTGCTGCTAACTTAGTTTCTTCTTTCGGAAGATTGTGAATCCTAGCCTGATATTTTTCAATTAAGTTATCGAGCTTAGCTTTTTTATCTTTGAGAGTACTGATTATAATTTCATATGAATTTAATGTATTTTGATTATATGAATTTAGTTTATTCTTTAATTGGGCAATTCGATTATCTAAATTTACAATATCTGGATGATTTTCAGATTTTTTCTGAAGTTCAGAAATTCTTTGAACTTCCAGGTCTGATAATTGCTTCAATATTGCTGAGAAAGGAGAATTAGACTGGTTAGATTGGTCAGGTGAGAGAAATGTTTGATCAAAATACCCTTTCTTTTCATAATCTCTCTGAATGCCTTTCACTTTAGTTTCATATTCACTAAGTGCAAGATCATTTCTAACCTTTTGCTCTTGAAGATTGCTCAAAAAATTTACAAGATCCTGTGAACTTTTATCCACCTGAATAATGCCTGTCCTTGACTTATAGTCACTAACCCTTCCTTCAGCTTCTTTCAATTGTTTAGCCATGTCCTTTAACTGTTTATCTACAAATTGATAAGAATCTTGGATGTTTTGTCTAACAATTTCTGTCCTTGTTTGTCTGAATTCCTTAGATAATGTATTAGCAATCAATTGAGCCATCTCCGGGGATTTATCTTGCACCTTAATCTGTATTATATTTGTCTTATCAACTTGTGTAACTTTTATTTTTTTATCTAGCCGATTTGTTGAAGAAGTAGGCCCATAGATTGAGAAAAATAATTTTGTCCCTGTGGGTGCATTATGCCAATCAATATCCAGATGTGAATTCTTCCAGCTGATTCCTTTGTTGGTGGTTGCCCTTTGGGCATTCACCAGCAAATTAGTTTTAGCATCGTATAATTCAATATACCCAGCATTATTAATTACGAAATATTTACCATTATCAACACTATTAGAGTCCCCCTTCACATCCAACACCTGCGGATATTTAGATCTGTCAGCGTCCTTATCAGCAAGCCACCAATTATAAGCGGTAAGAGATTTACCAACATCAGTTATATTATCGTTAGGAAATTCAATTTTATCAACGAAAAAATTCAATTTTAATTGGTTAATAACTTTTGATAATACTGTCTTGGTATTGACTAATTGTAATTCTGTTTCAACATCATCTAAAGATTGGTCTGCGACCATCCTCTTATATTGGTCCTGTGCATTTTGTTGTTTGGGTTGTTCTTCTTTTTTCAATAATGTTGTAGATTCATAAATCGGGCTTCTAGTAAGATAATATATTGCCCCAGCTAAAAATATTACAACAAACGACAGTGCAATTATTAATTTTCTTTTGTTAAACGCAAGAATTAACGCATCTATACTAGTTTGGCTCGTAGTAGAATTAGACCCAACCAGATCTTTGTGGTGCTTGTTATCCATATATTTTCTTTAAAATCATAATTATTTTTTCTTTGTATAAATTATTGCTAATACTATGGCTGTAACGGTGCTCAAGGAAGCTATAACTATAGCTTGAGTTGCTCCAGAGAACCATTTTCGATTTACATAAATTTGATCGCCGGACTGCAAGCCAATATCATCAAGTTTGTTTCCGTTCTTAATAATTTTTTCTCCGTCCACATCAAGCTCTTTGCCATTTCGTGTTATTGTAATATTTCCAACATTTGCATCGGGAGTGGTGCCACCTGCTTTTGCTATTAAGTCCGCCAATTTATCTGAACCTGAAGCATAATAATAACCGGGTTTATTAACTTCACCAAAAATATTTACCCTAACAATGGGCAAAATTGTTAATTCAGGGTTTCTATAAATATTGCTGTATTTACTAAAAATTTCCTGCTTAAGACTGTCAATATTTCTATTAGCTGCTATGATATTACCCAAATAAGGTAGCGCTATATTCCCATCTTCCTGAATATAATATTCCCCAGATATTGAATCTGAAATATTATAGAATATTAGTTTCACTCCGTCACCAGGATGAAGAGTCTGGGCTTCACCGGCAATATTGAATAAAAGAAATAATACTAATACCCCCAGAAACAATCTTTTCATTTAAATCTCCTCATAAGCACAGAGTCATAATACTCTGATTTAGCATTTTGAAATTGTTTTGTAACATCCTCTGGGGTCTAAATTAACAATATTTTCAATTATACAACAGGCATTTCTTTTATAATATGTGCTGGCACCCCTGCAACAATTGAATTTGGTTGAACATCCTTCGTAACAACTGCTCCTGCTCCAATAATAGCATTCTCCCCTACCGTAATTCCGCATAAAATTGTGGATGAAGAACCAATTGAAGCACCCTTTTTAATATATGTTTCTACAACCTTCCAATCCTCTTCAGTTTGCGGTTTCCCAAGATTATTTACAGAACGAGGATACTTATCATTAATAAAAGTAACATTGTGCCCTACAAAAACATCATCCTCTATATGTACTCCTTCACATATAAAAGTGTGTGAAGAAATCTTACAGTTTTTACCTATTGTTGCATTTTTCTGTATTTCGACAAACGAACCTATTTTTGAATAATCATCTATTGAGCATCCGTAAAGATTCACAAAATTGAAAATCTTAACGTCCTTGCCAAGTTTAACATCATTAATTATTTGGTTATCCATTTTACCTCCGTATGACCAAAACATTTTTATTAAACATACTCAACAACTTTTGACTTTCGTTCTTTTTGTTGTGAATGCTTATTATTTAGACTTACCAATGCACCAGTATTTCTAATTGATGTTTCAGAAGCTTCAAGCATTTTTACTATTTCTAGACCATCATAGGCATTCGTTAGTGGCTGCCTGTTGTTAATTATGCAGCTAACAAATTCGCTTACTGCAGAACTCAATGCCTCAACTTGTTCTACTTTGGGCGAGTACATATCACCAGTTCTATAATTAACCAATATATCATGAAGACTTTCAGGGGATGAAACATCAACTCCACAATCAAAGATTTTTATTTTTTCAGAATTTTCCATATCGTCGTAAACTAACATTTTCTTTTTACCAGCAATTATCATACGTCTAATTTTAACCGGAGAAGTCCAGTTAACGTGAAAATGAGCAAAACAGGAATTATCCTGAAAATGAAGAGACACATGAGCAAGATTTTCAAGTTCATAATAATTCGAAATACCGCAAGCAGTAACACCAGTTACTTGCTTGTCCGGAATTAAGTATTTCATGATCGAAAGGTCATGAGGTGCTAAATCCCAGATTACATTTATATCGTGTTGGAATAATCCTAAATTTATTCTGATTGAATCAAAATAAATAATGTCACCAAGTTCTCCACTAGTTACAAGCTCTTTTATTTTTTTTACGGCCCCTGTATAAAGGAAAGTATGATCAACAAATATTTTTAGATTTTTTTCTTCCGCAATTCTAATTAATTCTTCTGCTTGTGTAGCCTTACTGGTAAAAGGCTTTTCGACCCAGATATGTTTGCCTGCTAATAATGCTTCTTTAGCAAATTTAAAATGCAAGTCTACAGGCAATGCAATAGCAATTGCATCAAAATCTCCATCCATCAGGTCTTTATAATTATTTGTTACACTAATTCCTGGAAACCTTGATTTTATCACTGCTAATCGCTCTTCTTTAATATCACAAGCTACTACTTTGGTAATATCCTTATTGGAAAGAAAATTTCTAACCAAATTTGGTCCCCAATATCCAAGTCCAATAATTCCTATTTTCATAGTACCCTCTCCTTAAATAAATAAATAAATTTTTCAGATTTAAACAACTAATCCCCGCTTCTGCCAAATACCATAACAGGAATAGTCTTTACTAATAATTGTAAATCCAGCCAGGGTGACAGGTTATTAATGTAGTACAAATCCATCACAACCGATTCTTTAAATGAAACCTGGCTTCTTCCGTTTACCTGCCATACCCCAGTACACCCGGGTAATACAGCAAATCTTCTTTTCTGCCAATTATCTAAATTTTCATATTCGTAAGGTAAGCAAGGTCTGGGACCAACTAAACTCATTTCACCTTTAAGTACATTAAACAATTGAGGCAATTCATCAAGTGATGTTTTCCTTAAGAATTTTCCAATTTTTGTAATCCTTTTTGAATTACATACTTTTTTATTTTCTCCATTTATTCCAGACCCATTCATAAATTTTAACATCTTTTCTTTTCTTTCAACATCATCATCATTTTCTATTGTTTTCATTGTTCTAAATTTATAAAACATAAAGGATTTCCCTTCTTTGCCTATTCTTTCCTGCATGTAAAGTACAGGACCGCGGGAAGATAATTTGATTAGTAATGAAATAATCATTAAAGAAGGTGAAATAATTATTAGTCCTAATAATGCCATAATTCTATCAAATACCGATTTTAATTTTTGAACGAATTGACTATTAAAACCTGGGGAAACATCAACGACAGGAATGTCGGCATATTTTTCGGTAAACATTTTTTGGGGAATTATGTTGAAAAGATTAGATGTAATCTTTACTTGTTTTTTTGTTTTTTTACATATTGATAATACGTCAAGCAACTGGTCATATTCACAATCCTCTTCTGCAATTATTACTTCGTCAATTTTATAATTTTCGATAATTGCATTTATTTCATTAAAATTTCCCAAAACTTTTTTACCATTGATTATTTCTTCACCCTTATTAACTTTATCGTCAATAAACCCTACAATTTTTATCCCAAATGGATTTTCAAAAGAAAGTTTTGCTGCAAGAACCTTTCCAGAACTACCATCTCCAACAATCAGGACATTTGTTTTAAATCTATTTTGCTTTAAGGACAGATACATTCTTCTTAAAAGTTCCACTCTAAAAACATAGAAAACCGGTAAATAAATAATTACAAAAATAATTGTAAATACTGCCAGGCTAAGGATTTTAAGATCCAGAACTATTAGACTAAAAAGAAAAAACATGGGAAGAAAGTAGCACAAGGATTTAATAACTACTATCATATGAAGAGATCGGTGTAAAATTACGTTAATATTGTATAAATTATTAAAGGATATAACAAAATTAAACGCTGGAAATAAAAATATTAATAGCCACAATGAGTTATTCCCCATTACGCTGTAATAATCTTGTCCCACAATAGAATGTAGTTGGAATAATGATGCAATAAATAGAATAATAGCTACGTAAAGAAATAAATCAAATAGTGCAAAAAAGTATTTATACTTTGCTATGCTTTGTCTTAAGTAAAATTTGTCCATTACAATTCTTTATCTGTTATTTTAAATATTAATAAATGCACGACTATTGTGTTTCATAACATTAATTATATTAGTCGTAACACATTCTATTTGATCGTTTGATATCTCTGGATAAATAGGTAGTGACAAACATGCATCTGACAACGATTCGGAAACCGGGAAATCACCTTTTTTGTATCCCAGATAACTAAAACATTCTTGTAAGTGTAAAGGAATCGGATAATGTAAACCCGTAGCAATACCCTTTTCTTTAAGTTTTAAGGACAAATTATCTCTGCCTGCGGTTGCTTTTACATCACGTTCTCCTAACACCTGAATCACATATAAATGATATACATGTTTTAGATTTGGCTTTTCAGCAGGTAATTCAAGAAATTCAATGCCTTGAAGATTCTCATTATACTTTTGGGCAACTTCTCTTCTTTTTTCCGTCCATTCCGATATATATTTTAACTTAACTCCTAATATTGCACCTTGTAATCCCTCCATCCTGTAATTATGCCCAAAGATCTTGTGTTGATATTTCTCAAGTGTTCCATGATCTCGTATCATTTTTGCTCTAATTGCTAATTGCTCATCGTTAGTGATTATTGCGCCGCCTTCACCATATGCCCCAAGATTTTTTCCTGGATAAAAACTAAATGATGTTATACTGCCAAAGTTGCCTACCTTTTTATTGTCATATTCAGCGATATGTGCCTGTGCCGCATCTTCCACTAAAAAAATATTATACTTTTTTGCAATTTCACTTAGTGCTTTCATATTTGCTGGTTGCCCGTAAAGGTGAACAGCAACAATAGCTTTTGTTTTATCAGTTATTGCTGCTTCAACTTTTACGGGATCGATATTGTAGCTTTCAGGTTCACAATCTACAAAAACCGGTTTCGCACCACATAAAGTTGCCCCCCAGGCAGTAGCTATGAAAGTATTTGCTGGTATAATAATTTCATCATCTGGTTTTATACCGAGAGACCATAAAGCTACATGGTTACCTGCTGTACCCGAATTAAGGGCTACACAATATTTTACGTTGTGCAGTTTTGCAAATTCTATTTCAAAATCTTCAACGGCTTTTCCTAAAACGAAAGAAGAATTATCAAGAATATTTTGAATTGCCAAATCGATTTCACTTTTTATAGATTTGTATTGAGTTTTAAGATCTAGAAATGGAACATTCATTTTTTTATCCTTTAAATTTAATGTCGAGTATTAATCTTATGATACTGCTTCGCACAGAGACTCACATTTGCAGTTATATATTTAATTAAAAAATATTTCTCCTAATCTGACTTCGCTGATTATTATCAGCCCACTGCTTTTTTGTAAAAAAGCCTAAAAGTTTTCAATTAATAATGCCGGTTCCTGCAAAAAATAACCCATTTAGGTTGATCAATTGCATCTCCTCTTTTTTAAACTTTAATATTCCCTGTAGGTAAGTTTTATCTTCATTTTGATAAAATTTAAACTCTTCTTTATGACAAAAATCCAATGAATAAATGTTAAGAATTTTGTCAACCCAAAGACAAAAAATACTGTTCTCTATTTCTATGGCAAGTATTCTCTGATCGCTTATGTAAATTCTATTTTGTTCACAGCCTAAAATTTTAGAAGGATTAACCAAAGGTAATTCTGCATCACCAATATGTATATATGAATCAGTAAATTGTTGATTCATTTTCAGATTAAGCTCAGCAGGATCAATTATACGCAAAATGTTTTGCATATCCGTGCAATACACTTTGTCCATTATCTTAAATGTGATAAGATTTGAAATCTTTTCTAAAGGATCTTTTATATTTACCATATAATTCATTTGTTTATAAAATTAGATTAGGAGAAATACTACAATAAGTAATGCAAGAAGTCTGCCATAAATTTCCCTTGAAAAATGCATTAAAAGATACTTTCCGTGTTTCGAAATAGTACATTTGTTAGACCCTGGTGTATAAATAATAGACCTATTGTAATAAATTCCTGTTTGTCAAAGTCACAACGCTTTATTGTAGTATTTGCTTATATAATTAAGAACCAATTATTTATATTCAATTAGTTCTTATCGTTTTCATTTGAGAGGTTGTATAAAGATATTTTATTATATAGAGTAGTTTTAGTAATACCTAAAACCTTGCTTGCCTTTGTTTTATTCCATTTGAGCTGATTCAACACATATTCAATATGATTTTTTTCAACTACAGCAAGGCTCCTAAGCTCGGTTGTGGATTTTCCATCTGAGTTGATTTTTAAGAAATTAAAATATTCTTTTTGAAGAATATTACTTTCAGCTAATAATACTGCATTCATTATGGTGTTTTCTAATTCTCTAACATTTCCTATCCAATTATGTTCTTTTAATAATTCAACTACCTCATAAGGTACTGTATTAACATTTTTGTGTAATTCAAGATTAATCTTTTTTAGGAAATGAATTATAAGTTTTGGAATGTCTTCCTTTCTGTCTCTAAGAGGTGGAATATTAATATTAAAAATATTTAGCCTGTAATAGAGATCTTCTCTAAATTTACCATTCTGAACTAATTCTTGTAAATTCTTATTAGTTGCGGCTATTATTCTGGCTTCCATTTTAATAATTGCCTCGCCACCAACTCTTTCAAATTCTTTCTCCTGAATAACTCTCAAAAGTTTAGCCTGGAGTTTGGGAGTAAATTCGGAAATTTCATCAAGAAAGATTGTGCCTTTACCAGCCAACTCAAATTTACCTTTTTTATTTCTGATAGCTCCAGTAAAAGCCCCCTGTACATGACCGAAAAGTTCACTTTCAAGTAAAGATTCAGAAAGAGCTGAACAGTTTACTGGCACAAATGGATCATTAATAGTAATACCGTGGTTGTGGATTAGTCCGGCAACTAGCTCTTTTCCAGTTCCGCTTTCTCCCTGAATTAAAACATTTACTTTTGTGGCTGAAACTTTACCGATTTTTTTGAATATTTCTTTCATAGCCGGAGTTTCGCCAAACATATAATGTTTTAATTTTACATCTTCTGTTCCTTCTGAAAGCTTTATTACCATCTGATCGTAACGTCTCTTGTTCTCTATTGATTTCTCTACAAAGTTTTTAATTCGTTTTAGATCAAAGGATTTATCAAAATAATCATATGCTCCAAGCTGCATAGCTTTAATAATGCTGTTAGAATCATCAAAAGCCGTTATAACTAAAACAGCAATTGAATTATCAATCTCTTTTATTTGTCTGAGAACTTCAATGCCATCCATACCAGGCATTTTTAGATCTGTAATTACTAAATCTGGATTTTCAGCTCTTACGTAATCTAATCCATCTGAACCATTTGACTTATAACAAACATTAGGAAATGATTCAGAAAGAAACATTTTTAAAGTCTCAGCATACACTCTATCATCATCAATAATTAATATTTTTTCCATTTTACATGATACCAACTGATGAAAACTGCAATTCAAAGATTGTTTTACCTGGTCGTGATTCTATTAGAGTAATATTACCTTGGTGTTTTTCCATAATTTTTTTTGCTATTGCTAACCCCAATCCAGTTCCATTATTTTTTTCAGAATGAAACGCTTCAAATATTCTATCAGGTTCAGCAACTCCGCATCCATTGTCAATTATCTGTATAAGATAATTTCCACTACTTACCATATCATTAATTTCAATTATTCCAAATTCAGAAACTGCGTCTACTGCATTTTCAATCAAATTAAAAAATACAAACCGAGTACTGACAAAATCACCCTTGATAACATCAATGTCTAAATTAATCTTGAATTCTATCTTTTTCCTGCTAATTTTTTGTGCTAATAATTCTTTTACATTCTCAATTATTTCATGAACATTTATATCTACTTTAATTAAATCTATATCCTTAGAGAACAATGAAATATTGTTTAATAATCTATTTAGATTACTAATAGAATTATGTAGAACACTGAGCGTGGGTTTGGAACTTTCGGGCATTTCGCTATTATTTTTTAATAATTCTACATAATTCTTCAGTGATGCTAATGGACTTCTAATTTCGTGCGATAGATATGAGGTCATTTTGCCTATTTTGGCAAGATTTTCAACCCTCCCAAGTTCATCCTGAGTTTTTTTTAGCTCTCTTTTTGCTAAAATAATTTTAGTAATGTCTCTTAAAATAATATTATACTGATTCTCGTTAATACTAGTTAGTCGAGCTTCAAAAATTTTTTCATTTTTATTTATATTTAGAGAATATTCATGAAAGATAATTTTTTGACCTGATTTAATATTATTAATACCCAAATAAATTTCATTCACTATGTGATGTGGTAAAATGTCTTCAAGTTTGGTGGAGACTTCAATTTTAAGGTCTATATAATTACTTTCAATAGTAAAATACTTGAATTTTATAATTTGGCCATCTTCGTCTATTTCTATTTTCAAATCAGGAAAATAATACAGCGATTTTTCGAGTCCCATTAAAAATCCGAACAATTTTTCATAATTTGATTTAAGCCCAGAAGTATTTGCAGCAAGTAATTCGTAGCCACAGAGAGAGTCATTACTATCAAGAATAGAAGTGATTTTTAATTTCGAATCAAATGTGCTGTTATCTTTTCTACTACATATTACTTCACCATCCCATAAAGACTTATCAGCTTGGCGTAAGATTTTATTTATATTATTCGGTTCCTTTAACATTTTAAATAGTTCCGAAAATTTTCTAGCTTTAAGTTCTTGGAAGGTATAATTAAAGGAGTCTAATAGAGTATTATTTGCAAAAACAAATTCCTGATTAATATTAATTACCGCAATAAGATCAGTATTATTGTAATAATTAGAATTTAATAATCTAATTCTTTGTTTGAGAATCAGATCAATATCCTTGGGTGAGTTTTTGTTTCTAATTGAAATTTGATCAGTCATATCAATCTAATTCTTTAAAGTATATTAAGGCTATTAAGCACATTTTCCTTTTACTATTAAATTCACTAAAAATTGAATATTTGATACCACCTTGTCTACAAAAGGACTCTAAACGCTATTTTGTTGCCATGTTAGTTTATTACATTGTTTTCTGTTAGGTATAAGACAATATCGGTGCCAATTTTGCAATAAATGATATTTGGAAGTATCTAGGGTTAGAAAGTGCGGATTTGCTCAGTAATCAATGTTTTTGCTAAATTATGTTAATTGAAATTAGTAAGATATTTTTTAATTTAGCTATATAATGAGATAATTAATCTAAAGACTGTTTTAATATGATACATATAAGCAACTAGTGACTGAAACAATTCCTTTTGAAATTCAACAAAGGGAAAATTAATTTTTAAGGTGATTATCCATAAGAATTAATTAAAACTTTAAGATTTTATATTATCACATGGGATAAATAACCACCAGCACTGCTAGCGAAACCTTCTTCATATGTAACCAATCTTAGGCGAACTTTTTTGATATTTATAATAAGAAAAGAATCAATATCATTACAATATTATATTATCAAAATATCTTTGATAATATAATAATAGGAGTTAACTTTTAGATAAACAAAAATTAGGGAAAATTAATGGGACTAAAAAAGATAAAAAAACCTAATGGCGAAGTTTACTTTATTGATGAGAAGGGGCACAGAGTTTTCTCTACAGATATAGAAAATCTTAAAGATACTATAGCAAGAAATATTCCTGATGAGGATTTGCAAAAAAAAATACTACTCACTACGGAATCAAATCCACAAGATTTACTTATTCGAGAGAGAATAGACATAATTTCAGCCGAGTGCATTTTTTCATCGAACCTATTCGAAGATTTTTTTAACTCAAGTGAAGACGAAATCCGAAATGGATCAAAATCTGCTCATAACACACTACGAAGTGCAAGACAAAATGCCCTCAGGGAATTGCGCATTGAAGCTATCAATATTGGGGCTGACGCTGTGATTGGGGTCAACCTATCCTATTCTGAATTTTCCAACAGGAAGAAATCAATGATTTTATTTCTAGCAACAGGAACTGCCGTAAAACTTAATTAAATAGTTGAACAGTTACATTATTAAAATAAAAGTGCAGATCTTTCGTCTGATGAGTAAATTTATACTATTCATTACCAAAACATTTCTCAAACAACTTCAGCAATTTCTTATTAAATATTATTGGGATAATTTATATTTTTTCACTACAGATTATATTTTTAGAGCTATATCACATGATACAGTAAAACCACTTACTAAACAAAATTAATCTCAATAATATCTGAAATAATTTCATGGAAAAATGGTAACCGCAAAAGTTGGTTAATTCCTTCAATATCCTGCTCATCAAATTTGCAAATAAAAGAAGATATCCCGTCTCTAATAGTTGCTCTTGCTGTTGAGGAAATAGCTTTACCAAAGTTCTTTTCTTCAACTAAATTATAAATCTTTGTTTGCGTATCACTTATTGATTTATGAAAATTTTCCAGGGCGGATCTATCAGTCGAAGCCAGGACATAATTTATATAGGGCAATGATAATACTTCAATTATTTCTTCAGCAAAACTTACTCCATTTATAAATCTATCTTCATTAAAATTATTATCTCCTACAAGCAGGATATTCTTTCCTTCTTCCAGCTTCCCTTCAGTAAGGAGGTTTAACTCAACCTCAGTGGAATAAAGTTCCTTTAAAATTAATTTTGCCCCTACTGCTTCATTAGAAGTAACATCGCCGGACAAATAAATGCTTTTGATATCTTTCCCTTGTGATAAAAAATAGAGATAAGAATTACATAAATCACCTTCGAATGAAACACCGAAAGATTTTGAGACAAAGAGTTCTTTATGTTTAATAAGATCAAAAGTAGGAATTAGCCCAACTGAATTTTTGTTTTTCAGTATTTGGTTAGTCACCATAGCACCGGGAAAATATTCTACTTTCCCCTGCATTTGGTCAGAAAAAGAATCCCTTATTAATTCAGTAAAGATGTTCCGGGGAAAATAGATATTCATAATTAGCTAAGTAGATTTTTAAGATAAACTTAAAAATAACACTTAAGAAAAGTAAATGAAAGTAGAATCAGTATAGGTGCATCACTGTTAAATTATTTCATAAATTTAACAGCGAAACACCTGTAAAGAAATGAGGATCTATGCGTTAGCTTCGCTTTTCGTATATATAATTTTATCAATAGTATTTTCAGAAAGAAAATATTTTTCAGAAAGCTGACCAAATGCTTCCCAGTTTTTTAGCCCTTTTTCCTTAAGCGATCGATAATCCTCACGGATTTGAGAATTGCGGCTAACGATTCTCGGGCTGTGTTTTACCTCTCTTACATTTGATTCTTGCATGGCTACCTCCGAACAAAATTGAAAAGAAATTTTATGAACTACCGATAGCATTTTAAGAAATAAAAACCGTGAGAGGTATCCTACAATTTGGGGGATTTTAAAAAAGTGGCCATTTTACTTTATAATAAGCTTTTAGGGTCAAATCAGCCTTTCTTTTGTAGCTTTTTCGATGGCCTGTGACTTTGAATTGACTTCAAGTTTGATGTAAATATTTTTTATATGTGATCTGACAGTTTCTTTATCTATAAATAATTCACCAGCAATCATAGTGTAGCTCTTCCCTTTTGCCAGCAATTGGAGTACTTCAGTCTCTCTCGGTGACAAAGGGGAATCTGTATTTCTCTGAAATGAGTGGACGACTAACCTGGCGATATTAGTACTCATTGGTGCGCCACCTCTGCAAGCTTCTTCTATTGAATCCATTAATTTTTCAGGTGTTATGTTTTTGGTAAGATAACCACTTGCACCGGCACACAAAGCTTTAAAAACTCTATCGTCATCATCGTGAACGCTTACTGTAATAATGTCAATATCTTTTTTAAGTTTTTTTATTCTTGCTATTCCTTCAATCCCACTAATTCCGGGCAATTCAATATCCATCAAAATTACATCCGGCGAATCCTGATCTAGATTTTTTATTGCTTCTTCACAATTATCATAATTACCGATACAATTAAATTTCTCTGAAGAATTAAGAAGTTCAACAAAACCATCTCTTATGATTTCATCATCCTCAACTATAACAATATAAATAGGATATTCCTGCTTCATTATAAGCCCGATTAAATTATAACTATATAATATTGAATAGAAAGGTAAATGTAAACTAAAGTATTTTGAACGGTAAGCTGTTAATTTGTATGAATATGTCCTCTGAATGAAATGCTTGTGCCTTTGCCGGGTACTGAATCTATGAGTAAACTTCCTTTTAGTTTTTCGGCTCTTTTTTTCATATTTCCCAAACCATTCCCGGATGAAACTTTTCCAGCGTCAAAACCTGCGCCATCATCTTTAAGAGTAATTTCAACTTCACCATTAATTAGTCTTGATTCAAGATGCACTGAATGACTATGAGAATGTTTTAATGAATTATGCATTCCCTCTTTAAAGATTAATGCCAGGTGTCTTTTCATATCAGTTGATAATGATGTTTTTTCAAGCTCCGAATTCAATCCACTGACAAAAAAATCAACATCCGTATCATTAAATATTTCATCACCAAAATCTTTAAGTCTTATCAGCAAATCATATAAACTATCATTTTGCGGATCAATTGCCCAGATAAAATCTTTAGTGCCCTCATAGAGCTGTATTGAGTTCTCGGATATCTTCCTTAATAAAGGAATCACCTCTTTGTTTTGTGATTCAAGCTTCCTCTTTGCTATTTCCGTCAAGAGTGAAATACGTGTAAGCCGATGTCCAAGTTCATCATGAAAATCAATAGCAGCTTGTTTTCTTACCTTGGCATTTTCCTCCTCTCTTATTCTTTGAATACGTAGTGCATGAGAAATTTTATCTCTTGTCCTTTTATAATGAGTGAAATAAATTAATGATAAAATAAGCAGTATCGTAATTGTTGAGAACCACCAGGTTCTCCAGAAAGGAGGCGTAATAATTAATTCTAAAGTAGCCGGGTTTTCATTCCATACACCGTCACTATTACTGCCCAAAACCTGAAATTTGTACTTTCCCGGCAACAGGTCTGTATATACTGCCGTATTATTATTCCCGGAATAAACCCAGTTTTCATCAATACCATCAAGTTTATATTTATAAATATTTTTGGCAGGATTGGTAAAATCCAGCGAAGCATATTTTATCTCAAAGAAATTTTTATTAAAAGGAGAAATAATTTTCTCTCCAGCCTGATAAATATTTTCAAGATTTCCTATGTCCTTACCAGCCTTCACTTTTGTAATATATATAGGGGGGATATAACTATTTAATATTATCTTCGATGGATAAAATGAAGTGAAACCATCGTTTCCACCAAAAAGAAATCTTCCACTTTTCGTCCTTAAAGCAGACTGGGCAAAAAATATGTTGCTGCTTAATCCATCCTCAACACTAAAATTTTTAAATGATTTATTTTCAACATCAAACCTGGAAATACCCTTGTTTGTGCTGATCCATAGATTATTATCTCCATCCTCAAGAATGCTCATTATAACATTATTAGGCAGACCATCTTTCTCATCATAAGTAGTGAATACATCTTTTTTCTTGTCTAATTTATTTAATCCGTTGCTTGTACCGACCCAAAAATTATTTTTGCTGTCTTCAGTTAAAAAATAGACATAATTATTACTGAGACTTTCAGGATCGGATAAATTGTGAGAATAAATTTTAAACTTTCCGGTTGATTTATCTAATTTAAGCAAGCCTCCAAGACTCCCTACCCAGATATCATGTTTCTTATCTTCATAAATCACCTGCGCGATATTTTTCCAATAATCAGCAAGCTCGTCGGTTGGATTAAAGTAGTGACCGGAATTTCTATTATCCAGATCAAAATAGTAAATGCATTTTTCATTAACCCCTGCCCACAATTTATGATCAGAGGTTAACAGCAAATAGGTAATATTTCCCAAAGCCATATCTGAGGTTTTTCTAATATCAGCAGGCAGTTCAATCTGCTTTTCTTTTTGGGTATCAAAAAGTAAAATACCTTTGGTTGTACCAATCCAGAGATGATTTTTATCTAATGCAAGAGAACTAATTAAAAAAGAATTGGTTGTTTGCGGATAAGATTGAGTTAAAGAAAACCTTTTAAATTTATTAGTAACAGGATTATATTTTGTAAGCACACTATTGTAACCAACAATCCAGATGTTACCTTTTTCATCTGCCCTAAAAAAAGTTATATAATATGTTCCCGGACTATTTGAATTTTTAGGATCATATGAAAAATGTTCGAAATTTTGTTGCCTGTCAATAATTTTGCTAATCCCGGCCTGGTATGCTGATGCCCATAACACCCCGGCCTTATCAACCATTAAAGAAATAATTCTGTTTCCCATCAATGAATTTTTATCTTCAAAACTATGCTTAAATATTTCAGTGCTATTAGCATCCCCCTGATTTAGCCTTATAAGTCCATAATATGAAGTACCAGCCCAAATATTTTGCAATTTATCTTCTGCAAGTCTTAAAATAGGTGTGGAAACTAGAAGATTAGATTTATCATTTACAATTGGTTTAATTTTTTTGCTATTTTCGTTAAGTGTGTACAAGCCGGCAGATGTTGCAACAATAAGCCTGTTTTTTGAATCTTGTAAAATATCGTGAATACTATTTACACTTTTATTATCTGGGCCATCAGTGTAGATATAATTTTGGAAATTATCAGTACCAGGTAAATATTTTGCAAGTCCTTTTTGTGTACCAGCCCAAACAGTGCCATCATTATCAATCAATATTTTCATTATAGAATTGGAGGGCAGTGAATTTTCATCACCTTCAACATTTTGATAATGAATCATTTTTGTAGTATTAGCATTAATTTTATCAATCCCGCCCCGCTGAGTACCTATCCAAATATTACCGGATTTATCTTCATTTATTGACCAGACAATATTATCGCATATGCCGTCCGGATTATTTTTGTTATACAAAAACCTCCTAAATTTTCCAGTCGTCGGATCAAACCTGTTTAATCCACCTCCCCAGGTACCTGCCCATATATAACCCTGACTATCTTCAAAAACCGAGATAATATCATCGAAAGATATTGAGGTTGAATCCCGTGGGTCATTCCTGTATGTGGTGTAGTCCTGACCATTATATTTTACCAGGCCATACATTGTGGCAAACCAGATGTACCCTTTCCTATCCTGAATTATTGAGTATGTAAGATTAAGCGATACGCCTTTTTGAAGGGACAGTGATTCGAAGTGTACGGGATTATTTTGAGCTAAAATAGTTATGGGTGATAATATCCCCAAAGCCAGGATAAATATTAAATAAATAAGGATATTTCTTTTACTTTTTCTCAAACTCAAAGCTTATTTTATTTTAGAGAAAATAGTGAAATTTTTACAATGCGGAAACATATATTTTATGAAATTTTAGGCAGGCTGTTAAAACTGGAAAGATCAACGAAGATATAAAAAAAGCGCACAATGTTTAGTTGTACGCCTCAAAAGGATTTTGATTAAAGTAAGATTAAGCTTCTTTACTTTTAATCCTGGCTGCTTTTCCGGAAAGTTTTCTGAGATAAAATAATTTAGCTCTTCTTACACTTCCTTCCTTAACAACATCAATTTTTGCAATCCTGGGTGAATTCATTGGAAAAATTCTTTCAACTCCAACACCGCTGGATATTTTTCTAACAATAAAAGTTTTATTTGAGCCTTCTCCGCGAATGCTAATTACATCGCCCTCAAAAGACTGCAATCTTTCTTTATCACCTTCCACAACTCTAACCTGAACGCGAATTCTATCGCCTGGGTTAAATTTGGGAAAGTCTGATCTAATCTGATCCGGTAATATTTTAGATATATCTACCATTATTTTCTCCGCTAATTATTAAATTTTTTCCATTTCTCAGTCAAAATTACTGACTGCTCTTCTTTCCATTTTTTAATTTCTTTGTCATTACCAGAAAGAAGAATATCAGGAACTTTCATTCCTCTGTATTCTGCGGGCCTTGTATAATAAGGCGCCTCAATTCTTTCACCATCCTGAAAAGAATCTTCCAGTGCAGATTCACTATCGTTAATTACACCGGGTATCAATCGAACCACTGCGTCAACAATCATCAATGAAGGCAGCTCGCCTCCAGTAAGAACAAAATTTCCGATTGATATTTCATCAGTCGCAAATTTTTCTCTTACGCGGTCATCAATTTCTTTATAGTGTCCCGCAACAAGCAGAATGTTTTTAGACAGTGATAATTTATTAGCATATTTCTGATCAAATAATTTCCCCTTTGGTGTAGTAAAAATTATATGGTCATACTTTACTTTCTGCTGTAACGTTTCAATACATTCAAAGAACGGTTCCGGTTTCAAAACCATACCGGCTCCACCGCCAAATGGTTTATCATCAATCAGTTTATGTTTATTGAATGCATAATCTCTGAGATTATGCAAATTTATCGATACTTTCTTTTTATCCTGGGCTCGCTTTAGTATGCTTGTATTTAGCGGACTTAAAAGGAGATCGGGAACTGCGGATATAATATCAATCTTCATCATTTTCATATATATCATCTCCCGGCCTGAGAGTTAATCTTTTATTTTGGGGATCAAATCCTTCAATAAAATCTTTAACGGCCGGAATTAGAATTTCTTTCCCTTCCGTGTCTTCAATTACATAGACATCGTTCGCAGGATAACTAAGAACATCTTTAATAATACCAAATTCTTTATTGTTTCTGTAAACCTTACTATCGACAAGATCGTGAATAAAATAAGATCCTGCCGGCAATTTTACCAGACCTTCATCATCTACAAAAACATCCCTACCAATTAATACTGAACAATCCTCAGCATTATTGAAGTTTTTAAATTTTAAGGCAAAAATTTTATTTTGCCTTAAAACATCTTCGACAACAAATTCTTTTTTGTCACCAAAAAAATCGAGATACGCTCGTTTCAACTTAAAAAAACGGTCGGGAAAATCAGAGAACGAAGTAATTTTCACAAATCCGTCTTTTCCGTAAACAGAAACAATACGGGCAATAAGAAAAAAGTCACTCACTTTTGAGACTTAAATCCCTTTAGTCCAATATTTCTAAAATAGCTCTTTTACCTTCCTTAGCTGCAATTGCAGTAAGCAGGGTTCTCATTGCTTGTGCAGTTTTACCCTGTTTGCCAATGACTTTACCAACGTCATCGGACTGAACCTTCAGAGACAATACAATTTTATTATCTTCTGGAGTTTTTTCTTCGACAACCACACTATCCGGAGTATCCACAAGATGTTTAGCTATAAATTCAATGAATTCTTTCATGGAAAGAAGCCTCCTATATTAGACAAGGGCAGCATTGGAATTAAAGCACAGAAAAAATGAGACTTGAAAAAGATTATTCCTTTTCAGCAGCATTTTCATCAGAAGTAGCACCCTTTACTTCTGCTGTACTATCTTCGGTCTTTTCTTCTTTAACTTTTTCTTCCGGAACTACTTGCTCTTTTTCTTTTGCTTCCACTTCAGCTTTTTCTTTTGTTTCCGCTTCAGCCTTTTCTTTTGCTTCTGCTTCTTCTTTTAGTTTTGCCTCAGCTTCCGCTTTTTCTTTAGCTTCTGCCTTTCTGGATTTTTTCTTTTTTTCGGCAGAACTAGCCTTTGCTTCTCTTAATTTTTCCCAGTTTTCGACTTCTGTTGCAATCTTATCTTCAGACAAACCTTTGCGAACTAATTCTCTTTTAAGAATTATTCCTTTTTGTTTCAATAAACTTTTTACAGTGTCGGTTGGTTGAGCACCAACGTTTAACCAGTACATCGCACGATCTTCATTAATATTAAGCGTGTGTGGATCAGTTAAAGGATTATACAATCCGATTGCTTCCAGAAATTTACCATCTCTGGGAGCTCTTGAATCAGCAGCTACTACTTTATATATAGGTTGCTTTTTCTTGCCCATTCTTCTTAGTCTTAACTTTACAGCCAAAGTATTTTACCTCCAGGTATAACTTATCTAATTAAATTTAAAATTATTCAATGAGCCGCCAAATCCTTTTTTTGACATCTTGCTCATCATTTTCTGCATTTCACCAAATTGTTTTACAAGCCTGTTAACATCCTGTATGGTTGTTCCGCTTCCTCTTGAAATTCTCTTGCGGCGGCTCCCATTCAATATTTTCGGTTTTTCACGTTCGCCCGGCGTCATAGAATTAATTATTGCCTCAACACGAACCAGTGCATTATCATCAATTTGAGCATTTTTTAGTTGATTTCCCATACCAGGAATCATTCCCAAAATGGATGATAAAGAACCCATTTTCTTAATTGCTTTAATTTGCTTAAGAAAATCATTAAAATCAAATTTATTCTTACGTAATTTCTCTTCTAATTGCTCAGCTTCGTCAACATCAAAATTTTCCTGGGCCTTTTCAACCAGCGAAACTATGTCACCTTTTCCCAGAATTCTTGATGCAAGCCTGTCTGGAAAGAAAACTTCCAGATTATTAAGCTTTTCACCATTGCTGATGAATTTGATCGGTTTCCCTACAACTGCTCTAATTGAGAGAGCTGCTCCGCCTCTTGCATCGCCGTCTAATTTAGAAAGAACAATTCCGTCATAATTTACTGTTTCATTAAATGCTTTTGCCGAATTTACAGCATCCTGACCGGTCATAGAATCTACAACGAACAAAATTTCGTTCGGATTCACAAGTTCTTTGATATCAGCTACTTCGGCCATCATTTGTTCATCTACATGAAGACGACCCGCAGTATCAATTATAACCGTATCAAGATTTTTTTCCTTTGCATACTTTAGGGATTCCTTTGCGACTTTCCTTGCGTCTTTTTCTTCAAGTGAAAATACAGGGACCTCGATCTGGTTACCCAAAGTTTTTAATTGTTCAATTGCTGCGGGACGATAAATATCTGCAGCGGCTAACAAAACTTTTCTGTTGTTTTGTTTTAATCGATTTGCAAGTTTTCCGCTAAAAGTAGTTTTACCTGAGCCCTGCAAACCAACAATTAAAATTACAGTTAATCCCGATCCACTCAATTTTATTTCACTTTGGCTGATGCCCAGCAAAGTGACGAGTTCATCGTGAATAATTTTTGTAATTAACTGTCCGGGAGTTATTGAATTTAGAACTTCCTTCCCGAGTGCTTTGGAAGAAACGTTTTCAATAAATTCCTTGGCAACTTTATAATTAACATCAGCATCTAAAAGAACACGTCGAATTTCTCTTAAAGAATCAGAGATATTTTTTTCTGTTAACTTCCCTTGTCCGCGTACTTTTTTTAAAGAAGTTTCAAGTTTAAGAGATAATTCTTCTAACATCAGATCTTATAATTTCCTCAACAAAATTTCAAAAGTATTAAGCCCGCTCAACAGACTTTATATTACTCTTCCTGGAGCGCATTAGCACCAGATACAATTTCAAGAATTTCTTTGGTGATAGCTGCCTGTCTTTCTTTATTAAATTTAATTCTTAATGTTCTGATCAATTCCTTAGCATTGGTTGTTGCATTATCCATCGCAGTCATTTTGGCGCCAAGTTCTGCAGCATTTGATTCAAGTAATACTCGCCATACCTGTGCTTTTAGATGCTTTGGCAACAGAAAGTTAAAGATGTAGTTCTGATCAGGTTCATAAATATAATTATCTGTCGATTTGCTTTCTTCTTCAGTTTCAGGTTCTATCGGTACCGGCAAAAACTGATTTATTACAATCTTCTGACTAATGATAGATTTAAATTCATTAAATATTATTATAACCTTATCGTACCTTTCTTCCAGATATCCCTTAATCAGTTCATCTGTAATGCTGATCACTGAGTTATATGAGAGAGAAGAAAATACACCTACCTTTTTGCTAACAACATTATAATTTCTTTTATTAAAATAGTCGTACCCTTTTTTGCCGATACAGAACAAATGCGGTTTAATATTTTCTGAGTTTAATTTCTCATTTATAAATCTAACAGATTCTTTAATGATATTGGTGTTAAATGCACCGCAAAGGCCCCTATCAGCTGTGACAATAACAACAGCAGCATTTTCCACCTTTCTTGGTGTTATATAGGGATTATTGTTTTTATCTTCTTCGGTAACAAGGTGAGAAAGCATTTTTGCAATTTTGTTTGCATAAGGTCTGGCATTTACCACATTTTCCTGCGCACGACGTAGTTTAGCCGCTGCAACCATTTTCATTGCATTGGTAATTTTCTGCGTGTTCTGAACGCCGGTAATTCTGGTTTTTATATCTCTTAATGTTGCCATATTATATGGTAATAAACCTTATTTAAATACTGCGATAAACTCATCAGCTACTTTTTTGATATCTGCAATTGTAGCATCGCTAAGTTGTTTTTCTTTCTTAATAGTCTCAAATATTTTATTGTTTTTAACTTCAAAAAATTCAAGTACTTCTTTTTCAAATCTTTTAACATCACCGACAGCTATATTATCAAGGTATCCATTTGTACCCAGATAAATGCTTACGACCTGTCTTTCAACCGGTACCGGTGAATACTGTCCTTGCTTCAATAATTCAACAAGCCTTGCTCCTTTGGAAAGAGTTCTTTGCGTTGAAACATCAAGATCAGATCCGAATTTAGCAAAGGCTTCCAGTTCCCTGTACTGTGCGAGATCAAGTTTCAAACTTCCTGCAACTTTCTTCATGGCTTTAATCTGTGCGTTACCACCCACACGTGATACGGAGATACCAACGTTAATAGCCGGTCTTACACCTGCGTTAAACAGGTTAGATTCAAGATAAATCTGACCGTCAGTAATAGAAATTACGTTCGTAGGGATATACGCGGAAACGTCACCCTGCTGTGTCTCAATGATCGGCAGTGCTGTTAAGCTACCACCACCCAGATCATCACTTAATTTAGATGCTCTCTCCAGAAGTCTTGAGTGGAGATAAAACACGTCACCAGGATAAGCTTCACGGCCAGGAGGTCTTCTTAAAAGAAGTGAGAGCTCTCTGTAAGCAACAGCCTGTTTTGAAAGATCATCGTAAACTACCAACGCGTGTTTTCCGTTATCACGGAAGAACTCGCCAAGTGTTGCACCGGAATAAGGAGCAATAAACTGAAGCGGTGTTGGTTCATTTGCAGTAGCAGCAATAACAGTTGTATAATCCATAGCACCATGTTCCTGCAATTTGGCAACAACCTGCGCAACAGTAGAACTTTTCTGTCCAACAGCAACGTAAATACAATAAACAGGTTTAACGCCCATTTCCTGAGCTTCCTTGGTATGCGTAATCTTCTGATTTATAATAGTATCAACAGCAACAGCAGTTTTACCTGTCTGTCTGTCACCGATAATCAATTCTCTCTGTCCACGTCCAATTGGAATCATAGCATCAATAGCAGCAATACCTGACTGGAGAGGTTCCTTAACAGGCTGTCTCTGAATAACGCCGAGTGCTTTTCTTTCGATTGGCAAAAACTTTTCTGTTTCAATAGCGCCTTTCCCATCAACAGGGATACCGAGAGGAGTAATTACACGGCCAAGCATTGCATCGCCGACCGGCATTGAAGCAACTCTTTTAGTTCTTTTTACAGTATCGCCTTCTTTTATCTTTGTAGATTCTCCAAAAAGTACGCAACCAACACTGTCTTCATCAAGGTTAAGAACCATTCCAAAAACGTCATTAGGAAACTCAACCAATTCACTCATCATCACTTTTGAAAGGCCGTAAACTCTCGCAATACCATCACCGACCTGCAGGACAGTACCGACGTCATAAATATCGGTTTCACTTTCAAAACCAGATAATTGTTTTCTTAGTATTGCGGATATTTCATCCGGTCTTACTTCTGCCATAATTCAATCCCTTTTAAATTCTTATTAATTTAACGAAGCCCCGCCCTTTAGGAATCGCTTCTTTAAAATTTCCAATTGATGCTTCAACGATGCATCATATACTCTATCACCAATTTGAGCAACAAACCCACCAATAACATTCGGATCAATATTAAACGAAAACCTGATTTTCTTACTCAGGACTTTTTCAAAATTCTGTCTGAGATTTTCTCTCTGGTCATCGCTAAGTTCAACAGCTGATTGGACATTTACATTTACAATACCTTCCTGCTGATCTCTTAATTCGAGAAATTTTGTGACAATACTCTCCAGAAGATCTTCTCTGTTTTTATCAATAACGAATTTCAGAAAATCCATGGTTTCTTTGGAAACCTTCGATCTAAATATTTCTTCCATAATCGAGGATTTCAATTGCGGCTTAATAACTGGACTGGAAAGAGTCCGGCTTAATTCTTCGCTTGATTGCAAAGAAGAAAAAACCAATTCCATATCTGAAGCAACTGTCTGAAGATTTCCTTTTTCAATTGCAGAATTCAACAGAGAGTTTGCATATCTTATAGAAACTTTTGATTCGTTCATAACTAATTCTTTGTTATCTCACCGATAAATTTATTTGCGATTTCTTTCTGCGCTTCACCATCGAGATTTTCTCTCATAATTTTTTCTGCTGCCTGTACTGCAATTTCTGCAACCTGATTTTTTAATTCTTCAAAAGCTGCTTCTTTCTTGCTTTCAATTTCCTTTGATGCATCATCTACAATTTTTTTAGCTTGTTCCTTACTATCCTGTATCATCTGATCTTTCATCTTTTCAGCATATTCACGGCTCTGATTGATGATCTTTTTGGATTCTTCTTCAGCCTGAGCGATGCTTGCCTTATTTTCGTCAAGAACCTTTCTTGCTTCTTCCTGAGCCCTGTCTGCTTTTTCGAGGGCTTCTTTGATGGCCATTTCCCTTTGATCAAGAGCTGCCAGAAAAGGTTTCCAACCAATAACTTTCAGGATTACAGCAAGAACAATAAAAGTGATGAAAGTCCAGAAAATCAGTCCCGGATTAACATCAATTAAACTGCCGCCTCCTTCAGAAGCCAATGCAAGTACAGATAAACTAAAACCTGTTAGCATAAATTCTTTTTCCTGTTAGATTAAAAATTATGCAGGCAACTGTGCGCCTGCAAATAAAACTTTAAGCTTTTACTGCTAAAAGGATACAAATAACGAGAGCGAAGAATGCAATACCTTCAATCAACGCTGCTGCAATAATCATAGCAGTTCTGATAGGTGCAGCTGCTTCAGGCTGTCTACCCATAGCTTCTAAAGCTGAACCAGCAAGTTTACCAATTCCGAGACCAGCACCAATAACTGCAATTCCGGCACCTATACCAGCGCCTAACCAAGCTAAATCCATTTTATTTCTCCTGATATTTTTTTATTAGTAATAATTAATGTTCCTGATGCATTGCCATGCCTATAAACAGCGATGACAATATTGTAAAAATATAAGCCTGAATAAGTGCGACAAGCAATTCAAGCAATTCAATAAACAAAGTAAATCCGATTGATACCGGTGCAACCCAGGCTGTTTGGAGAATGAAAATTAGTCCCAACAGCGATAATATCACCACATGGCCTGCGATCATATTTGCAAAAAGACGTATACAGAGTGCAAAAGGTTTTGTAAACAATCCAAGTATTTCAACCAGTACCATTAAAGGTAAAATAGCAACCGGCATCCCTGACGGAACCAGTCCCTTAAAGTACCCAACCACACCGTGACTTTTAATTCCACTGAATTGTGTAACAAAAAATGTAATCATAGCCAGAGCTGCTGTTACGGCAATATTTCCAGTAACTGTTACAGCGTAAGGAATTAGTCCGAATAAATTACAAAGCAAAATGAAAAAGAAAGTAGACAGCAGGTAGGGCAGATATTTTTCGTACCCTTTACCGATTGTAGGCTTTACAATTTCATCACGCACAAAAAGGATCATAATCTCAATCAGGTTTGATAACCCGTGAGGAATAAGTGATTTTTTATATCTTCTTGAACCAATGTAAATAATTGCTATAAGTATAGCTGCAACCACCCACATAAAGAATACTTCCTTAGTAATAGAAATATCCATTCCGAACAATTGAAGATGTGGTAAGTGCAGGGTTCCGAAAGGTTCAAAATCGATAGAATTGGAATCCATTACATGATGAAGGATCCAGCCGCTGTCAGATTTTCCAGCGGTTTGTTTCACCGTATCGGCAACTACTTCCCCAACATTATTATAAAACATAAATTGCTATAAACTTTTTTTAGTATTTAAGTATAAAATCTCAATAATTAAGAAAAAAACGTAAAAAAAGAGGATTAAAAATATATAACTATTCCGGCTTAATTCCAAGAATTTTATACAAATAAATACCATTCCCAGAAGCAAAAACAGGCGAAAAATCATGCCACCTAAAAATGCAATTATAAAACCTTTAGGAGACTTTTTAAGTCCTATTTTAATGGACAGCATACCTAAAATGAAATTAATGGTGGTAACCCCTCCAGCGTAAATAACAGAGGAAAGGTCTTGAACAGAAATGCTCCCCTTTTGTTGTAAAATTATTGAAATTATTATTGCAATAATTACCAAAAAAATCGCGTAGAAAGGGCTTATTTTGGCTAATTTCATTTATCAGATTTCAATACAGATTTAATAAATGTATACATTGCCGCAAATATACCAAACATAGAGCAAATAACTGTCAACCAGGGGTTTGTATTGAATTTTTCATCCAGCCAGATCCCTAAAAATACCATAACAATAACAGTAACAGTAAGTTGTAATCCTAATCCGAGATAATTCCCCATTTCCTGATATTTACTGGTTTTATCAGGATCATTATCATTTTTTAGATTAAAGAATTCTTTAAGCATTATTTAGTCTTTGTTTCAAAAGGTGCTTTCTGTTCTTTGTTAGACATTTTACTACTGCCTTCAAATTTAGCACCCGGTGCAATAACCAGAATTTTAGTTACTATATCACCTTCAAGAATTGAGTTTGCTTCAAGTACTAATTTTTCTTTGGCATTTACAGTACCAGAAACTTTTCCTCCAACAATAACATTATCGGCGTCAATCTTGCCTTTAATATGACCGTGTTCACCAATGGTAATATTTCCACTTGCGTTCACATCACCATCAATCGTACCATCCACCCTGACGTTACCACTGCTGGTCATTGTTCCTTCAATTTTAACCCCTGTGCTTATGATAGTAACTTCATCATTTCCCAAGGTTGCATCTTTTGCTTTCATTTATTTGTTCCTTTTCAATAATTAATTAATACAAATTTAGGGTTTATCGGCTGGCCATTTTTCCAGATTTCAAAATGTAAATGTGGTCCAGTAGTTACATCTCCTGTATTCCCAGTTAATGCAATTAATTCACCTTGACTAACTGCTTCCCGCTCTTTCTTTAAGAGTGCTGACAAATGTTTGTAAACAGTAACATAGTCATCCGGAGAATTTATTATGAGCATATAGCCATCCTCCACAGTAAAGCCAGAAAAAACAACATAACCCCCGCTTGCTGCATAAACTGGTGTACCAGTTTTAACAACATAGTCAATTCCAAAATGTCCATTTTCAGGCTCAAAGTGTCGGCTGATAAATCCATTTACCGGTCTGCTGAAAGTAAATTCTTTGCCCTGATGGAGATTGTGCTTAAAGAACAGATCATTTATAACCGATAAGATATCTCCGCCTCCCTTTTTCTTCAAATTTAACTTGCCGGCTTCTGATTCTGAAGAATCAGTCTGTACAAGAGAATCAGCTAGAGTAGAATCACCAAGTATAAGTGCGTAACGGAGCCTGTCGTTCTTTGAACGCATATCCTCAAGTTCATGTGCAAGAAAAGTCAATTTTTTATTCATCTCCTGCACCTGTGCCATATCTTTTTCACTAAGAGTATTTCCCTTAACTTTTAACAAAACCCCAGCGGGGGTAAAGGCCAGCACCAGGTAGCTAAAAATGAAAACAATTACAGAATATAATACTACAAGCCAAATAATTTTTTGTGGTGAAAGTTTTTGTGTTTTGGCTTTAATTCCCGAATCATCCGGGACAATAAGCACAGAAAAGCTTTTAATGTTTTTAAGCTTTTCGAAATCTATTTTTTTTAATTTTTTCAACAATCTGAATTCTTATTTAAATTTTTCCAAAATATCTTCAAACTTAAATTTACCTTCGCGTAATAATACGGGGCTGGAATCATTTAGGTCAATAATGGTTGAAGCTTCAATATATAATTTTTTATCCGTATAAAATATTGCGTCCACCTGTGAAGAAAATTCATCTTTTATTAAACTCGACTCAATCATTGGCTCCTCACCAGCCCTGTTTACACTTGTGGAAATAAGAGGCATTTTAAGTTCGGATAAAAGTTTTAGGCAAAATCTGTTGTTTGGGATTCTGAAAACAGCAGTACCTGTTCCGAGAATTTTTCTTGTCTGTTCATTTAATGTAAGAACAACTGAGACAGGATTTGGCCAAATAGACAGAAGAAAATCCAGATGTTTTTCAGATTTTATTTCTACATACTTTTGAAGACTTTCAATACTATCTACAAGAAGTATATATTTTTTCCCAAAATCTCTTCCCTTTATTTCATTAATTTTCTTTACAGAATCTTCATTAAAAGGATTTGAACCGAATCCATAAATTGTATCTGTAGGATACACAAAAACAGAGCCTTCAAGATATAATTTTTTGGCAAGTTGCACTGAATTTTCAAAATTTTCATCTACATTAATAATTTCACATTTTTTTGTATCAATCATTTAGCATACTCTCAACTTTCATAATAATATTTTCAGGTAATAATTTATATGCACAATCAAATGTACCCACCGGACATTTTTTGTGTCCGTGAATTCCGCAAGGCTTACAGGAAAGGTCATCAAAACTTACGTAACTGCTCTTATCATTGTATGGATAAAATCCAAAAGCAGGTACAGTTGAACAATAGATAGTAAGAACCGGAATATCTGCACACATACCAAAATGTGTAGGAGCACTGTCATTCGATATCAGAATTTCCGCTTTTCCCAATATTTTTATTGATTCAAGTACCGAGAATTTTCCTGCTGCGGAAAATACCCTTTCATTAAATTGTGACGCTATGTTTTCACAAATAGTTCTATCTGCTTCACCACCTATCAAAATTACAAATTTATCCTTCTCAACAAAATACCGTATAATTCTCTCAAAATATTCCACGGGATATTTCTTTGTATTCCAGACACTTCCGGGGGCAAAGGCATATAATTTAGATTCAGACGTGTAATTTACAAAAAAATCTTCTAAAGGTTTTTTAAAATCAGATAGCAAATTTAATTCAGGTTTTATACGCCAGCTTCCGGAATCGTACGATATTTGGGCCAAATCAAGGTTTTTTTGAATTTCGTGCTTTTGTGTATCGTATTTAATAATGTTTGTAAAGGCCTCTTTAAAAGCACTGTTTGAAAAGCCAAAAGATTTTTCAGGATTTAGGAATTTTACTATTAATGCCGAACGAAGTGACCTGTGAGGAGAATAAATACGGGTATAATTTTCTTTTTTCAATTCTTTCACAAAACGATAAAAGGAAAGAATATGTTTTTGCTTGCCTCTTTTATCAATTACTATTGATGAATTAACAACCGGTGAGGCATCAAAAATTTCTTTGGTTGAGGGAATACAAAGCACATCTATTTCAGAATTACTAAATTTTTCTTTTAGCTTCTGAATCATAGGAAGAGTCAGCACTATATCTCCAAGAAAGGCGGTTTGTATTACTAAAATCTTTTCCACTATCTAATACTTCCAGCGTTTATGCATCCAGAGCCATTGTTCGGGGTATTTTCTAATATATTGTTCAAGATGATTTATATATCTTTTAAAATTTCTTCTACTTTTTCATCTTCAGTTCCGGTAATATCATCAATCAATAATTCTTCAAACTTTATTGTATAACTATAATCCGGGTTGCGATAAATAATTGCATAAACCAAAGAAGCTCCTGTCCTCAAAGCAAGTACTGCTGAACCGGGATACATAGCAGCCGGTCTTTTGAAAAAATTAATCCTGGGACCATCCTCATGACCTCTTTGATCTGCGGCCATTGCAACCATTCTCTTCTCAGACAAAACTTTATAAGCCTGTCTTACTGAAACACCCATTGGAATAACTTCATTGTTCCATTTAGTCCTTGCGTTATTCAGGAATTCAGTCACATACGGATTTCTTTGAGGTTTTATTATCAGATATAATGCGTGATCTATTTGAAGCCCCGTTGACAATGCAAAATATTCCCAATTACCAAAATGAGCTGATAAATATACTACTCCCTGTTTATTCTCAATTTTTTGTTTTAATAAATCCAGGTTTATGCATTTAACTTCCTTAATCATTTCCTCCTTACTAATGTGAGGTATGTAAAGAGTTTCTAATAATGTAATTGCAAAACTTTTGTAAGTACCAAAAGCTATTTCTCTTATTTTTTGCTTTGAATATTTTGGAAATGCTTTTACCAGATTTTCTATTACTACTTTCTTTCTAATAGGTACTAAATAGTAAAAAAACACTGCTAACGGGATAGCAAGCCGTCTTGATAACTGGAGACCAAGCATCTTTGTCAGGTAGCTTAAACCAATGAAAAGAATATATTCTAATTTGTTCTGCATCTATTTGTGGATTTAGTTCATTCTCATTTATATAATATAAAACAAAGATAACTAATTTTTCACAATTGATTTATAGGCCTATTTAAAATAAAAACAGCCTTAAAAGTTAATTTAAGGCTGTAAAAAAAGTTATCAGAAAATATTAGTTCCCAAGTATATTGGAACTTCCCGGTACAGTACCAATTCTTGATTGCCAGTTTGGATCTTCATACTCACCACGTTTGTTAGAAGTAAGTAAAACATAATTTGAAAATCCTGTAAGATCTCCGAAGATAAAGTAAACTCCACCTTCAATTGACTCATATTGCCAAACTTCATAAGGCCTGGTATTCTTTACATTCGGGTGTTTTTCAATCGTGCTAGGTTCGCCGTATTTTATAAATACACGCCCCATATCAGTTCGCCAACCTTTATTCCCAATATTTTTAAACCTCGTATTGGCTTCCTTAACACGTTTAATGTAGTCAGTGTAAACATAATGATTACCGACACCCGTTGCGTTGTATTTATTTTTCCAGAAAGTAAACAAAAATTCCCTTTTACCATCCACGGTATGTATTTTTTCATATTGGTCTTTTTCTTTATCAGTTGATATATATTGTGCCTTATCAAAAATATCATCACACTCTTCGGATGACAAGAAAGCAAACTGGCTGCTTATTACATCGCCTGTTCGGGAAGCAAAGGTTGTTGTATCTTTAATACCGGGGTTGTAAATAAAAAATTCTTTTTTAGATGTAATTCCAATGTTTTTTGTGCTATCACTTAAAGATAATATGAGCGTGTATTTACCGGATGGATATTTAGAAACATTTATTACACCAACATCGGCAGTAGCCGTAAGAGCATTACCAAGTTTTTTATTTTTCAGATATACTTTCCTTCCGTGAGGATCAAATAAAGAAGTCTCATATGTTAGATGGGAAAGATTTTCAACTTTATCCAGATTATAAATTTCAGAATAGTAATATAATGCCGGTGAAGACTGTCCGAAAATATCAGATGGCATTGGCACTACTTCTAAAGTATTTTTATAAAATATTGATGTCTTATCAGCTCCTTCCTGTTTGATGCTTGAAGCGAGTTCAATATCACTGATAGTCATATCAGTACTTCCAAACAACGAAACATTTAAAGGAAAGTTGTAATCTTTTTTCACCTCGGAATTATTTTTATCTGATCCCGAAGCGTAGCAGGTATACTTACCTTTCGGCACAACAAATCCAATGGCTCCAACAAGACTTTGCTGCATACTTCCAGCAGTTGTATCTTTTAAGGCTATCGGAATCCTCCATGTTTTATTCAAAAAATCTTTATTAGTGTCGGTATCTTTAATCTGTAGATGAAGATGTCCCTCAACCATAAGTTGGTTGTTTTCGTTTATAATCTTTAATTGATTTTGAGGAAAAGAATAATAAAACTCAACATAGTTTGAAGCAGAATCATATTTAAAGCTTGAGAAGTCTATGTTAAAGTTAAAATTATTTTGCGCATTGCTCAGGAAAATAGGGAGCAATACAAACAGTGTAATTAGTTTTTTCATTTTAGCCCACTTTAATGATTTATTGTTTTGCCGTTATTAATTTACAGACAACCAGTTTCGAATATAAATTATTCAAAAAATAGATTCCACATACTATATATACAACTCAGATCCTAAAAACTGCTACAAGACCTATAAAATATAGCTAACTACAGGCAACATAAACTTTTCCATTGTCTCCCTTAAATGTCTCATTTCTGAAAATATTAGAAATTTCCGCTGATTTTCAAGATAAGACCAGTTTTTATATTATTTATTCATCAAATTTTTCAGATATTTTAGTACTCGATGTGATAAATTTTCATGTGGATAAATTTGGTTAGGAAAAGGTAATAAAAAAAATACTACCGTTGTCTGTTAACAACAGTAGTATTTTATATAATTGTTTAAGAAAAATTAAATTACAGAATCTAGCTTTTGTGCTATTTGTGCTTTGGGAACTGCACCGATAATTGTTTCTTTTACTTCACCGTTTTTAAAAACCAGCAAAGTTGGAATACTTCTTACTCCATATTTAATTGCAGTTTGCTGATTATTATCAACATCAAGCTTACCAATTTTCACTTTCCCATCATATTCTCCTGCCAATTCTTCAACTACAGGAGCTATCATTTTACAGGGACCACACCATGCTGCCCAAAAGTCTATAAGAACTGGTTGTTCTGATTTTAAAACTTCTGATTCAAAATTATCGTCTGAAATTGTAATAGGTTTCATCAATTATTCCTTTTTTACTTTAAATGAATTAATAATCTTCTTTTTGTTCGCCTTGTCCTACGAAACTTACTATATCTTCTCCACCATCTGCATGAATAATACCACCAGAGATCCATTCTCCACCATCCCTGCAAATCAGTGAAATTATTTTTGCTACATCCTCAGGTGCTGTTAATCTACCCCGGGGATTTTTCCTCCTCGCAACATCCATCATAGGAATGTTCCCAGGAATTTTTCTAAGAGCAGGTGTATCTGTAACACCGGCCATAATCGCATTAACTCCGGCTCCCAAATATCCCAATTCTGCAGCTAATTGTCTAACATGAGATTCCAACGTTGCCTTAGCAGCCGAAACAGCCCCATATGATGGAATTACTGTGTGTCCTCCTGAACTGGTCATTGCAAAAATTCTTGCTTTTTCTGCAAGAAGATCATTTAAGACAAGTTCCTGAGTCCAGTAAACAAGGGAGTGGGCCATAACATCAAGTGTCATCTCCATTTGAGCCTTTGTAAGAGCTGGTTCACCTTTTGCCGGAATAAAATGTCTGAGTGTGCCAAATGCTAAAGAGTGCATTAGCACTTTTACTTTTGACTTATTAGCAAACTTAGCTTTTAATTCTTCTGTTACTTCCTTTCTTTTAGCATCATCCGCAGCATTTACATTATAAAAAAGAGAATCAACACCATAAGATTTTATTTTTTCTTTTATCTCTTCAACATGCGGCATTGTAGCCTGCCTATCCAGATGCACACCTATAATATTAAATCCGTCTTCAGCTAATTTGATAGCAGCCGCTTCACCAAATCCTGAAGATGCCCCCAATATCAACGCCCAATATTTCATATTTTCATCATTTTTCATTTTTTGCTCTTTTAAGTTCGAGTAGGATTTAAATTAGTCTCAAATAATACAAAAATGGGCCATGTTATTCAACAATAATGCTATACACAATTTTACTTATGAACAATACTGATTAAAATGTCAGGTAATTTTTATTTTTTTGTCAATGAAATCGAATTTTCCCCCAATAATCCTGCAACAGAGTTAATAAAATCATCTGATAAATCCACTTTATATTCATTTAGAAAAAACAATTTTGGATCAGATCCATTATCTGCCAGTTGTAAATAAAGCGGGATTTTTCCAGGATATTTTTTTAGTATTTCTTTCAATTCTAAAACAGTTTCCGGTGAATTACTTTTCTTGTCGATTTTAATTTTTATACTCTGGGTAAATTTTCCTTTTGCATCCTCAAGTAAAACTACTTCTTCAGCATGAATTTTTATTGCATCACCACTGCTTTCTGATCTACCAATAATAAAGATGCATTCTTCTTCTTTTATAAATTGTCCGTATTTTTCATAAACTTTTGCAAACATTAAACATTCACACGAGCCATAAAAATCATCGATTGTAAAAAACGCCATTGTACGGCCTGCTTTATCAATCTTAGTTTTTAAAGCTGTAACAACACCACACGCGCGAACGCTGTCCTGGTCTCCCAGAGAATCAGTTTCACCACCAAACTGGACAGTTGTAAAGGATTCATATTCAAGTTCATATTTTCTTAAAGGATGTCCTGTAACATAAAATCCAAGCACTTCTCTTTCCCGCGCAAGTCTTTCTTTCTGTGTCCACAGTGGTACTTTGGGTAGTACAGGCTCGGTGGGTTTAACATCCTCTATATCACCGAATAAACTATTCTCAGAAGTCAACTTGGAACTTTGCGCTTTGTGTCCAAAATCAAGTGCTTCTTCAACCGCAGCATATAAAACTGCTCTTCGCTCATCCACAGAATCAAATGCGCCGGCAAGCACCAGTCCTTCAAGCGATCTTTTATTCACAACCCTTGTATCGACATTAATACAAAAGTCATAGATGCTCGTAAAATCTCTGTCAAGTTTATTACGGACTTTAATTATTTCTTCAACTGCTGATATCCCAACATTTTTTATCGCCGACATACCGAACCTGATTTTTCCATCATCAACATCAAAATAAACTGATGGAGAATTTACGTCCGGTGGAAGAACAGGTATGTGAAGTTTTCGACAATCATCAAGAAAATTTCTAACCTTATCAGAATTACCAAATTCGTTTGTTAGGTTTGCTGCAAGAAATTCAGCGGTATAATGAGCTTTTAAATATGCCGTTTGGTATGCAACAAAACTATATGCAACAGCATGACTCTTATTAAAACCGTAATTAGCAAATTTATCAATTGCTTCAAAAATTTCCTGGGCGGCTTTTTTAGGAATTCCTTTCCCGATTGCGCCATCAACAAATTTTACTTTTTGTTCCTTCATTGCCTGCAAATCTTTTTTACCCATAGCACGGCGTAAAATATCAGCTTCGGCAAGGCTCATTCCGCCTGCCCTATTCGCAATCTGAATTACCTGTTCCTGGTAAACTATAATTCCGTATGTCTCTTTCAGAATTGGTTCAAGAACAGGATGGAGATATGTAACTTCTTTATTTCCGAATTTCCTATCGATAAAATCATCAATAAATTCCATTGGTCCCGGACGATAAAGTGCATTCATCGCCGCAAGATCGCTAATGCTGCTAGCTTTTAATTTTTTGAGATATTCTCTCATAGGGGCAGATTCAAACTGGAACACACCAGTAGTCTGGCCCTTTGCATAAAGCTGATAAGTTTTCTCATCATTATCGGGAATATTTTCTATATCAATTTCAACGTTATGGTTTTTCCTGATTAGGTCTAACGTATCTCTGATAATTGTTAAAGTACGCAACCCGAGAAAATCCATTTTCAATAGTCCTGCACTCTCAATCTCCTTCATGTTATACTGTGTTACAATATCTGTCTGCGAGACTGCATTGGCAAGGGGAACATAATTGCTGACATCTTCAGGTGTAATTACGACACCAGCAGCGTGCTTTGAAGCATTCCTGTTCATTCCTTCAAGAACTTTTGCGTATTTGATAAGATTCTGTATGTCCGGTTCCTTGGAAGTTTTTACCCATTTAAGTTCGGGAACCTCAGCGAGTGCCTGTTCAATTGTAAAAACCTTTCCAAATTTTGAAGGAATAAACTTCGTGATTTTGTTTACCGTTGGAATTGGAATTTTCAGTACACGCGCAACATCACGAATAACTGCTTTTGAAGACAAACGGTTAAATGTGATAATCTGACTGACACAATTGTTTCCGTACTTTTCACGAACATATTCAATTACATCGCCTCGTTTATCATCAGCAAAATCAACGTCGATATCCGGCATCGATTTTCTGGCCGGATTTAAGAATCTTTCAAAAAGTAAGTTATATTTAAGCGGATCAATATTAGTTATGCCCAGCGTATAAGCTACAAGACTCCCGGCGGCACTACCTCTGCCGGGACCTACGGGGATATTCATCTTTTTTGAAGAGTTAATGAAATCCTGTACAATTAAAAAGTAACCGGCAAACCCCATTTCCTTTATTGTATTAATCTCAAAATCAAATCTTTCTTTTATTTCTGGTGAGATGTCTTTAAATCTTTTGTGAAGACCTTCCATTGCAAGAAGTTCAAAATAATCATCAAGAGTTTTTGCTGGTGAGTCCTCAGGTATCGGGAATTTAGGAAAATGGTGTCCTTCAAAATCCAGTTTGAGATCTATTTTCTCTTCAATTTCAAGTGTGTTTTCTATGGCTCCATTATAATTTTTGAAGAGGTCTTTCATCTCTTCCTGAGATTTGAAGTAAACCTGATCAGTTCCGTATCGTAGGTTTCTGTAATCCGCACCGGTTTTGTCTGCTAACAGGAGAAGTATATTGTGTGCTATCGAGTGATCCTGTTCAATATAATGGCAGTCATTTGTAGCAACTAATTTTATTGCCAGCTCTTTTGACAATTTTGGCATACCTTCGAGAACAGCTTTTTCCACATCCATTTTGTGATCCTGGATCTCAAGGTAAAAATCATCGCCGAAAATTTCCTTGTAAGTCAGCGACACTTCCCGGGCTTTATCATAATCGCCGTTTCTAAGTGGAACTGATACAACGCCACCTGCACAAGCTGAAGTACAGATCAATCCTTCACTGTATTTTCGTAAAAGCTCTAAATCCACTCTAGGTTTGTAATAAAATCCTTCGGTGTGCCCGAGTGTAGATAATTTTGAGAGGTTTTTATAACCTGTTTTATTTTTAGCAAGTAGTATAAGGTGGTTGTAATGTTTACTTCTTTTTCTACCAGTATTGCTATCGGTTCCTCTATCTTTCCTGCTGCCTTCGGAAACCACATAGGCCTCCATTCCCACTATTGGTTTGATACCCGCCTTTGTTGCCTTCCTGTAGAATTCCGCTATACCATACATCACCCCGTGGTCTGTCAATGCCACGGCGTGCATATTATTTTTCTTTGCAGCGTTTACAAGACCTTCTACTGTGCAAGCACCGTCCTGAAGGCTGTAATGGGTATGATTATGTAAATGAATAAAGTCAGACATATTTTATAATAACGTTGCGGGGATTTAAGAAGTATTATTTTTCTGAAGATATATTAATCAATAATTGGCAGAAAATACAGATTGATAATTTTAATAATTCTATTATGCTGTTTAACCGAAGATTTAAGCGAAATTAATTTTTACCGGTATGTCCGAAACCACCATCACCTCGTTCGCTGTCATTCAGTCCTTTTTTTTCAATAAACTCAGCTCTATAAACTTTTGAGATTACAAGTTGCGCGATTCTTTCTCCACGTTTAATAGGGAAATCTTGCTCGCTAAAATTCATCATAATAATTTTAACTTCACCCCTGTAATCAGAATCGATTGTGCCGGGAGAATTTAAAATTCCAAGACTATGTTTTGCTGCCAGCCCGCTTCTGGGCCTTACCTGTATTTCGTAACCTGCCGGAATTTCAACCGAAAGGTTTGTAGGCACTAAGGCTACCTTACCGGGAGCGAGGACAATTTCTTTCTCTACCGCTGCTCTTACATCAAGTCCGGAACTTCCTTCCGTGGCATATCCGGGAAGTGGAATATCGTTAAATTTATTACTTAGTCGCTTTATATTTATCTTAATTGGATCAGCCATTTGCTCCCGTCATTTTAATTTTAGAATTCTTGTTTTAATAAAGTTCGTCTCGTCTTTATCAATAACATATAAAACCATCCAGAGAGTGAAAATTACCAGCAGTATTATTTTATATATAAATAATAAATGCCCTGAGTATAAAAATGAATAATACAAAATTCCAGTTAATAGGATCGAAGAAAATATCTTCAGCATTTTTTTGTATTCATATTCTATTTTATAAATCTTCTGTGTTACAATATACAGGCTCAATGACATGGCAAAATAAGCTGCTAGTGTTGCTAAGGCAGCACCCATCATACCAAGCGAAGGAATTAGCGCAAAGTTTACCGCTATATTTACAATTGCTCCAATTGCGGTAATAAATGGAACGTAAATACTTTTTTCCTTGATAAAAATACCCGCTGTAAAGATTACATAAAGCCCGTTGAATAAATAACCAAATAAAATTACGGGAACAATATCCAGTCCGCCCCAGAAATTTTCATTGATTATCGAATGTCCCAGGATATTAATTTTTACGATATCGCTTATAAACAAGGAAACAATTATTAAAATAAAACTTGCCGCAATAGTAAAGTATGTCAGTATTTTTGAGAATAATTCTTTTGCATTTTTTTCTTCAGCGTTCTGCAAAAAGAACGGCTGCCAGGCGTACTGAAACATACTTACAAAAAGCATCATAAAAATTCCGAGCTTATAGCTTGCGCTATAAATACCAACGGTACCAAGATCCGTTAAATGCCCAAGAATTGGTCTGTCAATTCCCTGGATAAACATAGAGGCCAGGCCCGCCGGAAGGTATGGAATTCCAAATTTCAAAAATCTTTTTAAAAGATCTACTCTGATTTTTACACGGATATATTTCAGAACTGTTGGAAATAAAATAAGAAACGTAATTCCGGAAGCTGCAATATTACTTATGAAAACGGCTTCTATGCCCCATCTCAATTTTAAAATCAGATAAAGATTCAGGCCAACATTTATTAAAATATTCAAAAGTTTAAATGTGGCAAATTTCTTAGCCTGTCGTTGAATCCTGAGTTTTATGAAGGGAATTACATTTAGTGCATCTATAAATAAAATAGGGACTACCAGATAAATCAGGTTAAGCCGGTCGAACGGGAGATCAAATGAAATAAAGACTATTTTTTTTAAGGCTAAAATAATAGAGACAAAAATCAGCCCGGCAAAAAGGACAGAGAAATAAGGTGTGGAAAAGTTATCTTTATCATCTTTTTCTGAAGGAACGGCTGCAAACTTGAGATAAGCAGCATCCATTCCGTAAATAAAAATCACATTAAATATTGCGATAAAGATGTACAGGTTTGTAACTATTCCATAATCGGAGGTCGTAAATACCTGTGTGTAAAAGGGGACCAAGAGAAAATTCAAAAACCTCCCGGCCATAGTACTAAGACCATAAATAGCAGTATCTTTTGAAAGTTCTTTTAGTTTGTCAAACATTAATTATGTTTTAAGGTTTTTGAAGATAAAGAAAAGAAGTCCGGAAAATTTACAACGAAGTTAAAAAAATATTCCGACTTATTTATAATAATCTTTTACGGCATCTATAAAAAACTTAGGCGGCCTTCCCGGTCTCCTGGTCTCTTTTTTTACAAACACATGCTCTGTGTATCCCTCGCAGACCAGTTCCTCATTGGATTTCCTTAAAATCCTGTAGTGAATCCTCATCTTGAATTTTGGAATTTCCCTCAGGGAAGCTTCAACCACAAGGATGTCGTCATAGAAGGCTGCTGAAACATAGCTCAGGTGTGCTTCTAATAATGGAAGTTGATAACCTTCGCTTTCAACTTTGCTGTAGGATAGTCCTGAGTTCCTGATAAGTTCAGTTCTGCCGACCTCAAAATATTCCAGGTATTTGCCGTTATAAACAAATTGCATCTGGTCTGTATCGGCGTAACGGACACGAATTTCAGTTCTGAATGTCATCATAGTGTTGGATGGATCTACCTAGAATAATTGAAGGAAAACATATTAAGAGTTATTCTATGTACGCCCCCATTTTTCCGAATTTTTCCAGCCTTTGCTCTATTAGTTTTTCGGGTTTAATTTTAACAAGGTTTGCAATTTCTTCTTTTAAAACTTCCTTAAGAGTTGCGGAAGTAGCTTCGTGATCTTTGTGAGCTCCGCCCATTGGCTCTGGAACTATTCTGTCTATTAATTTCTGCTCCATCAAATCAGGAGCTGTTAGTTTTAAAGCCTCAGCAGCCTGTTCTTTGTATTCCCAGCTTCTCCATAAAATACTTGAACAGGATTCAGGACTGATAACAGAGTACCAGCAATTTTCAAGCATCAGAATTCTGTCACCAACTCCAATTCCCAAAGCGCCTCCGCTGGCACCCTCCCCAATAATTACAACAATTATTGGTACACGAAGCCTGCTCATTTCAAAAAGGTTTTTTGCGATTGCCTCGGCCTGTCCTCTCTCTTCGGCTTCAAGTCCCGGGAAAGCCCCGGGAGTGTCGATCATTGTGATAACTGGTTTATTAAATTTTTCCGCCAGCTTCATCATCCTCAAAGCTTTGCGATAGCCCTCGGGATTTGGCATTCCAAAATTTCTGTACAGATTCGATTTTGTATCTCTTCCCTTCTGGTGTCCTATTATCATTACTTTATATTCATCAATAGAAGCAAAACCCCCAACGATTGCCTTATCATCTTTGTATCCGCGGTCTCCATGGAGTTCTACAAAGTTGCTTGTAATATTATAAATGTGATCGAGTGTATAGGGTCTGTCGGGATGCCGGGCTAATTGAACTCTCTGCCAGCGGGTGAGATCATTATAAATTGATTCCTTGAGTATTTTTACTTTATCTTCAATTTTTTTTATTTCACTTTCAATGTTGAGACTATCTGATAAATTTTTCATTTCTTCAAGCTTTGCCTCAAGCTCATAAATTGGTTTTTCAAATTCTAATATTGTTTTAGCCATACTTGTTTAATTACTGCTCCACATTTTAATTATTGTTTTCCCGATAATTTCAAGATCCAGCCATAAACTTTGATTTCGAGCATAAAAAATATCAATTTTCTCAGATTTGGCACCCTCAACTCCTTCAAGGTACCAGAGCCCCGTTATTCCTTTTTTTCCCAGGAAAATTTCGGACTCATAATTAATGTTTTCAGGTCCAACAAAGCTGATTTTTCCTGAAAAAACAGAAGGAATTTTCAGAATGAAACCTGTTAAGGGCGTTTGGTTTTTGCCCAGCCAAACAGCCAAATATAGGAAAGGATAAATCAAAAACAAAGCAAATAGCGCCATAGTAAAATCAAACGTTGTTTTTACAAACCGAAATAAGGGTTTAGATATATTATAAGTTATTTCAATTACAGGGATATCATCCAGCATTGAAACTGAGGTTTTCCCAACAATAAAATCCATGTTCTTTCCGATTAACTTGAATTCTATATTTTCATTCTGCAAATCAGCTACAATTGACATCATTTTTGAATATGCGATTTCATTTGACGAAAAAACGATTTCGGTTATTTTATAATTTCTTATAACCCTGAAAATATTGTCCAAAGTTCCCAGTATCTCAAAATCATCTTTTTTTAATCCTATTTCAGATTTATTTACTCCTATTAAACCGACAAGGTTATGATATTCCACCTGACTAACCTGAAGTTTTTTCGCGATGCTTATCGCTTCATCCGATGTACCTACAAATAGAGTCTTTCTGTTTTCCCGATTCCCGCCTTCAATACCAATTTTAAAAAATAATTTTAATATTATTCTCCATCCAAGTGCAACAAACAGAAATAAGATATAGGTTATTACTACAACTGCCCTGCTGTACGCATATTGCTTAAAGAAAAAAGTTATGGCCGATAGTGTTATGAAACCTATAAAGGTTGCTGCAGTAGTCTTCAGAACGGGAAGATAATCACGTTGAAAAACACCTAACGATGATGAAATAATAATCTGCAGCAATACCGGAATGGTAAAAATTATATAGAAAGATGAATAAGGGATCCCCTGCCATTGTGAATTAATTGAATAAATCCTTTCCGCTGAAATTAAGCAAAGGTCAAACATAATTATATCAATTATAGCCGGAATCAAAATTAATTTTTTCTTCCCCAGAAATGCTACAATCTTTCTGAAAAATATTGCTGACTGAAGAATAATTTCAACAATTAAGGAAGTAGAGAAATGTTTTTTCACAAAAAGGTGCATTGCGTTATAAAATATTTTTGTGTCGTCTATACTGCTTCTTTTTGTGCTCTCACCTTTATAATGTATAATTTGAGTGGAGTGAGTATAATAAACTTTATAGCCAGACTTTTGGATCCGGTAGCAAAGATCAAGGTCTTCACCGTACATAAAAAAATCTTCATCAAATCCGCCAACTTTATCATACACTTCTTTCTTTAGCATCATAAATGAGCCGGATATTGCGTCCACCTCGTAAGTCTGGTTTTCATCAAGATAAGTGAGATTATATTTTGCAAATAACCTGCTATTGGGGAAAAGAGTACTCAAACCGGTTACTTTACAAAAAGATACCCATGGTCCGGGGAAACTTCTTCTGCAGGCAAGTTGAAGAGTGCCATCAGGATTTAAGATCTTACAGCCCACCATACCGGCATCTTGAGATTTTTCTAAAAATCCGATCATTTTTTTTATGGTATCTTCACTTAAAAGTGTATCAGGATTTAGAAGCAGTAAATATTTCCCTTTAGCAATTTTCAACCCCTGATTATTTGCTCTGCCAAATCCCATATTTTTTTTATTGGCTATGAGTTTTATTCTGTCCTGCTGAAGAAAGTTTTTTTGCAAATATTCAACACTCCCGTCATCGGAAGCATTGTCTACAATTATAACTTCGTGTTTAATACGCTGTGCGGCTTTATCAATTGAATGAAGGAGATTCTGAAGAAATTCTTTAACGTTGTAGTTAACTATTATTATGGATAAGTCCATTCATTTTCAATGTTGTGAGTCAATGTTCAAAATTTTCAGATTAAAGTAATCCGAATATACTTCTGATTCTTAATTTCCAAACCATAAAAATTGCTTCGTATACAATCTTTTTGGACATTTTGGAATGTCCCGCTGTGCGATCAATAAAAATGATTGGAATTTCACCAATATTAAAACCTTTTTTCCATGCTTTAAAATTCATCTCAATCTGAAAAGTATACCCGTTAGATTTTATTTTGCTAAGATCTATTTCTTCCAGAACTTTGCGCCTGAAGCATTTAAACCCACCTGTTGCATCGCAAATCGGAAGTCCGGTGATGAACCTGGTGTACTTATTTGCAAAATAGCTCAATAGAAGTCTACGCATCGGCCAGTTAACTACATTAACACCCTTTACGTATCTGCTTCCAACTACAAGATCAAACTTTTTAATTGCTTTCAAGAAATTTTTTATTTCTTTAGGATCGTGTGAGTAATCTGCATCCATTTCGAAGATATAATCATATTTATTTTCAATCGCAAACTTAAATCCTTCAATGATAAGCAGTTCCTAATCCTAATTTTCCCGCCCTTTTAATCAGTTTTACCCTGGGGTTATTTTCTGCTAAATCTTCTACAAATTTACCAGTTCCATCAGGAGAATTATCATCCACAATCAGAACATCAAGATCCAGGTTCTTATATTTTGTCAGGATATCCGGAACTAACGTGTCGTGATATTTTCCAGTTCGTTATAAGTCGGAATTATAACAAGTGATTTTTCAGCCATTAAAGTTTAATATTTATTTTGTTCTATAATACTTCAATTAAATTTAGTTTCAAAAGTAAAAATGATGGAAATGCATCCTCTACTATTGATAATGCCCTTTTCCGAACAATACTACAAATATAGTTCGAAAAAGGATTTTAAAATCCATTCTCAAAGACATATTTTCTATATAAAATAAATCATATCGCAGTTTTGCTTTTACATCCTCGATTGATTCATCATATTTATGTTTTACCTGTGCCCAGCCTGTTATTCCGGGACGAACTTTAAGTCTTCTTTTATAATAAGGAATTTGTTCTGTAAATTTTTCAACAAAATACGGCCTTTCCGGGCGCGGTCCAACAAGACTCATTTCGCCCAATAAAACATTAAGCATTTGGGGAATTTCATCAAGTCTTATTTTTCGCAAAATTTTTCCAACTCTCGTCACTCTGGGATCACCTTTCTGCGACCAGACCGGTCCACTTTTCTTTTCCGCGTCGGAATACATTGATCTGAATTTGATCATTCTAAAAATCCTCCCGTCCTGCCCGCATCTTTCCTGCGTGAAAAATATCTCCCCGGGGCTGTCCAGCTTAATTACAATAGCAATAACTAAATCCAACGGCAACGTGATAATAAGAACAATAAACGAGATAAATATATCGAGAATTCTTTTTAGCCTTCTTTCCCATTCCGGCATTAGTTGAGGCATCAAATCAACAAGGGGCATGCCGTAAATTTGTGAAGTTCTCGCCTGCCCGGTTAAAATTTCATAAAGATTCGGAACGATTTTTAACCCAACATTTTTCAATGATGCTTCAGCTAATAAATCAAGAAGAATATCATCGTTCTTTTTATCAAGTGCGATAATTATTTCTTTTACATTATGTTCATCAATTAATGTTTGAATATTATCCGGCAAACCTATTACATTCACATTTTTATAATTGCTTCCCTGATCACTTTCTTCAGAGACAAAGCCAATAATATCAAGTCCCAGAGCTTTGTGGTCAACCATCTGGTCAAAAACTTCAAATGCTTTAGGATTATAACCGACTATTAGTGTGTTTTTTCTGCCGATGCCTTTTACAAGCAGGTGCCTCTGGAAACTCCTGATAAAAATACGGCCGGTTCCAACAAAAATGAAAAGCATTCCCCAGTAAACAAAAAGTAGAATCCTTGCGCCTGAAGAAATTCCATGAAGTGAGTCATCGATATAGATTGCAAAAAACAATAGAAATATTCCAACGAAAGTAGCTTTGAACAAAGTGGATATTTCATCAAACCGGGAAGAAGCGAACCAAACGCGGTACATTCCAACGAAAGTAAAAATTAAAAGCCAGTAGAAATAAATCACAAACAGAGGAAGAAAAAACTCAGGTTGAATTCTAAAGCTAAATAATCCGGATTCCACCCTCAGAAGGAAGTAAAATATACCCGCAAGATTTATAAAAATAAAATCTGCAGTAAGGAGTAATATTTTTTCAGTAGTTTTTTTCAATTTTATCTCGGTGTAGATTGCCAAACTGCAGAATGTTTACCTCTAAGAAATCTTAATAGTCCTATTAATAATGCAAGATTCGATATCAGGAAAAAATAGACCAATGAAAATAATCTTATTCTAAGATTTAAAGATGCAAAAATAAATCCAGCTATACCCATAAGATAGAAGATAACCTGCAAATAAAATATTGCCTCAAAAAAAACGGATCCGGGCATAATTATAATATTCAATGCCAAAATTACGAGCATTAATATCGGCATTAGCCACCTGATAATTTTATGCGACCAAAGGGAGTAGGATAGCAGGCCGGGTGTAAATAATCTCTTCTTAAAATTAAAAATAGTCTGGTAATTTGTGGCGGCAAACCTAATTTTTCTATTAAACTCATCTTTTACGGTAAGCGCAACATCCTCGAAAGCAACAGCGTTATAATCATAAATAAATTTTTTGCCTTCGTTTAAAACGCTCAAAGTTAGATAAAGATCATCTGTCACGGCTTTTCGAGTAGGAATTGAGCTAAATAATGATCTTCGTATGGCGTAAATCCCACCGTTTGCCCCTATCAAGACATCACATTTCCCCTCAGCCTTCTTGAAAAATGTTTCATATTTCCAGTAGAATCCTTCTTCAACACTGTGGGTTTTACTAATTTCAGATTCTTCCATAACTAACCGCCCGCATATGCCTCCGATGCTTTCATCGCTAAAGCCCGAAACAAGATGCAATAATGCATCCTTATCGAACCTGGTATTTGCATCCGTAAAAACAAGTATTTCATTTCTTGTTTCTTTTACAAGGTCATTTAATACCGATGCTTTACCTCTTCTCTTCGGAAATAACCTAATATTTAGCCAGGAATACTTTTCCGAGAAGAATTTTAATATTTCATTTGTACCGTCGGTAGAATTATCGGAACCAACCAGGACCTCAAGTTTATTGAAATCAAAATTAAGTTCGGAAAGATTTTTTATCCTTGCTTCTATTACTTTTTCTTCGTTATACGCCGATAAAATTACTGATACCTTTCCTGAATAATTTTTATAATCTTTACCCGATTTCAGCAATGAAATAATAGTAATAATTACAGGGTAAATTAAATAGGTATGAATTATCAAAAACAGAATTATGAAGAATAAATATTCGATGTATTTTTGCATCAAAGAGCTAATAATTTTAAAAAAAATGTTCTGGGTTAAAGAATTATAATTTCAATAATAATTTTGATACTAATTTATTGATATAAGAATTGAAATTACAATATATTTTCAGAAATGCCCGGCAAAAGCCTGAATTTCACCTAATTATGCAATTCGCTAAATATTTCCAATAAGTCCCCGGTTGAATCCATTGTACCGAATCTTTTTGCCTGTTTCAAGGCTTCCGCTTTCCACATCTTATGATAATTGCCGTCATAGATAAGCTTCATAATTTCGCCGGCAAACCCGGCGGCATCATCCGGATCTTTCATAATACCTCCCTTTCCAATTACCTCAGGCAAAGAGGAACTATTTGATGCTAAAACTGGAACCCCTGCCTGCATAGCTTCCAACGGAGGTAGGCCGAAGCCTTCATAATATGACGGGAAGAAAAATGCATATGCCATGTTATAAATCTTTACTAAGTCATCGTCGTCAACAGTGCTAAGGTAATTTATGAAATTTCTTCTTTTATTAATCTCTAAAATGATTTTACCTGAGCCATACCCTTTTCTGCCAATCAGGACAAAACTTATTTCCTTGTATTTTTGCTGAATTATATCCGCGGTTTTTAATATCCCCGTTATATTTTTCCTGTTTTCAATTACACCTACGTAAAGGATAAATTTCTTTGAAAGATTATACTTCCTTTCCAGGCTGTGTCTATCTTTATTACTTACACTGACCTGTGCAAATTTTTTATCTGCGTGCTCATAAATAACTTTAATCTTTTCGGGATTTACTTTGTAGGCATCACAAATATCTTTCCTGGCTGAGTTGGATACAGTAATAATTTTATCGGAGATATTGAGTGACCTGGAAAGGAAAAGTTCCATATACATTCGATAAATGAATGAATGATAAATACCGTTTTTTTTATGAGCTACATCGTGAACAGTAATCACAGTTTTTGCTCTTATATTTTTCAAGGGAAGCAACTGATTGGGAGTAAAAAGCAAATCTATTTCATTCTGCTTAAGGTATTTGGGTAGGATAAAATTCAGCCAAAATACCGAAAATATTTTTTCAGGAAGAAATGCCTTGCCGGTGGCAATATATTTAAATTTTTTATTATCACTATCTATTTTTTGATAGGAAAACAGAATATATTCATTCTCATCATCTATGGCCCCGAGCCCCTCTAATATATCACTAAGATATCTGCCGATCCCCGTGATACCTTTTTCCAAAACGCGCGCGTCAATTGCTATTTTCATAAACCCGCGGCCCTTCCCATCATATTATTATGAAAATCCTTAAATGCTCTTTTCACGGATTTAATATTTTCTTTTTGGTCTTTGAAATACCATAGAATAAACTTTGGTAACATTGTAACATAAAGATACCATAACACCGCATAGTACCATTTCCCCAGCATTTTTTTAGAAAAATAAAGCCGGTTTCTGGATGTGTAGTAAATTGGCAAAGCGGAATTTTCTCTCGACGTTGTTGCATTAACTTTGTGATAGATATTACTTCCCGCAACCAGGTATATTTTAAACCCGTTATTTATAGCTCTCAGGCAAAAGTCAGTATCTTCAAGATAGAGAAAATATTTTTCGTCCAAAAAGCCGACCTTTTCAAAGACTTCTTTCTTAATTAACATACAACAGCCCGACACAAAATCCACATAACTTCTTAAAACCTGCCCCTTATCAGCCTCATTTTCATGCCTTGAAAATCCTGAACCTCTAATTTTACTAATATAGCCACCAGCAGACCAAATTAAATTTTGATTAGAATAATAATTTATCTGTGGTGCCGTTATTCCCAATTCAACATTATTTTCAGACGCGGTTAGTAATTTTGTGAGGAAATCTTTCTCAACAATTGTATCATTATTAAGAAGCAGTATGTACTCCGCATTTTTTTTCAAAGCTTCCTTTATCGCAACATTATTGCCAGCGGAAAAACCGAGGTTGTCATTCAGGTAAATCAGGTTTGCGGAATTTGATAGTTTATCTTTCAATTTTTCTTTCTGAGTCCGGTCTGAATTATTATCAACTATTATTATTTCAATATTCTTATGACCGTTTGCCAGCAAACTTTCCACACATTCAATACTATCCTCTGCGCCGTTATAATTAACAATCACAACAAATATCTTTATATCACTAAGTGTTTTATTCATTTTATATATTTCGAAAAGCACTCATTAATTTATAACCAGCCCGGGCCATTAGATACCCAAAGCTTTTAAAAATGTTTTTGCCAAATAATCATCTGAAAATTCTTGCGGGACATCGGACTCAAACTGACCGGTTTTACAGGCCTGGAAATATTCCATTAAAGGAATATCACTTCCAACGTAATTTTTATAATCAATTAAAAATATTTGGGGTACTTTTTTCCCAATTCCCCAAACAGCGCTTTCATTAAGCGCAATAGCTAGAGTGGGTTTCTTTGTAATTATATATTCGTATAATTTGCTTGGTACTGCTGCATATGAGGTGCTCAATAGCAATAGTCCGTTCGCTTCCTGTAGCATTTTAAACATTTGCTTTCTAGGAACAGCTTTATTACAAGATATTTCCCAGCCATACTCTAAAAATTTTGACCGGTATTGAGAAATTATTTTTAATTCTTCCGGCTCAAGATCGCCCAATAGTACAAGATTGAATTTATTCATATCAGTTTTTGAATAATTCAATAGTACATCCAATAATATACTTATCTTTTGGCTTTTCCTTGAGCCTGCAAATCTGCCAGTATGAAATAATATAATCTCATTATTAATTGAATCCGTTCTTTCCATTGGAATAAAATTAATAGGATATCCATTAGTCAAGACTATGGTTTTGTTTTTCGTAAAAGTTAAACGAGAATTTAACAGTTGTTTCCACATAATTGATGTTACGAATATATAATCTGCCCTTTTTAATATTTTGTTTTCCAGGCTTGCTTCGCATTTCTTTCTAAAAGGAATTTTATTCAATAGTTTGCTTAGTGAATCATCCAACCAGCCGTCTCGCATATCTATTACTAACTTTGCATTATTCCCTTTTGCTAAATTATAGGCCGCAATATGGGCAGACTCGGGCGGACTAGATGACAGAATTATTTCTACATTTCCCGCCTGTTTTTGAATCAAAGGGTGGCCAACAACTTTTTTTGACCACAATGCTAAAACATCCGGTAACACATAGAAAATAAGGACTTTTCTAAGTAGTGATTTTAGATAATAGTATCTAGTTTCATTTGAAGAGCCTCCTGTGAAATTAAAACCTAACTTAATCGTTGGATCCTTTATCGTAATTTCTAAGCCCCAGTCTTTCTTTATTTCCAGGTCTTTATAACCAGCATTCACGATAATAACTTTAAAGCCCTTTCCAGAAGTCCACCTAATAAATCGCTCTATTCTTTTGTGTCCGACATGCTTTTCATTGCCCCAAAAAGGAGCTATAATCATTATTTTTTTTCTTAAATCCATCATCTATTGGCATAATCTCCATTCAAGGACATATTTAAAGACCTAATTACCATAATACAGCCTAATTATCTCCTGATAAGTTTCTTTATACTTTTTTTTATTTTCTCTTTTCCTAAAGAGTAATACCTGTTTGAAAAGAAAAGCAATAATTATTGAGTATTTAAGAAATGTAAAATAATATTTAGAATAATGCTTCTTAAAGAAAATGAGTTTGCTTTTATATGCCTGCTTCATTCTTAGAGGAATGTTTCTGCCGGTAGCAAGACTTTTCTCATGCACTAACCTTGCCCCCTTCCAGTAAATTATTTTTTTGCCATAATACTTTTTTATTTTGTAACATAAATCAGTTTCTTCCGATATTAGGAAATATTCCTCATCGAAACCTTTTACCCTTTCAAAAACATCCCTTTTTATAAACATGCAGGAACCAAACACAAAATCAACGCTATAATATTTTTTGTTACGGGAAAATAAATCTTTTAATTTATAAATGAGCGTTAAAGCCTGACCTATTAGCCCAATTGCAATCAACAATTCCTGTTTTATATTTGGAAATTTTGCATAAGAGACCTGATATTTGCCATCAGGGAAAATTAGTTGGGGACCAATAACACCGAATTCCGGATTATCTTCCGCCAGGTTAAAAAGTTTTAATGGTAAATTCTCTATCAAGTATGTATCTGGATTAAGTAATAATATATATTTCCCGGTTGATAATTTTGCACCAACGTTGTTCCCATGGCCAAAACCATAATTTGTATCTAACAATTCAAAACTAAATTCGGGGAACTCTTTTTTTAATACTTCGATGGCACGATCCGGAGAATTATTATCTACAACTATCACTTCGTATTTAACATTTGTAACATATTCTTTAATTGAAAGCAGAAGTTTTCTTATACTTTCGGTTAAATCATAATTTACAATGATGATTGATACGTCAATCTTATATATTTATTATTATTATTATTATTATTTTTATATTTCATTATTTTTTTTAAGCACGGTAAGTTTCATCCTTTCAAATTCAACGAAAGCAAAAAGAAATGCAATTAATACATTGGTTTTATATTTAATTAAAAGAGGCGATAAAAAAGCAAGGCATATCAGACCAATAAATCCTGCAAATAGCCCTAATGATATATATTTAACAGTTGTATCAGTTGAATGTTTGCTCAAGAGATAAGCAGATTTTAAAAACCTAAAATATAACCAAAGGATCAAAAGGAACCCAACTCCTCCCCCCTTCCACAAAAAGTAAAACCAGGAATTATCCAGATAATAATTCCGAAGGTTACTTTGAATAACAATTTTATATTTCAGATAATCTCCAAGACCATCACCAAATATTGGATGTGTCAAAAATCTTTCCAATGCATAATATGAAAATTCAACACGCATCAGGAATGAAGGGTCTTCAAATGGGGTTGATATTGATTTTGTGCGATACCCAATTGATTGCTTTGCAGCAGAAGTATTCTGTAAATGTTGCGTAGAACCTTTTAAAAATAAACTTGTTGCCAGCAAAGTAATGATCAAAACAGATGTCTTTAACCAATTCAGCCTGTTGTTTATTTTTAAATAAGCAAGAAAAGTTATTACCAGAACCACCAATGTAGTTGCCCATAGGGTTCTTGTAAGAGTGATGAAAGTACCCGCAATTAAAACTCCCAGAACTAAACCTGCACCAAGTCGATTTAGTTTTCGCTTATTAAATAAGATATAGGCAAAAACGACCCCAATGGTCAGCGGTAGAAAACCAGATTGAAAAGTTACAAAGCGTCCACCTATTATAAAAAGGTTGTAACTGATATATTCAATTGAAATTAAAACTGATATTATCAGAAGTGAACCTAATACAATCGTATAAATTCGTCGTTCCCTAAACAGATAGGATATAGGTATAATCGCTAAATATAAAAGGAAATGAAAATATTCTACTAATATCCAATATAAATTTCTTCCTCCTGAAACTGCAATAAACGCATTAACACCGAAATAAACTACAACCAGCAACACGGGTAGTCTTAAATAGTCCATTTGAAAAGACAGCTTATCTTCATGCAGGATGTAATTTCCTATCGCCAACAATGTCAGTACAAATAATGGTATAAGACTAAATAATTCTAATTTTAAATCGTAGTGTATATTATTATTAAGTAATAATAGAGGAATGAAATTTATTATCAATAAGAAAGCGTAAAAATTTTTAATAATTTCCAGATATGCAACAATAGAAATGAGTATAAGTGCTGAAAATATTAGTAATAAAGAAGCATACTTAGGCGTAAGTTTAATCACCACTACCTGCAGCCCAATTAAAGAAAGCAATACCAAAGAAAGGGCTAACTTATTCTTTACTATTATCCTTTTATTTAACAATACATTCATATTAAGTAATTACTATTTATCTATAATTCTTAATTATAGCTAACAGCTCATTTATTCTGGTCCTGTTAAATATAAAACTTACCGGGACATAAAAAAGCAATGCAAGAAGAGCCAAAAGAACAAGAAGTTCTAAATGAGTCATATAGGGATACAGAGATATTTTTACAAAATAGATTAATAAAAACATACATAAACTGATTAGAAAAGTTTTTCCAAAACTAGTAATGAAATCCGAGACAGGTAGATCTATTAGTTTCAGAGAAATCCTTAATCCCGGGTATATAGTTATTATATTTGCAATCAGGTAGCCGATAGAAACTCCTAAAATTCCCCACTTTAGCCCGAGAACAAAAGCAGACACAAAAATAACACCAGTAAATAGTCCCCATTTAAACCATAGATCAGTCCTTCCTTTTGCCTGGAAAATTGACCCTGCAGGAGTATAAACTGATTGTATCATTCCAATAGGTGCCAGGATAATCAAAATAGGTATGGTAGAACTCCATTTCTCTCCAAGAAGTGACAATAATAAAACATCAGAAGCGGCTGTGATAAAGAGCATAAGCGGGAAGGATATTAAAGCGATATTGTTTACTAATCTGATATACATTTCACTTATTCTGGCATTATCAGATTGTAGTTTCGAATAAAATGGAAACATTACTCTTGAAAACACGGAGGCTATGTTTTGTAAAGGATATAACATTATTCTATATGCAATATTATAGTATCCTAATTGCTCTTCTCCCAGATATTTTTGAATTAATACATAATCAGCATTACGAACAAAATAATTAACAATGTTAAAGCCCGAAAGATTCGCACTAAATTTAAATATTGACTTGATTTCTGAAAAGGAAAAAAGAAACCTGGGTCTGTAAGGATTCAACAGCCATAAAATTAAGGTTAAGGCAAAAGCATTCACAAGGCCTTGTATTACCAGACTCCAGATTCCAAAGCCAAGAAAGGCCAGAACAATAGCGCTTAAAGAACCTGCTATAATGGCTGACATTTCACAAATGGCAATTTTCTTAAACTTTAATTCTCTTTCCAATAATGCCTGATGCATTATTGAAATACTGGTAATCGAAAAACTGAAAGACATAACTTTCAAAATACTGGTCAATTTGTCGGCGTTATAAAATTCGGCAATCAGGTGTGCGGAGAAAAAGAGCACCAGATTCATCATAATTCCGATTAAAAGGACAATCCAATAAACGCTATTAATAAGTTCATCATTTAGATTTGTCTTCTGGATTATAGCAGATGATATTCCTAAATCTCTAAAGATATTCAGAAAACCTAATACGACTAAAGATGAAGCTATTAAACCAAACTCATCAGGCGTTAGAAGACGTGCTAAAATTATCAGGGTAATAAATTGAAAAACATGAATCGTTACCCGGGAAATGGCCGACCATAAAATACCTGAATGAGCATCACTTGTGGAAATCACTTTTTATCCTATTTACCAGAGAATTTGTCTTCATAAAATATTATCAGTAATAAAAAGATGTGTAGATCAATTAAAATCAATGAATCTAATACTATAATTGTCTATCAATTTATGCGGTCATTTCTCAAATAACGTGTGGCAATATTATTAGTTATAATAAATTATTATTGACATTATTCTGTTTTCCACTTAAACAAATTTGTCTTTATAAATTTGAACTTCTCTGAGTTTGCTAATTTTTCGTTTTCTAATAATAAGATGTAGATAAAAACAAATAATAAAATCACAATCGTTATCAAACTTGCAAAGAGCACCCTTGGTGGGAAACTTTTCTTGGCAGGAGGTATTGCATAGTCAATTACCTGAAGAATCGGAATATCCTTTTTCTCCTGAATTCTGGCCTGTTCATAGAGGGGTAATTCAAACTCAAGAATATTGGTATAAATTTGAACATCACGGAAAAGCCTGAAGTAATTTAAAGCATTCTGTGGCAATTTATTCAAAGACAATAACGATACCGAACTGTCCCTGCCCGATTCAATATTTTTAAGTTTCGCTTCAAACTTTCCTGCAATAATTTTTGCATTTAACGCCTGGGGCGAATTTTCCCCGTAAATCTCTTTATATACCGAATATTGAGTCTGTTTCTCAGCTAATTGTGCCTGAAACTCCGCCAGTTGCTCTAATATTGCCTTGGTCTGATTTTCCGCTTCAAACATCCCCGTTTTTTCCTGGAACAATTTTAACTGGTTTTCTGAATATTTAAGACTGTCCTTAATCTCATTTACCCTGGCTTCCAGGAATTGCTTGTTTTCTTTTGATTTTTTTATCTTTAATTCAATAACCCTATCATTTAAAAGCTTTACAATAAAATTGTCAATATCAGCGGACAATTGAGGGGACGGAGCCGCCGTAGTGATAATATATGTCACTCCATCATCATTTATATCAGCATTAACATCATTTCTTAACCGCTTCAGGACCTGCTCAAAATAATCAATATCTGTTGTATCTACTTTGTAAATTTTTACCAAATCAAATTTCTTGATAACCTGGTCGAGCAGACTTCTGCTATAAATAATTGAATTGTACAAATCTACATCAGAATTTGTGGTCAGCCCTCCAATGTCAAAAGGCAGGCTTTTCAGACTGGATAATCCTGAAAGAATACTGCCCGAATTTTCTACGTTGGACGGCAATAAAAGAGACGTGGATTCATATTTCTTATCCACAAAGAAATAAATAGCTAAATAAGAAACTATCAGGGAAATTATACAAACCACCAGCAATAATTTCTTCCATTTAACCAGGATGACTAAATAGTCCAACAAATCTACTTTATTATCTTCAGCCATACATTTAACGTGTATTTTAATAAAAAATTATTGTAGTAAGTTAATAAAGATTATGTACATTTAGAATATATTCAAATGATTATTCCAACAATTTCTGAGATTATAAATAACGGGGTATGTTCTAATTCAAAGATACCCCAAGCACTCCATTCGCTTTATGTTGACTTTACTCAAAAATTTGGTATTTTTAATAAGTAACAAACTACAAAGCCTATTTCGTTCTTTCAAAAAATGTAATTTTTAGTCGTTTTGCTTTAATTAATTCCCTTTTTTGAATCCCGGGAATTAAATGTGCATCTAATTTGTTAATTATTTTGGAACTTTTTGAGGAGAAAGATAGTCTATAGATATAATTTGATACTTATTAATATGTTTTTCGACACACATTAAAAGGATGGTAAGATGAAAACAATCAAAGCAAAAATCGACAATCCTCTGAATGACCTTATTAGTGATGATATTTACGATCTTTTAGACTCACACGGTTTGATTGATGAGAAATCCGTACGTGATTACCAGATAAGGAAAAAATTTAAACAGCTCAGAGCAACTAAAGTCAGCGCAGGGGATGCAATTGATGTAATCAGGGAAGAATACCCATATCTGCAGTTTGATACAATCAGAAAAATTGTTTATCAAATCAACAAATAACTTTTTGAAAAAACTTGACAAATTTATAATTCAGATTTATATTTATTCCGATCCTTTCAAAGGGTTCTCCCCTGCCCTTTGATTTGAATGGGTCAAGCCCGATGGTATCCCTATCATCGGGCTTTTTATTTATTTTTACAAGGAGATGAAATGGCAAAACCGGTCAGAAAGAAACACTCGCAAAGTCAAAAGAAATCTTTTGTATCACCTTTTAATATCTACTGGGAAAAAAATAATTACTACCTGCTCTTTGCCGGAATTGGAATTATTATAGTAGGTTTCTACCTGATGTCTGTGGGACCATGGAATAGTTTTACATCCCTGGTAATTTCTCCTATCGTTCTGGTTATTGGGTATCTATTTGTGCTTCCGGGTTCTATTTTTTATCGTAGTAAAAATTCCCAGGAAGATTCAAAGGAAAAAGAAGTTGCTGCTGGCAAAAGTTAAGGGAAACATAGTTTCCACTCAAAAGAATCAGCATTTAAAAGGGCACAAACTTTTAATAGCCCAGAAAATTGGTCTGGACGGTAATTATATTGGGAAAAATGATTTCATAGCACTTGACCTTGTCAGTGCGGGTATTGGGGATACGGTATTGGTTGTGCAGGAAGGGGCTGCTGTAAAGCAGATTCTTGGCCACAAAAATGCCCCTGTTCATACAATGATAGTAGCCGTAGTTGATAAAATAAACATCTCGTAAAAGAAAATTCCAAAAATAAAATATTTTTTGTTTTGAGCAGGTTAAACATTGAGAAATTAACGCTTCTTAAATTACTTTTATCCATTGATGGAATAGGTCCGGGAAAAGTAAAAGCACTTCTGGCAAAATTCAGATCTCTGGAAAATATTTTTTCAGCAAACACTGCTGAATTAATTCAGGTTTCCGGCATTCAAAAAAACCTTGCAATGCGAATTCGCGAAGCAAAAAACAATAAAGAAAAGTTCTCAGATTTAGTTAAAGCAGAGCTTGAAAAAGCCGCAAAGATGGGAGTAAAAATAATTTCCATCTGGGATGAAGAATACCCCGCACTTCTTAAGAAAATTTATGACCCTCCTTTTTTACTTTATATAAAGGGTAATTTTTCAACCACGGACAAATATTCAATTTCAATTGTCGGTACACGGCAGCCCACTAACTATGGGAAAGTGCAGGCTGAAAAAATTGCTTCTGATCTTGTTGCACAGAACATTACTATTGTAAGCGGTCTTGCCCGGGGTATTGATACGATAGCACATAGCTCAGCTCTAAAATCGGGTGGAAGAACTATTGCAGTAATCGGTTCGGGAATTGACGTAATTTATCCTCCTGAGAACAAAAAACTATTTCAACAAATTTCAGAAAATGGAGTTGTAATTTCAGAGTTTGGATTTGGGACAAAACCAGATGCTATGAATTTTCCACGACGTAACCGCATAATTTCAGGTTTGTCATTAGGAAGCGTAGTGATAGAAACCGGGATACCGGGCGGTGCTTTGCAAACAGCAGCTTTTGCTCTGGATCAGAACCGCGAGGTTTTTGCTGTACCGGGCAATTTAGGAGTGAGACAATCAGAAGGTACTAATTCCCTCATACAAAAAGGAGAAGCAAAGCTTGTAAAAAATGCCGAAGATATACTTGTAGAACTTGAGCTAAAATTAAAACCAGTAGTAGGGAAAAATATTCCCAAACCAAAAGTGGGACTTAATCTGTTTGAAGAAAAAGTTCTGGATTCATTAAAAGAAGATCCTCTTCAGATAGATAAAATTTCCTCCAGGACAAATCTTTCTACATCTGACTGTCTTGTTCATTTGTTGTCATTGGAATTTAAAGGATTAGTAAAACAACTACCCGGGAAAGTTTTTTCGTTGATTTAATCTCAGTATTTCTTTCTCCCCTTCCATAAAAATTTCAACCAGTCTTTAAGTTTCTTTTCCTGGCCATTTTCAGTTGGGAAATAATATTGTGATTTTTCCAATTCTTTTGGCAAATAATTTTCTTCAACAAAATGCTTTTCATAATTATGAGGATATTTATACTCCGCACCATAATTCAGGCTTTTCATTAATTTTGTCGGCGCATTCCTTATATGAAGAGGGACCTGGTAAAGAGGCTTTTTTCTTACATCAGAAAATGCTTTTTCTATACCCTGGTAAGATGCATTGCTTTTGGGCGATGAAGCCAGGTATGTCACACATTGCGCTAAAATAATTCTTGCTTCCGGCATCCCGATTTTATCAACAGCACCAAATGCTGCCTCAGCCAATACAAGAGCATTCGGCGAGGCATTTCCAATATCTTCGGATGCAAGTACAACTAATCGTCTTGCAATAAAAAGCGGGTCTTCCCCGCCTTCAAGCATTCGTGCCATCCAGTAAAGCGCCGCATCAGGATCGCTTCCCCTTATGCTTTTTATAAACGCAGAGATAATATTATAGTGCTCTTCCCCGGCTTTATCATAAATAATGTTTTTCTTCTGAACTACATTTTCTAAAAGTTCTTTGGTGATTTTAATTTCTTCACTTTCTTTTCCCGATAGAGAAGATAAAGCTGAAATTATCGCCGCTTCAAATACGCTTAGCAGAGTTCGTGCATCACCGCCGGAAAGATAAATTAGAAAGTCTTCGTCAATTTCTGCAATATTTAATGATGAAAGAAAATCATCTCGCTGTATTGCAGAGTGTAAAATTTCCAGAAGATTTTCTTTCGTCAGTTCTTCAAGGACATAAATTCTTGCCCTGGATCTTAAAGCACCAATCACTTCAAAAGATGGATTTTCTGTTGTTGCACCAATAAGGATAATAATACCGGATTCTACTGAATGCAAAAGAGCATCCTGCTGAGCTTTATTAAAACGGTGAATCTCATCAATGAAGAGAATTGTTCTTGTACCAGCAGATTTATTTTTTTCTGCAATTTGAATAATAGCGCGAATATCTTTAACCCCGGATGAAACAGCATTAATTTGATGGAAATCGGAATTGGTGTGTTCTGCAATTATTCTGGCAATTGTTGTCTTCCCAGTGCCCGGTGTTCCCCACAAAATAAATGAACCAAGCGTATCGCTTTCAATCATCTGGCGAAGTGGTTTTCCCGCTCCAATTAAAGATTCCTGACCCTGGAATTCATCCAGAGTTTTGGGTCTGACTCTCTCGGCAAGTGGAACCTGGGGCAAATTCACTTTTTTCATATTACTTTTCAATCACTTCAATTGATTTTTCATTCGGTCTTTTCATTCTAAATTTTTCCCGCGCTTCTTTTTCTATTTTTGCAGGCACCTTCTGCTGTAGTGAGTCAATTTCTGCCTGCAGGTTTTTATTTTCATTTTGAAGCTTGTCAATCTGGTGATTTAAATCTTTTAATTCACTGCGTAATTTTACAAATTTCAACACCCCTGTTTCATTAAAAAAGATAAACACAACTCCAAACAGAAATAGAATAGCAAACAGGTATACTCTTATTTTTTTATCCTTAAATGATATCATCAGAGACTTAGCTTTATAATCCGATCAATTAATTCTTCGAAGGGAATCCCAACCGCTTTTGCCATTTTCGGAACTAAACTTGTAGAAGTCATTCCCGGTAAAGTATTTCCCTCAAGACAATAAAATTTATTATCACTGCTCATCATATAATCAATTCTGCAATAAACACTACAGCCGAGAGCATTAAAAACTTCAAGTGAATCTTTTTGCAAAGCTTTGGCAACACTTTCCGGAATATCTGCAGGGACAAAATATTCGCTCATTCCCTTTGTGTATTTACATTCATAATCATACAAACCATGCTTAGGCTTTATTTCAAGTACAGGTAATGCTTTTTTATCTAAAATTGTGACGGTTAATTCTCTGCCTTCAATATATTCTTCTATTAATATTTTTTCAGAATATCTAAAAGAAAATTCCAGGCCTGTACTAACTTCTTCAGGATTATTACAAATTGTTAATCCAACAGTTGATCCTTCATCATTTGGCTTTATTACGCAGGGATAACCAATTTTTTCATCAATCTTTTTTTTGATTGTATCCAGATCATATTTTTTCTTTTCAATAACCAGCCAGCGTGGAGTATTAATATCAAAATGCTTGAAAATGATCTTAGACATTGCTTTATCCATCGCAACGGAACTAGCCATTACATTTGACCCGGTATACTTAATTCCTCTTACTTCAAGCAATGATTGGATTGTTCCGTCCTCACCCCACTTCCCGTGTAAACCGAGAAATGCAAGATCCACATCATCAAACAAAGAGGAATTAACCGCCTCCAGGTAATTTCTTGTAGAAACTTTCGCAAAATCCTTCTCATTAAAAAATGCATCCGGTTCTTTGGGTTGATTTACACCATAGGCAGGGTCAATAAGAATTGTCTCGTATCCAAGGGTTTTTAATGCGTTATAAATTGAGAAACCAGATGACTTTGAAACTTCCCGCTCTGATGATGATCCACCAAGCAAAAGAGCAATTTTAGGTTTTTTATTTTCCATTTATTCAATATTTCCAGAGGAATAAGAAATTAAAAGATATTTTTTTTATCGGGCACCAGCCCGTAGGAACTTTTAGCAATATTAAACAATTCATTTACTTTATGTTCAGGCAGTTCCTTTTCACCACCCATAATTCTGGCAAGCACAATTGTTTTTGCGGCCTGTTCAAGTTTTTCCATTTTGAAATATGCATCAGTCAAACCTTTGCCAAGAGTTACAGCACCGTGATTTTGAAAAAGAAATGCCCAGGCGTGATCTATAAATGGCTCCATACTTAAAGGTAATTCATCGGTTGAAGGAGTTGCGTATTTGCAAAGGGGAACCTTGCCCAGTGTTAATACAACTTCCGGAAAAACATTTTTTGTAAGCCCCTCACCGGCAGTAGCAATTGCAGTTGCAAAAACAGGATGACAGTGCACTACCGCATTAACTTCCGACCTCCTTGAATATGCAAAAAGATGAATCTTATATTCTGTTGAAATTTTTCCTTTACCATTAATGATATTTCCGCCAGCGTCAATTTCAAGAATATCGTCTTCAGTTACATTTCCTTTATTTACAGCAGACCTGGTAATTAATATTGTGTTATCCGGAGTGAATACTGAAATGTTGCCATCGAACGCTGAGACAAAACCTTTCTCATATACTCTATGGCAAATATCTACCAGCTTCTTTATTTGCGACATTTACTTTCCAATTCTTCCATTAATTGCAGGTTTATTAATCCATCATACCCTGTAATCATTGGTTGTTCGTTTTTTAGAAATGAATTCTGAACGGACTTCAGAAGATACAACAACTTATTTCCCCTTTTTCTAAATGCCTTTCTGCCTTCACCCTCCAACAGAATATTTAATTTGGCAGAAACATTTTTCTTTCCGATTAAATTCTCGATAGAAACAGCCCCTTTGTGTCCCAGTATTTCAATTCTGTTAAAAGCCTTTTTATTATTAAAAGAGACACAAAAATGTCCATACCCGTTACTTTTAAATTTTATAATGGCAGAAGCAAAATCTTCAACCTCACTTTTATAGATTATATTATCAATCACTCCATCAATGGTTTGAATTTCGCCACCAAAAAATCTCATCAAATCTATTAAATGAGTTCCCAGATCACGTAAGGCACCGCCGCCACTTAAGTCTTTGTTAAACCTGAAGTTATTGCTTGGTGGAATATCGATATTAAAATTCATATGAATCGAAGTAAGTTTTCCTAGCATCTGTGAGTCAAAAATTTCTTTTGCTTTTAGCACAAGCGGATGAAAACGATGGGCATAATTAACCGCAAGAAGTACGTTATTTTTTTCGCATATTTTAACAAGCTCTTCTGCCTGTGATGAACTCATTGCCAGTGGTTTTTCGCAAAGAATATTTTTTCCGGCTTCTGCAGCTTTTTTTACCTGTTCGTAGTGGTCCGCGTTCACACTTCCAATGTAAACAGCATTTATATTTGATTTTAGAAATTCATCATAGTTGCTAAAATGTGCGGTAGCTCCATATTTATCATAAAGCTCTTTTGCACGTTTGGGGGAATTGCTAAATAAAGATTCAAGCGAACTTTTCCGTAGAAATTCCAGAGCAGGGATAAATGTAAGTTCAGAATATCTTCCGCACCCGGCAACACCCCATTTTATTCTTTTTGCTTTTCGCTGTTTTCCCATATTTTTAAATGCCTGAGCCCATTGGCCCTATTATTAGAGATTTCTTAAATCTAATTATTTAGTTTTAAATAATTTAAGTCTGTTCATTAATTTTTTTACTGGCAAAGAATTTTGCATAATGTAAAAATGAACGCTTGGCACACCTTTACTTATTAATTCTTCAACCTGTGTTGCTGCCCATTCTACTCCAATATCAAGTACTTTTTCCGGCTTAGCTGAATAAACTTCTTCGGCCAGTGCATCTGGAATATTTATATAAAAATTCTTGGGAACATTTATCAGGTGTGCTTTAGTTGTTAATATTTTTACTCCCGGAATTATCGGTACGGTGATGCCTTCTTTCCTGCAAAGTTCCACATATTTGAAATAAACCTTGTTATCAAAAAACATCTGAGTTACAATATAATCAGCGCCAGCTTCAACTTTTTCTTTAGCAAATCTGACATCAGCTTTTAGATTGGGAGCTTCGAAATGTTTTTCCGGATATCCTCCAACGCCTACACAAAAGCTGGACGCCTTTGCATCGAGTAAATTTTCTTCCAGATATTTGCCACCATTCATATCTGAAATCTGCTTTACAAGTTCAGAAGTATATCTATTTACACTTTTGCCTTCGGGAACTGGTTTATCGTAACCGTTGTCATCGCCTCTTATTGCAAGAACGTTTTCAATCCCGAGATATCCCAGTTCAATTAAGAAATCTTCTGTTTCTTCTCTTGTAAATCCTTTTGATAAAATATGTGGTACTGCATCAATGTTATATTTATTCTGTATTAATGCACAAATACCAAGCGTACCGGGCCTTTTTCTTTTAACTATCTTCTTAATTCCCTTTGGAGTTTCATCGTAAATAACTTCAGCAGAATGACTTGTGATATCTATAAATGGAGGTTTATATTTTGCAATATCATCAATAACAGAGAGCAAACTTTTAATATCACCGCCTCGTTTTGGCGGAATAAGCTCAAAACTGATTAAAGGTTCTTTAGCGTTTTCTAAATGTTCAGTAACTTTCATATTATCCCGTAATTCTTTTTGGAGCTTAAATTTAACATAATATTAGATAAAGTTCATAGGTAAGAAAAATTATTCGCTTTTCTCTATTCTAAGCAGCTTGTTGTTTGGGTTAGTTATTGATTTCTCGTCAGTCCTGACTTTCACATAACCACCTCTCAGCCACATCTTAGTCATATCACTATAATGATCACTCATTACATTTCCCGATTCACCTGTGGTTAGAACCATGTAGAATTCATTTGGTTTTGAAAAATCATAAATATACCGCATAACCGGACCAAGCACATTTTCAAATTCCTTGTGCTTGAAAGGAGGATATTTATCAATGCTTTCATAAAAAGGATATTCCGTATTGAATATTGTTGTTCCATCGCCGCCAATATTAAATGGGCCAATGTCAATTACATTATCTAGTAAGCCCGAGACTCCACTGAAGGCGTGCTTAAATGTTACCTGGTGGATTTTTCCCCACTGCCAGTTTTCAATATTCTTTCCTTGTTTTGTTTCCAGTTCTGTAAGAGCATCAGCAAAACTTTTTCTGATTATTTCATTTTCGCTTTCAATCTGCGGGGTATTTACATTATCAAACCATGTACAAAATGGATTTTTAAGAACTCTTTCAAGACTTCTGTATGGGACATTTGAAACAAAAACAAACTCATTATAAAGATCACTGCCCATCTCATCTTCAAAAATATTTTTCATCAGATACTTTAAAAATGTTGCATAGACAGAAGGGACCTGACTAAATTCATTCATCTCGTAGTTCCAGTCTTTGAACATTTGAAGAGAAGCTGCCAGGTTCTTATCAGTTATTTTTACATCCTTAAATGCAGCTATAATATATTTTGTAATCCCTTTTGCATAAGGTGATACAAAATCCATCTGAAATTTTTTGTAATCATTTACAGATAGTTTCTCTTTTGAATTAAGAAGCTGCGTAATTCTTTCAATCCGGGAGGAAGGTTCCCACAAATTAGAGATATAATAATTAAAATTTTTCAAAGTCTTATTGTTTGCAGAAGCAATAAAATTCTGAGCTGGATTAAAAAGAGTAGGGAATATTATTCTGTGAAACAAATCCTTTCCAATCATATTTATCAGTTGTACCATCAAGAACAAACGTTGAACTTGTTGAATTTCTTAAAGGAATTTTTGCTCCCAGCACGTATCCGATATTTCCGTCTTTATCTCCATAGACAAAATTTTGTCCGGGAACAGCAAATCCTTTTAACGCATTTTTAAAGTCACTCCAGTTCTTTGCTTTATTCACATCAAGCATTGCAGTTAGCTCATCGGTAACTTCATTACCCAGCCATTTCATACTTAAGGGTGGTGATTTGGGATGACCGGAATAAATAAATGAATAAGGATGAATTCCGCTTACAATTGGCCCATGATTTGTGGAATAAATTTTATACTTAACAGGCTTACCATTTTTTACAAAAAGAGTATCAATAGTTACCTGTAATTGTTTCCAGGTTCCGTTGTAGAAATATTTAGTTTTTGATGAATCTAATTTTTCAAGATAAAAATCAGCATCATCATTCATTACATTTGTCATTGCCCAGGAAATATCCTGATTTTTACCAATTACAATTGCAGGTGTTCCCGGTAAAGTAAATCCCGAAGTTTTCCAGTTACCACCATTAACAACCGCTGTATACCAGGTACCCGGCGCACTAAAACCGAGATGAGTATCATTTGCGATTATTGGTTTACCTGATACAGATTTTCTCCCATCAACGATCCAATTATTTGAGCCTATATGTGTCCCGCTCCAGCCCATAAATTTGCGGAACAGTTTATCCGTTTGAATAAAGTTATCCGTTATCTTAGGATATTTTTTCAATTCCGAAGGAATTATTGTTGGCGCATTCTCAGGATATTCCGGGAGTATTTCCTGTACTTTTGTTTCACCAAGTTTTTGTACCAGCTCAGTAAAAGAAACATCAACCCACCAGCTGATATTTAATTCCCAGCCCATCATTCTCATTATTTCAATGCTGTTTACAGGTTTCCATTTTTCTGGCTGATATCCTAAAAAATAAAATTCGACCGGATAATTTCCTTCAGCGTTTTTAATATAAAGATTAACACCGTTTGCATATGCTTCCAGCATCTTCTTAGTTTCAGGATTCAGACTTTGCAGGATTTTTTCAGATATATTTTTTAGCCCAACAGTTAAAAACATCTTATCAAAAGGAACTGTTTTTTCACCAAATAACTCACTTAACCTTCCTTCAGCGGCGCGTCTTGCCAGATCCATTGTAAACAGTCTGTCCTGAGCATGTACATATCCCATTGCAAAAGCTGCATCTTCCGGTGTCTTTGCCATTATATATGGAATGGCTAATGAATCCCGGTAAATCTTAATTTCGCCGGAAATATTTTTTGCAGAAATTGTTTCAGAAAAATCAGGAAGAGACGCACGCAGCATGTGATAAAAAATAAATCCTGCTGCTAACAACAAAATTATAATTGAGGAAGAAACGCCTATTAATATTTTTAACCAGCGGGGCATTTATTGTATCGTTAATTGAAAAAAATCGCCTTAAAATCTCAAAAACAATATTTTTTAGAAAACATTTGTCAAAGAGAAATTAAGGCGCAAATATTTTAAGTTTAAGGTTTTAGTACCATTAAAACTACAGCAATATAAGGAGCAATTGTTGCAACAGATCCCCAGAGATTCCATTGCTTTGAAAGCTTTTCATATTCATCCCACTTGAATTTGCTTTCATCATTTGCAAGAGCAAACATTTTTTTCTGCAACGGAACCACTTTTGCCATAAATGCGGCAGCTGAAATGACAACCATTATAAGTCCCCACATAATCCAGGGAGTTTCCATCTCATACCCGGCTGTCATCTGTGCACCAAATCCAAAAATAATAAGGAACGTTACAGCAGGCATTGTAAAAAACCTGTCTGCCCTTATTATATTTTTCAAAGTATCCGCAATTTTAATTCTGTCTTTCGTTCTGTCCGCGGCGGATTTCCAGAACGGAGCAATCGTTATATTCCCCATAAATAATATTACTGCAATAATGTGCAATAATTTCCAGATCAAATAAACCATAGTTATTCCTTTTAAATTAGTATAATCTTAAAATTAGTAGTTTAATATAATAATATTGTGAGAAGAAAATTTAATAGATTCATTTCCTGTAATATGTCATAGCCTCAGGCATCTCATTCTTAATATCTTCAATCCTTGACTGATCTGAGGGGTGATCACTTAAAAACTCCGGTGGTGCATTTCCTTTTTGAGCTTCAGCCATTCTATGCCAGAAATTAAGCGCCTCATTCGGATTATAACCGGCAATAGCCATAAAAATTAGTCCCAGGTGATCAGCCTCACTTTCCTGAGTCCTGCTGAAAGGTAATAAGACACCCAATTGTGCACCAACCCCGAATGCCGCCATAAAAATATTTTGTGTTTCCTGTGGTTTGTTTTTTATTGCCTGCGATAGTGCGGCCCCACCCAGTTGAGTCAATAATGCCTGGCTCATTCTTTCATTTCCGTGTTTTGCAACAGCGTGTGCTATTTCGTGTGCTAGTACTACCGCTAGTCCAGCTTCATTTTTAGTCAAAGGAAGAATCCCCGTATAAACCACTACCTTTCCACCGGGCATACACCATGCATTTACCTGCTTGCTATCAATTACATGAAATTCCCATTTATAACCATCAAGTTGGGATGAAAGATTTTTTTCTGTAAAATATTTTTCAACAGCATCCGCAATTTTTCTACCAACTTTATTTACAAGGTTAATATCACGCCTGTTCGTACTCTCTTTATTATCTTTCAGAAACTGATCATACTGACTGAAACTCATCGAGAGCATCTGGTTATCCGGAATCAGGTCGAGCTGTTTTCTGCCTGTTATCGGCACGGTGCTGCACGAAGACAGGAAAAGCGACATAAATAAAATTATAGTAACAAATAAATGTTGCTTTTTCATAATATTCCCTGATTATAATTTAAGAAACGAACTTAAGTTAAATGAAGATAAACAAATTAGATTTACAATAAAACAAGCTATAATCACAATTAGTTTACAATAGGCTCATTTGTGCATCATTTCCATCTGCCCGTGCGCACCCATTTTAGGACTTAAATACGGGATACCAAGATTCAGTCCGCGAAGAATAAAGATTACAGCAAATAGAATTGCAAATGCGGGAGTAAGTTTTCTCAACTTTTGCCTGAAACCAGGATTAATAAATTTTCCGAAAACCGAAACAACAAACATAGCCGGAAAAGTTCCAAGTCCGAAGAAAATCATTACAAGCATTCCTGTAACGGGGTTGGCAACAGCAATTGCGCCAGCCAGGCCCATATAAACAAAACCACATGGAAGAAATCCATTTAAAACGCCGATGGTTAAAAATGATGAAATAGTTTTTTGTTGAAATAATTTACCGATTGATAATTTGAGAGGAGAAATAATATTCTGTACAACAGAGAGAGAAAGCAAATTATTTTTAACTTTGCCGGGCAGAAAGATAAAAAGAACAATTAAAGCCCCCAGGAATATTGACAGCCCCTGTTGAAATCCCCAGAGAGAAATTTTTTGTCCCAGCCAACCGAATATAAGTCCCATAATGGCGTAGGATATAATCCTGCCAATGTTGTATAATATTCTTCCAACGACAAAAGTTGTATTTGAAGAATTTGGTACCGGAAGCGCCAGTGCTATTGGCCCGCACATTCCTATGCAGTGAAAACTTCCTAAAAAACCGATAGATAGAGCCGCTATTAATTCCATATTAATTCAGCATTAATGATTTTTCAAAAAAATATTCGCTTTTATTTGAAGACCAGTCTATTTTTAATTTCCACAATCCCCTGTCGAGTTTACTGATATCAAGAGACTGACTGAAATTATTATCAACACTTATTGGGATTTTAAAGTCCTTATGTAAATCTGACGGGCGATAGAAATAAAGTTCACCTTCCGGCTTATTCTCCTTTGGAAATTTAAGAGTAACTAAATTACCAGAATAATTTATTGTAATATTTTCATTTAGCTCAGCAGTTCTTTTTTCTTTGTCTATCTGCTGCTGAAATTTGATTTCTTTATCATAGTATTTATCAGTAACCAGGTCAACTTCACGGTTCATCATTACGGCAACTATTGCAATAATTATTCCCATAAAAAGAATAATAGTAAGAAATATTCCCCAGCCCCAGTTCCATTTAATCTTCATCATTTTTTCCGTGTTTTTCTTTTTCGTGATTTTCATCTTTGTGTTTTACAACAGGCCCAAGAAATGACGTTTTGACATTTTGTAATAACTTACCGTTTGAATAAAAACCGATTTCAACCGGTGTATTCATTGTTTTAATTTCTGCCTCAGGAAGAATAATTAGAAATTTGCCGTCATAAATTTCCTGGGGTTTCAGGTTCATTTCTTCGCCAATAAGTTTTAATTCGCCACTGAGATTTTCAAGTTTCAAATCAATCGGCATATTATTAAAAGTTTTATTTACAATACTAACGTCGTAGATATTGCTAATTTTCCCTTTTGCCTGCTGTTGATAAAGAAGCCCCGGAGTTCTTAAAATATTTATGCTGAAGTCTGTCCTGTTTGCAAACATATATCCCTGTAAAGCCAGAAGCAGCACCAGGACAAAACTGTAACCAATCACCCTGGGGGTAAATATTTTTCTTTCCTTTTTCTCAATTCCGTTTAGCGAATCATACCTTATCAGGCCGCGGGGCTTGTTTATTTTATCCATCACATCATCGCAGGCATCAATACAGGCCGTACAATTTACGCATTCAAGCTGAACGCCGTTACGTATATCAATTCCGGTCGGACACACATCAACACAGAGATGACAGTCAACACAATCGCCTTTCCCTTCCTGGATTTCATTTTTTCTTAATTTTCCGCGGGGCTCACCCCTAACATTGTCATAAGAAATCACAATAGAATCCTGATCGAGCATTACACCCTGCAGTCTGCCGTATGGACAAACCATTGTGCAAGCCTGCTCACGGAAGGATGAAAACACCCAGTAAAAGACTCCCGAAAAAGCCAGTATTGCAATAAGGCCGTTTATATGTTCTGATGGTGGGTCAATGATTATTTTTTGTAATGCATCAATTCCAATTATATAAGCAAGAAATGCATTGGAAATAATAAAAGAGATTGAAAAGAATATTACCTGCTTCAGAGTTTTTTTGAATATTTTTTTCGAATCCCACGGAGCATTGTTCAAAGCCATTTGTTGACGGAAGTCTCCTTCTATCCAGTATTCAATTTTCCGAAAAACCATTTCCATAAAAATAGTCTGTGGACAAATCCATCCACAGAACACGCGGCCGAATACCACGGTAAACAGAAAGATGGAAACAATCAGGGTAATCATCGCAAGGCCGAACAGGAAAAAATCGTGGGGGCCAAACGGGATTCCAAATATTATAAAATTTCTGTGAATGACGTCCAGTAGAACAAACGGATGACCGTTTACTTTTATAAACGGTGTTCCGAAAAGGATTGCAAGTAATATTATGCTCAGAATTGTTCTTGCATTATAAAACTTACCTGAAGGTTTTTTCGGATATATCCATTCTCTTTTACCTTCTTTACTTACGTGTGACAGCGAATCACGAAATGATTCATTTTTTTCTTTATTATTTTCCATAAAAGAATTTCGTATTTAACATTAACATTTGTAGAAACGGACATCCTCCACAAGCAGACGAGTGCCCGTTCCAAAAGTGTACAAAATTATTGTACTGCTGTTGAATCCTGCGGTTCAACATACAAAGTACCTTGCGGCGGTTTTGGATTCGCAGGCTTTGTTCCGTGCAGAGACATAATATAACTTGCCACGTCCTGCATCTGCTTTGGATTCAATTGTGTCTGCCAGCTTATCATACCTTTTGCAGGAACACCGTATTTAATTGTATGGAATATATTTTTTATACCACCGCCATGTATCCAGTAATCATCTGTTAAATTTGGACCGATAACACCACCGGCATCAGGACCATGACAAGGAACGCAATTTGTCTTGAAAATATCTTTCCCTGCATTTAGTGAAGCTTCATCCATCAACCTGGTAACAGTATTTTCGTTTACAAATGCGCCTGACTTCATAAGCTCTGCCCGTTGAATAGCGGCTGCCTGCATTTCTTCCTTATATTCCTGCGCCTGTAGTTTACCCGTTTTAAATACGTGATAATCCAGCAAATAATAAATTGCAAAGATTATAGTTATAAGAAACAGCAGATTAAACCATGGCGGAACCCTGTTATCAAGTTCTTTAATTCCATCATAATCATCTTCAAGAAGAATTTCATCCTCCTGCTCAACAGGAACAGCACCCATCATTTTATCTTTTATCTTAGTAAGAAAACTAAATGGGTGAAAGTCCGGCTCTTTTTTCTTGTCACCCATACCGAAATAAAATAATAAAGCAAAGGCCATTAATGTTATTCCGAAAACAAGAATAAGCATGAGCTGAATATAGCTTTGCGAAATTCCTTCAGGCTGTATAGTTTGGGCGCTTAAGGTTGAAAACGATGAACCTGCGAGTATAAAAGATACTATTAGACTCAATTTCGTTGAAAAATTATTTCGTTTATTCATTATTTCCTGTTTTGTATTACCAGAATTTATTTTAGAATAATTGTTATCTGAATCTTCATCTTTATCCAGGGGTAGTTCGCTCATTTTTTTCAAATGTGATTTATCTGCCTTCAGCATCCAAATCAACATTACAACAAAGAATATGAAAAAAACCAGCAGAGAAAATATCGGGTAAATTCCTACCCCCTCAATCGATTGTAAGTAATGATTAAACATTTTCTCCTCCTACTTCTGAACTTGTCCCGCCTGTGTCGGGATCATTTGTGATTGTTTATTAACTTTAATATCAGTTCCCAATCTTTGCAGATACGCAATCAGCGCAATAATTTCTTTATTGTTTTCTGCGGGAACACCAGCTTTCATCAAATCATTTGCAATTGAATCTGCTTGTACTGCAAGATCCTGGTTTGCATATTTTTCATAACCTTCCAGGTAAGGAACACCGATGCTTCTCATTGCGCTTATTTTGGCTGCCGTTGTTGTTGTATCAAGATTTTGAGTCAGCAGCCATGGGAATGACGGCATAATAGAACCGGGCGACATTGAAGACGGGTTCTGCATATGAAGATAATGCCACATATTCGGATATTTTCCGCCCTCACGTTGAAGATCCGGTCCCGTTCTTTTTGATCCCCACAGGAATGGGTGATCATAAACATACTCGCCCGCTTTTGAATATTCACCGTATCTTTCAGTCTCTGACCTGAACGGCCTTATCATCTGTGAATGACAGCCAACACAGCCTTCTCTTATGTAAATATCGCGTCCTTGTAATTCAAGCGGTGTGTAAGGATGTACGCTTGCAATAGTCGGTATATTTGATTTAACAAGAAAAGTAGGAATGAATTCAACCAATCCGCCAATCATTACAACTATCATTGAAAGAAGTAAAAATTGAATTGGTTTTCCTTCCAGCCAGCGGTGTCTTTTTCCTTTTACAAATGAATCTTCAACTTTTACAAGTGGTGGAGCTTCTGCCGCTTCATTATCTTCAAAGGTTCCCTGCTTAGCCGTTTTATATAAGTTATATACCATCAGTAAAACTCCGGACAGATACAACAGTCCTCCTGTTGCCCTGATCATGTACATCGGAATTATTTGCAGAGTTGTTTCCAGAAAATTAGGATACTGCAAAGTTCCAAGCGGAGTAAATTGTTTCCACATCAAAGATTGCGTAATGCCTGACCAGTACATTGAGGAGGCGTAAAATACTATTCCGAGAGTACCGAGCCAGAAATGAACATTTGCAAGTTTCTTTGAAAAAAGTTCTGTCTTCCAGAGTTTTGGTATAAGCCAGTAAAGGATTCCGAAAGTTAAAAACCCGTTCCAGCCAAGAGCACCAATATGTACGTGAGCAATAATCCAGTCTGTAAAGTGAGCTATTGCATTCACATTTTTAAGAGCTAGCATCGGACCTTCAAAGGTTGCCATACCGTATGCGGTAACAGCAACCACCATAAATTTCAGAATAGGATCCTGCCGGACTTTATCCCACGCTCCGCGCAATGTTAGCAATCCGTTTATCATTCCACCCCAGGAAGGTGCGATTAGCATAATTGAAAATGCGACCCCCAGTGATTGTGCCCAGTCCGGTAAAGCTGAATAAAGGAGATGATGAGGGCCTGCCCAGATATAAATAAATATCAAAGCCCAAAAATGAATGATTGATAATTTATAGGAATAAATGGGTCTTTTCGCAGCCTTTGGAAGATAATAATACATAAGTCCGAGATATGGAGTTGTAAGGAAAAAAGCCACTGCGTTATGACCATACCACCATTGTACAAGCGCGTCCTGAACTCCCGCATAAAGAGGATAACTCTTCCAGAAAGTAACCGGAATTTCAATTGAATTTACTATATGTAGTATTGCAACTGTAACCCATGTGGCAATGTAAAACCATATGGCGACATATAAATGTTTTTCTCTTCTCTTAAAGATAGTACCGAACATATTTATACCGAATGCAACCCAGATAAGTGTGATTGCAATATCAATGGGCCATTCAAGTTCAGCATATTCTTTACTCGTTGTAAAACCAAGTGCAAGAGTAACTGCCGCTGCAACAATAATTAATTGCCATCCCCAGAAATGAATTTTACTCAGCAGGTCACTGTACATTCTTGCTTTACATAGACGCTGCAAAGAATGATACACACCCATAAATATTGCATTTCCTACAAACGCAAAGATTACAGCGTTCGTATGAATCGGGCGAACCCTGCCGAAGGTTGTAAATTGAAGGTTAAAATTCAGCGCCGGGTAAAACAGCTGAGATGCAATAAGAAGACCGACCAGCATTCCCACTACTCCCCAGACTATTGTAGCAATACCGAATTGTTTAACGATCTTATTATCGTAACTAAACCTTTCTAACTCCATAGAGTATTCTCCTTATTAGTAACGATTATTGATTATCTTTTTTTTGTTTTTTTTCATCATCAAAAAGCATTCTTACAGAAGGAGTATAAGTATCATTATACTGCCCGCTTTTTACTGCCCATAAAAATGCTACTAAAAAACCAATCGCAACAAATAGGCTTATTCCAATCAATACAACAATAACTGACATTACAATCCCTTCCTTTTAGCCATAAAATTTGTAGCAAATGTTGCAAACGAAACTACTGAGATTGAACTGAGGGGCATTAGTATAGCAGCAACAATTGGTGAAAGCATCCCCTCAACTGCAAAACTTAATCCGATTATATTATAAAGAAATGAAATTATGAAACTAAAATAAATAATTTTTACACTGATTTTGGAAAAACTTAGAAATGAAGAAATTTTCCCAAAAGAATCTGCATCCAGAATTGCATCACAAGCAGGTGAGAAATAGCTAATATTTTCTGTAACCGCAATTCCTACATCACTTTGCGCCAGAGCACCTGCATCATTCAACCCATCTCCAAACATCAAGACCTTATTATTATCAGTTTGTATGTTTTTAATAAAATTTAATTTATCACCCGGTGTCTGCTTGAATAATAATTTAGATCCGTTGCCAAGATATTTTTCTAGATTGTCTTTTTCGTTCTCATTATCTCCCGAAAGTACCACCAGATTGTAACTGTTAAGCTGTCTGGTAACTTTGTCAAACCCTTTCCTATAAGAATTTGAAATATTAAAGTATCCTAAAATTCTACTGTTGATAGAAAGATAAACTTGCGAGCTAAATTCTTCAATATCGTAAATAAGTGGTTCTTCTTCGTCCTTGAAATCTTCATTAACAAAGTTCAATGATCCTATTTTTACAAGATTACCAAGGATAAAACCCGAAATACCTTTTCCAGAATATTCCTCAAGATTTTCAACATCATAAATCTTCTTCGTATTGAGAGTTTCATAAATTGATCGGCTCAACGGGTGAGTTGAATTTCTTACCAATGAATTTATTATTTCCTGCTGAAACGGGTTTAGATCAGGACCGATAAATTTTACGTTCGCTTTACCTGTCTCTGTAATCGTACCTGTTTTATCAAAAACGATTGTCTTAATTTTTGATAATTTTTCAATTACTGAAATATTTTTTAAATAGAATTTATTTTTCCCGAAAATTCTGATAGAATTGCCCATTGTAAATGGAATGGATAATGCAAGCGCACAAGGACAAGCGACAATTAGCACAGCCGTAAGAACATTTAATGCAGTTCCCGCATCAAATTGCATCCAGTAAGCTGTTGAGATAAAAGCAATTAGAAGAACGGCCAGCGTGAAATATTTTCCAACTTTATTCGTAAAATTTTCAAAATCACTTTCTGTTTTTTTAAGGAAACTGTCGTTGTTCCAAAGTTGAGTAAGGTAACTTTGAGAGACTTCTTTTACTACTTCAAGTTCAACTACTCCGCTAAGTTGTCTGCCACCAGCATATATTAATTCTCCAAGAACTTTCTGCACCGGTTTCGATTCGCCGGTTACAAAACTGTAATCTATACTTCCATTTCCTTTAAAAAGAATTGAATCTGCTGGAACAATTTCATTTTTTCTGATTAATATTCTATCCCCAACTTTTAATTTTGAAACAGGGATTGATATTTCCTTATCTTCCTTTTTAACATGAACAGCAAGAGGAAAATAAGACTTATAACTTCTTTCAAAATTAAGATAAGCGTATGTTTTTTCCTGAAATACTTTTCCAATCAGAAGAAAAAACACCAGGCCAGTCATTGAATCAAAATAGCCTGCACCCGTTTGAGATAAAATTTCAAAAGCGCTGCGGACAAAAAGTATTGTAATTCCGAGAGCAAGAGGGAAATCAATATTTATAATTTTATTTTTTAGCCCTTTAAATGCTGATATAAAATAATCCGAGGCAGAATAGAAAAATACCGGCAATGCAAGAATGAAGTTTAAATAACCGAACAGATTCCGATAAAAAGTTTCGTGAATATCTATAGAAAGATATTCCGGGAAACTAAGCAGCATAATATTACCGAAACAAAAAGCAGCAATACCGATTTCATAATAAAGTTTCTTGTTTAATTTAGTTTTTTTCTTTTCAACACTGTCAAGCTGTATAACCGGCTCGTACCCAATTGATGCAAGCAGTTCAACTAATTGCCTCAAAGTAATTTTATTATGATAAAATTTTACCTCTATTTCTTTTTTTAAGAAGTTTACTTTTGAGCTATTAACTGCGGGATTTATTTTATATAAGTTTTCGAGTAACCAGATACACGAGCTGCAATGCATCTGCGGGATATTAAAATTTACAATTGTAAGTTCATCATTCCTGAAATCAGCCAGGTTTGTAATTACTTCTTCATCTTCTAAAAAATCAAATCTTTTAGATTGAGCACCTTTTAAAGATATGCCCGGCATATCCATTATTGTATAATAACTATTCAGGTTATTTTCATTTAGCAATTCATAAACAGTTTTACACCCGGCACAACAGAAATATTTGTCATTCAAATTATAACTATCATCCGGACAGTCCTCTCCACAATGAAAACATTTATGATATTTTATGTCGGATTTAGAAATAGACATTTTAATAAATATTAAAGATTTACTTAGGCTTTGTATATACTGAAAAGTTGCTAGAGAAACACATAATGTATGCCAAATTTTGCCTTAATTTGGAGCAATTTATCCACGATTTTTCAGCAAATCTGACAATATTTTTAAAATTTTCCCTGAAAAGAAAATTCAGGGATTAGTTTTCCCGGTCCAGAGAAGTGATTAATAGCAAAAAAATACCCCGATGAATTCAGGGTATTTTCACAGCAAAATAAAATAAAAAATGTTATTCCTTAACACCATCATCGGAATTTAAAGATTCATTCTTTTTTTTATAATTTCTCCTGATTAAAACAATGATAATGATGCTTATCAACAAAGAGCCTACTATATAAAGCCAGCTATAATCTACAGGGTATACAGCTTCTTTCCATTTTAAAATGCCTGATTCTATTTTGTCTTTTTGCGCTGAAGTAAGCAAATTATTATCTATTAAATACGGTACCCAGATCGGTTTTATATTTCCATACCATGCAGAGTCTGCAAAGACAATATAATCTTTAACCGCGGAATCAGCTTTTGTTTTAATATTTTTAATTTCATCCTGTGTATAGCTTATCATCGCCCGTGTAAATTCCATTCCATTTGAATAATCATTGAGTTTGATATCAAAATCAGAAAATTCCTGGCTCATTGAACTCCAGGCTTCCTGGCCTATAGCCAAATTCCATTTTTCGAAAGTCGAGTCAATTTCTTTTGCATTTTTAACTTTTTTTCCTTTTTCAGAATATATCTCGATTAGTTTCGGACCGAAGCTATGCCAGGTTTTTTCGAACTGCTGCTTTTTGTCTTTAATTGACTTTATATCACCCGGTTTTAGCGCTGTAACTTTCAGAAACATGATGTTTTCATCTATAGCATTTTGAAGATTTTCGATTATATTTCCTTTCTGTGCTTTCGAATAAATCTTCTGCTTTTCCTGGTTCGATAAAGTCCCACTGTTCCTAAAATCAGCGGGCATCAGGCTATCAATCATACTGATCACAAGATCATCACGTCTGCGTAAGGAAGATCTTAAGGAGGCAATACTTCTTTGCAATAGATCTAATTTATTTTTATCACTTTTGCTCTGTTCTGTTAAGTTTCTTACCTGAGCCATTAATTCAACGTTTCTATCATTTAGGTCACTTAATTGCATATTTAGTACCGACACCTTGGTTTCCAATTCTGAAATTTGTGTAAAATCCCCTTTCCTCACTTCAAGTTCTTTCCTCAGATTTTCAATTGAACTATTAAAATTATCAGGGTAGAGGCTTTTATCAAGAAGGTCCCTATTACTTGCATTATTAGCGGCTAGCTGATTTATTTCCCCTTCAAATTGAATTAACTCTGCAAGAGAATCCGCTTTTTTGATTCCATCTTTTATCTGCTGAACCTTAGATTTAAAGTCTTGCACAATTTTATAATCCTGCTGCGCAAAAGTATAGCTACCCAAAAGAGAGAAAATAAAAATCATGCTCAATAATATTTTTAAATTTTTCATCTGCTTTTCTCCTCAAAAATCCCATCGTTATTTAGGTAAAGTTTCCTGTCCGTATTGTAAATTAATTCAATATAGGGCGGTCTCTGGTTAAAGGCCGGGTTAGTCATCCCTATAGAATCGGTTATCGCAATTTTGTTAGACATTACCAGTGAACCGTTATCAGGATAAAATACATAAACATTCTTAAAATTATTTGCAGTTATAAAGTAATAGCCTTTATTATCGCGTATAAGCCTTAAATCCCTTCCCCCGAATCCAGAAGAATCGGAAGTTTCTGCCAAAAAAAGTTCTCTCGTATTAAATGAAAAAGAATATCTTTTCTCCATAACCATCCCGTTATTATCAAGCTTCAATACGGATTCTACCGGCCAACCGAAATCCGCCGGTTTGAGCACAAGATTTGTGCATCCAGTAATAAAAACAAGACATGAAACAGCAGCAATAATGAGTGTTTTCATAATATCACCTTTGTATAATTAGCCTTTCTCAAAAATCTTTTATTTTATCAATAGTAAATACAATAAAATAATGATAGCAGGCAATAGTTTTATGTATAAATTTTGTAGTATTTTATCCTACATTCACTAACTATCTGCTTAAAAGGCGGCTAAACCAGAGTCATATTATTTGAGATTAAATTTTTAATTATCTAATTTATTCCTGAATTATTAAAATAAATATTTGATAATTGACTAACCTGCCCTTGAACTTTACTTTTTAAAATATCGGAGACCACCTTATGCCTAAGAAAAAGAAATTCTCAACTGGTGAAAGCCGAAGAAATTTTTTGAAAAAAACATTGGTTGGCGGAATAGCAGCAGCAACTTTTCCATCACTTACGTTTGCAGATAAATCACACGAGTTAAGTACATCGCCTATTAAAATTAAACCAGGTGAATTTGACGAGATTTCAATTACTAAATTATCAGAAGGAATGAAATCCGGTAAATACACAGCCCGTTCTATAACAGAACAGTACATTTCACGGATTGATGAAATTGATAAATCAGGCCCTACAATTAATAGCGTACTTGAACTAAATCCAGATGCATTAAAAATTGCAGATGAACTTGATAGAGAATTTAAGGAAAAAGGACCTCGCGGGCCTATGCACGGAATTCCGGTTCTTATTAAGGATAATATTGATACGGCTGATGGTATGCAAACAACAGCAGGTTCACTTGCACTGCTCGGTTCAAAACCGGTGAAAGATTCTTTCCTTGTAAAAAGACTTAGAGAAGCAGGTGCAATAATTCTTGGTAAAACTAATTTAAGCGAATGGGCAAATATGCGTTCAACTCATTCAACCAGCGGGTGGAGCGGGCGCGGCGGACTGACTAAAAATCCTTATGCTCTCGACAGGAATTGTTCCGGTTCAAGTTCCGGTTCCGGTGCAGCAGCAGCAGCAAATCTTTGTGCAGTTGCAATCGGAACTGAAACTGATGGCTCGGTTGTTAGCCCTTCCTCATTAAATGGTCTTGTAGGAATAAAGCCAACAGTCGGCCTGGTAAGTCGGGCAGGAATAATTCCCATTTCACATTCACAGGATACTGCCGGACCAATGACCCGAACTGTAAAGGATGCCGCTATTCTACTTGGTGCTATGACCGGAATAGATTCCGAGGATGAAGCCACTAAAAAGAGCAAAGGGAAATCATATACTGATTACACAAAATTTCTTGATACAGATGGACTTAAAGGAATGCGTATAGGAGTGTTCCGTCAATATTTTGGTTTCCTTCCGCAGGTTGATGAATTAATGGAAAAATCGCTTGCTGTTTTAAAAGATAATGGTGCTGTATTATTTGATCCGGTCAAAATTGATTCTCTTAATAAATTTGGTGATTCTGAATTTGCTGTTTTATTGTATGAACTGAAAGCTGATATGGAAGCTTATCTGAAACACCGTGGACCTAATACTAAAATGAATTCATTAAAAGACCTGATCAGATTTAATAAGGACCACGAAAAAGAAGAAATGCCTTACTTCAAACAGGAATTGTTTTTACGTGCTCAGGAAAAAGGTCCCTTAACTGATACAGAATATATTGAAGCCATTAAGAACAATCATTTGATGACACGTAAGAATGGTATTGATGCTGTAATGGATAAATACAAACTTGATGCACTGGTATCACCAACAGATAGTCCTGCATGGATGACCGATATGGTTGACGGTGATCATTTTCTCGGTGGTAGTTCTTCACTAGCCGCAGTTGCCGGATATCCACATATTACAGTTCCGGCAGGATTTGTTTTCGGCTTACCTGTTGGAATATCATTTTTTGGAAAGGCATGGAGTGAGCCAACATTACTAAAAATTGCTTACGGATTTGAACAGGCAACGAAATTCCGAAAGTCACCGAAGTTTTTGCCGACTGTGGATTTGAAGGCTTGAGTCATCATTATAGCCACTGTACGACCGTGGCTGCCTGACGAATAATTTATCTAACAAGGGTGTCAGGTCGCACCGTGACACATTTAATACTGCAATTTTAATTTTGAAACAAAAAAACCCCGATCAAAACTGACCGGGGTTTATAAATTAAATTTGGCAGCGACCTACTCTTCCACACACCTGCGCATGCAGTACCATCGGCGTTCTGGGGCTTAACTACTCTGTTCGAAAAGGGAAGAGGTGTAACACCCAGGCTATAACCACCAAAATTTAAACTTTTTACTGAGTTTAAATCAGTCAAAATAAATGAAAGAAGAAAGAGTGAGCCACCAGATTGATACAACCTGTGTATAAAAATTTAATGATTAAGCCTCACGACTTATTAGTACTACTCGGCTGAATGCATTACTGCACTTACACCTGTAGCCTATCAACCTCGTCATCTCCGAGGAGTCTTTAGTTACTTACGTAAGGGATACCTTATCTTGAAGCGTGCTTCGCGCTTAGATGCTTTCAGCGCTTATCACAACCGCACATAGCTACCCAACGATACCACTGGCGTGATAATTGGTGCACTAGAGGTGCGTTCACTTCGGTCCTCTCGTACTAGAAGCGACCCTTCTCAAGTATCCTGCGCCCGCATAGGATAGGGACCGAACTGTCTCACGACGTTCTGAACCCAGCTCACGTACCGCTTTAATTGGCGAACAGCCAAACCCTTGGGACCTTCTTCAGCCCCAGGATGCGATGAGCCGACATCGAGGTGCCAAACCTTACCGTCGATATGAACTCTTGGGTAAGATCAGCCTGTTATCCCCGGCGTACCTTTTATCCTTTGAGCGACGGCTCTTCCATTCGAAGCCGTCGGATCACTAACTCCTGCTTTCGCACCTGCTCGACTTGTAAGTCTCGCAGTCAAGCTCCCTTTTGCGTTTACACTCGCCGCATGATTACCAACCATGCTGAGGGAACCTTTGAGAGCCTCCGTTACATTTTAGGAGGCGACCGCCCCAGTCAAACTACCCGCCTAACACTGTTCCTGATCCTGATTCAAGGATCGAGGTTAGAATCCAAATAAAGCAAGGGTGGTATTTCACCGTTGGCTCCACCGAAGCTAGCGCCCCGGCTTCAAAGCCTCCCACCTATCCTACACATGCTTTACCCGAACCCAATGTTAGGGTGCAGTAAAGGTGCACGGGGTCTTTCCGTCCATATGCGGGTAACCGGCGTCTTCACCGGTACCACAATTTCACCGAGCCCGTGGTTGAGACAGTGCCCAAATCGTTACACCATTCGTGCAGGTCGGAACTTACCCGACAAGGAATTTCGCTACCTTAGGACCGTTATAGTTACGGCCGCCGTTTACTGGGGCTTCGATTCAAAGCTTCTCCCGAAGGATGACCTCTCCTCTTAACCTTCCAGCACCGGGCAGGTGTCAGTCCCTATACATCGTCTTGATTGACTTCGCAGAGACATATGTTTTTGTTAAACAGTCGCTTGGGCCTTTTCACTGCGGCCCCGTTCAGCTTAGTCCGCAAGGACTTCACCTACTAGGGGCACCCCTTATCCCGAAGTTACGGGGTTAATTTGCCGAGTTCCTTAACCACGGCTCACTCGAGCACCTTAGAATACTCATCCCGTCTACCTGTGTCGGTTTGCGGTACGAACTAATAAATTTCTCCCATACGAAGATTTTCTCGGCAGTATGATTACGGTTAGTTTATGAGCTAAGCTCTCCCGTTCGCGTCTCGGTTTAACGAATGTGCGGATTTGCCTACACATTCACCCTACACGCTTAGACCACCTAATCCACCAGGTGGCTAACCTTCACTCCTGCGTCCCTCCTTATGGTCAAACAAAATTTACCAGGTACAGGAATATTAACCTGTTTTCCATCGCCTACGCCTTTCAGCCTCGGCTTAGGGTTCGACTAACCCTGAGATGACTAACATTGCTCAGGAAACCTTAGACTTTCGGTGTGCGGATTTTTCATCCGCATTATCGTTACTTATGCCAACATTTGCTTTTCTATGCGCTCCAGCATGCCTCGCAGCACACCTTCAACGCCCATAGAATGTTCCTCTACCGCTCTCCCGATAAATCGGGAAAGCCCATAACTTCGGTAAATAGTTTAAGTCCCGAGAATTGTCGACGCACGGTCGCTTGACTAGTGAGCTATTACGCACTCTTTAAATGAATGGCTGCTTCTAAGCCAACATCCTAGTTGTCTGAGCAACCGAACATCCTTTCTCTGTTAACTATTATTTGGGGACCTTAGTTGATGGTCTGGGTTGTTTCCCTTTTGGCAATGAAGCTTATCCCCCACTGCCTGACTCCCGAGAAACATATGTACGGAATTCGGAGTTTGTCTGGGTTTGGTACCGTTGTGACAGCCCTAGCCCAATCAGTGCTCTACCTCCGTCATACTTTTACTCGAGGCTAGCCCTAAAGCTATTTCGAGGAATACGAGCTATTTCCGAGTTTGGTTGGCCTTTCACCCCTACCCTCACCTCATCCAAGCGG
>CAWAPE010000014.1:0-766558 GCA_963783855.1 uncultured Bacteroidota bacterium
CTATTGAGTATATTATGATTAAGACAATTGAAAAAGCAATTGAACTTTCAAAAGATATTTTGGAATTGCCATTAGGGAATTGTAGTCCTAGTGATGATCCAGAAAAACAGTGGGCATATGCTTCTTCATTCCGAGACATAGCAGTTAGATTTATTAGTTTATTGACAAGAGTAAGTGATCCACAAATTGAAGGAATGTTAAAAGGTATTGATGGAAATATCGATACTTCAACTATAGTTGAAGCTCATATTCTTCGGTCAAAGCTAGTTCCAGTCATAGATTACTTAAATGAAGTAAAAGACGATAAAAGTTATTATGAAAGAATTCGAGTTAGCAATTCTTTTGTTGATGAGGAAATACTATCTAAATTGAGGACGATTAAGAATCAAAAATTTGATTTAAAAAAATTGATTAGATTTATTGAAGAATTGAACGAAGCATATAAATTTGGAAATTATCTTTCATCAATATTAATCTTAAGGGCTATAGTTAATCATATACCTCCAATTTTTGGAGTAACTTCATTTTCTCAAGTTGTTTCTCAATCCGGTAGAAGTGTAAAAGCAATACTTTCAAAATTAGAAGATGAAGCTAGACCTATAGCTGACCTTCATACTCATATGATGATAAGAAAGCTTGAACATTTACCAACAAAAAATCAAATTGAACCATATAAATCAAGTATTGAGATTTTACTTAATGAAATAATTAATAAACTGGAGGAGGCATAACAAGCGCCTCAACACCGACCGCTAAATCGGCTCGGCATAAATTGGGTTTTTAAGGTTTATATTTTCGTTCGATTTTCTGTTCAACGAAGTTTAGTTAATTAATACTATTGCCTTCGGTGTGTATAAAAAAGAAAAGTTACACACCTTCGGCTAAATCTTCGGCAGTTGTTCTTCTAACTTGCGTTCTTGTTTTGGGCGGCGGCTTATAGGCAACGCCGTTATATCGCTTGAAAAATTAAAGTAGGGATTTATAATTTCGAGCGCCGTGTAAAATTCTGTGGATAAGAATTGTTCTTTCTTCTACGGTGTAAAAGATTATATAATCTTGAACTATTATATACCTGTATCCAAGATTTCTGATTTCCTCATCTCTGGGTATTCTCCCTAGATAAGGATTATCCGAAAGTAGTTCTAAGTTCTTTTCAATTTTGGTTGCGATTGCTTCTGCGGCAGTCGGATTATCATCTGCAATAAACTTTATGATTTCTGTGAAATCTTCCTCCGCAATTTTGAGAAGTCGAATTTGAAATTTACCTGCTGGCATTAATTGTAGTCCTAATATTTGCCATAACTTGTTTTAATGTTCGTCCTTTATCGCCATCGGCTTTTTGGTTTTGCGCAACGGATAGTTTTCCAAGTAAATCAAGTTTTAATTGCAGCTTTGAATAATGAGACATAGACATAACAACTAAATCTCCTTCTCCATTTTTTGTAATAAAAATAGGTTCATTAGAGTTATGAGCTAATTCAGAAATCTCATTTGACTTATTTCTTAAATCAGATATAGGTTTTATTATTGGCATTTCTACTCCTTTATTTGTGTCAAAATTATATCATTATTATGATAAATGCAATAGAAATATAAAAACGCAATATATCCAGTGGCTCAAGGCGACAGCCCCGACAAGTCGGGGTAAACTTTATTAGCATCCGGCAATTTTAGAAAATTTAGTATTAGTCGTTCCCCCGCTGTTGGCGGATAAATCAGGGACTGCGGCTCAACTCCATTATACATTTTAATTCCTTAAATATTTATTAAAATAAGGGGGATAGATGGATTCAACTAAAAAAACCGCAAAAACTGCCGGCTTGTTATACCTTATCTTAGCAATAACCGGCGCGTATAGCATAATCTTTATCCCGTCAAAAATCATAATACCGGGAGATGCGGTTGCCACCGCCAATAAACTACTCGCAAATGAATTCTTATTTCGGACAGGTATAATTTGTGATCTTATCAGCAATACTATTTTTGTGTTTCTGGTATTGGTTCTATATCGATTGTTCAAAGAAGTAAATATAAATTACGCCAAACTAATGGTTGCGTTAGTACTTGTTCAAATTCCTGTCGTGTTTATCTCCGAAGCATTCAACATCACTTCCCTTATGCTTTTTAAGGGAGAAATACTGAAAACATTCGAACTGAGCCAGAGACAGGATCTTGCTATGCTGTTTCTTAATATTAACAGCTACGGTACTATAGCAATTGGAATATTTTGGGGACTCTGGCTACTACCATTCGGTCTATTGGTTTATAAGTCAGGTTTTATTCCGCGTACATTTGGGTACCTGCTTATAATTGGTGGAGTGGCTTATATAATTGAAAGTTCTGTAAAAATGCTTTTACCCCACTACGGTGCATTTGTTTCTCAATTTACGTTTGTGTTTTACACAATTGGTGAACTTTCAATAGTGTTCTGGCTCTTAATAAAAGGTGCTAAAATACAAAGCCAGAATGTATAACAAGCTGCTCAAGGCGACAGCCCCCGACAAGTCGGGGTAAACCCACGCAGTGCGGGGTAAACTATTTTTCGCCTGGTGTTATTTTTTAAATCGTATTTAAAAGTTTTCTTCTTTTCAACATTCCCGTGTAAGTAGCCACAAGCATTTAGGGGCGCAAAGACTTTCTATTTTTATATTGCAGAATCATCAACATATTATTTCGGTTCTAACTTACTCCCGGGTTGTAAGGTTTTACATATCACAAGCACTTTACGAAAGATGGACTTTCACGCAAATTCTTTTATTTTTAAAAGGATAAAAGAAATATCAGGAATCATACTTATTGAGGTTAAGAAAAATGAACAACACTATTTTGTTAGATAAAAGACCGGTTGGCACTCCCCAACTTTCAGATTTTAAATTTACCGAAGAAAAAATCCCTGAATTAAAGGAAGGTCAGATTCTTCTGGAAACCAAATATGTATCTGTCGATCCGTATTTACGGGGAAGAATGAACGATGCGAAATCCTATGTCCCTCCTTTTGAACTAAATAAGCCCATAGTATCAGGAATAATTGCCGGGGTGATAGAATCCCAAAACAGCAACTTTAGCAAAGGAGACTTTGTATCGGGGATGTTAGCCTGGAAAAAACAACAGGTTTCTGATGGAAAAGACTTAATGAAGGTATCTCCTGAAAAAGCACCTCTTTCCGCTTACCTTGGAATTCTTGGTATGACAGGATTAACTGCTTATTTAGGATTAACCGAAATTGGAAAACCCAAAGAAGGAGAGACCCTGGTGGTCTCCGGAGCCGCGGGAGCGGTAGGAAGTGTTGTTGGCCAAATTGGAAAGATACTCGGACTACGTGTAATTGGAATCGCGGGAACAGATGAAAAAGTAAGTATGCTGAAATCTGATTTCGGTTTTGATGAAGCGATCAACTATAAAACCACAGAAAATATAAGCGCTGCAATTGCCAAAGCCTCTCCCGGTGGTGTCGATGTTTATTTTGATAATGTTGGCGGCGATATTTCCGATGCAGTTTTATTCAATATTAACCGATTTGCCAGAATGGTCATTTGCGGAGCTATTTCGGTATATAACGAAACTTCGTTGCCAAAAAGCATAAGCGTTCAGCCATTTTTAATAAAGAAAAGTGCTTTGATGCAGGGGTTTATTGTCGGCAATTACTCTGATAAATTCCCCGCAGCAATTCAGAAACTAAGCGAATGGTTAAAAGAGGGAAAACTTACTTACCGGGAAACTATAGTAGAAGGTTTTGACAATATTCCCGGGGCTTTCATCGACCTGTTTTCCGGGAAGAATAAAGGAAAAATGCTGGTTAAAATTTAAGAAGATAAAAGAAATTGAAAATAAAATATCTGCTTTATTCAGGATTTGTAATTCCGGCAATCTTCTGGATTACAACTTTTATTTGTGGATTTATTCAGGGTGACTACAATCACTTTTCAAGATTAGTAAGTGAATTAGGCGCTATTGGAACGAGCTCACAATATTTCTTCACGGTCGGATTAATTTTGTGCTCAATACTTAGTATTTTATTTGTTACAGGGTTATATAAATCTTGCAGAGCTTTAAAATTAAGTACGGTCCCTGTTTTGATAATTTTATTCTATTCGGTTTCAATTGCCGGAGCTGCAATATTTCCTTTACCTTTAAGATTACATGAAATTATGGGAATGCCTTCTATTCTTTTAATTCTTTCACCTTTATTCAGTTTATTCCTGTGGAACGAGTAAAAACAAATTACCGATGATTACTCAATTGTCAATATTGAGCCTGATAGTAATGTTAACCGGCTTTCTTGTTTACTTCCCTGATGTATTGAGTAATTCTTTTGGTTTAAAACAAAGGTTCTTCCATTTTGGCTGGTCGATATGGTTTATTTATTTAAGTTTTAGTTTTTTAAGAATTACCAAAGAGAAGATGAATATTAAAGTTGTGTGAATATAATTTATTAATAAATAATTACTAAAATTAAATGAAATTTTCAAAAGCAATAGTGCGTAAACCCTGTAAAAGCATGGTTAATGGATTAACCGGTGCAAATCTTGGAATGCCGGATTATGATAAAGCTGTTCAGCAGCACAAAAACTATGTGCAGGCTTTGAAAGATTGCGGACTTACGGTAAGAGTGCTGGAAGCGGATGAAAATTTTCCGGATTCAACATTCGTAGAAGACGTTGCATTGCTGACACCGCATTGTGCAATTATTACAAACCCCGGGGCTCACTCACGTCGTGGTGAAATCAGTGGAATCAAAAATATTGTGCGGGACTATTACAGCAACGTCGGGGAAATTCTTTCGCCCGGTACCCTGGAAGCGGGTGACGTAATGATGGTTGGAGATCATTTTTACATCGGTTTATCAGAAAGAACAAACTCTGCCGGTGCGGAACAGGCCATATTTATTTTAAACAAATATGGAATGACCGGCTCTATTGTAAAACTTGAAAAAGTTCTTCATTTAAAAACCGGCCTTGCTTATCTTGAAAACAATAATCTGGTCGCCTGCGGTGAATTTTTATCAAATTCTGAATTCAAAAAATTTAATATTATAGAAATTCCGGAAGAAGAGAGTTACGCCGCCAATTGTGTCTGGATAAACGATAACGTTTTAATTCCTGCAGGCTACCCGGCAGCAAAACAGAAAATAATTGATTCAGGTTACAGGATCATTGAAATTGATGTATCTGAATTCAGAAAACTGGATGGCGGGCTTAGTTGTTTGTCGTTACGATTTTAAATGCTTTAATACCTGCCATAATTACGATTAAGTTTTCGTTTAGATTAAAAACCCTCATTTTACCCTCAAAAATCCATTTTTAAGCCGTTTTATTTGGTTAGGTAAATAATTATTAGTAATATAAGTGACCTACACTGATTTAAGCAATTTTACAGTTTTACACGTAACTCGTTGTATTTTAATGAGATAAGGCTGATTATTTTATAAATAAGGTTTTTTTGAATAAAATGGAGATAATAAAATGAGTAAATGTTTCGCTTTGATGGGCTGGAGCCTTCCTGTAATAGAAAGTATGCAGAAAACAGGTAAACCGTTTGTAGTAGTTTCCTTTCCGGATTTTGAACCATACGCAAAAGAAAATAACATCCCTTTTTTAAGTTATCAACTAAATGAGTGGAGTGATACTTCAAACTCGTGGGATTTACATGAAAAATTAAAAGCTTTTGACGCTGACGTCGCAGTTCCTCTTTTTGAAGAAACTGTTGAATGGGCAGGAGCTTTAAATTCAATTTACCGTGATGATCCCAGAGTTTTAAATCGTGCGTTCCTTTTCAGAAATAAAGCAATAATGAAACGTAAAGCCTTAATTGGCGGATTGCGCGTTGGATTATTTGAAGAAGTATATAATCGTGATGATGTAAAAAAGTTTATGAAAAGATTGAATGAAGCAAACCTGCAGCTTGAAGGTGAATCAGATAGCTGGGTGCACATTAAACCTTTTGCCTCTGCCGGTACGGTTGGCCACAGACTGCTTCGCTCAATGGATGATATTGATAACAAAGTTGAAGACGGAGATTTTCCGTGTCTGGCTGAAAGTCATTTAAGTGGAAGTGAATTTTCCTGCGAAGGTTTTGTTCACAAAGGAAAACTTCGCTGGCTTAATATCACAGAATATGTTCGTCTCGGCCACTCTAATTTTATTCCTGAAGGAAATTTCCTGCATAAAAAACGCCCGATGATATGGGAAATGAATCAGAAGATGATTGACATATTTGGAATTGAATATGGAATGGTTCACCCTGAATGGTTTCTTGATGAAAACGATAACTTAAACTTTGGTGAAACTGCCTGCAGAATTCCCGGCGGACATATTTTAGAACTTGCAAGCAAAGCATACGACTTTGATGCACTTGCAGCTTTTGTTATGGCTCACGATCCATCATTGACTGAAGAAGAATTCGATGCAATGTTTCCACCTAAAGATGCACGCCCTGAAAACTTCTATGGAAATGTTATGATTTATCCACGAAAAGAAAAAATTGAAAAACTGGAAATTCCACAGGAACTTCAGGAAGAACCATATTTTCTGGATCATAATCTTATACCGCCGCTTACAACTCAGAAAATAAGTTCACGTGAAGGTTTCGGAAATCATTTCGGTACGGTGAATTTTAAAGGAGAGGATCCGGATAGAATGAGAGAATTACTTCTGCATTATGATGATGTGGACTTTTATATTTAAATAAGATCTAAATGAATACTGTCATTTCGAAAAAGTCCATTGGCTTAAGGATGACTGAGAAATTTCAAATGAATAAAAATAAATAATTAGTTTAAACTTTATGAATAACGAAAACTCAAATGCTCTTGTAATCGAAACTCCCGAACAAGTTTATATTAATTTTGAAAATAGTTTTAATAACTTTAAAGAGTCTACTGATCTTACAAAACCGCTTAAAGCATCATCTTTGGTAAGCCAGGTAGAACAATTAAGTCACACTCACAAAGGGCTCGAATTTCTTTTTAATCAATGTCTTGAGCTTGAAGCTGCGGGCATTTTCAAGGACTCGGTTTGGGAAAATCCGCAAAAGCAGGTGCCATCACTTGTAAAAGGGACTTTGCTTTCCGGTCATCCCAATTCCAGTTTTGAAATTTTAAGTGAGCTGAGAATTTTGGCTTATGCTTTGGGCCAAAAGGGTAATACACCTCTCAGTACAAATGAAGCTAAAACTTTTCTCGAAGAAGCAGTGGTTCACAATCTTGAATTTGCTTACGATGAACTCACTGAAGCAACACGCTTAAAAATAACTCCACAGGAACGCAGAAAACTTGTAAATCATTTTCAGTTTTTAGTGGGTAAAGCTGAGCTTGACGGAATAAAAGAAAAACTCGTCGAAGAAATAAAAATGATTTGTGAACAGCGCCCGGTTGTTACTCAAAATGTCTGTAACCTTATCCAAACGATTTATCAGAAAATTGAACTTGATGAAAAGAGTGATATAGATAATAAATTGCAATATTATGTTAACGCTATTTATTTCCCCGCACCGATAGTAAAAAGGTATCAGAAATTTGGAAACTATAAAAAAGCACTCGCCCGGGCTAAAAAAGAGACTCTTGAATTAGAAGCAACTGTAATGGGAAATTACCTGCACGAAACAGGGCTAACAAACCCTTACCAGGCAATGCTGCTCAGCTTTCTTATCGAAAAAAAACCCGAACTGGTAAATCTGCTTTTACACCTGAACAGTAAAGGAGTATCTGAATGGGAACGCTATAGAGAATCTGCAGCCGAGCTTGCCTCAAAAACTTTTAGTGAATTTAATCACATCGGTATTTATGGTTTTAAAGGAATGCTTGAAAAAAGTTTGTTCTCACGAAGAGTAGTCAGGGCAGGACTTACTAATTTAAAACTAATTAGTATTCATCCACAGGTTGAAAGAAGGATTTTGAAATCTGTAATGGAACCATCCGAAGAAGTTTCTGCAAAACAATACTTGATGGGAGCCGTAATCGGAATTTTGGGTCAACCAACAGGAGTTGGACAGGGAAATAACCCGACCTGCCAGTCTGCACGCGGAATAAGTATGTGGGCACAGCATACCCCGGCAGAATTAATAAATATGATAACTATTGTTACAAGTACTAATAATTTGGTAATGAGGTTTGAAAATCACGAACTGGAATCTCTTAAACTTGTAAAAGGACTGGTTGGTGAACTGGACCACAATCTTGATGCAGTATCAGTTGTACTTGTTCCCCACCTAGATAAAATTTATAACGAAATGATGAACAGATCCGCAAACCGGGGAGAAGATCCGCATAGATGGACTAACCCAGCGTTTTATGGAAATCTGGTTCCTGTTGGGTTTGCTTCTCCTTACAGTTATTTGACTAAAAGGATTGAAAATTTTAAAAGTTTCGTAAAGCTATTCTATAATGTTTTTCATCCACTTTACAACGGAAGCCGCGAACTTGTTTATCCAATTCCAGTTGGAATTTTTATTACCACATCAAAAGGTGATATGCTGGGGTTTCACGCTGTTTCACTTTTGCGTGTTGCACAAAATAAAAAAGACAACCAATACAGGGCTTACTTTTTAAATCCTAATAATGAAGGAAGACAGGATTGGGGACAGGATATAAAACCTTCTGTCTATGACAACGGTGAAAAACACGGTGAATCATCTCTCCCCTTTTACCAGTTTATTGCACGTGCTTATGCATTTCATTACAATAATTTAATCGCAGAAAACCAAACAGAACCGGTTCCGGAAGAAGAGATTAATAATGTTGAAAAACTTGCAAAAGAAAGCTGGGGCAAATTATATCAATGGAGTAATTAAAGATGGTCAGACATTCCTCTTATATAGAACTAAGCCAATCATCTCTTAAAAAGAATATTAATTTTATCCGGAAAAAGATCGGCGCACATCCAAAAATATCCGCCGTAGTTAAAGCAAATGCATATGGACATGGAATTCCACAAATAGTTCAGATGCTTGAAAAATGCGGAGTCGATCATTTTTCTGTTGCATCAGCTTCCGAGGCAGAAGAAGTTCTTCAAAATTGCTCGGAAACAAGCAGCATAATGATAATGGGTATTTTATACGATTCGGATATCGATTGGGCAATTGAAAATGGCATAGAATTTTATGTTTTCAATTATGACAGGTTGCAAATAGTAAAAGAGAAAGCTCAAAAGATTGGAAAGCCCGCAATTGTTCATATAGAAGTTGAGACAGGTACAAACAGAACCGGTATGAACTGGCGAGATTTTAAAAAGTCAATTACATTCCTGAAAAAGAATAAAGACTATATTCAATTCCAGGGAGTTTGTACGCATCTTGGTGGAATAGAAAGTTTGAGCAATTTATTTAAAATTAATCCTCAAATACAAAAATTTAAAGATGTCTTAAAAGAGCTTAAGAAAAAAAAATTCACACCGTCTTACAGGCATATGGCTTGTTCGGCTGCTGCACTTGCCTACCCGGAAACACATTATGATCTTGTCAGAGTTGGAGTTGCAATTTATGGTTTCTGGCCAAGCCCTGATACTTATCATCTTCATTTGCAGGAAGCAGGAAAGATGAAAGACAGTCCGCTAAAAAGATTACTTACCTGGAAAACAAATGTTATGGATATTAAATCTGTAAAAGAAGGTGAGTTTGTTGGTTATGGAACATCTTACCAGGTTTACAGGGATATGCAGATTGCAGTTATTCCTGTCGGTTATTCAAACGGCTATCCAAGAGGACTGTCAGGAAAAGGATATGTCCTGGTAAAAGGTAAAAAAGCACCGATAACCGGACTAATAAATATGAACCTTTTTATGATTGATATCACACATATAAAAGATGTTCAAATTGGAGACAGTGTAGTGCTTTTAGGGAAACAGGGGAACAATGTTATTTCAGTAAGTTCATTCACTAATTTTACAAACCTTCTTAACAACGAAATGCTAAGCCGGCTGCCCGCAGCAATACCAAGAAATATAGTTAGCTGATATTTTTTACGTATTTTTACTTTTAATAATCTTTGTTGTTTTAACTTAAATTAGCCAGGTGATAACATGGACAAATTTTTGGAAGCTGCTATAGAAGAAGCAAAAACCGGATTGAAAGAAGGCGGAATTCCCATAGGTTCTGTGCTGGTCATTGATGACAAAATAGTTGCGCGCGGACACAATAAAAGAGTTCAAAATGGTAGCGCCGTATTACACGCAGAAATGGATTGCCTGGAAAACGCAGGAAGAATAAAAGCCGCCGATTATAAACGTGCAACATTATATTCAACTTTGTCCCCATGCGATATGTGCAGCGGTGCAATTCTGCTTTATGGAATTCCGAAAGTAGTTATCGGTGAAAACAAAACTTTTAAAGGTCCCGAAGAATATGTAAAATCCCGGGGAGTTGAAGAAACTGTACTGGATGATCCTGAATGCAAAAAACTTATGGAAGAGTTTATCGATCAAAATCCTGAATTATGGAACGAGGATATCGGGGAATAAAGCCCTCTATTATATCATTTAAATAGAGAGCTTTTACATTTCTATTTTGAAATTACCCCTTGCAACAGTTTCCGCAACAAGTTTATCAAAATCCCCTTCGAGATTTGCAATTACCAGCTCATTACCATCAAGACTTACGACAAGGAGCTCATTAATTTCGTCGTATCTATTTTGTTTATAATAAACTGTAGTTAAAGAATTACAATCCCGGTCCTTAACAACATAGTGCCATCCGCGGGAAGTAAGTTCGTTATCCGTATGACTGAAAAAATCCTTTGAAACATTTATGTTCCCGTGTCTTCTTCTCTTATAAATTCCCACCTGCACGTGTGACACATTTTTCAGCATTTGTCTCACTTCTTCAGCGTCATCATCATCTGAGAATTTTACAGCAGTTTTGGCTAATGTCAGTCCAAAAGATCCCACACCGAATTCAGTATCTGTGTAATACCCGTCTCCGATTTTTGAAAATACAGTGTGTTTCAGCCTGTGAAATTTGGCATTAACACCGAAACACCCCGTAAAAAGTAGTCCGGAAAATAAAACTACTAACGCGATAAGAACTTTATTTCTTTTCATTTTTATCTTTATAATCTTTTTCTTTGTGACTTTTGTTTATCCCGGGTATATGAAATCTATCACCTATTTTCCCAATCTGGCTCATATTAATATTACCGACAATATTCACAAAAGTAGCCTCAGGCCCGTCTTTAGTCATTTTTCCCTCCTTATCTATTGCGGTAACGCAGAGACCTAGAAAGTTTTCATAATCGCTTGAAGGCAGTACATATACGTTTGTATACTCACCATGTTCTTTAACCCTTACAATTCTCTGCCAGTTTTTTTTCATCAATGCATTATCTATATCAACAATTTTATCCCTTATTTCTTTTTCATTACTGGCCTCAAGTCCGAATGAATTTACTTTTATAAGTTTTAACCCACTTATAACAGCTTTAAAATCAGGATCTTTTTCGCCTCCCATCTTTGAAAGCATCTTTAACAGGTTGGCATTTAGCTCTATTTCGGTTACCCTGTCACCCGACATAAATTTTGTAATATTTCCAAAATCTACATACCCCGGAAATTTAGAGTAATCCGTTTTATCCTGCGGTAATGCTGTTACCGCTGTAAATAATATTGCCACTAGTAATAACCCCAGAAACTTTTTCATTTTATTATCCTCCTACAGATAAGTGTTAACAATCGTTAAACTTTTCTTTATTGGTTTATTGATTTTATTTCCGAATACATTTTTCTCAATTGTGTTTTTTGTTCTGTCCATAATTGAAGCAACTATGGCAAAAGACTTTTTAGCCTGTTTTTCAGCAAGTATCATTTCCGTTTGCGAATATCCGTTTAAGTTATGGTTATTGTTTTCAATAATATAATAACCGGCAATTCCCGCTGTAATCATAAAAGCCATAGCAGCTGCCAGAACAGGTTTCCTTATAAAAATATTTAAATATGACAGTAACCAGTTGTTTACTTCCGGTCTGTTTACTGGAATCTTTCCCCTATATTCCTCTAACGAATAAGATTTTAATCCTTTTGCTGTTTCCCTGTATTCGTCAAGTACTTTTCTAACTTCAGGATTCTTTTTCGAATCAAGATAAATTTTTATTTCATCGATAAAACTGGCGTCGCCATATGCTACAGAAATAATCTTCTCAAGATATTCTTCGTTTATTTTATCAGTTGTTTTCATTCTTATATTCTTTTAATTCTTCCTGCAATTTTTTCCTGGCTCTCATAAGGTAAACCTTAACGCTGTTTAAGGGCATACTTAAAGTTTCGCTTATTTCATTATATTTAAATCCCTGAAGTTCATACAGAATAAAAACGCTTTTTAAATTATCTGGGAGTGTTTCTATCCCCTGTTTTATTTTATCTTTCAATAAATTCTTTCTAAGCCTTACTTCAGTATCAGTCAATGTCCCAGCTCCTGAAATATTTATGTTGCTATCAATATTAGTCTCTCTTTTCTGCGATGTCTGTCTTTTCCTTAAATAATCTATACACAGGTTGTGTGTTGTTCTCAATATCCAGGACTTTGCTGACTTAATGTTAAAGTTGTTGATATTATTCCAGATCTTTATAAAAACTTCCTGTGTAATATCATCAGCATCCATCCTGTTCTTCATCATATAAAGAGCATAATTGTAGATGTTATTTTTGTACTGCTTTATGAGAATTTCGAATTTTAAGGAATCAAGCATCTTTAACTATAAGACGTTTTAATTGATAAAATTGTTACAATTATATTGTAGATTATTGTTAGTTAAGAATAGCCTATTTATGCAAGCTTTGCACGCTTTTTAACGCAGAAGGTCTATTAAATAGATAGATGGATATTTATACAAGCCAAAATTTAGCGTGTTTAGAATTTAGGTAGAGTCTTAATTTGTAGCCTATTGAATAATATGTAAATTAATAATTATCTTGTGTTTCCTTTCTAAAACTAAAGTGATTTATGAACAGACTTATTAAAATCTCTAAAATAGAGGATATTCCTGAAAAGTACAGGAATACGCCAATTGGTAAATTATTTGGTTATCATAATTTAGAAGCTGATTATGACACCTACTCTTCTGCGGAACTACTGGTAGGAATGTGTATGGATAACAGGAAACATCTTAACATTCCTGATAATTTTTCCTACATAATCCGTACTGGCGGTGCAAATCTGCGATACAGTGAATTCAAGGTTTCATATGCTATTGCTGTGGGTGGAGTAAAATCTCTCGCACTTATTGGGCACACTAACTGCGGAATGGTTAATCTTGTTGCGCGGAAAGATTTATTTATCGAAAATCTTGTAAAAAATGCCGGCTGGGAGAATGAGAAGGCAGAGGAGCATTTTAATCAATTTGCCCCGATGTTTGAAATCGGAAATGAGATTGATTTTATTCTAAGTGAAGTAAAACGGTTGAGAGCAAGATATCCTGAAATATTAATTGCACCCCTGCTTTATAAAGTAGAAGATAATCTGCTATATCTAATTTCAGAAGATTAATAAATGAAGCGAGGATCAAAATTTGGCCTCTGGCTGGCAATTGGTGCAGGCATCGGTGCTGCGGTTGGAGCTGAAACATCTCAGCTTGGAGAAGGACTGGCATTATGAATAGCGATTGGGATTTTAATCTGGTTTTTAACCAGCAAAAAATCCCCGTAGTTTATTAATATTTCAAATTGAGGCAACTATGACAAAAAGAATTAATGTTTCCTCAGGCGCGCCGTGGGAAAACTCAGTGGGTTACTCCCGTGCCGTAAGAGTTGGAAATATTATTGAAGTGTCAGGAACCGCACCTGTAATAGATGGGAAAACATACTCACCGGGAAACGCCTATGAACAGGCAAAATGTTGTATTCAGATTATTGAAAAGGCTTTAAAACAGGCTGGTGCAGATCTTCACGATGTTATAAGAACACGAATGTTTGTAACCGATATTTCAAAGTGGGAAGAATTCGGAAAAGCTCACGGGGAGTTTTTCGGAAATATAAAACCAGCTACATCAATGGTAGAAGTTAAATCCCTGATTTCACCCGATATGTTAATAGAAATTGAAGCCACCGCTATAGTTGAATAGCTAATTACCAAAACATCGAAAGTCGCCTCGACATTTAAAAACCTCCGAGGTTGCCTGGTTTATGCAAGAGTAACCTTCAAGGTCTTAAAAAGTGACCCTGCCTACCGGACAGGCCGGCTTGAAGGTTTGAATTCTCCGGCTTGAAGTTATAAAAATAATCGTTCACATATAAAAACTGTCAGATTTAAATTATATATTCTTACCTGTAATTATTTTTTATTCACATATATATTCAAGCAATGAGCTACAAAATTTCACCCGAGGTTTCAATTGGTCACGTTCATTTAACCGTTAAAGATCTTGTTAAATCCCTGGCTTTTTACCAGGACCTACTCGGTTTCGAGATAACAAGCTGGTTCGGCAACCAGGCCGTATTTCTTTCCGCCGGTGGTTATCACCATCATATAGGGTTAAATACCTGGTACGATGAAAAATCTGCAAAGATTCCAAAACGTGAAATAGGACTTTATCATTTCGCAATTCTTTATCCTTCAAGAAGAGAGCTGGCAAAAGCCTTCAAGAAACTATGGGAAGCTAAATACCCGATACAGGGGGCTTCAGATCACGGGGTTTCTGAATCAATTTATCTCGCCGATCCTGACGGTAACGGTGTTGAGCTATATGTTGACCGCCCGGTTTATGACTGGCCGCGTGACGAAAAAGGTGAGCTCGCAATGGTTACAAAACATCTCGATCTTCCCGAATTATTATCAGAATTAGAGCACGATTAGCAAAGGAACATTAGTGGAATATTCAAAATAATTTAGTTATTATATATAAGTACTTATATAAATACTTACATATTAATCCATAATTATGCAGATAATTAAACAAATAGGCGCCGCGGGGATTCACTATAGGCTGAAAAGACTTTCAGACAAAATAAATGGTGACGTTCTGAAAATCTATAAGGAAAATTTTCCTGAAATCGAGCCGGCATGGTTTACAGTACTCTTCTCAATAAGTGAAAATGGCGCCTGCTCTGTTCAAGATATTGCCACTTCGCTTGGTATATCCCATCCCGCTGTAATTCAGTTTATCAAAAAAATCGAAAAAGCAGATCTCGTACATTCTACTTCTGATATTCTGGATAAGAGGAAAAAAATCATTTCACTTACACCCGGGGGAACTGAACTGCTGGAAAAAATTAAACCGGTTCACAGCGATATAGAAAACGCTTACCTGCAGCTAATGGAAGATTCCGGTTTAGACGTACCCGATATCCTGGAGAAACTGGAAACATCACTGTCGCAGAATTCTCTTAACAATAGAATAAGAAACTTTAGAAATGAGCGAATAATAAAACAGGTTGAAATACTGGCGTATAACAAAAAGTTCAGGGATTATTTTAAAGAACTTAATTATGAATGGCTTAATAAATATTTTGAAGTAGAACCAGAGGATGACAGAATACTCAATAACCCCGAAAAAGAGATTATCAAAAAAGGCGGAGAAATATTCTTTGCGAGAATTAAAGGTGAGATTATCGGCACATGTGCCGTAATACAAATTGACCAAAATACTTATGAACTTGCAAAAATGGCTGTGACAGATAAAGCCAAAGGATTGCAGGCCGGAAAAAAGCTTGCCCTTGCTGTAATTGGATTTGTATGGTCTAAAAAGGGGAAATACGTTACACTATTAACAAACAGAAAGCTGGTTTCCGCAATAACTCTCTACAAAAGTCTCGGTTTTGAAACTGTACCTGGAAATGAAGAGAGTTCTTATAAAAGAAAAGTTTTCAGGATGACGCTGGAATTATGATTTAATAATGACCAATAATTTCTAAATATATTTATTATCTTTTATAATCAATCTATCCCCAATACGTGAGACATGTTATGAAAGCAAGGCTTTTATTTTTCGTATTTATTTCATTAGTAATATTAATTGTTGCCTGCGAGAGGAAATCCCCCGGTAATAAAACAAATTCAAAACAAAAACTAACTACAGTTGTACAGCTTCAGAAGTCATTCTATAAGAGATTTGAAGGTACTATCGGAAACCAAAAAGTTGTAATGAACCTGATGAGAATCGATACAATATTGACAGGAAATTATCATTATTCCGACTCTCTACAACCAATACCGTTTTCATTTAAAAGTAATATTAACAAGGATGGGAAATTCTTTATAGAAGCCGGTAAAGGATTTGATAATTATTACGACCCACACGTAACTGGATTTTTTAATGGCTCTTTTATTTCTGAAAATGAAATAAAGGGAATCTGGAATACGCCGGGTTCTGATGTAAAAAAGAATTTCGATCTTGTTGAAAAATATCCCGAAGGAAGCTCAGAGTTTGCAATTATTTCCTATCACAAAAAAATTCCGCAGGGAATGGCCGGTAAAAAAGGCTTTGCTGAAATTACAATTGCTCACCCTACAATGATAAATTCTAAAAATAATTCTATCCAGAAAGAGATAAACAAATATCTTTCAAGATCGCTGCTACAAAACAATTCTTCTTCTCCGGATGCCAAACCCTTTAATGATTATGATGAAATGTTGACTGATTTCTTCGACCGGTACAACAAGGACAATGAAGATTCAAAAAAAATGAAAATGGAAAGAGATATTTATTACAACAATTTGTATGAAATAAATATCCTGAATAATTCTGATAATATTTTATCAACACGGGAAACTGTGTCTACATACGAGGGAGGAGCGCACCCAAACACTAACTTCAATTTTAATAATTTTGATTTGCGCAACGGAAGGGGAATAAAATTAAGTGACGTATTCAAAGGCAATTATGAATCTGTGCTAACAAAAATTGCTGAAAAGAAGTTTAGAAAACTTTATAAAATACCGGCAGATGAAAACCTTGAGAAAGCCGGGTTCTATTTTCCAAACGGTGTTTTTAAGTTGAACGATAATTATTCCTTCAGCGAATATGCAATAACTTTTCAGTTCAATCCTTATGAGGTAGCAGCATATGCCATGGGCGCTCCTGAAATCACTATTCCTTATTCAGAGATAAAAGAAATAATTAAACCTGGTGGACTACTCGGAAAATTTATTAATTAATTCTTGTATTTATAATGTGGAACAAATCTTCTGATAATTTTTTTACTTCTGAAAACCTGAACAGGCTTGCAGAAAAAAGGAATGATGAGAACTGGATAAAAGAGAACTTAGAAAATCCGGAGACTTTGTTTATTCCACTCTGGCAGGAAAAGAACCTGATTAACCTTTCTTCTGATCCACAAATTGGTTTTTTGAAAAATGAACTGTTGCTAAAGTATTTACCTGCTGATAACCGGCCAACTCTAATAGGCGAATTAAATGGAAAAATTTATTTTTCTCTTTCTCTTGACAATTCAGATCCTGACATAGAAGAAGCATTTTCAGGTTTTGGCAGCTTTGTTCCTATCAGAAAATATGCTGCGCTTCTCGACAAAGATGAAGCTGCGCTACTTTCTTATGCTAAAGCACTAAACAATTGGCAGTCTCGCCATCTTTTTTGCGGAAAGTGTGGAAGCAAAACACAACTTGCATATACCGGGCACAGAATGGACTGCTCAAACCGGGATTGCAGTCACCAGAGTTTTCCGCGCACAGATCCTGCAATAATTACACTAATCTATAGAGAGAACAAATGCCTGCTTGTTCGTCAATCTAAATGGCCGCCTGGCCAATATGCACTTGTAGCGGGATTCGTAGAACCGGGTGAAAGTCTTGAATCGGCTGTTGCAAGAGAAACTTACGAAGAAACCGGTATAGAGCTGGACGAAATCACTTATTTTTCCACACAACCCTGGCCATTTCCGGGATCAATTATGCTGGGATTTTTTGCCAAAGCCACAACTGAGGAAATTACTTTTCACGATGATGAACTTGAAGATGCAAAGTGGATGACACGGGAAAATATTATCGATGAGTTAAAAAATAAAACTCTTAGAAACCCCACAAGCTATTCAATTGCATACAGACTCCTTGAAACCTGGTTCAATAAAGAAAGTAACGAAAAACTTTCTGAAATTATTTCACAAATAAACAATTAACTTGTAGATATTGCCATTCTGATTTTAGATCAGAATCAGCTTACATTTTCCATTTCTATTTTTGAGGCAAAAATGATCTCACGCAAAAAATTTATTTTAAGTTCTGCACTCGCATCCGCAGCGGCTATGCTTGGTTTACGTCCGGGTCTTTCTAAAGCTGAAAACACTCCTTCAATTAAAATGTCTCCCCGCAGAAAACCAGTAGTGATTTCCACCTGGAATCACGGAATACCCGCCAATGATGCAGCCTGGAAAATTTTGAGTAAAAACGGGCGCGCCCTTGACGCAGTTGAAAAAGGTGTCCGTGTTACTGAATCTGATCCTAAAATAACCAGCGTTGGATACGGGGGGCTGCCGGACAGAGACGGGCACGTTACTCTTGACGCTTGCATAATGGATGAAAACTTAAACGGTGGTTCTGTGGGATGCATTGAACATATAATGAATCCTATTTCGGTAGCAAGGCTTGTTATGGAAAAGACACCCCACGTTATGCTTGTCGGTGAAGGCGCTTTACAATTCGCAATGCAGAACGGCTTCAAAAAAGAAAATCTTTTAACAGAGGGATCAAAAAAGGCATGGGAAAACTGGAAAAAGAAAAACAACTACGTTCCAGTTGGTGAGGAGAACCACGATACAATCGGAATGGTTGCGCTGGATAATCATGGAAATCTTTCCGGTGCCTGCACAACCAGCGGGCTTGCCTACAAAATTCACGGACGTGTGGGAGATTCCCCGATTTTAGGTGCGGGACTTTATGTTGATAACGAAGTTGGCGGAGCGGCTTCAACCGGAGTTGGTGAAGCAGTTATGCGAACCTGTGGAAGTTATCTTGTTGTGGAATTAATGCGAGCCGGCAAAACCCCAGACGAAGCTTGCAAAATGGCTGTTGAAAGAATTATGGCAAAAAAAATGAAATATGATGGTCTCCAGGTTGGGTTTATTGCGTTAAGTAAAAACGGTGACGTTGGCGGTTACTCTATAAAAAAGGGATTTCAGTACGCTTTATATGCAGATGGGAAAAACCAAGTGGTGGATGTTAAATCCTATCATTAACGCAATAATTTCTCACCTGACTTTGTAGGTTAAGCAATCTATTTAATGCAAAGATATTTTGCTTCCCGTCGCCAGTTCATATTTATTACTCTCTGTTAAAAATTTAAGTTTGTTAATTAGAACCTTCTTCTTACATTCTCTGTAGTCATTCCTGCTAATACTAATGTCATCTATTTAAAAAAAATATAAACCCCTGGAAGGGATTGATAAACCTTCCCCACAATATGTGGGTGTTGTTCTGGGCCACATTAATAAACCGGTCCGGAACTATGGTCCTACCCTTTCTCGTACTGTATATGACAAAGCATTTCAACTACAGTGACTCGGACGCCGGACTGGTGCTTGCTGTTTACGGTGCCGGAGCCTTAATTACTTCACCTGTGATAGGGAAAATTTCAGACAAAGCCGGCTCCTTAAGAATAATGAAAATTTCTCTTTCTTTAACGGGATTAATGTTTTTTGTTTATCCATTTATTTCCGATTATTATATAATACTTGTATTCACTTTCTTAATGGCGGTAATAAACGAGGCATTCCGCCCGGCAAATATGTCTCTGATTCCAGAGGTCGTTCCGGCATCTCAGAGAAGAACTGCTTTTGCATTAAACAGGCTGGCTATTAATCTTGGTATGAGTATAGGACCGGTTGTTGGCGGTTTACTCACATTAATAAATTTTACAATCATTTTTTATGTTGATGGTATAACTTCACTGATAGCTTTTATATTTCTGGTTACTGCAAGATGGGACAGCATTGATAAAGTAGAAGAGACACATTTTCAGTCTGGCAGAAACGAGACAAAGCATTTGGGTGCATTAAAAGACAAACACTTTGTATATTTTTTACTGGCACTCATTCCTGTTGTAATGATTTTCTTTCAACATATGTCAACAATGCCCCTGTTTATGGTACACGATCTTGGCTTTTCACCAGCAACATACGGTGCTCTTTTAATTGTTAATACCGGGCTGATAATCCTGGTCGAAGTTCCACTGAATGATTTCCTTTCACACTGGAGCGACAAAAAAAGCTTAACAATTGGTGCAATCTTAACTGCAATTGGCTTTGGTGCGATGACAGTTGCACACAGTATTCCGCTTCTTATACTAACAATAATTGTATGGACTTTCGGAGAGATGATAGTATTTCCTGCGAGCGCGACTTATGTTTCAGAAATTGCCCCGGCAAAAAAGCGCGGTGAGTATATGGGCTTTTACCAGATGTCATTCAGTCTTTCTTTTATGGCGGGACCATGGCTCGGAGCTATTGTACTTGAAAATTTTGGTTCTTTCAGTTTGTGGAGCGGGGCATTTGTATTCTGCATAATTTCTGCTGCTATGATGCTAAAGCTGAAAACCCGCAGTTCCGCCGTCTGAAATAAGTAGCTGTGAAACTTTTATTTTACTTCATCACTTCTATAAACCGTTCATCAATCTTGATCAGTATTTCGCAACATTTCCCCTCTCTTCACAGAACTATTAACGTCCGGGCACGTCTTAATAATAGAAAACAAAATACCCGGAGGTAATATGAAATTTTATAAGAAAGTAATTGTGTTTACGGTGACGACGTCCCTGGTAATGCTGGTGGCGTTTTCTTTAGGTTTTAATCCAGCTCCTAAACCTAATAATAACTATACGCCGGTAGAAAAAAGAGATTCAACGGTAAAAATTAAAAAATACTATTTCTCTACCTGGGAAAATGGCGAAAAGGTCCACTGGAAAGCAGTCATTCGCAATGGAGAAATACAAAAACTTTTTAAGGATGGTGATGAACTTTCTGAAGACGATATAGATCAATATAAAGATATGGTTTTTGACCGCACTCATCATTCACATTTTAATTTTGATTCTTTTGATGTAAACATTCCGGATATAAATATCCATTTTGATTCTGATAAATTCAATTTACAAATGAAAGAATTGAAGAAAAACCTGAAGAATATGAAAATCAGGAAATTTGATTTCCAGTTCGATAAAGATCAATTCAGGAAACAAATGAAAGAACTGAAAGAAAACCTGAAAGAACTGAATGATTGTGATTATATAGATGAAGATGCGCTTGAAGAAACAATGGAACAGGTACATAAAAGCCTGGAAGATCTTCCAAAAAACATTCACGTTAATATTGATGCCGATGCAATTACAAAAAGCATGGAAAACGTCCGCATACATATGAAGGACATAAAAATAGACATGAGCAATCTGCGGGAAAAAATGAAACAGCTTAAAAGCTTCTTGAAAGATATGAAATCAGAATTAATAAGCGATGGTTACCTGGATGAATACGATGAAAATTTTGAAATGAATTTCACAAAAGATAACCTGGAAATTAACGGCAGAAGATTACCGGATAACCTGCTTCAAAAATATAAAAGGATGTATAAAGAGCATTTCGGAAAGGAGATCAGCGATAAGTTCCGGATTATGAATTAATATAACTCCCCGCCTTTACCGTATAATTATGGGCGGGGATTATTCTCTTTTAAAATTATCAGTGAAAGATCATCGCTTCTTGGAGCGTTCCCTGTAAAATATTCTACTTGTTGTGTAATTGCTTCCCCTAATTTATCGGCTGATCTGTCGTGGAACTTCTTAACAGTATTAATTAATCTTTGCTTTCCAAAAAACTGTCCCGCTTCACTTATCGCTTCGGTTACCCCATCAGAAAATACAATAAAACTTTCACCCGGATTTAACTCAACTGATCTTTCTGTAAACGGAGAATCCTTTATTATTCCTATCGCAGCGTCTCCCTTTTCGGTTTCTTCAATATTTTCTCCTCGCAAAATAAATGGAGGCAGGTGTCCGGCGTTAACATAATTTATTTTCCCCGAGCCGGGTTCAACCTCTAAATATAACATTGAAGCGAAAAGACTTGGCAGACTATCGCGGTTAAATATTTTATTTACCTTCCCTGCGAATTCAGAAAGGGTATCCTTATCATTAGCAATTGCACGGATTGTGGATTGAAGTTTCGACATCATCAATGCGGCGCTTAATCCTTTGCCGGCAACATCGGCCATAGTAAGACCGATTGTTTTATCATTAATGTTCAGGTAATCTACAAGATCTCCGCAAACCTCATTTGCCGGTTGCGAATATAGCCATACTTTCCAGCCGGGTATTTGCGGATTCTCATCGGGCAGCAGCGCTTTCTGAACTTTTCTTCCGTCTTCGAGTTCTGTTTTTGCAAGCAGCTTGTCTTTAAGCTCCAGCATTAACACAAACAAAATCAATATTCCGCCAAAAGTGTTGTTATCAAACACAAGTGAGCTGCCGTCACTGTTAAATGTAAATCTTCCCATTAGCACCAGTATTACACCGGCAACTGTTAGCATACGTCTTAGCGGTGTGAGGTGAAAGAACATACTTTTAATGATCCAGAAAAGAACATGAAAAAATCCGCTGATGGAATTCATATTCTGAAGACGTTCTTTCTTGTGCTCATCTATATAAAAGTTTTTTAGCTCGCGGAATTCCTTTTTCATCTCGCTGATAAAATCGGTCTGCCTGAAATCCTCCCTCAGGGTTCTTCCCAGGCGTGGGTCGTTGCTCCTGTTTTTGTTCTTTCTGCTCATAATTCCCAATTAGTGGTAAATATTAATCAGGGTTACAATCTAATCAAATGTGGAATTATTTCCCTAATTAATTGATTTGAAACCGGCTTTTTGATTTATAAATGGGGGTTTATAGTTGATGAATGGCGTATGTTAAAATTACTAGCCCCAGCACAGTGTGAGTTTAGATTCATTATCTGTTATAATTTCTTTAGTGATAACAAGTTAAGTTTATCAGGATAAATTAATTTGACTTTCTGCTATCAAAGTGATATCATTACAATATCATTTTATTAGGGTGAGGAGAAATGGAAACTATTAGTGAAAGAACCGCAAAAAAAATGAGCGGGTTTGCCGCTCTTACAATGACTTTCGTATTCCTGGCATTTGCAATTTTTCTTTTTTACATAATGGCAAAACTGGATGAACCATTATTTATAATTGCAGCCATACCTATGGTGCTCTTTACAATTTTCTGGAACTTCGGTTTTATGGTAATTCAGCCGAATGACGCCAGGGTTCTCATTCTTTTTGGTAAATACAACGGCACTTCAAAGGACGATGGTTTCTTCTGGGTAAACCCCTTCACTCAAAAAAGACATGTTTCGCTGAGAATAAGAAACTTCAACAGCGACAAAATAAAAGTGAACGATCTGCACGGAAACCCGATTGAAATTGCGGCAGTGGTTGTGTGGAAAGTTACAAGTCCGGCACGTGCTGTTTTTGATGTTGAAAACTACGAACAGTTTGTCGCCATACAGGCAGAGACCGCAATTCGTACACTTGCTTCCGAATATCCTTACGACACAAACGAAGGAGAAAAAGAATCTTTGAGAAGCAGTCCGACCGAAGTTGCGGATAACCTGAGAAAAGAATTGCAGACGAGGCTTGAAGTAGCCGGAGTAAATATTGTTGAAGCAAGAATAACACACCTCGCTTACGCTCAGGAAATTGCGCAAGCAATGTTACGCAGACAGCAGGCACAGGCAATTGTTGCGGCAAGATTTAAAATTGTCGAAGGCGCGGTGGGAATGGTTCAACAGGCTCTTCAGGATTTGAGCGACAAAAATATAGTTAACCTCGACGAAGAGAGAAAAGCGCAAATGGTAAATAACCTTATGGTCGCGCTGGTTGCAGACCACGAGGCAATGCCTGTTATCAACACAGGAACTATTTATCAATAAAATATATTTATTATAATGAAAAAGTTATCCGAACTGGCTGGTGAAACATTATTTATTCATCAGCCATCCGTCTGGAAAAGTTATTACGAATTAAAATATGGTGAAGAACTTCTTGGCGCCATCCAGGGCAAAGGTATATTCGGGACAACAATGATTTTTAAAATGGGAAACGATGAATGGGAAATTTACCGTACGGGTTTCTGGAAATCTGAAATCGGAATTAAACAGGCGGGCTATGAATTACCCTATGCCACTTATAAAAGAGACGGTTTTAAATCCCGCGGAACGGTAAAGTGCTACAAAGGCGAGCAGATGATAATTGAATCTAAAATATTGAAAGGCGGATTTAGTGTTAAAACTTTATCGGGCGAATATCTTGTAAGATTAAAAGATAAGGTATCTTTAAGAGAAAAAACGGAAATTCAAATAGAACAAAAATCGGAGCTGCTGGATAAATACCCGTGGGTAATAGTCCTTGCATGGTATTTATCTTTACAGAGAAAGAGAGCAGCACACGCAGGTTAAAAAACATAATGGCAGAAAAAAAGAAATTTTTATTAAGAATTGATGAAAACGTTCACGCCGCACTCGAAAAATGGGCGGCCGATGAACTACGCAGTATAAATGCACAAATTGAATTTCTGTTAAAGGATGCTGTGCACAAAGCTGGAAGAACAAAAATCCCGACACAGACACCCGACAGCGCCGCCGAAAAAAAGACAACTCGTTAATTAAAAATTTTCGTTGCTTTTTAACAATTAATCCATATTTTGCGATGGATATCACAAATAATTCCCACGTAGCCTAATTCAAATTAGTTTGTGAAAATTATACAACACCCAATTTTTCGGTTCACTTAGCTTCAATAATTAATTTATTCAACCACATTTTAAAGGATGTTCTATGAAAAGAAGTCTCTTTATTGCTTCTTCTTTTGCCCTCTTTTTCTGTATGGTATTAATCCAGTTCAATTGTTCACAAAACCCTGAACAGAAAACGATGACAAAAGAAGAGCATATTGCGCAGGGAAAATACCTGGTTAATTTAGGGGGATGTAACGACTGTCATTCGCCCAAGGTAATGACAGCTATGGGGCCGATGCCCGATACAACAAAATTACTCTCCGGCCATCCTGCCGATGCCCTATTAGGGCGAAATTGATCCTGCGGTTTATAAAAAAGGACAATGGGTATTGGTAGATGCTAAGGATTTCACCTCCTGGGTTGGTCCATGGGGCGTTTCGTATACAGCAAACCTTACCCCTGATGAAGCAACCGGACTTGGTAACTGGACACCGGAATTATTTATAAAAGCGATAAGAAGCGGAAAGCATATGGGTATTGGAAGACCAATACTTCCACCTATGCCATGGGTGTTTATTGGCAAAATTAAGGACGAAGATTTAAAGGATATTTTTGCCTATCTGCATTCAATTCCCGCGATAAACAACCCGGTTCCGGATCCGATACCACCGGACCAGATGGCGTCGTTGTTTAAGAAAAAGAAATGATCTTTTCCCGGCTTTCCCTTAATAAAAGGGGAAGCCACTATTTTTTACTCTCACACTCATCACATTGCCCTATACCCTAATTCAGGAATTAACTATATTTATCGAAACAATTTCCCGATTGAATATTAATTGAAAAGAACGCTTTCCATATTTCTTGTAATTTCATTCCTGTTTAATACAGCCGGATATTTATTAATATTCCTGGTCATTCAATCATCACTAAAGGAAAATGCAAGGGAGAAAATTTCCTCAAATAATTATAATCATAGCCAGACATTAATTGTATTTGCAAACAAAAATTTAGATACTGGCATTGCGGAATTAAAATTCTATGACGAAAAAGAATTTTCTTTCAAAGGAAAAATGTACGACATAATTAAAAGAGAAAACAAAAACGACAGCGTATATTTTTATTGCCTTGCTGATACAGAAGAAGATGAATTGAACCTGGCATTTAACAAAAAAGGAAAGACTGAAGAAACTGATAATAATTCCGGCAATTTGAATTTCCTTAAAAATATTTTACAGGACGGCCTCTTAACTCAGAATCATTTTTGTCCAAACAATAATTTTAAAATTCCCTTTACTAAAGAAGAAAGTTTAATTACAACATCCAACATTTGCGATATCCCCACCCCCCCCCCGGTACTGCTTCCTGCTTAAAATAATTTAATTGTTCAACACGTTGTTTGTTCTCCGGAATATATTTATTCCCGGTTTTATGAACTTACTATTTATACAAAAATTTTAGCAGGAGATTTTAATGCAAAGAATCCTATTGCTGATGATTTTTTTATCATCATACTCATTAATCAATGCACAAACAGACACATTAAAATATGAACTCGATCAGGTTACAGTAAGTGCTACCAGATATCCCGAAAAAATAATGGAAGTGCCATACGCTGTTTCCATAATTTCTGCGAAAAAACTAGATCTTATCCGTGGTTACGGACTTGATGAAATATTGAGAACTGTTCCCGGGGTACTTGCCCAATCACGATCGGGTAACCAGGATATCAGAGTTGTAATACGCGGATTTGGCGCACGCGGGGCCGGTGACAGATCAAACTCAGGCACAAGCCGCGGCATAAGAATTATGCTGGATGGATTTCCTGAAACCGAACCAGACGGCAGAACTTCTTTCGATAATATCGATCCCGCAAACGCCGGCTATATTGAAGTAATACGTTCAAACGCTTCAGCACTATGGGGGAACGCCGCTGGCGGGGTTATAAATCTATCCTCAGTCCCTGATTTTAGAAAACCTTTTATGAGGCTTGACGGCGGCATCGGAACTTTCGGATACAAAAGATATTCGTTGCAGGCTGCAAGTAACATAGGAAATGGAAAAATATTTATGAGCCTCTCGAACAATACATTTGACGGCTGGAGAATTCATTCTTCGAGCGCGAGAACTGTTTTGAATATAGGGATAACATCGATGATTGGTGACAGAACAAATCTGGGTGTTTATCTTGTAGGCTCAACTAACATTTTTCACATCCCCGGACCTTTAACGTTGGCAGAATATAATGCAGATCAAAAACAGGCAAACGGAACATACCTTGGTCGTGATGAGAGAAGATTTAACCGACTGGGCAGAATAGGTGTTTCACTTGATCATGGTATTAATGAATCGAATGAGATATCTGCAATGGTTTATGTAAATCCCAAATATTTGCAAAGATCGGAAAGAGGAACGTTCAGAGATTTTACCAGGTATCACGTTGGCGGCAGTATTATGTACAAAAACTTATCACATTTTAGCAGCAACGTTAAAAATACATTGATTGCTGGAATGGATGAAGCATACCAGGACGGTGCAATTTTATTTTATTCCCTCTCAGCTACAAACGGAAGAGGCAATACATTAAAAAACAATAAGCGTGAAGGAGCAAATAATTTCGGCGCTTTTGTTCAGAATGAAATTAATTTTAATGAAAAAGTTAGTGTGATAGTTGGTGGAAGATATGATGACGTAACATACTATTCCGAAGATTTTTTGGCGCCACAATTTGGTAAACAGCAAAGATCATTTACCCGGTTTACACCTAAAGCCGGAATAACTTATCGTTTTTCCCCTGTTCACAGTATATATGCAAATCTTGGCGGTGGAGTGGAAGTACCCGCCGGTAACGAAACTGATCCCGCAGGAACATACGGACAGGATACTGTTTATTTGTTAAGCCCGCTTCTTGAACCCATTAACTCAACTACGATTGAGATTGGAACAAAACAAATAATTTCATTCGATCAAAACAGTGTGTTTAAATTTATTAATTATGAATTAGCTCTTTATTATATAAAACTTACAAACGACATTATTCCCTACCGTGGTGGAAGATTTTATTTTACAGCGGGCAAGTCGCACAGAATTGGTGCAGAGCTAAGTTCAACTTTTCAGTTTGACCATGGAATTTCTCTAGATGCCGCATTGACTTTATCTGACAATAAATATGACGAATACAAAGTTGATTCTGCACATTATGGTGTGCCGGGTAAGTTTGCTGATTACGCAAATAATAATAATGCGGGAATTCCCTCTCTATTTTATAACGTGGGATTAACGATCGCACCGGAAGCGTTAGAGGGATTGTTCTTCAGCTTCAGCCTAAATGGAACAGGCAGTTATTTTGTTAATGATGCAAACACAATAGAAGTTCCTTCTTACAATATTTTTAACGCGGCAATTGGTTTAAATAAAGAAATAAAATTAGGCGAACATATTAATATGCGCGGATTTCTTTCTGTGAATAATCTTGCCGATACAAAGTATGTCGGTTCAGCATTTGTAAATCCAGATATTGTTGGAGGTGTTCCGGTCTATCTTGAACCGGGGCTTCCAAGAAATGTAACTGTTTCTCTTTCATTTGGGATAAATTAAATTATAAATTAGGCTGCCTTTACCTTTAGGGCAGCCTTTAATTTTTAGTTATTCCATATTTCTTCTTCCCACTAGTAAGAAACATCAATTAAGCCTATTCTCCAAAATGAAAGAATATCCACATTCCTGCTTAATTTCTCTACATTTTAGCTTAATTAGCAATCCATCAACTATGGAATATTTTTTGAGCGGTTTTCAGGACTTAGGGATTATTCCATCCTTCCTCCCTACCATAAAAATTATGGGGAAATATGTACAACTCAATAGTGCTTGTTAAACAGGTTCCTGATACTGCCAACATTTCCGGCAAGGTAATGAAAGATGATGGAACCGTAAACCGTTCCAAATTACCGGCTATTTTTAATGTTGAAGATAGAGTATCTCTTGAACTTGCCCTCCAGATAAAAGAACGTTATGGTGGAAAAGTTACTGCCATAACGATGGGACCGCCGCGTGCATCGGATATTCTTCGTGAATGTCTTTTTATGGGTGCAGACGACGTCTATCTGATAAGCGACAGAAAATTTGCCGGCGCTGATACACTTGCCACATCATATGTTTTGAGTGAAGCCATAAAACAAATCGGGGATTATCATTTTATCTTTGCCGGTCGCCAGGCAATTGACGGAGACACAGCCCAGGTTGGTCCACAGACAGCAGAAAAATTAAACATCCCGCAGATAACCTACACAGAAGAAATTGTTGACTTAAAAAAAGATAAGATTCAAATAAAAAGAAAAATAGACGGCGGCTATGAAATTGTTGAAAGCAAACTTCCTGTTTTGCTCACTGTTTTAAAAGATGTTGTTGCTCCACGGCCCTTCAGCGCAAAAAGAGTAATGGCATACAAAGGCGCCAAATCTCTAATTGAACTTGAAAAACTCACTGAAGAAAATTCACTCTTATATATAGATAAACTCGTCCACGAATACAAAGAACGCAAACTTTACATAAACACACTAACTACCGATGATTTAAATATCGATGTCAAAAGATGCGGACTAAAAGGATCTCCGACTAAAGTATTTAAAGTTGAATCTGTTGTACTTGCGAGTGGTGGACATAATAAAATTGAACCAACAAAAGCAGGACTCGGAGAATTAATCGACCAGCTAATGAGCGATCACATTTTCGGTTAAAAGGAAGAAAAATGGATTTTAAAAATGAAGTCTGGGTATTTATTGAACAACGCGGCGGTAAACCTGCCGATGTAAGCTTCGAACTTCTGTGCAAAGGAAACAAACTTGCTGAGACTATGGGTGGGGTTTTAAAAGCCATTGTAATCGGTTCGGATACAGACGAAATTACAAAACAAACTTTTAAATATGGCGCTGATGAAGCTGTTGTGATCGACCATCCTTCACTCAAGGATTTCAGGACACTTCCCTACGCAAGAATTATACAAAGCCTCGTAAAAGAAAATATTCCACGAATAGTTTTATTTGGAGCTTCAATTATAGGAAGAGATCTTGCACCGCGTGTAGCTTCACACACAAAAAGCGGACTCACAGCAGATTGTACCGATCTGCAAATCTCAGATGTGAAATACTTAAACGAAAATCATTCAAAGCTTTTGCTTCAGATTCGTCCTGCTTTCGGAGGGAATATTATCGCCACCATTATAACTCCGGATGTACCAACACAGATGGCAACTGTACGCGAAGGAGTAATGGAACTTTGCCCTCTTGACAAACCGAAAAAAGAAAAGATCACAAAGGTTGAATATAAACCGGAACCTATTGATGATCTTTTACAAATAATAAAACAGCACCGCGAAGAAAATAAAGTAAATTTAAAAGCCGCACCAATTATTGTTGCAGGCGGTTATGGACTCGGAACAAAAGAAAATTTCAGGATGGTCGAAGAACTCGCTCATACAATTGGGGCGGAAATTGCAGGAAGCCGTGCAGCGGTTGATGCCGGGTTTGTTACTCCTGACAGGCAGGTTGGCCAGACGGGTGTTACTGTTCGTCCGAAACTTTACATCGCGATAGGAATCTCCGGAGCAATCCAGCACAGAGCAGGAATGCAGGATTCCAGCAAAATTATTGCAATTAATTCAGATCCGGAGGCCCCGATTTTTGACATAGCCCATTACGGGGTTGTTGGTGATGCAACGGTTGTAATTCCACAGTTCATCGATGCTTATAAACATAAACTGAAATAGGAAAAACGATGCCTAATTTTTTCAACGACAACAGCGATCTGCAGTTTATCTTCAACAATCTTGATCTAAAAAGTGTTGTTGATATTGCTGAAGATAATTATGAACAGGCTAAAGAATTTAATTATGCCCCCACTAATTATGAAGACGCAATTGAAAATTACCGTAAAGTGCTGGAGATAGTTGGCGATATTTCCGGAAATTATATAGCTGATCGCGCAGCAGGTGTTGATGAAGATGGCGCAATATTAAAGGACGGAAAGGTCTACTATGCAATTGGAACACAGGAAAACCTGAAACAGCTTACCCAGGCAGATCTTCGTGGAATGATTTTCCCGAGAAAATATGGCGGATTAAATTTTCCATTTACTTTTTATATGATGGCAATAGAAATGGTTTCCCGTGCGGATGCATCTTTGATGAATATTTTCGGGCTTCAGGACATTGGCGACACAATTAAAAAATTCGGTACCGAAGAACAACAGCAAAAGTATATCCCGGGTTTCTGTACCGGAGAATATACAGGAGCTATGGCTTTAACAGAACCCGACGCAGGATCTGATCTACAGGCTGTAAAACTTCAGGCTTACCAGGACGAAAAAGGCCAATGGTTTTTAAAGGGTGTGAAAAGATTTATCACTAACGGCAACGGTGATGTTCTTTTGGTTCTTGCGAGATCTGAACCAGGGACAAAGGACGGACGCGGACTCAGTATGTTTGTTTGCAAGAGTGATAAAACAGTTGTGGTAAGAAGAATTGAGCATAAGCTGGGCATTCATGGTTCACCAACGTGTGAATTACAGTTTAATGATACACCAGCGGAACTAGTCGGCCAGAGAAAATTCGGCCTGATAAAATATGTCCTTGATCTGATGTTTCGCGCAAGAATGGGTGTTTCAGCTCAAGCACTGGGAATTTCACAGGCCGCTTTCGATGAAGCATTAAAATACGCTAAAGCAAGAGAGCAGTTCGGCAAATCTATTTATAACATTCCGGTTATTTCAAATATGCTGATCGATATGCGTGTAATGCTTGAAGCAAATCGTGCCCTGTTTTATTATGCCGCTTATTCAGTTGATATTAAAGAAAGACTGGAAGAAAAGATTAATAGGTTAAAGAGTGAGGGAAAACCATTCAGTGAAGATAATATTCATCTGAAAAAAGTAACAAAGGAAGCAAATCTCTTAACGCCTATTTCAAAATTTACTCTGACAGAAGCGGCTAATAAAATAACCTATGATGCTCTGCAGATACACGGCGGAACAGGTTATATGAGGGAATTTAAGGTAGAACGCCTTGCACGTGATGCTAGAATTACAAATATCTATGAGGGAACTTCACAACTTCAGATAGTTGCTGCCAACGGCGGAGTTATTAATGACATTCTTTCTGAGAACTTCGACGAGTATGAAAAGAAGAACTATAAAGGTGGTGTTGCTCCGCTTGTTAGTCATTTAAAAGAAATAAGAGAAATATTTAAGGATTGTCTGAAATATGTAATCGAAAAGAAAGATACAGCATTCCAGGATGTTGCAGCAAAAGATCTGGTTGAGTTATACACATATTTAATTGTGGGCTATCTCCTGCTTGACCAGGCTGAAATTGAGCCTAAAAAAGTTTTTATAGCAAACCGTTATGTACTTACTTCGCTGGCTAACGCGAGAAAAAATTCAGAGTCTATTAAAGACGGGTTATTTACAGACATATTACACGCTCAGGAAATTCTATCATAAAATAAACAGGGGGTAAAATGGAGGAGAAAAAAATGTATTATTACAGAATTTTTGATGATCAGGAGAAACTTAATTATGTCAAAAGTTCACTTTCTCATTCTGAGCTGGAACAATGGCTGAAAGAATATGAGGCCAAGCACCAGAAGTACTTTAACAGCGAACTTATTCAGTTTCTGAAAGAACACGATAATGAAGCTGAAATTATTGAAGTGAGCGATCTCTCTTATTAATTTTTTTGAATAAAACCCGCCTTTTGAAATCTGTGGCGGGTTTTGTCTAATTATACTTTCGTGCTCTTTTCAGTGATGTCCGTGGCATGCATTTTCTCCACTTTCTATCAGTTCACCTTTCAAATATTTTTCCACTGCTTCATCAGCCATTCTTTCATTTGTTAAAAATGGAATAATATTTCCCTGCTTTAGTGATTCAATTAAGGGCCAACCACCGCTTTGAAAAATCAGAGTTTTGCAATCCTGTAAATTATCGACTAACGCGGTGTGACTGTGATGATGCCCTTCACCGTGACCATGTCCCGCACCATGTCCATCCCCCTCGCCGTGATGGTGTCCCTGTTGTGCATGGTGAGTAAATGTATTTTGACGCACTTCTTTCTTAACTACTTTACCTTCCTCAGTATTGTAAATAATAAAAGATTTACAACGGCCAAGATGGCCGGTTACGTGTTTTAAATCATTACTTGCTACTGCTATTTTCATTTTACTATCCCCGTTTAATTTGTTCAACATTTAGGACAAACGTCTAAAATATTATTTCTTTTTACCCTGGTTTTGTATCCACAGCCCTTGCAGGTAAACATAAGAGTGTCGCTTAGTTTGCCCGCAAGATCTTCTGAAATGCGCAGGGCTTTGCCGTTCAATATTCCATCAGCTATTTTCATTCTGGCCCGGTTTATTATCCTGCCGAAAGTCTGTCTCGATATTTTCATTTTTTCCGCGGCTTCTTCCTGTGATAATCCTTTAAGATCACCAAGCCGTATGGCTTCCACTTCATCCGCCTCCAGAATAATCTCATCGAGGTAATTCATTGGGCCGCCGCGTGGCTTAAAATACATTGCCCCGGGATTACACTTTATTTTACGATATTTCTTAGGTCTGCCCATAACTTATGATTTTGAGCATATGCTCATAACTAAGTTAACACAAAGGACTTTAAATAGCAAAGACGGGGATAGTTCTTTAAGGTGGTTTTTTACTCAAGTTTCAGCCAGGATACACTGCGGTCCCTTTCAAAGCCGATTTTTTCAACAAGTTTTTGTGCCGGAATATTTTTTGTTTCACACTGAAGGAAAGGAATTTTTCCGATTTCCCGGCACTGTCTTATTAATGAAATTGTAATCTCTTTTGCGTAAGTCTTTCTCCTGTACTTTTCAAGAACGTGCAAAGTCCCGAGTGAACCATCATCGTGAGTCAGTCCCCAGGCTACAGGTTTCTCATTACTGTAAATACCAGCACTTATCGATTTTTCAATCCTTTCATTTAAATATTCCACAGTTAGTATTTTTTTATAATTTGATTGAGAAATCAAAAATTCCGTATCCCGAACTGTAAGCTGTTTCGTTTCAAATTTGTTTTTGGGAATTTCTTTTTCCGGGGGAAAATGAAACTGATAAGCATTTATTAACCAATCAATTTGTTTGTCCTTAGTCAGCAAGTGAATCATCCAGTCATCCATTGCGCCGAAATACTTATCCCCGGGACCCAGTTTTTTTATCAATTCATTAAATTCTTTTTTGTCATTACCAGAAAAATAAATCCACTTTTCTTCTTTACATCCCTGTACAAGTACTGAATTATCCACACGAATAAATTTTTCCAGATTATTTTCCTGAATAAAGCCAATTATGCTGAGATTATAAATTTCATCCTTTTTCAAAAGCCGGATAACTTCGTGTTTTTCTGTTTCCATCATTTCAATAAATGTTAATTTTTTGGCACAAATTTGTGATAATTATTAAGTATGTTATTTTATAAAATAATAAAAGAACAGATGAAAAAATGAAACAATTATTGACTATCTTAATAACAACCGCAATGATATTAAGTGTCGGGTGCAGACCCAAAACAAACAAAATCACAAAAAACGAGAATGTAAATATGAGCGATCAAAGCACTAAACTGGATACCGCCACCTTTGGAGAGGGATGTTTCTGGTGCACCGAAGCAGTTTTTGAAAGATTAAAGGGAGTGAAATCAGTCATTTCAGGGTATTCCGGCGGGACTGTTCCTAACCCGACATATGAAGCTGTCTGCTCCGGCAAAACGGGTCACGCAGAGGTTTCTCAAATTGTATATGATCCGAATGAAATTAGTTACGAAGAATTATTAATTGTCTTTTTCAGAACTCACGATCCGACCTCATTAAACCGGCAAGGTGCCGATACCGGGACACAATACCGTTCGGTAATTTTCTACCACAACGAAAAGCAAAAAGACCTGGCTGAATTTGCTAAAAAGAAGATTAATGAAGAAAAGTTATACGATAAACCCATAGTGACAGAGATTTCTCCGCTTAAAGTTTTTTACCAGGCAGAAAATTATCATCAGGATTATTATAACAATAACCCCAACCAGGGCTATTGCGTTTATGTAATTGCACCAAAACTGGAAAAATTTGAAAAACTCTTTAAAGATAAATTGAAAAAATAAACCACTGGTAGAGACATGCTTCAGCTTGTCTCTACTTAAATAGGTTCTACTTTACACCCTGAAATTCCCACCTCGGTTATCGATCTCTTATCTTTATAAGGTATAAAATATAATCCATCGTTACTGCCTGTCCGGCTTTCAAGAGGTTTCATGCTTCCCGAAACCAATGTGGATTTATCTGTTTTTCCTGCACGAAATATGAGGTTAAATTGATATGACACAGCGTAATCATTTCTGTTCGCCAGATAAACTACAACCCCGTTATTTTTAACTCCGTTGCCCTCGCTGTAATAAATAAAATAAATCTCCAGTCCGTTTTTCTCAAAAAGCCGGGTTAGCGGGGAAAATTGCTTTTGTTGGACCTGATTAAAGAAAGAAAATATTAATAGTATATATATTGCAAACTTCATTTCCTTACTTCCTAATCAAATTTCCAATCTTAAAAGAAATTAATGATGTCCGTATTTCTTTTCGCCTGCTGTCACTTTCAAATTCAGGTAATTCTGTTTAGGAGGAAGTGGACAAGTTGCATAGGGTGTAAAAGCACAGGGCGGATTATACGCTTTGTTAAAATCTAATACTACCCTTCCGTTTGAGTCTGGCTCAGCCGTATAAAGAAATCTTCCAGCCCCATAAGTTTCTACGCCGCTCGTTTTATCGGCAAAGATTATAAAGAACTGATTTCCTTCCTGTATAACATCCAGCTTATAGGATTCTCCATCTTTATCAAATAATAACGAGCCAGGGCATGTGTCCTCTTCAACGGTTCCAATTATAGTTGGTATAGAAATAATTTTAGGCGGATCATATTTTATAAATGTGGCGTTGAATTTCCAGTCTTCATCAATCGGGTAAACCTCTGTTCCGTTAAATTCTTTTACAAGATCGGCATCCAGATTTCGTAGTCTTATTCCATACCTGTCGCCTCTTTTAATTACAAACCATCTTAAAAACCCAAGCTCCAGTATGGTTGTATTCCCGGACATATCGTTTTCTAAAATCATTTCTTTTACTGGCTTTCCACCTGATGCTACTTTAACTCCAGGTTCTATTTTTACTGAGACCACACTATCTTTTAAAGTAAATATGCCAACCAGGCCGGGAGCTTTTCCTTTTGGAAAAACAATATCGTTACCGGGATTTGTGCCAAATGTATTTTCCCCGGGTTTAAGCCAGTAAAGACCCGCCAGATTTAACCAGCCATTATCTTTCTTCAGATTTTCTATCCGGTTACTACGCCATTGATTTATCTGATTTATATATTCTGTGCTACCTTTATCTTTATTAGCATCACTGCAACCACTTATTAAAACTGAAAAAATTATCATCAAAAGCAGAGCTGTTGCTCCGGATATTTTTCTTTGTATCATATTTATTCCCGGCTTTAATTAAATGATTAACAAATTTATAATTCTTAATATATAAAAAGTTTAATGCGAAAATTAATCGAATTAATTTTATTCCATTGTTTTATATAAAAAATCGTTATATGTTAAATCAGCTAAAAGACTTATTTTATATGAACTTACTGAAGGTAAGTCAACCGATAAATTCAGCTTGAAAAGCCCGGTAGAGATTCATTATGGATTATTCTAAAGACTTATGTGATTACAAAGATATTTATTAGGTTTCTTTATATATTTTTTATAATTAATACCATTATGAAAAAGAGTTATTTCTTACTGATAATTAGTCTTTTAATATCTTTCACAGTGCAAGGATGTACAAAAGAATTAAAACCAGAAAAATTAAAAAAAGCTTCCCGGGTCGACCGAAATAAAAATGCTTCTAAAAAGGATTATTCAGAACAGCAGCTTACTCAAATAAATTTTGATGAGTACAGCATCATCTTCGCATTTAGTGATACTGAAGGAAAAGAAATTCTTGCAATAAGTGACACGCTCCCCGATCCAACCCTTTACACACATACAATTTCAGAAGAAGGAAAAATAGTCCCTGTAACCTATAAAGGAAAAAAACCGGGAGATGAAGAAAAATATTTTCAGCAGGTATATAGTAATTTTGAAAACTGCGGCGGATATTTATTTGAGACAGGCAACCAAAAGGTCGACTATAAAAATATAAATATTTTAATGACTGATAATTTTTTAAAAGAAAGAAAATATATCAAGAACTTAAAACCAGAAAAAAAACCACTTGATAAAAGTATTCTTGGTTCTCTCGAATCTCAAATGGGCAAGAAAATAAAAAACTCGTTCCCTATTGCTAAAATTGATAACAGGGGAAGTTTATACGCAGTTAATTATGAGTTATCAGGAGACACGGCACTGTTTTCATTTGTCTTTATCACTTCCGGCAACTTACTTATCAAAGACAATTATGGTGAATATGATCCGGGCGGGACATGGAGAGCAGGCGATAATGGTTACGTAAAGCCCGGAATGTTTGAAGTGCTAGCAGCTTTTCAGGGCAAAGATGGAATCGAATTTGCGATTGACTGGAAAGGAAGTGAGGGCGATTATATTGAGTACCTTGTAGAAAACGGCAATGTACTCGAAATGGCAAAAAATGAATATCGATATACATTGCCGAATTAGAAATTATTTCTCAAATACTACAGAATCCGATTTTGCCCCCAGATTTGTAAGTGTATTCGTTATGTCTTTAACAAATGGATCCGGTCCGCAGACGTAAAAATCCTGTTCAAAGTTATTAATCTTTTGTTTTAAGAACTCTTCGTTTATTCTACCATGATCATATTTATCGTTTTTTTCTTCGGTAAGAGTATTGTAAAAATTATTCCCCAATATATTTTGAAATTCATCTTTTAAGATTATATCTTTTTCTGTTTTATTGGAAAATATCAGGCGGTTTCCATTAAGTTTATCCTCTTTCTGTAATTGTCTGAATATCGCAATAAAAGGAGTTACACCGGCGCCGCCCGCAATAAAAACTCCCTGTCCTTTATAATTTATCGCACCCCAGACATCTCGAATTATCAACTCATCTCCCTCTTTAACTTTTCCCAGCTCTTCTGTTACACCGTGATGATCAGTATAAACTTTAATTGTAAATTCAAGCAGGGGCCAATCGTTTAAGCCGGTAAATGTGAATGGACGCTTTTCATCTTTGAGTAATTTTTTATTAATGGATGCTTCGGTTGCCTGCCCCGGTGTAAAACTGTATCCCTCAGGTTTTGAAACTGAAAATCTTCTTACATCATGAGTTACGTTTTCAACTTTTAATACTTTTACAATATGCTCTTTCATATTAATTCTCTTTTTGTTGTTAAGGGTAACTTTTATATAAAGTTAAGCACTCAAAACAACAATGTAAATACAAAAAATGGTTTTCAAAGCTGATTCAATATAAATAATCTTAATAGAAATTCTTATCTTTGAATAATTCATTTCTTAAAATTAAATACGATGTTAAAATGAGCGCAAAAACAGGTGTTTTGCTAATTCAACTTGGCACTCCGGATAGTCCTTCTGTACCGGATGTGAGAAAATATTTAAGAGAATTCTTAAGCGATGAACGGGTGATTGATATTTCCTGGCTTGCAAGAACCTTGCTTGTGAATTTAATCATTGCGCCATTCAGGGCCCCGAAATCTGCAAAAATTTATCAGCAGCTCTGGACAGAAAAAGGTTCTCCACTCCTTTATTACAGTGAAAATCTTCAAAAAAAATTACAGAAAGTAATCGGCGATGATTTTGAAATTGAACTCGCAATGAGATATCAAAGCCCTTCTATGGATTCTGTTCTTGAAAGAATGAGAAACAAACATTATAACAAAATAATTATTCTTCCCCTGTTTCCTCAATATGCTTCAGCTACAAACGGTTCTGCGATTGATAAAGCTATGAAAATAATAAGGAAATGGTGGGTAATTCCGGATATAAAAATTATCAGCCAGTTTTTTGATGATGAAGGTTACATAAACTGCTTTGTTGAAAACGCAAAGAAACATAAAATTGAAGAATATGATCACGTGTTGTTCAGTTATCACGGACTTCCGGAAAGACAGGTGGATAAAGTTTATGATGACGGTAAGCCATGCTCTGATCACAATTGCGAAAATGAAATTACGGAAGACAATAAATTTTGTTACAAAGCAACCTGTTATGCAACCACACGATCACTAGCTGAAAGGCTCAATATTCCTAAGGAAAAATATACTGTTTGCTTTCAATCACGTCTTGACGATAAATGGCTGAAACCTTTCGCCGATAAAACGGTAATTGAAAAAGCAAAAGAAGGGGCGAAAAAACTACTGGTTTTCAGTCCAGCTTTTGTAGCAGATTGTCTTGAAACAACAATTGAAATCGGTCACGAATATCAACAGCTATTAGTTGAAAACGGTGGAGAAAAAGTACAACTTGTTGAAAGCCTTAATGATTCCGATTCCTGGGTTAATGCTGTTAAAAATTTAATAATTGCAAAGTCAAACCAATAATGTCGCCAAAAGAATTAATAAGAAAATGGGTTGATGCCTTTAATAAAGCTGATGCAGATAAACTCGCATCCTTTTATTCTGAAAATGCAATAAATCACCAGGTTACCAATGAGCCGGTAAAAGGAAAAGAAGCTATCCGGAATATGTTTATGACAGAATTTTCAAATGCTAAAATGACCTGCATTGTAGAGAATATATTCGAGGATGCAAACTGGGGAATTTTAGAATGGAAGGACCCTTTGGGTTTAAGAGGCTGCGGGTTTTTAAAATTGAAAATGATAAAGTAGTTTTTCAACGTGGTTACTGGGATAAATTGTCTTTCTTAAGACAACACCATTTGCCCTTGCCGAAAAAATAATGTAGAGACGCAGCGTGAAGCGTCTCTACAAAACATATTAATCTCCTCTTGAAACTCCTGCGCCGCCGCTAAAACTTGTGTTGCCCAATGAAACATTTCCATAGTAATATAATCTTGAGCCGCCGCTCTGATCGGAATTTAAGGTGCCATCCATGTTTACCCACACAGTTGAACCACCTGAAAGATCTGCGTTAACATTGATGACAGCAAAATTTTTCAATTTAATTTTACTTCCTCCCGAACCATCTGCGCTGAGGTTTTTTCCTTTACCTGAAAGTTCTATCCAGCTGCCACCGGATGTTTCCACGTTTAAATTGCCACAGGTCAATGTTCCTCTTAATTCTGCGCCACCGGATGTCTCAGCACTAAATGACTTTCCACCAACATTCATTGAAATATTTCCTTCTGCTCCGCCGCTCAAATCAATTGCAGTTAATTCGGGCATAGTAATTTTTACTTCAACATCACCTCTCCTGTGATGGCCGAACCACCCCCATCCGCTTCTGTCGTAATAAATATCAAGTGTCCCGTTTCTTTTTTCAACCATTAAATCCTCAAAATCTTTTTCATCACCCGTAATAGTAATAGAATAATTATTGGATTGAGTTACAGTAACGTGCATTCCGCTTCCGACAGAAACACCTGTGAAATCTTTAATGCTGTACGTTTTTGTTTTCTCCCCTGCATAGGCAGATGATGCTAAAAATACAAACATCAATAATGCTAGTGGAAATAGAATCTTTTTCATTTTATTTATCTCCAAGTATTTTATGAAATTTCAAGCTGTGTCTATAAAAGTTTAGACTTAATCTATTGAAAAAAGGTTGCGGTGTATATAAATTTATTATGGCCGGTAGATTTGGTGTGATATGTGGATTAGGCTAATGACAGATTCCAACAAATTACTTTGTGCTTTTAAGCTTCATTTATCAACTTTTTACCAATAGTAAAGAATAGAATCTGGGAAAAAACGAGACTCCCCTTTTAAGAGAGCCTCACAAAAGTCTTATTTCATTTTCACAAACTTTGTGTCCGGCCAGGGAACAGATGCCAGAGTAATTGAAATGATATTGTCGTCTTTTTTATTTTTCTCAATTATAATTTTTGATTTGAACGCAACCATATCTGCAATCAATAAGTCTTTTTGTGGCTCTGTAATCTTCCCATTAAGATTACCAATACTTGCTGTAAGAAATTGTCCGCGGTACCATATCTTCAACGTTCCTAAATCTTCGTTGTAATAAGTTCCAGTCAAATTATTTCTTTCTTTTTTTGTTAAGAAATCCTGCTCGTCTTTTTTAACGGTAGCTTTCTCTCTGCTTTTATTAATGCGTTCTTTATACGCCGCGTATTCTTTCTCCGCGATCTGATCTGCGTCTTTTTTTCCGCTTAATAAATTGTAAGCATAATCAGCAACAAGGTCCGGTAGAAAGAAACCTTCGCCGTCATCGTTAACAAATCCCGCCACACCAATTTTATATTTTGGCATAAATGATATGTGAGATCTGAAACCCGCATACCCGCCAAAATGATGGATTAAAAGATCATCGTTATAGTCAGATAAATACCAGCCGAACCCATAAGCAAATCTCTTGTAATTATAAAAAGTCTTCGAGAGATCGATCTGCGCTGAATGCATTTCATTCATTGATCTTTCAGAAACAATTTGCCGACCGTTAAATTCCCCGTTATTAACATTAAATAAAAGCCAGTTTGCAGCATCTTTAGCTGTTGTTATTATGCCGCCGGCAGCATGCATAGTTTTATCAGTTTTAATGTATTCCAGCTTTCCAGCCTTTCCATCTATAACGGTATAAGGCTGAGCAAGTTCAGTATTTGAATAAGAAGAGACATATGCGTGAGTTGAATTCATCCTGAGCGGTTTAAATATTTTTTCTTCAAGAACATCCTGCCAGGGTTTACCTGTTAATTTATTAATGATTAACCCGGTTAATACATAACCTAAATTTGAGTAGCGAAACGAGTGTCCTTTAAAAATACTTTTATTAAACAATTTTAAAATTAAACTATCTGTTTGATCGCCGGTAAAGGCCGTTCGTAAAACCACAGGTATATTTTCAATTCCTGATCTGTGTGTTAGTAAATCACGGATGCTGATTGTTTCTGCGGATAACGGCGAGTTAAATTTCAATGCGGGCAGATAGGTACTAATCGGCGCGTCCAGATCTAACACACCTTCATCAGCTAATATTTTTGCAGCGGTTCCCACAAAAGATTTTGTTGCTGACGCTATATAAATTGGGGTTTCATTTGTTAATGGTAATTTATTTTCTACATTTCTGTAACCGTATCCTTTTGAAAATAGAATCTTGTTTCCATGAACAATTGAGAGCGAAAAGCCCGCTTTATAATTTGTCTCTTTTATAACTTTTTGAATAAAAGAATCGATTTTATTTGAAAATTCTACGGTCTTTGAGTCTTTACTGACTTCAATCCTGCTGCCGGAAAAGATAATAACAGCCAGAATACCGGCTAAAAATGACAATATTCGCAGAAATTTGAAGGATTTATCCTGAAATGACATGGGAACTCCAGTTAGATATTACTTTAGCTACAGGGTTTTGACGGGAGAAGATTCAGATTGGTTACACTAATTATGAATTATTTTCTACTTCTTTTACTTCAACACCGAACAGGTTCATAACTTCGCTGCTAAAGTTTATAAGGAAATGCATAATTTTTTCAGGTGATTCAAAATTGTTTACAAGCACAAGTTTCATTACATCTTTTTTCTGATCAAACTTAATCTTGTCTTTATATTCATCCAGAATAAATCTCATCAGTTCAACAAACTTAATTTTGTAATAATCTTCCTTTTCACCTCTCGGAAGAATAATAAAAATATTATTCCTTTGAATAATTACTCTTTCGAATAATGCATATGATGCATAATATCTTAAAGTTGCGGCGGAAATCAGGCGGTTAACTATTGTTGGAACAGGGCCAAATCTGTCTTTCATTTCTTCACGCAATTCATCGATTTCCTGCAGAGTTTTTACGGAATAAAGCGCTGTATAAAAATTAAGTCTGTCCATCTGCTCAGGCATGTATTCCTGAGGAATTCCTATTTCGAAAAATGTATCGAGCGTTGGCTCTGTTCTTTCTTCCTGTTTCGGTAAATCTTTAAATACTTCTTTAAATTCCTGGTACTTCAATTCTTCTACGGCCTGGTTTATTAATTTTATATAAAGATCAAAACCAACATCGTTTATAAATCCGCTCTGTTCTTTCCCCAAAAGATTTCCCGCTCCACGAATTTCCAGATCACGCATTGAAATATTAAAACCCGATCCGATTTCAGTAAATTCTTCTATTGCCTGCAATCGTCGTAAAGCTTTTTTATTAATTCTGCTAAGAGAAGGAACAATAAAATATGCAAATGCCTGCCTGTTCGATCTTCCCACCCTTCCGCGAAGCTGATGAAGCTCTGCAAGTCCGAATCTATCGGCACGATTAACAATTATCGTGTTCACATTAGGGATATCAATTCCTGACTCAATAATTTTCGTTGAGATCAAAACATCAAATTTCTTGTTGAGAAAACCATGAATAACATCCTCAAGTTGTGATGGTTTCATTTGTCCGTGTGCCACAGCAATTTTAACATCCGGCATATATTTGCGGATATATCCTGAAAGTTTGTCTATCGACTGCACTCGGTCGTGAACAAGATATATCTGCCCGTTTCTTTTTAACTCTGTTGTTATCCATTCTTTTATTTTAAAGATATCAAAAGTAGAAACGTGCGTATAAATCGGTTGGCGATTTGGAGGAGGTGTTGCAATTATTGATAGGTCTCTTGCTCCTAGTAGAGATAAATTTAAAGTCCGTGGAATGGGTGTAGCAGTAAGCGTAAGTGTATCTACATTAACTTTTAAGGAACGTAATCTTTCCTTTGCAGTAACACCGAAACGATGTTCTTCGTCTATTATCAGCAGCCCTAAATCTTGAAATTTTATATCTTTAGAAAGAATTCTGTGCGTTCCTATTAAAACATCCACCTGCCCGGCTTCAAGGTTCTTTACAATTTCAGTCTGTTCTTTTTTGGTCTGGAACCTTGAAAGAGCTGCAACACGAACAGGAAATTGTGAGAGCCTGTCAGTAAAAGTATTAAAATGCTGTTCTGCTAAAATCGTTGTAGGCACAAGAACTGCAGCCTGTTTGCCATCCTGAATAGCTTTAAATGCAGCACGCACTGCGATTTCTGTTTTCCCAAATCCCACATCCCCGCAGACAAGTCTGTCCATCGGGTTTTCCGCTTCCATGTCACCCTTTACTTCTTCAGTGACTTTTTCCTGGTCGGGTGTATCTTCGTAAAGGAATGATGCCTCAAGTTCTTTCTGCCAGACTGTATCAGGATTAAATTGATATCCTTTCGTAGCTTTTCTTTTTGCGTAAAGTTCTATTAACTCGCGCGCAGCTTCCTTAATTTTTTTCTTCGTTTTATGCTTAGTATTTTCCCACACGCCGGTACCAAGTGTGGAAAGCGTGGGGGCTAGTCCGGCAGTATCTGTTTTGTTTGATGAATATTTTTTTACAAGCGTCAGATAATTAAGATTAACGTAAACCACCCCGCCTTCCGCAAAAAGAATTTTCATTGATTCCTGGTCGACTTCACCAATCTTTATTGTTTGAAGTCCGACATATTTGCCTATTCCATAATCTTCGTGAACAACAAAATCACCTTTTTTAATTGAAGCGAAAGCTTTCGATTTTGATTTTTTATACTTGCGCGAAGTTGATGTTTTAGTCCGGTACGGTTTGTTGAATATCTGGTAGTCTGTAAGAATTAATATTTTTTCTTTTTTATGCAGGAATCCTTTTTTAATCGCTAGTGTTTCAATTTTAACCTTGCCGCTCTCCAATAATTCTGCTAATTCATCTTTGAATTCTGTTAACAGATCTACTAATCTTGCTGATTGTAATTCGTTTTCAGCTGTAATTGTGATTGAAAAACTTTCAGAAGAATATTGCTTAAGTGTATTGAAAAGAACTTCATAGTTACCGTTTATTGTAGGAGCTTCTGATAAGCCAAGTTCTATTCTATTATTGCTTCCGGCGAGATCTTCCTCAATAATCCATTTGGTATTTTCTCTGGAAAATAATTCCCCTGCGTCAACTTTACTTCCCTTTTTTTCCTCTTCGGCTTTTTCCCGGACGATAACATTTTCTGCTTCATCCGGAACATCATCTGCGGGCATTTCAGAGAAATCCTCTGTATCAATTTTTTCTACTGGTTCTTCAGGATTAAAAACATTTATCTCTTCATCATCCAGGTTCTCGATTTCAAAGGAAGAAACCATGAACAGGGGGTTTTCTAGAAAACTGAATATATCTGAGGAATTGGCATAAGTGCTTTTATTTTCATTGGTTATGGCGCCTGCCAGAGTTGTTTCACCAATAGCTTCTATTGACCTCTGGCTTTCCGGGTCGAAGTAACGAATTGACTCGAGAAAATCCCCGTCAAATTCCAGGCGAACGGGATTCTTTTCGCTGTACGACCAAAAATCAATTATAGAACCACGTACTGAGAAATCACCGGGAGCTTCAACAAATTTGTCCTTCTGATAATTTAATAAGTTAAAATATTCTATGAGATCATCGTAGGTTAAATTTCCTCCCATTTCAATCTTAGTAGTATTCTGATCAATATTTTCTTTGGATGGAAATCTGTGATTCAATAATTCATATGTTGAAACAAGAATATTTTTTTTTCTTTTTGAAATTGCTGTTATTTTTTCCTGAAGGATTTCAGGTTTAAATTCTGTAATGCTGATCAAATGTTTTTCCAGATCCAGAACACTTAATTCCACACAGAATTCATTTACAGATTGAACATCCGGGAAAAGGATAATCAATTGTTTTTCTTTTTCTATTAATTTCTTTGCTGCAAAAACTTTTGATGATCCGAAAAGCGGTGAGATAAAAAGATTGCTCTTATCCTTTAAAACACTATTAATTTCTTTAACAAAATTACTTTCGGAAATTTGTTGAGCTAAGTTATTCTTCATAAAATATTAAAAATATCTTTGCGGCTTAGCGTCCCCGTCTACCGTCAGGCAGGTCCGCGGTTATTTTTTCACCGCAAAGTCGCAGAGGCGCAAAGTTAAAACTGATATCCAAAATTCAATGTGTAAACAGGTTGGTTTTCTCTGAAATTAAATCCAACTGAGTAAACTGGTTTATTCTTTTTTTCACTTAGCTCTTTTTGACCGGGATTATTTGTCAGATGGTTTACCACAAGCCTGCCTATAAAATAGCCGATAGCTCCACCCATTATAACATCAGAAACCCAGTGCCTATCATGATACAGTCTTGCGTAACAGACTAATCCTGCCGCACCGAACCACCCAGCCTTCCAGAAAATATTATCAATCTGGTGAGCCATAACTGTTGAAAAGGCAAAAGCCACCGTCGCGTGTCCAGAAGGAAAGGAAACTTTATCATCAGAGACACTGAAAGGATGAAAATCGGAATGTCCTCTTTGTGTGTATGGCCTGCTTCGGCCGATTAGACTTTTTAATGTTACTGTTACAATCCCAGCATAAATTAGTGATTCACCAAGCTGCAAACCGACATTCCTTATTCTATCATTATTTGTCAGCAATCCCACACCATAAATGCCTGCAGTTGCAATCACTGCATATTGAGTCTTATAATATTGGTCAATATCAAATAAATCGTTTTTAAAATTTGTATGATCCTGCTGTGAAAATTTGCGAACTGTATTATCAAGGAAGAAAGTTCCGCCAACAACGCCGGTAGTAATTGCAAAATTTGTCCAATCCCCGGAATCAAAGTTAAAAGGAGCTGTAAAAACCGATCCCCCCACTTTTAGAAAATCCCCTATGTCGCTCCCGACTTTATCGAATACCTGCGCACTTGAAACTGAAGTGAAAAAGATCAGTCCCGAAATAATAGAAATTAATTTTGTCTTCATATTTACCGAATTGTTTAAAACCACAAAAGGGGTTCAGACAATGAACCCCGGAATTATCTTTTAAAGATATATATTTTTAGAATAATAAAAACTGCAGCCAAATTACTATTTAGCAATCAGAGCAAAAAGTAAAAAATTTAGTTATCTAAGTGTCCTGGATCTCACTTCAGATCAATTGCTTTCCTGACAAACCCATCAGATTTTTGTAATCTTGCCTTTGCTTCTTCTGCTGAAACATTTGCCTTCATCATCACCAGTGCTGTTTTAACGTGTCCGTCTGCTTTCTTCAAAACATCCGCTGCTTCATCATAATTTATCCCGGTAATTGTCATTACTATCCTTTTCGATCGTTCAACTAACTTCTTATTAGTCATCTGCAGATCGATCATCATATTCTCATAAACTTTGCCGAGCCGTATCATCGAAGCAGTGGTGAGCATATTTAAAACGAGTTTCTGCGCAGTGCCACTTTTCATCCTTGTTGACCCCATTATTACCTCAGGTCCGACATAAGGACAGATTGCAACATCGACTTCTTTGATATTAAATTCTTCACGCGGATTACAGGTAAGATAAAGAGTTTTAGCTCCGAGTTCTTTCGCTTTCTTAACCGCGCCTATTACATAAGGTGTTCTCCTGCTGGCGGCAATTCCACAAACAATATCTTTCGAGTTTACTTTTGCCGCGATCACATCCTTTGCACCGTTTTCTTCCAGATCCTCGGCTCCTTCCTGTGCGCGGAACATCGCTTCCTTTCCGCCTGCAATAAATCCCTGGATCAATTCCGGATCACTTCCAAAAGTTGGGGGACACTCAGACGCATCAACAACCCCGAGCCGGCCGCTTGTACCGGCACCAAAATATAAAAGCCGCCCTTCATTTTTAAGAGCGGCTACAATTAATTCAACTGCCTGTTCTATATATGGCAGTTCTTTTTCAACCGCCAGCGGAACAGTTTTATCTTCGTTATTTATTATTTTTAATATTTCTGAAGTTGAGCCCGCGTCTATATTCATAGAATTTTTATTGCGCTGCTCCGTATGTAGTTTGCTTATTTCTGCAAAAAGATCTTTTGCATCATCAGCAGAACTCATTTATTTAACTCCAGCAATATCAATTTCTTGCCTTTTTGATTTCTTACATTTGTCGGTTTGTATGAAAGATCATAAATGGTTGACTTCTTAATGTAAGCTTTGTATTTCAATTCTGCTTTTTTGTATTCTTCCGCCAGATCACCACCTTTAACAGCAATCAGGTATGCTTTGTTTTTTATTAATGGCAAAGCATAGCGAAACAAAATAATTAGCGGAACCGTTGCCCGGCTTGCAACCAGGTCAAAAGTATCAGAATAATGAGCAATAAACTCCTGACTTTCGACTCTCTCGTTTTCTGCAACAACGTTGCTTAATTTCATTTTGTCTATAAATTCCTGGACTGCCTGAATTTTTTTCCCGGTTGAGTCAACCAGGACACCTTTCATTTCCGGACGCATAATTGCGAGCGGTATCCCCGGAAACCCTCCCCCCGTACCAATATCCAAAAAATTATAACATTTTTCGGGAATGTACTTGCTGATATAAGAAGAAATGAAGACGTGGTTTTCAATTATTTTTTTCGCATCACGTCGTGAAATTAAATTTACACTTTCATTTTTTTCAACTACAAGATCAGCAAAATAGGCCATCTGCTGTGCTTTCATTGTATCCAGGTTTAGTCCGTTTTCCCAGTAGAATGAGAGTAGTTCTTTCTGAAATTCATTCTGGACGTCAATCATTTAACCCCTCTAAAATTAGTTTTTTAAATATACCAATAAAATAGAAATATCTGAAGGAGTAACCCCTGATATCCTTGATGCTTGTCCTATTGAACGAGGTTTAACCTTGTTTAGTTTTTCTCTTCCCTCTGCGGAAAGCGACTTTAATGTTAAATAGTTTAATGTTAAAGGAATGTTTGTCTCTTCATATTTTTCCAGTCTGCCAACAGTCTCGTACTGCCGTTTAATATATCCTTCGTATTTGAGCTCTATCTCTACCTGCTCAAGTGCTATTGAATTACTGAGCAGATTTTTCACTACCATTTCTTCACCGATATGGTTTATCGATATTAATTCTTTTAATGTAAGCTCCGGACGTTTGCATAATTTTGAAATGGTTTCGGTGGAATCAATACCGTTCAATCCTCTCGATTTCAGAAGTGGATTTATGTCACGAGCGTGGAGTTTAGTTTTCGCAAATAACTCGAGGCTTTCAGAAATTAATTTTTCATTTTCGATTACACGGTCGTAGTCTTCTTTGCTAATCAAACCGAGACCATGCCCGTATCCCATCAGCCTCCTGTCTGCATTGTCCTGCCGCAGAAGTAAGCGATGCTCGGCTCTCGAAGTAAACATCCTGTAAGGTTCCTCGGTTGATTTATTTACAAGATCGTCAATCAAAACACCTATATAAGCCTCGCTTCTTTTAAGAACAAACTCGGGCAAACCTTTAATTTTTGCCGCTGCGTTTATTCCTGCTATTAATCCCTGGGCTGCAGCTTCTTCATAACCGGAGGTGCCGTTAATCTGCCCGGCAAAATAAAGTCCCTTTATTAATTTTGTTTCCAGAGTGAGATCAACCTGGTGAGGCGGAAAGAAATCATATTCTACGGCATAACCAGGACGAACCATTTCGCAATTTTCCAATCCTTTAATTTTATGCAAAGCTTCAAGTTGGATTTCACCCGAGAGTGAAGAAGAAAAACCATTGACATAAATTAAATCAGAGTCCAGACCTTCCGGTTCAAGAAAGAGCTGATGTCTTTCCTTATCAGCAAACCGAACTATTTTATCTTCGATAGATGGACAATATCTCGGACCAACTCCCTTTATCCTACCCGTAAACATAGGTGAATCTTCAAAACCCTTTTCAAGAATTTTATGAACTTCAGGATCGGTATAGGTGATGTGACAAACAACCTGCGGAAGCTCAGGAAATTTTGATTTATCTGTAAAGTGAGAAAAGGGCTGTGGCTTTTTATCACCCGGCTGCACTTCAAGGATATCCCAGTTGATCGAATCTTTTTTCAGCCTGGGAGGCGTTCCGGTTTTTAATCTGCCCGATTCAAAACCAAGCTTAAGAAGAGATTCCGTTATCCCGGTTGCCGGTTTTTCTCCAAATCTTCCTCCGTTAGTAGAGGTGAGACCAGTGTGCATTAAACCGTTCAAAAAAGTCCCCGAAGATAAAACTAATGCCTTACAAAGAACCTCCTCCCCGTCGCCCGTCTTCACTCCTTTAATTTTCCCATCCTCTGACAGAACTTCTACAACAGAAGCTTCAACAATTTCAAGATTATCCGTGGAGTTTACAACACGGTAAGCTTCTTCGGAATACAATTTTCTATCAGATTGACATCTGGGTGACCAGACAGCCGGGCCTTTGGATTTATTCAGCATCCTGAACTGTATGCCGGTTTTATCCGAAATCCTTCCCATTTTTCCACCAAGGGCATCTATTTCCCTTACAAGGTGTCCCTTTGCCGTTCCCCCGATTGCCGGGTTGCAGGACATTCTTCCAATGGCATACCTATCCATAGTCAGCAATCCTACAGAGCAGCCCATATTAGCTGCCGAGCAGGCCGCTTCAATACCAGCGTGTCCACCGCCTATTACAATAACATCGTAATTTTTCATAAAATCACATTTTTTCTAAGTTTCACGTGAAACGAATCAATGTAAAATGTACATTTTTCATTAAAAAGTTCCACGTGGAACAGGCTATTTGCCTATACAAAATTTGGTGAAGATATTGTTCAAAATATCATCACTCGTTACTTCACCTATTATCTCTCCCAGGTTATCAGCAGCATTCCTGAGATCTACAGCAATGAACTCTCCGCTTAATTTATTGTTTACAGATTCCCTTGCATTGCCCAGGCTTTCATTTGCTTTCTTCAGGCAGTTGTAATGCCTCAGATTTGAGACAACTGCCGACTTCTCACTGTATGAGGAAGTTCCCAGCGCAGTCTCTTTTAATTCCTTAAAGAGGGTTTCTATTCCCTCCCCGGTTTTTGCTGAAATACAAATATCCGCCTCTTTCACCTGATTTTGTGCAATATCAATTTTATTGAGAACTGTTAAAATCTTGTCCTTTTTAGACAGACTGAGCAGTTCACTCTTAAGTCCTTTGCTTACTCCCTGTACTACATCATTTATAAAAAGAACCACATCTGAGTTTTTAACAACTTCCCTGCTTCTCAGCACTCCTTCTTTTTCAATCTCATCTTCCGAGACACGGATTCCGGCCGTATCGTACAATCTGAATAAAATTCCATCAATCGAAACATCCTCTCTAATCACATCACGGGTCGTTCCCGGAATACTGCTTACAATTGCCCTGTACTCTTTTAATATATAGTTCAATAATGAGGATTTTCCGACATTCGGACTTCCAACCAGGGCCACGTTTATCCCATCTCTTATCACCCTGCCGAATGAATAAGTCTCCAGCAGTTTTTCAATTTCTTTAGATATTTTATCAATTCTTCCAAGCAGCTCATCGTGACCAATAAATTCCAGGTCCTCTTCCGCAAAATCCAGCTCCAGCTCAACAAACGAAGACGCATTCACCAGCATACTCCTCAGCTCTTCCACTTTTTGGGATAGCAGCCCATCCAGCTGATTCCTTGCACCCTGTAATGAAGCTTCTGTTCTGGATGAAATTACATCAGCCACAGCCTCTGCTTGAGCAAGATCCAGCTTATTGTTCAGGAATGCCCTTTTTGTGAACTCCCCTGCCTCCGCCAATCTTACATTTTTATGAACCAGAAGTTCGAGTATTTTTTTTGCAATAAACGGGTTTCCGTGTGTACTAATCTCAACACTGTCTTCGCCAGTATATGAATGAGGATTTCTAAAGACTGAAACCAGCACGTCATCAATCATTTCGCTATCTGAATCAACAATTTTTCCGTAATGAATTGTATGCGAATCTGCTTCAACCAGTTTTACTTTTCCCTGAAAAATCGAATCGACCGCAGCAAACGATTCTTCCCCGCTCACGCGTATTACTGATATTGCACCGACACCCGACGGGGTCGCAATTGCTGCTATTGTATCTTCAGAAACTGATCTTTTCATGGAAAGTTAATTTTATTCAAGCCTGCAAAAATAAACAAATTTATCGCCTTTCTCAATGAACAAAAACCTCATACCTTTAAGATTAACTGATTTAAGAATTAACTGTATAACGAGTGGTTGAAAATTTGTCATACTATTTGACAAAACCTTACATTACAAAGTAATAAAAGTCACTATATACGCCATTATGGCAGGACACAGAGTGTTGCCAAAATCACTGTAACTTATTGTTATATAATAAATTACAGTCGATTTTGTGGGCTGGCATACTAGTTGATTCTATAAAAATGACAACTATTTAGTGTCTTCTTAAATTTAAATATTTTATATAAAGGAGGCTGTATTATGACACTTATAAGATGGAACCCAAGCAGGGATTTAATGGATGTTGAACGTGAGTTCGGCAAATTGTTTAACTCATTTAATCGCAGATTCGGTTTTGATGACAGCGATAGTAACAATGAAGAATTAGAAAACGCAGTATGGTCACCGTTGACCGACATCTCAGAAAATAAGGATCAATATCTTTTAAAGATGGATCTTCCGGGCGTAACAAAAAATGATTTGAAGTTAAGCTACGAAGACGGCGAACTGAAAATAAGCGGTGAAAGAAAACAGCAAAAAGATGATAAAGATTCGAAGTTCCACAGGATAGAAAGAACTTACGGAAAATATTTCAGATCATTTACTTTGCCGAAACAAATTAAGCCTGAAAACATAAAGGCTGAATTTAAAGACGGGCAGTTAACTGTTACCATTCCAAAAGCGGAAGAAGCGAAACCGAAAGAATTAGAAATAAAAGTTAATTAATTAAAACTGTCCCGGTATTATATTGGAAAGGGTAGCTATAGTTTTAGTTACCCTTTTCTATTTGTTGATTGAAACGGAATGTCATTGTGTCATTTCGACCGGAGGGAGAAATCTTTTTCAATAACGGAGATTTCTCACCCCGCCAAGACGGGAATCCGAAATGACAGAATAAAAAGAATAACTAAAGACGACTATGGAATTTAAAGATTACTACAAAATACTCGGCGTTGATAAATCAGCAAGTACTGATGAAATAAAAAAAGCTTACCGCAAGCTCGCTATGAAATACCACCCGGATCGTAATCCTGACAACAAAGCCTACGAAGATAAATTTAAAGAACTTACCGAAGCGAACGAGGTTTTGAGCAATCCGGAAAAAAGAAAAAAATACGACACTCTCGGTTCCAACTGGAAGCAGTATGAGCATGCTGGTGGTGGATTTAGCGGAGCTGGCAGAGGCGGTTACCAATATTCCGGTGATATAAATGACCTCTTCGGGAATGTCGGGGGTTTCTCCGATTTCTTCGAGAGTTTTTTCGGCGGCGGGGGATTCAGATCAGCGGGAGGCGGATCACCATTCGGAGGCGCACGTACACGCGCTCAAAGAGGAAGTGATTATGAATCAACTTTAAATACTACATTGGAAGAAGCACACCGGGGAGGAGAAAGACAGCTAAAAGTTGACGGCAAAAAAATAAAAGTAAAAATAAATCCCGGCATTCAGGAGGGAAAAAAATTAAGATTAAAAGGAATGGGCGCACACGGTAAAAACGGCGGCGAGAGGGGAGACCTCTATTTAAAAATTCATATAACCGACCACCCCTGGTTCGAGAGAAAAGGAGACAACCTCTACTTCAATTTAAATGTTGATCTTTATTCTGCCGTACTCGGTGGAAAAGAAAAAATTGAAACGATAGATGGAAAACGATTAATGATAAGCATCGAAAAAGGAACTGACAGCGGAACGACATTAAGACTGAAAGGCATGGGAATGGCAAAAACTGATAATCCGGGATTAAGGGGCGATCTTTTCGTAAAGGTTGTGATAACTGTTCCGAAGAAATTATCTAAAAAAGAAATTGAACTATTTGAAGAATTAAGAAATTTAAAAAAGTGACATTATGATGTCACCCTGAACTTGATTCAGGGTCGGTCAAAAGATGCTGATCTCGACAGGTCGGGACAGCATGACAAAAGGAAATTTTTTATAAAACAAAAAACACGGAGTAAGTCTAATGAGTTCTGAGCAGACAACAGCAAAAAAAACAAGCAAATTTCAATTCAAAGCGGAAGTGAAACAGCTTCTGGATATTCTTGTACATTCACTTTACACAAGCAGGGAAATATTTCTGCGCGAGCTGATATCCAATTCATCCGATGCGCTGGATAAATTAAGATTTCAATCTACAAAAGGAACAGAGGTTGCAGACAAAGATCTGCCGTTGGAGATAAAAGTAAATTTTGACGAAAAGAAAAACACAATAACTATTTCCGATACCGGAATAGGAATGACAAAAGATGAACTTGTCAAGAATATCGGTACAATCGCAAAGTCCGGAAGTGCTGATTTTATAAAGACTTTGCAGGAAAACAAGGCCGACGCGAACAACATCATCGGAAAATTTGGCGTTGGTTTCTACTCTGTTTTTATGGTTGCCGATAAAGTGGTTATTAAATCGAGATCATACCTGAAAGACGCCTCACCGGTTGAGTGGAGTTCTGACGGGCTGGGAAGTTATCAGATAAGTGAAATTGATGAAAAACTGAAACGCGGAACAACAATTGAAATTCACTTAAAAGAAGACGCGAAAGAATTTGCCGAGAAATACAGATTGGAAACAGCTATAAAAAAACATTCCAATTTTATCCAGTTCCCAATCTACCTCGAAAAAGAAAAAGTGAATACAATTTCTGCAATATGGAGAGAACCGAAAAGCAATGTAAAGAAAGAACAATACGACGAGTTTTATAAATTTCTTTCGTACGACAGTAGTGAACCGATGGATATTATTCACAAGTCAGTCGATGCGCCTATTCAGTTTCACAGCCTGTTATTTATTCCAAAAAAGAATATGGATTTCTTCGGGATGAACAGGGAAGACTACGGTCTCGATCTTTATGTAAGAAGAGTCTTGATACAACACAAAAACAAAGACCTGTTGCCTGAGTATTTAAACTTCGTAAAAGGAGTTGTCGATTCGGAAGATCTCCCGCTGAATATTTCCCGAGAGACTCTGCAGGAAAATATTGTCTTCACAAAAATAGCAAACACTGTAACCAGCCAGGTTCTTTCTTATTTAATAGATAAGGCAAAGAAAAAACCGGAAGAATATATCGAGTTCTGGAAAGAGCATGGAAGATATTTCAAACTAGGTTATACGGATTATACAAACGCCGAAAAATATCAGCAGCTGCTGAGATTTAATTCTTCAGCTAATAAAGAGGAAAAAGAATTTACATCGCTCGAAGAATATGTCTCAAGATTCAAAGACGATCAGAAAGAAATTTACTATGCATTCGGAAACAGCAGGGAGGCTATCGAGCAGGATCCGCATATGGAGATATTCAAGAACAAGGGACTAGAGGTTCTTTATCTCTACGATCCTCTGGATGAATTCGTGGTAAGTTCCATCAGGAAATTCAAAGATTTCGATTTTAAATCTATTGATTCTGTGGACCTGAGCAAACTCGATAAATTTAAAGACAACGAAGAGAAAAAAGACAAACCCGAAGAATTGAGCAAAGACGACGCAAAACAATTTGACAACCTGATCAAAAGAGTAAAAGAAATCCTGGGCGACAGAGTTACAGATGTAAAAGAATCAAAGAGACTGAGCGGAAGTCCCTGCGTACTCGTGAATTCCGATGATACGATGTCATCACAGATGCAGAAAATTATGAGAATGGCAAACAAAGATATGAGTGTACAGAAAAAAGGATTCGAAATAAACAGGGACCACAAGCTCATCAGGAATCTTTTAAAAGTCTTTAAAGCAAATTCAAAAGATGATTATATAACAAACACGGTTGAGGAATTGTTCGAAGCGGCGCAATTACTTGCCGGCGATCTTAATGATCCTCATAGGCTGGTCAGCAGAATAAACAAATCGCTTGAGCAGTCGAGTGAAATGTACTCTGAGAAGATAAAGAAATAACGACCTCCCCTCAGCCCCCCTCCTGTCAGGAGGGGGTGCCGGAGGCGGGGCGGTGAAGGAAAAAACAACATGCAATTCAATCCAAATAAATTAACCGTTAAGGCCCAGGAAACTCTGCAGAACGCGATAGAGATAGCGCAGAATTACAACAACCAGGTGCTGGAACCGGAACACATTCTCGCTGCGCTGATACAGGAAAAAGGCAACATTGCCGATACGATAATGCAGAAAACCGGCGGGAATGTTAACGCCGTAAAACTGAAGGTGAATGAGATACTCGAAAACCTTCCAAAAGTAAGCGGCACCGGGCTGGGCAACCAGGCGATGTCACAGAATACCGGCAAGCTTTTCGACACGGCGGCGAACGAGGCTAAGAATTTAAAAGATGAATTCGTTTCATCAGAGCATATTTTAATAGCGCTTTCTGAAAACCAGGGAAAAGCCGGACAACTTCTGCGCGACAACGGCATATCAAAAACCGAAATACTGGCAGCACTAAAAGACGTACGCGGCGGGCAAAGAGTTACGAACCAGAATCCGGAGGACACATACCAATCACTAGACAAGTATGGAAAAGATTTAAATAAACTCGCGCGCACGGGAAAACTCGATCCGGTTATCGGTCGTGATGAGGAAATACGCAGAGTGCTGCAGGTGCTTTCGAGAAGGACGAAAAACAATCCCGTTTTAATCGGTGAGCCGGGCGTAGGTAAAACCGCTATAGCCGAGGGAATCGCCCACAGAATTATCTCCGGCGATGTTCCCGAAAATTTAAAGACCAAAAGAATCATCGCTCTCGACATAAGCGCTATTCTTGCCGGTGCGCAATTCCGCGGACAGTTTGAAGAAAGATTAAAAGCTGTGCTGAAGGAAGTACAGGACGCGCGCGGTGAAATAATTTTATTTATAGATGAGCTTCACACTCTCGTCGGAGCGGGCGCTACATCCGGATCGATGGATGCCGCAAATATTTTAAAGCCCGCTCTGGCAAGAGGCGAGCTTCACGCGATAGGCGCCACAACTTTATCAGAGTATAAAAAATATATCGAGAAAGACGCCGCGCTCGAAAGAAGATTTCAGCCGGTGATGGTAAACGAGCCTTCGGAAGAGGATACGATTTCTATTCTCCGCGGACTCCGTGAAAGATACGAAGTGCATCACGGCGTGCGAATTACTGACGCAGCCATCATAGCGGCCGCACAGCTTTCTCACAGGTATATCACCGACAGGTTTCTGCCGGACAAGGCGATAGATTTAATAGATGAATCCGCGTCCAAATTAAGAATTGAAATTGACTCGATGCCGGAAGAACTCGACGCGCTGGAAAGAAAGATTAAACAGCTCGAAATTGAAAGAGAAGCGCTGAAGCGTGAGAAAGACGACGCTTCCGCAAAAAGATTAGGAGAACTTAAAAAAGAACTCGGCGATCTCGAAGCTGACAGGGACAAGTACAGGATTCACTGGAACCTGGAAAAAGAAAAGATACAGAAGATCCGTTCGATGAAAAGCGAGATGGACAACACTAAAACAATGGCCGATAAATTCGAGCGCGAAGGAAATCTCGGCAAGGTTGCCGAACTCCGTTACGGTAAAATTGCCGGACTAGAAAAAGCGTTGAAAAATGAAAGCGAAGATCTTGTAAAAATTCAGAAAGATAAAAAGATGCTGAAAGAGGAAGTCGATGCTGAGGATATTGCCGAAGTGGTTGCAAAATGGACCGGCATCCCCGTAAGTAAAATGCTCGAAAGCGAGAGAAGCAAACTTCTGAAACTGGAAGACGAACTTCACGCGAGGGTAGTTGGACAGGATGATGCCGTTGCCGCGGTCGCGAACGCGATCCGCAGGTCACGGACGGGACTGCAGGATATAAACAGGCCGATAGGTTCGTTTATTTTTCTCGGTACAACAGGCGTGGGTAAAACAGAGCTTGCGCGTGCGCTGGCGGAATATCTTTTTGACGACGAGCACGCTATGGTAAGAATCGATATGTCGGAGTACATGGAAAAATTCTCAGTGTCGCGTTTAATAGGCGCTCCGCCGGGATACGTCGGTTACGAGGAAGGCGGGCAGCTTACAGAGGCCGTCCGCAGGCGTCCGTATTCCGTATTGCTGCTGGATGAAATTGAAAAAGCGCACCCGGATGTTTTCAATATTCTTCTGCAGGTTCTCGATGACGGAAGGCTGACCGACAACCAGGGACGCACCGTGAACTTCAAGAACACGATAATTATAATGACGTCGAATCTCGGTTCGCATTTGATACAGGAAAAAACCGGGGGCGTAAGCGACGAAGAGATGGAAAACGTGATGGGTGACCTGAGGCACTCGCTTACGGATCTTCTCCGCAAAACTATACGTCCCGAATTCTTAAACAGGATTGACGAGGTTGTGCTCTTCAAACCGCTGACGAGAAAAGAGATAAGAAAAATTGTTGATATACAATTAAGATATGTGCAGAAAATGCTGGCGCAGAAAGAAATAACTCTCGATGTGGACGACGAAGCAAAAGACTGGCTGGCGAAACTCGGTTACGATGTAACATACGGCGCGAGGCCGCTGAAGAGAACGATACAAAAATACCTGACCAACCCGCTCTCGCAGGAACTGCTGATGGGCAACTTTGGTGATGGGGATACAATTCACGTTTCTCAAAGCGCTGATGCCGGGCTGGTGTTTAAGAAGAAGTAATAAAGCGTTGTCATTTCGAGCCTGCCTTCCATAGGAAGGTGGAGTGAAAAATCTTTTTATCCGGGTTTTTAAGCGCGGCGTTTATCGTCGCATCTCCAACTTCTTTTAAGGCAGCAATATAATTATGAAACGTTGTACCCCTAAAGGGGTACTCTTCTTATCTTTGTTATTCTTTCTACAGACATAAAACCCCTCCGGGGTTTTGGAAAACAACTCCGTTAAGAGTTGAATGTTTGTAGCAAGACAAATACCCCAAAACACAAAGAACCCCGACGGGGTTCAATAAAAATTCAGATAGATTCCTCCCCTGACAAGTCGGAGTTTCCCAAAGGGATGTCTTCGGCATAAATGACAGATCACAACCGGTTTATTTAACCCGCCTCAATATTTTTATCTGAAAACAGAAAAATATTTTTTATATATTAAGAAAAAAAATACTGCGTATGTCAAACCAATTATTAAATAAAGGCCGCAAGGCATTATCGCAGGGGGATTGGGAAAAGGCGAGGGGATTTTTACAAATCGCTTTGAAAGATGAAGAATCTGCAGAAGTTTATGAAGAGCTTGCCTGGGCCTGCTGGTGGCTTAATGATGCAAAAGGCGTTTTCGAAAACCGCACAAAAGCCTATAATTATTTTACAGAAAAAAACGATAAGGTTGGAGCGGGCCGGACTTGCTGCTGGATCGCTCTCGACTATATTGAATTTAAAGCTGAATTTGCCGTTGCAAGCGGATGGTTTAAAAGAGCCGAAAACCTGCTAGATGGATCACCTCCTTCATACGAACTGTGTATATTCAAAATTCTGAAAGCAAGATGGGCCTTCCAGGTCGATAAAAAACCTGAACTTGCATTTAAATTACTTGATGAAAGTCTACAGATCAGTAAATCCATTAAAAATCCCAACGGCGAAATGCTTGCCGAAGCAATGAAGGGATTTATTCTTGTCGTTGAGGGAAAAGCCTCAGAGGGAATGCCTTTGCTGGACGACGCAACTCTTCTGGCGGTAACCACAACTGATGGTGATATAAAAATTACAACTATAACCTGTTGTTATCTTATAGATGCCTGCGAGCGGGTGAGAGATTATGAGCGCGCAGCTCAATGGTGCAAAAATGTAAAAGAGTTATGCACAAAATGGCGTTACAAGGCAATGTTTGCAAACTGCAGAATGAAGCACGCAGGAATTATGATCTGGAAAGGGGAATGGAATGAAGTTGAAGAAGAACTTTTATCAGCTGCAGATGATCTACATAAATTCAGACCTGTTCAGGTAAGTGCATGTATCGTTAGGCTTGCAGATTTAAAACGCAGACAGGGCAAATGGAATGAAGCGGAAGAGCTGTTGAACAAAGTTGAATCACACCCGCTCAAACAATTATTCTCTGCATTTCTTCTATTTTGATAAGGAAGAATACGATAAAGCACTCGATCTGGCTGAAAGATATCTCCGGAGATTCAACCAAAACGAAAAAGCAGAACGGACTGTTGTAATTGAATTGCTTGTTAAGATAAATGTTAAGCTTGGAAATCTCGAAAGAGCTGAGAAATTGTTAAATGAATTAAAAAATATCGCGATTTAATTAATACATTGCCGCTAAGATCTGCAAAATTAAATGCTATGGGGAATTTGGAATTTGCCCGCGAAAACTACGAAGCAGCAAAACAAAATCTCGAAGACGCTGTTGATATCTATGATAAAATAAAATCTCCGTATGAGTCTGCAGGAGCCAGGAGTTTTCTTGCGGGTGTGCTGGTAAAGCTGAATAAATTTGCCCAGGCAGAAGGGGAACTGAATTCTGCTATCGCAAAATTTAAAGAGCTTGGCGCGGAGAAAGATTTCGAAAAAGCAAAATCAATTCTGAAAAATCTTTATAAAGAAAACGCTGAAGATTCTGAAAGAAACAAGTATGAATTTACCGGCAGAGAACTTGAAGTATTACGCTTAATTGCCGATGGAAAAAACAATGAAGAAATCGCAGAAAGACTTTTTCTCAGTGTCCGCACTGTGGAAAAACATCTCACAAATATTTACAGCAAAGTAGGCGTTTCCGGGAAATCTGCAAGGGCTTATGTTGCTTCGTATGCAATAAAACACAAACTGATTTTTACATAATTACCTCTAAACTACGTGTTAAACTGCGGTAAATTACGTAGTACCCCTGATTTATAAGGCAATTTTAATCTCTACTTTTAATCCGGTAATCAAAGCTCCTGCAGGTTAAAATAGAGGTGAAAAATGAATAACAAACAAAATCCTGAATCTTTTAAAGTAATTGTTATTGGAGCCGGACAGGCAGGTTTGTCTGCCGGGTATTTTTTAGCTAAAAAAAATATACCCTTTTTAATTCTTGATGCGAATAAGCGGGTCGGAGATTCCTGGCGGAACAGGTGGAACTCTCTCAGGCTTTTCACTCCGGCAAAGTTTAACAGTCTTGCCGGAATGCCATTTCCTTCGGATCCGAATTATTTTCCAACCAAAGACGAAATGGGAGATTATCTTGAAAGCTATGCTAAACATTTTAATTTTCCCGTAAAAAATAACGTTAAAGTTGACGGACTTTCCCGGGAAGGAAATAAGTATTGCATAACTGCCGGTAAAAAACAATTTGAAGCAGAACACGTGATAATAGCAATGTCGAACTACCAGGTTCCGAAAGTTCCGGCGTTTACAAATGATTTAAATCCTGATATTGTGCAGATTCATTCCTTTGATTACCATGATCAGTCACAGTTGCAGGAAGGTCCGGTATTGGTTGTCGGAGCGGGAAATTCCGGCTCCGAATTAGCTCTTGAGTCTGCAAGAAATAATCACGATGTCTGGCTTTCAGGCAGAGACAACGGGCATATTCCGTTTAATATCGAAGGAACATTAGGTAAATTAATATTGATAAGACTGGTTATCAGGTTTTTATTTCACAGGGTTCTTACAACGGGCACACCAATTGGAAAAAAAGTCAGGCCAAAAATTATTTCACAGGGAGGACCCCTGATCAGAAACAAACCTAAAGATTTTGTTAGGGCAGGAATAAAAAGAATTCCCAAAATTACCGGTGTAAAAAACGGCTTGCCGGTGGATGAAAATCAGCAGGTGATAGAAGCAAAGAATATTATCTGGTGTACAGGATTTTATCCTTCTTTTTCCTGGATAGATATCCCAATATTTAAGGACAAAGAACCGATGCAGAACCGCGGCGTGGTAAAAAATGAACCCGGATTGTATTTTGTTGGAATGCATTTCCAGTATTCTCTTTCTTCAGCTATGGTCCATGGCGCTGAAAGAGATGCCGCGTTTGTGGTAAAGATAATTGCCGAACGATTAAACTGAAATACTTAAGCCGGGTAGAAAAATTTCTATGGAAATATTGAAATGTTATTTCATATTTCCTCCATTCCCGAAAAAATCAGGGCGGGGAATATAGAGGATTTTTATTTATTCAATCCCACAGCTTAAGCCGTGGGAGAAAGTAATAGATAAATCTTCGGGGTTGCTTATAAACCCCAAGGCTGCTCTTTAAGCAAGCAACCTTGAAGGTCGCTTTATGGGACCTTCAAGGTTCGCCACTTCCCTAATATCCTCACACTCCAAAACTTTTTTCTCCGGGTTTTGCAGCGCAACGTTTATCATCGCCTGTCCAACTTCTTTTAATGTAATACGTATTTAGGAGAAAGAGCATTAAACACCGGGTAAAACGGGGCCAGGAATTTATAAACCGTTAGAGTGTTTTTTAATCCCTTAATCGGTTGTATGTAACCGGGACGAAACATATACGCATTTTTAAACGGGAGCTTCATCAAATCATTTTCTGTTTTTCCCTTCACGCGCGCCCACATAGTTTTTCCTTTTTCCGTGCTGTCTGTTCCCATTCCCGATACATAGCAGAAAGTAATCTCTTTGCTTTTCTCGCCGTTAACTTTTACCAAAGTCTCAGCAAAGTATATTGTCATATCATAAGTAAGGTGCTTAAATTCTTCTTCCTTTTTACCGACGGAAGAAACTCCCGCACAGAAGAAGCAGGCGTTATAACCTTTTAGTTCTTCCTCAACAGAAGTGAGATCAAAAAAATCTTTATGGATAATTTCTTTCAGTTTTTCGTGTTTCAGTCCGTATGGTTTTCTGTTTATAATAAGAATAGATTCGACTTCGGGGTGGTTAAGACATTCGTGCAAAACCCCTTCACCCACCATTCCGGTCGCTCCGGTTATAATTGTTTTTATTTTCATTTATTATTCTTTTGATTTGTACCGGGTTTAAGATAATGAAAAGCAGGAAAAAACAGGCCGCTAATCACGCCAAAGGGCGGACAAAAAATAACATACTACAAAACCCTTTAAATAATAAAAAAATGCTATTTTTAAATTGCTCTTAAGTAATTTTTCAATTAATGTTGAGCATATGCTCATAATAAAATATGCCAAGACCCAAAAAATATCGCCGGGTTTGCTGCAATCCATCCGCATACTACTTTAAGCCGAGGGGAATTCCGGTTTATGAACTCGAAGAAATTGTCCTCCGGCACGATGAGCTTGAATCACTGAGACTCGCAGACCTGCTCGCTTTATCACACGAAGACGCTGCCAGGGAAATGAATATTTCCAGAGCCACGTTCGGCAGGATAGTTAAAACCGCGCGCAGTAAAATAACAGATGGTATTTTAAATGGCAAAGCAATAAGGATAAGCGAAGATTCTGTTGAATAATTAATAAATAAAACCCGGGGGGGAGAAAATGAAATCAGGCTTCTTGTATCTGACTATTCTATCTATTATTGTCCTTTCTACTTTAACATTTTCTCAGGATACTACTCAACATAAAAGTATTTTTGAATCAAGTCTTCACCATACCGGTTCCGGTATGAAATACTGGTACGATAAAAAACAGGGCGGACTTGAATTAATTACAGGCGTTCGCTACTCCGACCTCTCCTGTAAAAACTGCCACATCGGAAGTTGTGATGTTTGCCACAAAGTTGAAAAAGACGGTAAAGGTTTTTACTCAACTGCCGCGGCTAAAAAAAAGGATCTATGTTTTAATTGTCACGAGGGTATAGCCTCAATTAGAAAAATTAACGAGGAGAACGAGACTCCCGATGTGCATGAGGAAATGGGACTGGAGTGCCTGGATTGTCATTCCATAAGTGACGTGCACGGGGACGGAGCTGAATTTACATCTTTGAATGACCCCGGTGCAATAAGTGCTAAATGTGAAAATTGCCACGATTCTATTTCAAAAAATGTTTCACACTATATTCACAGGAATAAAGTTGATTGCAAAGGATGCCATACAAGAGAGGTTGTAAGCTGTACAAACAGCCAGCTTGAGACAATGATAAAAGAAGGTAAGAGAGTCACACAACAGGTTTCAGGATGGGAATTTTTAATCAACTATAATGGTTTGGTTACATCCGCAACTATACAGACCTACGTTGGGCCGGGAAATAAAACATTTATAAAGTTCACACCACAATTCAGCCACTCGATAAGAGGAGACGGTAAAAAATGCGAGGAATGCCACAACAACCCCAATGTGAACGAAATGAAAAGTGGAAGCATGAATCTCACCTGGCTTGAAAATGGAAAACTCGAACAGGCGCATGGTGTAATACCGGTAACAGAGGGAGTTGATTACAATACTGTATTTCAGAAATACGAAAACGGTAAATGGGTCCCGATAAATAATCCCGAAAAACCTATAGTACAATTCGCCGGTTACGGAAGTCCGTTGACAAAAAAACAGGTAAAAAGACTCCAGGGAAAGTGGAAAACAAGGGTGAAATAAGACAAAGATAATTATATGCGACAGGACTCACGAAGAATTAGGAACCTGGAATTCCGATTAATGGAATGAACTATTAAAACCCGCACTAAAAGAAAAAGAGATGCGGATAAAGTACGACTAATTTAAGAAGAGTTTTAGCGGGGAGTAAACCATGCTGGTATTCGGGGCAATACCTTCGGGAAGATCGGGGAGGAGCCCGGTTACAATTGTTTTTATTTTCATTTTTTTAATATAGGAAGATTCTGAAACAATCCCCCAACCGGCGGACGGAATGACTGCGAAAAAGATTTCTCACCCTTCGAAAAACTCAGGGTTCGAAATGACAGGGCATTTGTCATTTCAAGGGAACGTAGAGACCGAGAAATCTTTTCCGATTAAGATTTCTCCCCCGATAAATTGGGGGTCGAAATGACAAAAAAATAGATTCAAATAATCTGCAATATTTTACCCAACAATTCATTAATTTTCGGGAGACATAAAACAGGGGGAATTATGGCTGCGAGCAGTGAACCCACAGAAACAAAAGTAGAACCAAAATCATTTAAAGAAGTTGTCCGGGACGCTTTCAAAGAACTTGGAGAAACGTTTTCCGCGTTTATACATGCACCCAAGGCATTATGGGGTATAAATATTCCCTACATAATTGAAGGATTAATTTATTTTGGGATACTTACAATCCTTGGTAAGTATTCGTCAGAAAATGTAAACCTGAGCGATTACCAGGCAGGGCTTGTTTATAGTTTTGTAACAGGCGGTATTACTTTCGCTATGCTCGTCTTTGGAGGATTCGCAGACAAACTGGGCGTAAGAAAATCACTTATTATTGCTTTTGTTGGAATGCTGGTGGGTAGAACACTTGTCGCTCTTTCGGGATCAATAGGGCTTGCAGGCGGTTTGTGGTCGCCGATGTTTTTTTCTATGTGCGGTGGACTTTTAATAATGGTTTTGTTTTATGGTTTGTATCAACCAGCGGCCTATGCTGGAATTAAACGCTACACAAACCCACAAACGGCCGCTATGGGATACGCGGTTGTATATGGACTGATGAACCTCGGGGCTTTCCTGTCGGGATTCATTTCATCATTTACCAGACAAAATTTTGAAACAACATTTCCACCTAATGGGTTGACTGCTGTATTCTGGGTTTATGTTGGACTAACTGTCGTAGCATTAATTTCGACTATGATTCTGTTGAGCAAAAAGCTGGATAAAGAAGCTGTGGCCAGGATTAAATCTGAAAGCGGCGTTCAGGAAGATAACGATGAAAAAGAAGATGAAGTTAATATTGATAATGTAAATAATGTTCCTGCAATTATTCTCGGATTGCTAACCGTCCTGTTTTTTGCTTTTTCGAATTTTGTACACGTGAATGAGTTTGATTTTATAATCAGCTTCTCACTGTTTGGTCTGCAAGTTGTAATCGATACATTTTTAACAATTTCAATCATCTTATTGGCGTTCTCTATTTATGAATATTTAAGAAAAAGGCCCCTGCATCCTTTCCGCGATAAAAGATTTGCTTATTTCATCTTTATATTAATTCCCGTGCAGACTTTGTTCGCCCATAACTGGCTTACAGTTCCATATTATCTCGACAGGGCATTTGCGGGTTCAATAGTAAGCGAATATTTTGAAGTTTTTTCAAATATAAATCCCATTTTAATTTTTATTCTCGCACCAATCGTCGCGGGATTAACGGCCAGGGCAGATGTTTATAAAATGATGATATACGGAACCATAGTAATGTCGGTTCCTACTTTTTTACTTGTACTCGGTCCGAATGTGTATCTCTTCCTGCTCTTCGTATTAATTATGACAATCGGCGAGGCGATGTGGCAGCCGCGTTTTCTTCAGTGGATTGCGGAAGTCGCGCCCAAAGGAATGACCGGCTTGTATATGGGGGTCGGCCAGTTTCCGTGGTTTCTTACAAAGGTATTAACGGGATTTTATTCAGGCTGGTTCTTAATGAAATACATTCCACTTAACACACCGCCTTCTGAAATGAACTCGCAGACAATGTGGCTTATCTATGGTTTTATTGCAATAATAAGCCCGATCGGTTTAATACTCGCGAAGAAATGGATGATGAAGGATTTTAAAACAAAGTCAGTATAAGGTTTAATATTAAAAAAGTTGGCAAAATTAAGTTGCGGAAGTAATTTAACCTTCGGGGTTGTTGGTTGAACCTCGAAGGTTGCGGCTAAATTACAAGTAACCTTGAAGGTCTTTAAAAGCGACCCTGTCTGCCGACAGGCAGGCTTCAAGGTTTAATGACAAATCAGGCATTTATTTATGAAGCGGATCTTCTGTTTTGCCCGGATCGAAAGTTGTAAGTCTTACAACCTTTGCTTTATCCCTGAAAACTGACGGGACGGTCATTTTCGCCTTTTCATGATTTTCAGCTTCCACTAATGCGTACGCCGTGTGGTCATCATCCAGACAGCCCCATTCAAAATGAGTAAGAAAACCTGCGTCGTAAGTTCTGAACTGTTTTACCGCAGATTTGCAGTCTTCTGAAGTATGGGGAGAGATTACAATAAACCTTTTCATTTTTACCTCTGTGTTTTTGAAATATCATTTAGTGTGAGTAATAAATTTATTCCCTACACCCCTGCCAGGTATTCGTGTACAAGCTTAATTGCCATCGCTCCCTCGCCTACGGCGGAAGCAACCCGGTTCATAGCTCCCGCTCTTACATCACCGGCGGAAAAGATTCCAGGAATGCATGTTTCCAGCAGGTACGGGTCGCGTTCAATCTTCCAGTGCTTTTTAAAATTTTCATTCTTAAATAAATCTCTTCCCGTTTCAATAAATCCTTTTTGATCTCTGAAGATATCAAGTTTTATCCAGTCGGTTACTGGCCGTGCGCCGATAAAAATAAACAAAGCCCCGGCATCGTCGGTTTTACGTTCGCCTGTCTTCAAATTTTCTATTGTTATCGACTCAAGCCTGTTGCTTCCTGCAGCTTCTGCGATCACGGTATTTGGTACTAAGGAAATATTTTCCGTTTTATCAATCTGGTCGATCAGGTAATGCGACATTGAGGATTCGAGAGAGTCTTTTCTTATAACAATAAAAACCATTTCGGCAAAACCGGAAAGATACATTGCCGCCTGCCCGGCTGAGTTTCCGCCGCCCACTATAAAAACTTTTTTATCCCTGCACGAATGAGCCTCCGCTGTTGCCGCGCCGTAATAAACGCCGGCACCGCTCAGTTCGTTTACACCTTGTGCTTCCATTGTTCTGTAATCGACGCCTGTCGATATTACTATTGTGCGGGTTTTTATTTCGTGCCCGTTGGAAAGCGATAAGATTTTAATATTGTCATTCGTTTTAATATCGACAACCTCTGCCGGTGAAAGAAGCTCAACACCGAATCTCAATGCCTGCGTTAATGCCCGCCTGGTCAGATCTGAACCGGAGAGTCCGGCCGGGAAACCCAGATAATTTTCAATTCTTGAGCTGGTGCCCGCCTGGCCGCCGGGAGCTTTCTTTTCTATCATTAATGTTTTCAGTCCTTCGGTACCGCCGTAAACTGCGGCTGCCAAACCTGCAGGTCCGGCGCCGATAATTACAACATCGTAAAGATCAAGAGCCGCTGTGGATTTCATCCCGACTTTCTCTCCCAGTTCAGCAACAGTGGGACTCGTTAACAGGGACCCGTCTTCGAATAAAACCGCCGGAAGTTTTTCCGCTTCAATTTTATGAATATCAATTAATTCAGCAGCCTCTTTATTTAATTCCACGTCGAGCCACCTGTAGGGGATTAAATTGCCCGTCAGAAAATCTTTTATTTTATGCGAGATCGGCGACCATTGGTACCCGATGACTTTTATTCCTTCAAAATCCGGCGTAAAGTTATTCTGCCAGTCACCAAGCAGATCAGTAATTACCGGGTAAAGTTTTTGTTCCGGCGGGCTCCATGGTTTCAAAAGATAATAATCTAATTTTAAAGTATTGATAGCTTTTATCGCCGCTTCAATATCCGAATAAGCGGTTAACAAAACCTTTTTTGCGGCAGGAAAATACTCCCTGGCTTTTCCCAGGAACGCAGTACCTTCCATTTCCGGCATTCGCTGATCCGAGATGAAAAGTGCGACAGTTTCATTTTTTAATTTTAATTCTTTAACCGCTTCAAGAGTTTCAACGGCAGATTCGATTGCGAGTATCTTGTACTCATCACGGTATTTATTCCGGACATCGCGCTGGATAGCTCTAAGTACCTGCGAATCGTCGTCAGTTATAATTATAAAAGGAAGTTTCATTCTATATATATTTATTAATTAATGTTGTGAAACGGGTATTCTTATAGTAAATTCTGTTTTACCGGGAACAGATTTTACCTTTACCTCGCCTTTAAGTTTGTTAATTACATTCTTCACCAGGTCCAATCCTATCCCGGTTCCTTCACCTACTTTTTTTGTAGTGAAGAAGGGATCGAATATCCTGTTAATAATATCTTTAGGAATCCCCGGTCCGTTGTCTGTAATGACCACCGTTATTTCTTTTTTGTTACAATTGGTTTCAATTGTGAGCTCACCGCTTTTCGGCAGAGCGAAAATTGCGTTATCAATTATGTTTGTCCAGACCTGGTTCAACTCACCAATATATGCCTCGACCTCCGTCATATCGCTACAGAACAATTTTTTAACCTGTATATTTTTATCACGGATTTTATAACCGAGAAGTATAAGCGTGTTTTCAATATCGTTGTGAATATTTGTCACGTGAAGATCTCCCGAGCGGTCCATCCTTACGTGAGATTTAATTGCGCCGACAAGTGTAGTAATACGGTCCGAAGCGTTCTCAAGGTCTTTTATCAACAGCTCCGAGCTCAATAAATTTTCAAACCAGTTAAGAATGTTTTGCAGCGCTTCTCCAGGAACGTCCGTGAGAATTTTTTTCAGGTCGTCCGGTGTAAAACAGGCTTCCGTTAAAGTCTCCGCAATTTCATTTCCGTTGCTGATCCCTTTTTCATTCAGCCAGTCGTTAAGCGCGTCTTCTTTTTCCATTCTTTGAAGAGGGGAGGTTTTTGCTTCCTGTAAATTATATTTTTCCTTTTCCTGAACCGCTTCCCTTATATTCCTGATAAGTGTGGGGGAAATATTTTTTTTCAGTAATTCCTCTGTAAGCTCAAAGTTTTGTTTCAGTTTTTTATTTAGTTCCTCTGATATTCTGTTGATAGCGGCGGAGGGGTTGTTCATTTCGTGCGCTATTCCCGCGGCAAGTTTACCGAGCGCACTTACTTTTTCTTTCTGCATCTGCGTCGTCGCAAAAATGCGGGCTCTTTCAGTCATATAGCCTATTAGCCTCTGGGTAAATTCAGGATTAAGTTCTTCCAGCTCGTGAAAATAGTTTTTATGTACCCTGACTACCCGTAATTTACCTACAGCGTACGAACTGCCGGGTGATGAACGCATTCTTGAGTAGGGCAAAAGTCCGGTTACACCGCCGGAGATTTCATCATTTTCAAAACTGAAGTAATGCACGAGTTTTCCGTTTACATTCAGATAAAAGAAAACCTTCCCTTCCAGAATAAATGACATTTCATCAATTGCATCGCCTGTCTTGTAAAGCATCACTCCATCTTCATACTCCTTGTAATCGGAATGGGATAAAATCCATTCAAGATGCTCGTCCGGCAAATACTTAAGGGCATGAATTCGTTTTAAATCTTCAATAGTGACTGATTGGTTCATGTACTGCCCCAAATGTATTAAGAGTAATAGTTTAACCCGGAATGGTATATTTATTTATGAACTGAAAATAACAGGGAGTGAACTTAGTCTTGTGGGACAAGATATAGCCTTACTGTCCAAATGTCAATTGAATATTATGCCCTGATCCGGAAAAGTTATCGTTTCCAGATAGCTTTTAATTTCTTATTATTAAAGTTCAAAAACTGATATTATTATGGAACAGAAACTAACAGAAAATAAGACATTTGAAAAAAAAGATTTCAGTAAAAGTCCGCTCTACAGGGGCGACTATGAGCTTTGTAAATTCATCAACTGTGATTTTTCAGAGGCTAGCCTTTCATTAATAAATTTTATTGACTGTGAATTTGTTAGCTGTAATTTTAGTCTTGCCCGGTTTGGAGAGACCGGTTTAAGAGATGTAATATTTAAAGAATGTAAAATGATCGGACTTCATTTTGAAAATTGTGCTGAGTTCGGTTTGTCGTTTTCTTTTGAAAGCTGCATTCTAAACCATTCTTCTTTCTATAAAAGAAAAATTCAAAAGACTTATTTTAAAGATTGTCAGCTCCACGAAACAGACTTTACAGAATGTGATTTAACAGGAGCTGTGTTCGATAACTGTGACCTGGAAAGAGCAGTATTCATAAATTCAATTATTGAAAAAACAGACTTCCGTACTTCATATAATTACACAATCGACCCGGAGATAAATAAAATCAAAAAAACGAAATTTTCTAAAGACGGACTGGCGGGTTTATTGTCGAAGTATGACATTAAAATTGAGTAGCCTGGGTTTGCGACTTTGTTTTTTGTATAAGAATTTTCTTGCAGGCCCCTAAGAACGCAAAGATTATTTTAATTTTACGATTTAAAAATGATAAACCTTAAAAACAAAAAACCTCGAACCCCAATTGTAGCTGCGCGTAAATTAATCGGCAAAAGTATAATTATGCCTTTTTCAGAAAATAAGACCGCTGATCTCTGGAAAAGTTTTATGCCACGAAGAAATAAAATAAAAGATAAAATCAGCGGGAAATTATTTTCAATTCAGGTTTATCCCCCGGACTTTTTTGAAAACTATAGTCCTGGAATTGAATTTGAAAAACGCGCTGCTGTTGAGGTATTTGAATTTAATTCAGTTCCGGATGGAATGGAAGCATTTGAACTGCCCGGCGGACTTTACGCTGTTTTTGAATATAAGGGAAAAGCAAGTGAAGCCACCGACACTTTTGAATATATCTTTTACGACTGGCTTCCAAAATCAAAATATGATCTTGATGACAGACCTCATTTTGAAATACTTGGTGAAAAATACAAAACTGATGACCCGGAATCAGAAGAAGAAATCTGGATACCGGTAAAATTAAAAACATAAAAAGATCTTTTGACATACATTGTCGGCCAGATATTGCTTAGTATACTTTTTTATTGAACTTTAAAATTATTTTATCGGGTTATCGTAGCCAAATTGCAGAATTGGATAATTAAACTACCAAAAAATATTATTGTTAAAGATTATGAAAGACATTGATAATCTTCAATTTCAAAAACTCCGTTTTAATGATTTAAAAACACTCATTAAATGGGCTGAAGAAGAAGGCTGGAATCCAGGAATAAATGATGCTGAAATATTCTGGAACACGGATCCCGAAGGGTACTACGGCTTTTACCACAATGGAGATTTAATCGCCGGCGGATCGATAGTATCATACAGCGGCGAGTTCGGTTTTATGGGATTTTTCATTGTTAAACAGGAATACAGGTCATATGGAATTGGAAGAAAACTCTGGTATCAGAGACGGGACACTTTAATATCAAGATTAAATGAAGGCGTTACAATAGGGATGGACGGGGTTGTGGATATGCAGCCTTTCTATAATAAAGGCGGGTTTAAAATTGAATTCCGCGATGAGCGCCACGAAAAAATAGGCGAAACATTCGAAGTAGATAAGAATATTTCGCCTATTGAAGAAGCTGATTTTGACTCCGTTTTAGCTTATGATAAAAAATGTTTTGGATTTGCACGTCCACGGTTTTTAATTCCCTGGCTTAAACAACCTTCTGTAAAAACTTTTAAATATAAAGCAGGTAGGGAGCTTAAAGGTTTTGCGGTAATAAGAAAAGCTATGAAGGGTTATAAAATTTGTCCGCTCTTTGCAGATAATGCTGAAATTGCAGAAGAAATATATAAAGCCTGCCTGAATTCTGTTGTGGGTGAACTATTATATCTGGATATCCCGGTTATTAACAAAGACGCAGTTGCCCTGATTAAAAAATATAAAACTACATACGTTTTTGAATGCGCAAGAATGTATTACGGAAAACCGCCCGAAATAGACATCAACAAAGTATTTGGAATTACTACATTTGAACTGGGATAAAATTCCGATACCTCTCTTAAAATTGCAGAACACAGGCAGTAAGTATTAATTGAGTCCCCGCTCAACATTAATATTTACACTAAATTTTATTATTATTGGATAAATAAAATTGCGGGGACGGAGTATGACTCATTGGGAAAGCAGCAATAATATACCAGACGAACTGGAAAGAAATCGCAGAGTTTTTGAAAATCTATTTAGACACAAACAGAAAGAAGAATATCTGTGGAGGCCCGCACCGGAAAAATGGTGCCTGCTTGAAATCCTGTGTCACCTTTACGATGAAGAAAGAGAAGATTTTCGTGCAAGGACAAAACATACACTTGAAACACCCAAAGAACCACTCCCGCAGATTGATCCGCAGGGCTGGGTAATATCCAGAAAATATATTGAACAGGATTACGGTGAAAAACTAAATCAATTCTTAAAAGAGCGGGAACAATCCCTTGAATGGCTTCGTTCTCTTTCAAAACCGGCATGGGAAAATTATCACAAACACCCTAAGTTCGGCAAAATGACTGCAAGAATGTTTTTAGCAAACTGGCTTGCTCATGATTATCTGCACATACGCCAGATATTAAATTTAAAATTTCAATACCTAAAAAATTTAACCAATGAAGATTTGACGTATGCCGGAAACTGGTAATAATTGAAAACAAGAAAGAAAACAAACAGGACATAAAATGATTTCTGATTCATTAAATAATTTAAAGAAGTATGAACACCTGGTTCCTCTAACAAAAGAAATAATTAATTATTTGGAGAGTAATGATATTTATTCATTAAGCGGAGGCAGATATGAAATTGCCGGAGATTCCGCTTTTATATTGATCCAGGAATATTATACAATGCCCGAAACTGAAAAGGACTGGGAATCACATAAAAAGTATATCGACATTCAGCTTGTAATGGACGGTTGTGAATATATGGGTTATTCACCAAAAGACTTCTTAAATATCAAAAAAGAATACAGTACAGAAAACGATATAATATTTTATGAAAATGATGACAAGGAACACAGCAATATAATGGTGCATAAGAATCATTTCTGTATCTTTTTTCCTGAAGATGCGCACAAGCCGGGTTTACATACAAAAGAAGTTAGTCGTGTTAAAAAAGCCGTTATTAAAGTAATGGTCTAAAATGGAAAACGAACTTAATACAAAGAAAGAATTATATTCAGCCTGTGCAAATTATGTTGAATCAAAAATTAAACAGATTACAGATGCTCTTAATGAATTGCAGCAAGCGGCAAACCAGGAAACTAAAAGCAGCATGGGTGATAAATATGAAACAGGCCGATCATCCATTCACCTGGAAATGGAAAAATATTCCGGAAAGCTAAACGAATTTACTAATTTGAAAAAAATTCTTTTTCATATTAATTCCGAAAGAAATTATGATACTGCACAACCCGGGTGTGTGGTTTATACCAACAACGCTAATTATTTTATTGCAATAAATGCAGGTGAATTTGAAATTCACGGAATAAAATATTTAACTATTTCACTTGCTTCACCACTTGGAAAAGAACTATATAAAAGAAAGTCGGGAGATAAATTTACATTTAGAAATAAAGAATTTAAAATTGATAATGTTTTTTGATGATTTATTCTTAACAACGTAGAGTAATCCAGTTAAGACACAGTAGATATGACCCACAAGTCATATTAAATTTACTACAGGATTTGTGAAAAAATTTTGTAAACAATCCAACTCTATATTATGACTTTTCAGTCAATTTTTAATTTCATTGAAGAATTAGTGTCCACATTTTTTTTGACCTTTCAGTCATCATTCTTTTGTACAATTTTGCTTATATTTACCCTTTGTACTAAAACATTTTAGCGGTACTATCCGGGGTGGGGTAAATTTTATGATCGCTTTAGTCGATTACGGAAATGAGAAAATAGAATCAATTGCAGGGGCGCTAAGTTCACTGAATGTGAATTTTAAGATCACACAATCAGAAAGTGAGATAATAAGTTCAGAAAAGGTGATTTTCCCCGGTTATGGAGAAGCATCTGATGCGATAAAAAAATTGCATCTTACAAACCTTTACTCGGTTTTAAGATTATGCAAAAAGCCAATGCTTGGCGTTTGTCTCGGGATGCAATTGATGGCCGATATTTCAACCGAGGGAGGAAAAATTCAATGCCTTGGCATTTTCCCGGTAGTTGCTGAAAAATTCAGCGGTGAAAAAATGAAAGTCCCGTTTTCCTGCTGGAGTGAAGTAGAGATTTTAGAAGATAGTAAACTGTTCACCGGACTAAATAAAAAAGAAAACTTTTATTTTGGTAATTCCTACTACCTGCCGGTGAATGAGTTTACTACTTCTGTTTCAGAAAATGTAGTTAAATTTTCAGCTACTGTAGAAAAAGATAATTATTACGCCGTCCAGTTTTATCCTGAAAAATCAGGAGATGCAGGACAAAAAGTATTACAAAATTTTATAGAACTCTGTTAACCGGAAATTAGTTTATGTACTCAGTTTTTGAATCAGAAATAAAAATTCGTCCTGATGATATTGATCTGAATAACCATGTTCATAACACAAAATACCTCGATTTTGTTTTGGCGGCTCGTTATGAGCAGATGATAAATAATTATAAAATGTCTATGGAAGAATTTCACGGCCTCGGATTCAACTGGTTTGTAAGTGCAACGTACATAGAATATAAAAGAGCCCTGATGCTTGGTGATAAAATCTCTGTCAGGACACAAATAGATTCTGTTAACGGAGCGCAAAGCAAAGTAAATTTCTGGATAGTAAAAAACGAGAACAACAAAATAGCTGCGGAAGGATATCTCCTCTACACAATGGTATCATTAAAATCAGGAAGGCCTGTGAGAATACCGGAAGATATTATAAAAAGATACTCAGTATAAACAATAGTTTAATCCGTTCGTTTTACAAATCATCGACAGATTTTTTTTGATTGCAAAAGAATCAAATAATATTATTTTCAAAGGATAATTGTAAAGATAGGAAAACAGACTATGGAACAGTTTTTAGAAAAATCATATTTCGGAAATACAGTTTTAGCTTACATCACAGCCGTTGGGATTTTTATCCTTGGTGTGTTGGTCGTTTATGTTTTCAAAAAAATCATACTGTCAAGACTCGAGAAATGGGCTGAAAATACAGAAACCAAACTTGATGATCTTTTAGTAAAGGGGGTGGAGAAATCAATAATTCCACTTTTATACTTTGGTGCTTTTTATACAGCTGCACAAACTCTTACTCTTGTACCAAAATTTGCAAAGACGCTACAGGTAGCATCTGTAATACTATTAACCTTTTATTTTCTCAAATCACTTACTGCAGTATTAAACCATGCTTTTATTTCTTACATAAGAAGAAAAAAACATGGGGCAGAAAGAGAAAAGCAAATGAGAGGAATTACAACTGTTGCTAATATTCTAATCTGGGTTCTCGGGTTGTTGTTCTTACTTGATAATCTTGGTTTTAAAATTTCATCTGTTGTTGCCGGATTAGGAATTGGTGGCATTGCAATTGCGCTTGCTGCACAGGCAGTCCTTGGAGATTTATTCAGCTATTTTGTTATCTTTTTCGATCGCCCGTTTGAAATAGGTGATTTTCTTGTTATTGGTGACAAAGTCGGTTCTGTTGAGTATATCGGAATTAAGACAACGAGAATAAGGGCTCTTGGTGGCGAACAACTGATTTTTCACAATACTGATCTAACAAATTCCAGAATCCATAATTACAAAAAAATGGAGCGGCGCAGAGTTGTTTTTAAAATCGGAGTCATTTATCAAACTAAAGCTGACCAACTTGAAGAAATTCCCAATATGGTAAAAAAGATAATTGAAGACCAGGAGGACGCCGTATTTGACCGGGGGCATTTTGCTACATTCGGAGATTTCAGTTTAAACTTTGAGTTCGTTTACTATGTGATCGGGGCAGATTATGTACACTATATGGATATACAACAGGCGATAAATTTAAATATTTACAGGAAATTTGAAGAGAATGGAATCGTATTTGCTTATCCCACTCAAACCTTATTCATGAATAAAGAAAACCAATAAATTTAAATTTCCGGATTAATAAAATATTTATTTTAATTAGTTAATCTTAAAACAACATTATCAAAATAAGTGAACCCCTGTGGAACAACATATTCTGAGCCACTTAAATATATTTCTATACTGTCTCCCTGAACAGCAGTAAATTCAGCTTCAATATTATATTTGTGCCAGCTTTTAGATCTTATAGTTTCTCTTTTAAAATTTATTTTCGCTGATCCTTTCTTTAAATATATATCCAGCGTTCCTGGATCTTCGGTAGCTTTTGCCCAAAAACTAAGTGAATATTTGTGTGTCCCTGTTCTCGCTTCAATTGTTTTAGACACAATTGCACCGGCATCTTTTGCTTTAAGAAATATAGAAAAATGTCCTCCCTCAACAGGTGCTTCGTTTGCTAGTTTAACAACAGGGGGTCCGGGATTTACCCATCCATCCCAGGATGCAACACCATCAGATTCAAATGAAGATGCAAAAACAATGTTTTGGTTTCCTTTATTATCGTCGGCGCCTACAATCGTATTTACTTCTTTACTGCAGCCGGAGATAATTAGTAGAAAAGATAAGACGGTTAAAATGCGTGTTTTCATAAGGTACCTCCCAAATACCAGTCAGAAAAGTAAAAAGATAATACTTAAAAAGCTATATCAATATAAGTAAAGTGTATTATCTATTATTATGGGAATCCAGAATTATCCTTGACCGAGGTACATAAAGTAAATGATAAATTACATCAAGGTATGCGTTCATTTCTTCCATTTCTATATTGGTTGTATAGCGCCAGAAGCCATAAATTTTTGCGAGTGAAAGAAGATTTTTTGAATAGAGTTCCCAGTTAAATGCAGTATCCACTCTTTTAATTGCCTTGTCAGAAATTTTATTCCAGTATTTTTTATCTTTTTTGCATTTTTCAAAAAAGGTAAGGATTTTTTCCTGACATTCTTTTCCATTTATCGGATCTATATGAAATCCCGAAACCTGGTCCTGAATAATCTCCCTTGGGCCACCATAAAGAGTTCCAAAAACAGGCAAACCTGATCTCATTGCTTCCAGAACCGTTAAACCAAATCCTTCAAATAATGCCGGCTGTACAAATATTCCCCTGTGATCAGCTATAACACGGTAAACCTCGCCTGTTTGATCTTTCCTGAATAGTTTACCGATCCACCTTATTTTTTTCTCGAGTTTATATTTCTTTATCAGTTCATGCATCAGCCTAATCTGTTCTTTTTCTTCATCGTCATTCGATTTACTTTCATCAATATTTCCGGCAACGATTATAAGATTAGCGCTTTTCTGAAGTTTGGAATTTTCACCGAACCATTTTACAAGTGAAGTAAGATTCTTAATTTTATCCATCCTTGCTAAAGAAAAAATAGGACTTAATTCAGAGTTTTCAAGTTCTCCAAAAACGTCTTCATCTTTTTCATTTTCAAATAACAATTTATTTAATTCGTTTTTAATTTCGTTAAGTCTATCTTCTTTTTCAGTATATGGGAAATATGTTGTTGTATGAACGCCCGGGGGAACGATATTAAATTTTGGATGAAATAAATTTATTCCTCCATCCACCCTGTAAAGGGAAGGCATTGTAAAATTCAGATAGGATTCATATTGACCAATGCTATCTTCTGTACCGGCAATTTCCTGGTATGTAGAAGTAATAATAAAATTTGCAGAATTCATTGCGATCAGGTCCGCGGTAAACTGGGCGGAAAAATTATACTGCTTTTCCATATCTTTCCAATAAAGAGCGCTGTAAAGATATTTACTCTTTTCAAGTGCGTGTGCAATATTACATTGAGTAACTCCAAACTTTTTAGAAAGAATTGATGCAACAAGGTTTCCATCTGAATAATTACCAATAATCAGATCAGGTCTGCCGCCAAACTCTGCAAGAAGTTCTCTGTATGAATCATCCGCATAATCTTCCAGATATGGCCATATTTCAAACCTGGAAATCCAGTTATCTGTAATTTCTTTATTATATGTTCTAAAAGGAACGCGAAGTATCCAGCAGTTTTTTGTATCGTGTATTTTTTCAAGCCGCTGATTTGATTTTGTCCCTTCGGCATTTGGAATTAACCGGGTTAAAACAACAATTTTTGGGGTTGTATTAACTCCTGATTTTTTTAGCGAAGTTGTTATTTCTTTTTCAAGAGATTTGACCTGGTCCAGTATATAAACCACCTGCCCACCGGTATCAGGCTTACCAAGAACGCCTTCCTGTCCAAAATATCCGTGAACAGAAATAATGGCTATATTAAATAGCATTGGAATATCTGAAAGGAAATTTTTCAAGTCCTGGTGATCAGGTGAATGAAGAAGGTTATCAAGTTGTTCAAGACTTTCAATAATGCTTCCTGCATTGTTTCCAAGTCCCTGTTCAAATCCGAGGCTTTGGAGATCATGCTTTATTTTTGAAAAAGGTTTGTCTTCATCTTCTTTCCTTAGAAATGTAAGAGCCTTGTCAATATTTTTACTCAGAATCTCCGTGTTTTTTATCCTGTCATTTAATATCAGCTGCTGATTATTACATTTATGAACAAAAAGAAAATCGAACAGAGCATTTTTAAGTTTTTCGGGTTCGGTAAACATTTTGCTGGAAAGGTACCTGTTAAGGAAGTCAACCCCTTTCCCTATGTTTTTGGGTTCACGAACACTAGGAAATTTATCGTAAAAAGTTTTGAAATTAAGTGTGGGTATATCCTTTTTGCCATTTTGTTCTACCAGGAATTCCTTCTCTTTAAGAAAATCAATAACTGAAATTTTTTCAAAACATTTGTCTTCGTTACTGAAAAGGTAAAAGTGTGATTCCCCGATTTTTTCACGGTTCTCCAGATACACATTACTGTCCCTGCAAACCGATTCATTAATCGTACGAACAGCCTCTTCAAGTGCTTTATAATTATTAACTCCATCTTCTTTTTTAAATTCCTTCAACATCTCAAGAAGCTGTCCTTTAATAAGCATCTTATTTTCATGTGTTGATACTTTATGAAAAAACCTGAAAAAATCATTATTATTTTCTTCAACCAATTTTTCGAAATTCTTTTTCACAATTATTCTCCATTTTTTATAAAATCATATTTTTCAATACCAGCAATTATACCACCTGCAAAAGGATGATCGGCAAAATAAATTCTTTTACTACCTTTTAGTTTTTCCAATTCTTTACTATAATTTGAAACAACAACACCTAGCATTTCTCCTTTTAGCATTTCTTCGTCATTTCCGGAATCGCCGGCAACAAGAATATTTTCATAAGGAATATTCCAACGGTAAGATAAATATCTTATTGCTTTTCCTTTTGATGCCCGAAAAGGAAGAATGTCAAGAAATTGCCCATGGCTAAAAATTATACTGGTTTTAATTTTTTCAGCAATTAATAATTCCCGAATTTTTGAAATATTCTTTTCGTCCTCTTTCATGTAATAACTAATTTTATATTTCCTCTGTGCTCCTTCTTCCTGGTAGGTTAAAAATTTAAACCTTTTTAAAAGTTCAACTATATTCTTCCTGTTCCATTGATTTGAGATATGTACATCCCAACCTTTTGAATATATAAGATGCCCCTCCCGGTTGTAATATATTTCTGAACCGACCGAGGAAATTATTACATCAGGATGAGGTACATTATTTTCTGTTAAAACCTCCAGCGCGGAATCAACTGTTCTTCCGGTTGCAACAACAAATCTTATTTTTTTGTGAGAGTTTCTGATTATTTCAGAAAACTTATCTACCGGGCTTTCATCTCCCAGAAGTGTATTATCAATATCTGTGATGATAAGTTTTTCTGCAAGGAATAATCTTTTACCAACTGTGGCAAATGTTTTTTCTTTATCAAGATCCTTTTGAAGAAGTTTTTGGATTTCAGAAAGATATAATTCTGTATGCGCTTTCCAGGTATAAAACTTTTTAACATTTTTTATTCCATTTTCTGAATAATCATTCCAGATTTTTTTATTAAGTAAAACTTTATTAATAGCCTTTGCAATGTTTTTAGAATCGGATACATCAACCAGAATTCCGCTTTTACAGTTTTTAATTATATCCCTCGGACCCCCATCATTGGTGGCAATTACCGGAACACCGCTTGCAGAGGCCTCTATGATAGTTAAACCAAAAGGTTCTGTTAGGGCCGGATTAACAAACACTCCGCCTGTTTCTGCCGCTATTCTGTATAATTCCGGAACTTCGTGCTGTGTATCATGACGTTTGGGAATTGCCATTTTTCCGTATAGATTATATTTATCCATCAACAAAAGAATCTCGGTAAGTACCTCTCTTTCGTTGTCCGGCATTTCCTGTATATCTCTTCTGATGCCAGCAAAAATTGCAAGGTTGGCTTTTTCCTGCAGTTCTTTATTTTCGCCGTAGGCTGTAATAAGTCCGGAAATGTTTTTTCTTTTATCCGGTCTGCATAATGCAAGTATAAGCGGTTTGTCTACATCAATAAAAAATTTAAGAAGTTTTTCGGTGATAACCATTTTTAATCTTTTGACTTCCCGGCTTCTCAAGTTATCAGCAACAAAAGGATGAAACTTTTCCAGGTCGACCCCGGGAGGAATTACTCTGAATTTTTCTTCATTCGTGTTTTTGTAATCGCCATATTGCTTTTTTATTTCCTGACTTGTACTGGTTATAATCAAATCAGAATAATGAATTACATTTTCCTCGACTTCTATCCTGTGATTAATTTTATATCTTTTATCAATTTCTTCTATTGATTGCCCGCTTGATAAAAGTTTTCTTAATTTATCTTTACCAAGTGAATGGCCTGTGTGAATAAGTGGAATTCCAAAAAACTTAGTTAACTCTGTACAAACATAACCGGCATCAGCATAATGGCTGTGAATAACATCCGGAAGTCTGCCAACAGATTTAATGTGTTTTATACTTTTATCAACAAACTCTTCAAGATGATTCCAGAGGAGTTCTTTCCGGATATATTTACCGCCCCCGCATCTTATTCTTACAATGCTGAATTTGTCGTTTACTTTCTCTAGATGCTCGGAGTAATCTGCTGAGACTGATTTGTCTTTTATCTGGCGGGTTACTAATTCGACCTTTTCTACTTGTGGATCTTTACTGAGAGTTTTTGCCAGTTCGTGGACATATTTTGTCTGTCCGCCTGTATCTGCGTCTCTCCCGAGTTCAAGATCGTGTCCTCTTATTAATCCATGTAAGCTGTACAGCTGTATGTATAATTTTTTATTTTTGTTTCTATCCTTTTCCATCATTTATCTTTTGCTTAAAAGTTTCGTAAATCTTATCATCGTTTGGCAATGCCCCTTCAACTTTCACTATCTCACCAGCAAATTCAGATGCCAGTTTGTTTATTCTTTCAAGATCCCAATTTTCTAAATAACCAATACAAAGCATAGAGGCATATGCATCACCTGCACCAACTGTATCAACAACTTTATCATTTTTCAACTGGAAGGAGTTTTCTTCAACTCCCCGGTAAAGAACTGCCCCATCACTTCCTTTGGTTACACATAACAGTTCTATTTCAAAATCATTAATTAATTTTTTAATAATTAATTTTAAATCTTTTTCCGAATTTAAAATAAGTTTATTAACAAGATTTAATTCGTCTTCGTTGAGTTTTAAAACATTAGATGCCTTAAGTGATTTTTCTATCAGTTCTGTAGAATAATAATTTTGCCTAATATTAAGGTCACAAAAGCATTTTACGTTTTTATCAAAGAGGTTTTGGATTGTGCTACGCGACACTTCGTTTCTCTGCGCCAGTGTACCGTAGTAGAGGCAATCAGTGTTTTCTGAAATCAATTTGTCTGTTTCCGGAGTTGATTGAATAAAATCATAGGCGCGGTTTTTTTCAATTATAAAATCCGGAATCTTTTTCTCATTTAGTGTCGTTTTCGCAATTCCGGTTTTATGCAGCTGATCGGTCTGAACAAATTCCGGAGAGACACCTCTTTCTTCAAGATAACTCCTGATTTCCATTCCCAGGTCATCTTTTCCTATCCTGCTAACAAAATTTCCCTGACCCGTGAGTCTAATTATATGATAAATAAAATTGAACGGCGCGCCGCCTACCTTTTTACCGTCAGGATAAATATCAAAAAGAATCTCACCAATAGCTGTTACATTTTTCATAGTTTCTTCACCAAGCATGAATTACTATAAATTATGATTTTTTAGCTTAATTACAAGTAATAAAATGAGTTGCAGATATTCACTACTTTTCTAACAGCAGTTTTAAACAAGTGGAAAGGTTGGGATGCGAAAATTAAGGCTGTAATCAGGAAATCACAGCCTTAATTGAAAATAATTACTTCGACTTTTGCTCCTGCATCATAGCCCATGGATTTGTATCTGTATTCCACATATCGGCTTTTATTTTCCAGCTTCCATCTTTTTGTTTCTGGTAAATTGTCAAATATTTTCCGTAATCATCTACCGTATTTTTTGAATTAGGAACAAGCATTGAAAAGGTATAGGTACCTACTTCACATAAAATGTCCCCGCTTGTCCAAACGTCTTTTGTTTTCAGATTGAATGATTTAAAAACTGTGCCCGACTTCTTATCTATTTCCATTCCTTCCTCAATAGTTTTTTTCCCAACCATCATCGGGCTATAGCTTGGTAATGAATAAGCATCATCTGCATAAACAGATAAAATAGTTTTATCATCTCCATTAACCATTGCTTTACAAAAGGTTTTATTCCAACCTTCAACTTTTTTCATCAGCTCGTCTTTGTTGCTTTGAGCTAAAAGATGACCGGCCATGAATACCAGACAAACAATTAACAACAAACCGGACTTTTTTCTGAACATAAATCCTCCTGTTACATTTTTATTTAGAAAAGATCTTCGTTCTTCTTTTAAAAGCGCCCCATAATTTTGCAATAAATATCATAAGAACAGCAACGGCAATTGTCATTAATCCACACTCAATTATACCAAATCTATTATTAACAATTGCGGTTAAACTTTTTCCATTCCAGAAAACGCCGTAAATCAAAACCAGGTGAAGCCAGTATACGAGAAGAGATTCTCTGCTGACATCGAGCACAAAGGATTTTTCAGGTTTCCTGATATCTGCATAGTACCAGCATAAAACCAGTAATATTAATATATATCCCAGTCTTAAAATAAAAAACAGCGGGTTAGGAATAATATCCCCAATAATCGCATAAACCAAATCAAACCGGCTGATATTGCCAAACAGAATGAAGAAGGCTCCAACAACAGAGATTATATAAATATATTTTTTCTCTTCATTCTTTTCCCTCGCCATAAGATAATAATTACAAGCTGTTGCCCCAAGAAACATAAAGCCAAGCCAGGGGAAAAGCGGGAATAACGATCCCTGCATTGTATTAAAATAGGCGGCAAAGAACAGTGGTAAATAATTAGTAAAATCTGTCTTCCACACAAGCGGTGAAGCCAAAATAATCAGCACACCGGAAATCAATAGAAGAAGATCGTATAATTTCTTGTCCTTAATAAGTATTCTAAAAACAAACATTACCAGCAAACCAACGGCAATACATTGAAGTATGTCTACGTTAATAACCGGGACCCAGTTTATAGAGAACAAATTGTATCCGGAAATAAAAACTGAACGAAAGGGAAAGTGAAGGGAATATCCGGCAAGAAGAACTACAACTATTCTCCCGATTTTTCTCCAGAAGGCCTTTCCATAATTCCTAAGTTCATCTAATTTCCTATCCGATGAAATGTAAAACGCAAAGCCTGAAATAAATAAAAAGGAGGGAGCAACAAGGCCGTTTATAAAGACTAATGTGCTAAACCAGGGTTCACTTTTAATTGAAGAAATAAGCATAGAATTAATAACATGCACTTCAATCATAACAAGCAGGGCACCGCCCCTCAGGTAATCAATGAACTTAAATCTTGGTTTTTCTTTCAAGTAAAAATCCGAAAAATTTATTAAACTTAATTTACTCCATAAAATATCATTGCAAAATCAAATTATCCGGATAAATAAAAAAAGCGGGCTAAACCCGCTTTACAAGCAAGATTTTTAATCCTTAATGTTGATGGCCGCCGGCACCGTGAACATGTCCGTGCTCCATTTCCTCTTTAGTTGCCTCTCTTAAATTTACAAGCTCAACATTAAAGTGAAGAGTTTTACCAGCCATTGGGTGATTAAAATCAACGTTTATATCATCTCCTTCAATTCCTTTGATAAAAAACTGATACTGTTTCCCATCAGGACCGGTAGCCATAAATCCCATTCCTTCTTTTAATTCTGTACCTTCAGGAAATTCTGACCTTTTAACATTTCTGACAGCATCTTTTTCAAAAACACCATAACCTTCTTCGGGTGAAAGCACTACATCTTTTTTAGAACCGATAAGCATTGTGCCTATTTCTTCTTCAAGTTTTGGTAAAATTTGGTTTTGTCCACTTATAAAAGAAAAAGGTTCCTGCCCGGATGTTGTATCCATCACATTACCTTCATCATCTTTCAATGTGAAATTCATCGTAACTACCTGATTTTCCTTTAACGCCATTTCTAGTCCTTAATTTTATATTTGATTTTTGAGCTATTTAACATACAAACTTAAGAAAACAGGCCACAAATATGAAACAAACACCCCAAAAAACTGTAAAATATAACCTATTTACATTATTTTGTTGAATCCTTTTTACCCGATATGTATCAAATAACAACCAATAAGGAAGATTATGTCAGCTACACAAATAATACTATTATTACTGGGTTTGTATATCGTTTATAGTTATGTAAGGAAATTTGCTATAAGCAGGAAAATTAATCATTATTCAGCCAGTGAAGCAAAAGAGAAAATTAAGAACCCGTCCTATATTTTGTTGGATGTCCGCACAGATAAAGAAAGAAAAAGCGGGTCAATTAGAGGTTCAGTTCATATTCCAATTGGACAATTAAAAAGTAAGTTGGGTGATTTAAATAAATATAAAAACAAAGAAATAATCTGCTTTTGCAGGACAGGATCCAGAAGCTTAACAGCGGCATCTATTTTATACAAAGCCGGATTTAATGCCGCCAATATGAAAGGCGGAATTGTAACGTGGAATTTTTCAAACAAAAAATAAATATAACAGGAGAACAAAATGGCAGAACATTTAAATAAAGAAACTTTTTTGCAGAAAGTTTTTAACTATGAAGCAAACAAAGAATGGAAGTTTGAGGGTGATTTACCTTGCGTGATAGATTTCTGGGCACCATGGTGCGGACCATGTAAAATGGTCGGACCGGTTATCGACGAACTTTCAGAAGAATATAAAGGCAAAGTAAACTTCTATAAAGTAAACACCGATGAAGAACAGGAGCTCGGTGGTGCTTTTGGAATTAAAAGCATTCCTTCTATTCTTTTTGTACCTAAAGAAGGGCAGCCTAAAATGGCGGTTGGAGCTCTTCCAAAACCTTCTTTAGTTGAAGCAATAGAAAAAGAATTGCTAACAGAAGTTGCTTAAATAATTTATGATGCGGGTTCTAGAATCCGCATCATTTCTTATCTCTTTTCCATTGTGAGTTTTCGTCACAATCTTTATGTTAATCATAAATAAAAATTGCAGTGATGAAATCATACGTTCAAATACTTCTCGTTTTTATTTTTGTGCTTTCTGTAAACACACTTGCACAAGACATCTCTTCTCAAAAAGATTCAACTTTAAAATCAACTATCACTCTTTATAATTTATCGGGTGATAATATATTTATTCCCGAAGATCATTCTTTTAGAATTAGTCCTCAGAGTTCTTTTCAAATTTTTAATTTATCAGGTGTTAACGATTCTGCTACTGTGTGGTTGAGAACACGAATGGCTATGATGAATAACGGGTTCGGCATTGAAGAAAATCCCGTAAGCATTTCGGATATGCTGCACCCTTATCTGAATTTTTATATTGAAAGCAAAAACATAAGCTTACTGAGACGGGTTTTAGGAATGGCTCAATTAGGTGCGGTGGGCTACCTGGCTTATAAACACATTAAAAAATATGGTCTGTTTCACTAAGTTTAGAAAGTTTAATTCTTATTGTCTTTCCTTGTAATATTAAAAAATCACACACTCTAAATGGTTTTTATTTGAACCACCAAAGAATTAAGTTTACCAATTATGTTTAAGTAAGGTTTATAATTGCAGATGTTTAGGGTGAGGTCCCATAGATTCTTTTTGTTATTAATCCTGGTTTTAATTGGGGGGAATATTGCCTACCCGCAGCACAAAATAACTGTTGCTACAGCGGCAAATGTACAATATGCAATGAGCGAATTAGGAACTGAATTTACACACGAAACAGGGATCGATCTTTCAGTCATAATTGGTTCTTCCGGACAATTAACAGCGCAGATAAATGAAGGCGCGCCGTATGATGTTTTTATTTCCGCAGATATGAAATACCCGCTTTCGCTTTATAAAAAAAACATTGCTGTTGATTCTCCGAAGGTATATGCCGAAGGCTCACTGGTTCTCTGGACTATGTTAAAGGGAATTAAACCGGACAAAAATTTAAGCATACTTCTTTCAAAAAAGATTAAAAAAATTGCTCTCGCAAATCCGCGCACTGCTCCTTATGGAACTGCTGCAATCGAAACTTTGAAGAAAGTTGAAATCTATGATAAAGTAAAGGATAAACTGGTTTATGGTGAAAGTATTGCGCCAACCAATCACTTTATTTATACAGGCGCTGCCGAAATTGGATTTACTGCAAAGTCTGTAGTACTTTCTCCAAAGATGAAGAACAAAGGCAGCTGGATAGAAATTGATCCGGGTTCCTACAAGCCTATTGAACAGGGGTGTGTTATTTTACAATACGGATATGATAATCATAAAACTGAAGCGATTAAGTTTTATAAGTTTTTATTTTCCGAAAAAGCAAAAAATATTTTGACAAAGTACGGATATATTGTCAGGTAAAAGATGAATAGTTTAGCAGGAATAATTACAGAAATAAGAAGCGATGAACATTTTTCTATTGTTGAGATAGATGCAAATGGGAATACTTTCAAATCCGTTATTATTGAGACACCGGAAACTGCTCCATTTCTAAAAACAGGATCTTCAATTAAAATAATGTTTAAAGAAACCGAAGTGACTGTTGCAAAAAATTTTTCGGGCCAGATAAGCCTTCAAAATAAAATGCCCTGCCTGATTAAAGGTATTGTAAAAGGAAAACTATTGAGCAAATTAATCCTCAACTTTAATAATAAGAAAATCGTTTCTATAATAACTACCGGATCAGTAGATAGGCTTAATTTAAAAGAAAATGACGAAGTTCTGGCTCTTGTAAAAACCAATGAAATCACACTGGCTCCCTATGAATGAATTTCAACCTATAATACTGAGCCTTGAACTGGCTGCCATAACAACCTTGATATTATTTGTCGTCGCGGTACCGCTTGCATACTGGCTCTCTGAAAAGGATTTTAAATTAAAACCTGTTGTTTCAGCACTGATAAGCATGCCTTTAGTGCTTCCTCCTACCGTGCTTGGTTTCTATTTGCTGGTAGCTTTTTCACCAAATAATTTTTTCGGCGGTGCAATAGAAAACATTTTTAATGTGAGGCTCGTATTTTCATTCGAAGGATTAATAATCGCCTCTATTATCTACAGCATACCATTTATGGTAAACCCAGTACAGGCAGGGTTTGAGAATCTTTCTCCATCACTTAAAGAGGCGTCCTACACATTAGGCAAGTCTAAATTTCAGACATTTACAAAAGTGCTACTCCCAAATATCAAGCCTTCTCTATTAACAGGTATCGTTTTGAGTTTTGCACACACTATTGGAGAGTTTGGAATAGTGTTGATGATAGGTGGAAACATACCCGGTAAAACCAGGGTAGCCTCCCTGGCAATTTATGATGAAGTAGAGGCACTGAATTATCATAGTGCTAATTTATACGCCTTGGTTTTGTTCATAATTACTTTTTCAATTTTATTAACAGTTTATATTTTCAACAGAAAATATTTAAAATTGGGAAGAATGTGATTACTCTTGATCTTTATAAAATATTAAAAACTTCGGACGGTGATTTACCTCTTGATATAAACCTTGATATTAAAGAGGGTGAGTTTATTACAATTGAAGGCCATTCAGGTGCAGGCAAAACCACACTACTTAAACTTATTGCCGGACTTATTGAGAGCGATAAAGGAAAAATAACCGTTGATAAAAAGGAATGGTTGAACACAGATAAAAAGATTTTTCTCCCCCCGCAAAAGAGAAATGTTGGTTTTGTTTTCCAGGAATATTCTCTGTTTCCTAATATGTCAGTTTACGAAAACATTGCCTTCGCGATGGAGAAAAACGCACGATAAAAACCAGGTAAACGAAATAATCGATATTATGGAACTTGAAAAACTAAAAGACCGTTACCCGTTAACTCTTTCAGGTGGGCAAAAACAACGTGCAGCACTCGCAAGAGCAATCGTCAGAAAACCCGATATTCTTCTTCTCGATGAGCCACTGTCAGCTCTGGATATTGAAATGAGATTAAAACTACAGGATTATATATTAAAGGTACACAGGTTATTAAATCTTACTACTATTCTCGTAAGCCATGATATTTCAGAAATATTTAAAATGTCTGATAGGGTTATAAGGTTAGACAAAGGGAAAATTATTGACAAAGGTATTGCGCACGATGTTTACCAGAAAAATTACATCAGCGGTAAATTCAGATTTACCGGGGATGTACTAAAGATTGAAAAAGATGATGTTGTCTCTATTGTAAGCGTTCTGATAGGCAATAATATTATTAAAGTTATCGCTGCCGGGGAAGAAGCGGATGACCTTCAGCCCGGTGATAAGGTTATGGTTGTATCAAAAGCCTTTAATCCTTTGATAATAAAATTATAATACAGCCCGAATCTTTTAATTAAATTCCTTCTGTGTTCATTAAAACAATTCTCCAGCCGTCGGTATAGCAATCCTAAATTGTACTACTTCTGTACCGTTAGCCCATTTATTTTAGATAAAATCCTGCTGCTGCGTAACCAACCCAATGTTTGAGGGAGAACGGAGCAGTAAGCCCCATATTTGTATGGTAAAGCGGGATAACGCCTTCTGTCCAGCTATCTGAATAACCCAGGAATTTACCAATTATTTTCTTGTCAGAAATTTCATTAACTACGTTTATCGTTGTCATCAGCCCGAAAGGAATCGGGTATCTTCCACACCACAAAGGACAAATTTTATTCACCTTTAACTCTGGCCAGAAATCCTCAGCGACTTCTCTAACTTTTGCCATATTCATTTCACCGTTAAAAACTGCATTACCTATCTTTTTATCCCTATCAGTTGCCTGTTTGTGAGCTGATTCGTCCTCTCCATATGGTGCATTGTCAAAATCTTTACCGTAATGATTTGCATCCGTTGAAATTAGAAAGAAAATATCCTTCCCTAATTTCAGGTTATTCTTTTTTATGTATTCGGTAATAATCCCCGAAAGCTGTTGGCTTATTTTTTCCATTCTTTCATAGGGCATACCCGTTACCATAATCGGGGTGATTTTTACATCACGATTATAGTACTGCAAAAACGGGACAAGAGCTTCAATTGAATGTTCAATGTTTTGAGCTTTGTCACTCACCATCTGGTAATCCTTATTAAGTTTGTCTTTTATAAAATCTCTGAGTGGTGAAACTGCTACATTTCCGTACGGCCCCGCCCATTCATCATAATCATCAAAAATTAAAACATCTCTCGGATCATTCATAGCCTTACGCACAGTTCCGTGAGTAACACCAAAAATTATTACTTCTTTCGTTTTTATATGCGGATAGAGTGTATAATAAATATTTCCCGCATATAAATAATCATCGTGTGGAGAAATAGCGGCAATAAGATTATCCGAATCAATGTCCGTTATTTTGTTATGGGCAGATAAATATTTCATTAATGTGTTCATTTCATTTGCTTTCCAGCAAAAGCCGATATCATCACGAATTGGTCTGACTGTTTGTGCCATAGCTAATCCCGAAATAAAAATTATTAATATTAATAATTGCTTCAGAGTTTTCATGTTATTGATACTCCTTAATTTTGCGACAGTTTATTTTTTCTTTTTGAATTTCTCTTTGAATTTGGTCAATAAATTTCTTGCCCATACAAATTCTGTCGCAAGTATTCCAAGCCCGGCAGGAATTATTATAAAGGCAGGTCCGGGTAAAAAGATTAAAAGTAAACCTATAAACAGAATTGTAAAACCGACAATCCCGACAATTAGTTTTCTTATTCCCTTTATAGTGCTACGCATAAGCCTAATTTAAAATAAATTACTTTGAATTTACAAGGTATACTCCGAACATGATTACCAATCCGCTGATAATTATCATGGTGGTTAGGCTTTCGTTCAGAAAAACCCAGGCGGAAATTACAGTTACGAATGGTTCAAAATATAGAAATGCCCCGGTTTTTGTTGCCTCCATTTCGCTTAGCGTCTGAGACCATAAAACATACGAAACACCCGAACAGAAAATTCCAAGGAATAAAACCGCTCCCCAGCTTTTCATCGATAAATGAGAAACAGCACGGAAATATTCACCATTAAGTGTAAACGGCCCGATAATAATTGCCATCATCAGAAAGAGAAAAAGTATCGTCATTACCGGGTGATAGTTTATAGTGATTTTTTTATTTACAACAGAATAAACGCTCCAGGTAAAAGCGCTGGCAAGAATTAAAAAATCACCTTTGTGCGTAAGAAAATTTAGCCTTGATATATCGCCCCTGCTTATGAGTAAAATAAGTCCGGCAAAAGCAATTAAGATACCGGAAACCTTTAAGATCGTTAATTTTTCCTTAAAAAAGATAAAGCCGAGTATTGCGATAAAAACAGGTGCTGTCCCTATTATCCATCCTGTGTTTACTGCTGTAGTATATTTAAGACCTGTAACCTGTATCCATAGATGAAAAGAAGCGATCAGTGCAAGAAGTACAATCCATAAATGGCTTTTGGGTTTTATCGTGAAGTCTTTCTTAGTATAAAGTGCAAAAATTATCAGAAGTGTGATCGAAAAAACCAGGCGGAAAAAAATTATCATCAGGGGGGTTAATTCTCTCAAAGCAACTTTGGTCGCAATAAATGAAGTACCCCAGAATATCATTGCAAGCAGCGGCTTCCAGTAAAGGACCAGTTTTGATTTCATCTGGATTTTTTTGTCTTTCTTGCGGAAGAATAATTTTTTAGATCATAATTTATTTTTGAAGACGGTTTTTTCAACTTAATGATTTCAACATTACTTTTCGTGTAAAAATCCGTTGCAAGAGTATCGTGAAAATCTGAAAAAACAATTACTCTTTTTATTCCCGCTGCAATAAGTGCTTTTGCACATGTTGTGCAGGACATATTGGTTATGTAAGCATCAGAACCCTTAATTGAAATTCCGTGAACAGCCGCCTGGATAAGTGCATTCATTTCTGCGTGGTTTGTCCGGACGCAGTGATTTTCGACAACAAGGCAACCTACATCTTCGCAATGTGGCTGGCCCGGAACTGAGCCATTATAGCCTGTAGCAAGAACAAACCGGTCCTTTACGAGTACGCAGCCACAGTGCATTCTGGGGCAGGTTGATCTTTCCGAGGCAAGCATAGCAAGTTTTAAGAAATATTCATCCCACGAAGGTCTTTTCTTTGTTTTCTTCATAATAGAATAATTTTGTTTACAGTAAAAATTTAACGAAGTAATAGTAACTAAAAGGAGCGAATAATTGAAATATTTTCGCAATTTGGAACAACTTTTTATCCCCTCAGCCATCTTTATATATACATATAACTATTTTTTACCGGAATTAAATGAATTACAAAAAGACCTTTTTATTTTTATTAACCATCGTTTTAATAACTTTTTGTTATCGCAACGTTAATGCACAGAATCAACAAAACGGTGATTTCAACAAAGCCAAATTATTAACGCTTGAAGGGAAATATTCTCAAGCCATAGATATATTGCTGAGTCTGGACAAGAAGGATCTGGAAGACATGGATATTCTCTATTATTTAGCTTTGAATTATCAATCCCTGTCGAATTATCAGAACGCGTCTTCGGTCCTGGAAAAAGCATTAAGCCTTAAACCGGAAAACGTGAAATTAATGACCATGCTTGGCGACAATTATTATTCAGCCGGACGTATTACTAAAGCTGACTCTATATTATCTGTGGCTTATTCTATCGATTCAACCGATTTAAATATTCTTCTTTCACTCGGGCGGGTTTTTAAAAAAGAACAATCCTGGCACCGGGCGAAGAAAACTTATAGAACCCTGGCTAAGCGGGATACTTCCAATAGTTTTTATTTTGAGCAGCTTGCTTATTGTAATATTGCATTGAAGGATACCAATAGTGCAGTCGTTAATTTTCAAATAGCTCATAAATTAAATCCTTATAATCAGAATACTATCCTTGAGCTAAGCAATCTGTATTTTTCACAACAGAAATTAATCTCCGCTCTTCGGATAATAGACGATGGACTAAAAGTATACCCTTATTCTCCGGCTATGTGGACAAAGAGGGGAGACATCAATTTAAAAATGAAAAATTATAGTGAGGCCGTTTCTGAATATCAAAAATCGATAAACCTGGGAGATTCTTCTGAAATAAATTTCAGAAACCTTGGTATTAGCTATTACTGGATAGAGAAATACGATTCATCAATTTCTTCTTTAACCCGTGCAATCAAAATTATGAAAAAAGACCCGACGGCTTATTTTTATCTTGGAACTTCATACAAAGGTCTGAAGCAATATGACAAAGCAATTGAAAATCTTTTAAGAGCTGTCAGACTTCAGAGAAATGATTTTCTCGCAGAAACACTTATACAAATAGGTGCAACTTTTTATGAACAAAAAAATTATTCTGAAGCCCTAAAATTTTATCAGGATGCTCTCAGAGAAAAACCGGACAAGAACGAAATAGTTTTCTACCTTGCAGCTGTTTATGACCACTATTACAGAGACAAATCAGTTGCAATTAATTATTACAAAAAGTTTTTATCTGCTGCGAAAGCCCAAATTGATACCAATTTATTAAAGTATGCTAAGAGCAGAATTGATGTTTTAATAGAAGAAAATCATTTTAGTAAACACGAGACTTCTAATTAGAAAACACAATTCATTATCCAGAATCTTTTCACTTTCTAACCTGAAAAGATAAAATATCTTGACATTTAATAAATAATTCCGCACGTTTACGTATAGTTTATTAAACATATACGTAAAAAGTCAGTTATGGCACAAAAAATCTACCTTTTAGGCGAAATTCTCGCTAAAACTGAAATAAGCCCGGAAATCCTTGCAGAATGGGAAAAAGCAAAACTCATCGGACCATCTGGTTATTCCGATGACAAGGAACCATTCTATTCAGATATTTCATTCTCAAGGTGTCTCCATATTAAGAACCTTTCGGAGCTTGGCTATTCATTGGATGACATAAAAAAAATAATAAAAAAGGTTGGGCTGCCGGCAAAAGAAGAGGAAAAAACCTCCGGTGGCAAAACTGAAAAATTTCTGACAGTCGGTATGCTGGCAGATAAGATCGGAGTAAGCACAAGAACTATAAAACACTGGGAAGAAAAAGGAATTATAGATTCAGAAATGAGAACAGAAGGCGGTTTCAGATTGTACACAGAAGACTTCGTATTAATTGGTAATCTTATTAAAGATCTCCAGTTATTTGGATACAGTCTTGATGAAATAAAAAATGTAGAAGATTCTTACAAAGAACTGCTTTCACTTCAGAATAATATTGATGCCCAATCAAAAGAAGAAGTAAGCCACAAAATAGAAAATATATTGGAGGCCATGACCGGTCTTTACGAAAAGATGAAACTTCTAAAAGAAGGAATAAGCCGGTGGGAAGATCTGTTAAAGAAAAAGAAAAAAGAAATTCAGGAATTGAAAAACAAGAATTTAAAAAGGGCCTAATTGTTAGCCGGGGGGAAAGTTGGATTACACGGATGAATTTAAATTATTAAAGAATGCCTATAAAAAAGATGGCCCGGTAATCCGGGTCCCTGAACTTGGGATAAAAATCAGCAGAATTAATTTTTCCTCTGGAAATTACGGACTGTTCCAGAAAGAGCATATAGAAAAACAAAACAATAATTTGTTTACTGCTCTTTTAAAATATTATCTCTCCAAGAATACATTTACAAATAAATATTTCTTTCGTGTTCTGGATGCCTCCGATGAAGAAATAAATGAGAATAAAGAATTTCAATATCTTCTTTTGCAAAAAGAAAACGAAACTAAATCTGATAATGTAATAATATTATTTCACGGTTTGAACGAACGCTCCTGGGAAAAATATCTTCCCTGGGCAACAGAACTAAACAAAATAACTGGCAAAGCTATTTTATTTTTTCCTATTGCTTTTCACATGAACAGAGCACCAGAATTCTGGAGTAATCCCCGGTTAATGGCAGAAGTTGCTAAAGAGCGACAAGCTTTATTTCCTGATGTTATCGATAACTCATTTGCCAATACTGCAATAAGCATAAGGCTGTCATATTCCCCAAAAAGATTTCTAATATCAGGACTTCAGACATATCATGATGTTTTAAGCCTGTTAAAAGAAATAAAAAATGATAAACACCAACTGATTAATAAAGAGGCAGGAATTGACATCTTCAGTTATTCTATGGGAGCATTTCTTGGAGAAATGTTAATGATGATAAATTCAGGGAATTACTTCGATAATTCTAAACTATTTATTTTTTGCGGCGGCCCAACATTAGATCTGATGACTCCCGTTTCAAGAGCAATTATTGATAGCGAAGCTGATTCTGCCTTAAGAAATTATTTTCTGAATAATTTTTTGGAAAAAATAAATGGGGATGAAATACTAAGAAATTATTTCCAAAAACACATGGCTGAGACTGAATACCTGAAATCATTTATACAATATGAAAACAACCAGAATTTACGGGAAAAAAGGTTAAATGAACTAAAGGATCAGATTTCCATACTTGCACTTATAAAAGATAACGTGATTCCTGCAAACAGCGTCTCTAAAACATTTGAAAAATTTAAAACTAAACTTTCAAATATTAAATATTTAAATTTTGAACACAAATACAGCCACGAAAACCCTTTCCCTGTTTCAGAAAAAGAAAAAGCAATTATTGATCTGAATTTCAAAAACAGCTTTAAGTTAGCCGGAAGTTTTCTTTCCTGAATTAGCCGATTAATCTTCTATGATAGTTTATTTGTCCCAGATGATAATTTAAATGCCCAGTAAGATGAACAAGAAAAAACTCCGTTTTCATTTTCCCCTTGTTCTTAAATACTTCAAGTGGATAGTCATTATTAAAATCTTCCTCGTTCATTTTTCCCACTGTGTTTTTAATTGTTACAATAGTTTTATCAATTTCCCCTAACATTTCTTGCCTGGGAATATCTTTGTTCGAAAATTCCTTTTCGCGTTGTCTTACATACCCGCTATTTCCAAGCGTTGATCCTATAAAATGATTTAAATTACCAAGCAGGTGTAAGACAAGATTACCGGCTGAATTGTTAATCTCTTTTTCCGTTATCCATAATTTAGATTCAGCTGTGTAAAGATTAATCTCATCTTTTAACCTCGTTAAATCCCTTTCAAAGAGTTCGATTATTGAATTTTTCAACATAATATCACCAAATTGTTAAATGTTGAATTAAAATAGTTATTTCACACTAAAATCCAATACTGATATTTCATTCTAAAAAAAGAGGAAACCTTTTTACAATGATTTTTGTTTTAATTAACCACGAGAGTAAATAGGAATAACACTCTGCAAAGTTCTACATAAAAATTAAATTATCCTTTTAAAATAGATAAATATGCAAAATCTAGACGTCATACATAAAGAGGACATTTATCCTCACTCTTCGTTTTTTGCGGAAACGTTGAACATTATTTCCAGCACAAAAGAGAAAACTTACGAGCGGGTATTTCAGAAAAATAATGCTACCGGGAAAAAACCCCTGTTATGGATTAACAATCCCCAATACTATTTTACTCAAACTGAATTAAAGGAAGACGACAGGATAAACTCCAAAAACATAAATGTCTTTGTAACTGGGTGCAATGCAGAATGTGCCAATATTTTTGCCCATAAAAAATTTAAGACTTACAAGGCTGCCAAAGAAGCTGTGCTCAAAACAGAAATAAACCACTTCAGCAAAAAATCCGTCAAAGAATTAATTCGGTACGGTTCCAAAAGAGGTTTTGTACAGGAGGTAAAATTTTCACACGAAAACAAGATCAAACTGGAATTATTCAAATCAAGATGCACACATGGTAAAGAACCGCAACTAAAATATTTTTTTAACGATCAGTTTCTGCCGGATACCCGCCTTTTTGTATTTACAGAAAAATCCGGAAAGTGGGCGGGAGCAATTTTGACTGCCAAAATAAGTAACGCACAAATTAGAACTGACCTGCTTCTTAGAAGAAAAGATGCACCAAAAGGCGTAATGGAGTTTCTTATTTATTCAATTTTTAATCAGCTTAAATCTGAAGGGGCCAGGAGCTGGAGTCTTGGCGATGTGCCTTACATCATATATAACAGTAAAGTCTTTTCAAATGAATTTTTCATTAACTTCGCCGGAAGACGTTTACGTTATGCCTATAATTACCTCGGGCTTTACAATTTCAAAAATAAATTTAATCCTGACTGGTACGATTCATACATCTGCACGAATTCTTCTTTCCCTTTATTATCTCTGTTCAATATTGCAAGGATGAGCAATCTCACGAAACTTATTTTATTTAAATTCAGAAATATTCCTCTTAAACTCGCCTCATTTTTGTAACAATTACATTCCTCAATTCGTCTTTACAGAAACAATTGAGAAGCAATGCAAAATTACATCGAAACCAACCATCTGGATTTTTCCTTTGGTAACCTGAAAGTTTTAAACGACCTGAGTATTAATGTTTCGCAGGAAAGTATATATGGGTTTTTAGGGCCCAACGGTGCAGGAAAATCCACTACTATACGGGCTTTGCTCGGGTTATATAAAACCAACGGAGATCACGTAAAGATTTTCGGTAAAAGAATTAATAATGAAAATTTATCAATTCTAAAAAGAATTGGAGCACTTGTAGAATCTCCCACATTATATGATCATTTATCCGGTTTCGATAACCTGGAAATAACCCGAAAACTAAGGGGCCTACCAAAAAACAGAACGGCAGAAGCCCTTAAAACTGTAAACCTGCTTCAGGATGCCAGGCGCGCTGTTAAACATTATTCAATGGGAATGAAACAGCGTCTGGGTCTCGCTCTCACAATCATTTCAGAACCGGAATTATTAATACTGGATGAACCGACAAACGGACTCGATCCTCACGGAATTATTGAAATAAGAGAATTACTGTTATCTCTTAAAAAAGAAAAAGGTACCACGATTTTTATTTCAAGCCATATTCTAAGTGAGATAGAACGAATAGCTTCTCACGTTGGAATAATTAATAAAGGGAAACTTCTTTTCCAGGGCGCTCTGGAAGAATTAAGAGAAATTGGCGTAAGCACGGTGTTTATTGAAACCAGTGAGCCTGAAAGGGGATTAAAATTACTGCAGGAAAATAATTTCCCCAAGTCAAAATTAAAAGAGACCAACCTTATCGAAACCGATATAGAAAACAAAGAAGAAATAAATATTATAACAAGACTATTAGTAAAAAATGAAATCCCTGTTTTGGGAATCAATAATTCAAAAAAAGATCTAGAACAATTATTTCTCGATATAACAAAAACGAATTGATATGACTTCATTTTTAATTGCACTAAAAAGTTCAGTATTAACTGAAATAACAAAACAGAAGAAAACCCTTGCGCTGTGGGGAGCTATTCTTGCACCGTTATTTGTTGTAACTGTAAATTTCTTAATCTTTTTTTCACACCCTGAATTGCTGAAAAAAGCAGAGACAAATCCATGGCTTAAAATAGCGGGTAATGCAAGCAATATTTACTCAATCTTAATGCTGCCATTACTCATTACTTTGGTTGCATTTATTGTTAACAATGTTGAACACAAATCTAACGGCTGGAAACATCTCTTTGCTCTTCCTGTAAGCAGGGCCAATATTTATATTGGTAAAATAGTAGTTGCATCCGGACTGGTGTTTTTATCTCTCGCTCTTTTCGATGTGTTTTTGATTTTATCCGGTAAAATGCTGGCTTCACTCCACCCGGAAATACATTTTGAAAACTTCGCCATGAATAATGAAATTATTATAACCAGCATCAAAATTTTTCTGGCTTCGCTGTTTATATTAATGATACAATTTGTAATTAGTATAAATTCTAAAAACTTTCTTGTTTCCATCGGTATTGGTGTAGCAGGAACAATTGGAACATCGATGGTGCTGAGCTGGGAACACAGCAACTGGATACCATACGCTTTACCAATGTGGGCATCACAGGATTTATACAAAATGGATTTTTCTTTTTTGAAGGAAGTGATTCTTTATAGTATTGCCGGAAGTACTATAATTTTTGCAATTGGCTTGATTTTTTTAAGAAAGAAAAACATTAATTAAAAAAGTCGCTAATTAAAGTATTGGCGACTTTTAAAAATGGATCAGTGTAATTTTATCAAAGGTTATCAATTACTTTTTTGAGTTTGTCTCTTACTTCCACTGCAACCGAACCAAGCGATTCGTTTTGAACTGCCTGCATTGAAGCTATAGGATCAACTGCAGAAACTTCTACTTTACCATCACTGTTTTCTTCAACTATAACATTACACGGAAGCATGATACCAATTTTATCTTCTGCCTGTAAAGCCTGGTATGCGAAAGGAGGATTGCATGCGCCGAGAATTTTATATTTCTTAAAATCCACATCAAGTTTTTTCTTCAGTGTTTCTTTAACATCAATTTCTGTAAGTACTCCGAAACCCTCTTCTTTCAATTTTGCCGTAACTTTTTCTATTGCACTATCGAAATCTTCATTTATAGTTTTACTAAAATAATAACTCATTTTATTCTCCTTTATAACTCATTTTTGTTTTTAATGTGATGCATAGAAAGCATTTTGGTTTCATTATTTGCGTAGAGACAGGGCTTGCCCTGTCCCTATAGTTTAATTCAATTTTTCTATTTTCAATATCAGATTCGGATCGGGACATATGTTCAGGTAATATTCCTTTTCTGAAGGAGTGCAAACACCGGGGAAATCACCTTTTTTGTCGAGCATATCAGTAATTAACTGAAAATGTAGGTGCGGTGGCCAGCCAACATTTACTGCCGGGTCCCCAAATTCTGCAATTTTTTGGCCTTTTTTAATTTCCTTTCCTTCAAAAAGTCCATTAAGCGAATTTAAACTTAAATGCCCGTAAAGTGTGTAGAAAACTTCACCATTTAAATTATGTTCTAAAATTATTGTCGGGCCGTAATCCCCGAAAGAAGAGTTGTTCTGAAAACTGTGTACTTTTCCGTTTAAGGGAGCAAATATTTCTGTGCCTGCCTCCGCCGTTATATCAATACCCAGATGAACAGATCGGTACTCTTCACCGCTCTTAAAAACTTCACTTCTCTTATAAATAGAGCGACTCTCCGCGTATCCGCCAACACCAACTTCTGCATTATTTTCCTTCAGTTTCTCAAAACTGAAATCAATAAATTTTTGCAGGTCAGAAAAATCCTGTTCTTTCAACTCTTCGTTCGAATCAGAAAAATCAAAAACATAAACGTCCGGACCGTGAAGATCGAAAGGAACCACGCTCACAAATTGATGTGCGTTTAATGTTTCTATTAGGTTTTGGTTTGAAGTCATAATATTTATGAAACTCTCCCTAAATCCCTCTCTTAAAAGGAAGGGACTTTTTAAATTCTCTGTTCTTCCCCCTTTCTCATATTAAGTGAAGTGGTAGGAGGTGAGTAGTTTTTAATTTATAATCAATCACCCGGCATTTTTACAGGAGCTTTCACCGTTACATCACCCGCATATTTAAAGTGAAGAACAAATTCTGCAGAAGCTCCCATTTTAAGATCTTCTTTTAAATTCATCACCATTACGTGATAACCGCCCGGTTTAAATTCTAGAGTTGATCTTGAATTTACCGGTATGGCTTTTATCTCCCGCATACCCATCATACCGTCTTTCTTAAAAGTCTCATGCATCTGCACCATTTTTGCCACGCCCGATTTTACCGAAAGTAGTGTGTCTGCTTTATCGGCGTTGTTTTCTACCCTAAAATAAAATGCGGTGTTCATTCCTTTTCCTGCGGGACGAACCCATCCATCTTTTACTTCAAGTTTTCCACTATAGGAAAAATTAAGCAATGAAATTAAAATCATTAAAATATACATAACAAGTCCTTATCTAATTCTATTAATATCTTTTATTAATTCGGTCCTGTTGGCTGTGCTTCCTTTATACTCTGCACGAATCTTCCCTTCAGGATCCATAACGCTTATCCTGTCGGTGTGAATAAAAAAGTAAGAAGTATCACCATCTGTTACAGTTGTATCACCGGGAATAGCGTATATATTACAATCCTTAAGCAGAGATTTAATTACCTTTTTATTCCCTGTAAGAAATCTAAACTCTTTTGTATTTATTCCTCTTACATCTGCATATTTTTTTAGAACTTCGGGAGAATCTCTATCCGGATCAAAAGAAATATCCAAATAAGTTACATCGTCCGCACCCTGTTTCTCCAGTTCCTTTTTCACCAGATTAATGTTGTGGGTTGTCATTGGACAAATATCAGGACAATGGGTATAAATAAACCCAAGGACAACGGTCTTTCCTTTAAAATCACCTGGGAAGTGCACAATTGAACTATCTGTATCTATAAGTGTGTAATCTTTTCCGCTCAAATCATGTATTACATCAGGTTTGCTGCTGCACCCTATAAGAAAGAAAGTGAGGAGAATAAAAGTAGAAGAAACTGCAATTTTTATTTTTTTCATTGGAACCCGCCTAATCAATTCATGTCAATTACCTTACAAAATTAACACTTTTTATGTTCCAATATTTCGGATTATTCCCCAGGTTCGTAATTCAAAATCGGAGAAAGCCATCTTTCGGCCTCTTCAAGGCTCATTCCTTTTCTTTTATGATAATCCATTACCTGGTCTTTTCCGATTTTTCCCACCGTAAAATATTTTGAGTCGGGGTGTGCAAAATACAAGCCGCTAACGGAAGCTGCAGGATACATTGCGAAGGATTCCGTTAATTTAATTCCGGTGTTTCTCTCTGCGTCCAGTAAACTAAAAATTATTGGTTTCTCTGTGTGATCCGGTTGTGCAGGATAACCGGGAGCCGGACGAATTCCGCGATATTGTTCTTTTACAAGATCCACGTTGTCAAATTTTTCATCCGGTGCATATCCCCAATATTTTTTTCTTACAAGCTCGTGAAGGTGTTCCGCAAATGCTTCGGCAAGCCTGTCGGCAAGTGCCTTTGTCATAATACTGTTATAGTCATCATGATCTTTATCAAATCTTTCAATCAGCTTTTCTATCCCTATTCCCGCTGTAACTGCAAATGCTCCGATGTAATCTTTCTTTCCCGATTCCTTTGGTGCAACAAAATCCGCAAGAGCAAGATTCGGAAGCCCATCTGATTTTTGCGTCTGTGTTCTGATTGTATGCAGAACTCTTTTCACACCTTTTCTTGTATCATCGGAATATACTTCAATGTCGTCATTTCCAACTGTGTTCGCAGGGAAGAGTCCCAAAACGCCGTTTGCAGTTAAAGACTTGTTCTTAATAATTTCATCCAGGAGCTTATTAGCATCATCAAATAATTTTTTTGCTTCCTTACCCGCTTTTTCATTATTCAATATATCAGGATATTTTCCTTTCATTTCCCAGGTCGAGAAAAATGGAGTCCAGTCAATATATTTACGCAAAGTTTCGAGAGAAAATTCTTTTAGAACTGTAACCCCAATATTGTCAGGTTTAACTATTTCTGTTTTTTCCCAATCGACCTTTAATTTGTTTTCTCTGGCTCGTTCAATTGTTAAATAATTTTTTGCTTCTTTTTTCTTTAAATGATTTTCTCTCAATTTCGTGTATTCATCTTTTATTCCACTACTAAAATTATCTCTTACCTTTTTATCATCACTAATTAGGCTGCTGACCACGGGTACACTTCGGGATGCATCAAGCACGTGAACTGTTGTACCTTTATAGTTGGGGGCAATTCTAACCGCGGTATGTATTCTTGAAGTAGTGGCTCCTCCAATCAATAATGGAACTTTAAAGCCCCGGCGCTCCATTTCTTTTGCAACATGAGCCATTTCATCAAGAGATGGAGTGATAAGTCCGCTGAGTCCTATAACATCAACTTTTTCATCTATTGCTGTCTGAAGAATTTTTTCTGTTGACACCATGACACCGAGATCAATTACGTTATAATTATTGCAGCCTAAAACTACGCCAACAATATTTTTCCCGATGTCATGAACATCACCTTTTACTGTAGCGAGCAAAACCTTACCGGCTTCGCGTGTATCATTGGATGCAGCTTTTTCTTCCTCTATAAAAGGGAAAAGATACGCAACTGCTTTCTTCATCACACGAGCACTTTTAACGACTTGCGGTAAAAACATTTTTCCGGAACCAAAAAGATCACCAACAACATTCATCCCGTCCATAAGCGGTCCTTCGATTACTTCGAGGGGTTTTGAATATTGTTTGCGGGCTTCTTCTGTATCTTCTTCTATATAATCTACAATTCCTTTAACTAATGAATGTTTTAATCTTTCCTGAACTGTTCCGTTTCTCCATTCATCTTTTTTGACTTCAGTCTTGCCCTTTTGTTTTACAGTTTCAGCAAAATCAACGAGACGTTCAGTCGCATCTTTCCTTCTGTTAAGTAGTACATCTTCAACAAGCTTTAAAAGATCTTTTGGAATTTCTTCGTAAACCTCTAGCTGACCTGCATTTACGATACCCATATCCATTCCGGCTTTTATTGCATGGAACAGGAATGACGAGTGCATTGCCTCGCGCACCAGGTTATTTCCACGGAAGGAAAATGAGATATTGCTAACGCCGCCACTTACTTTTGCTAATGGTAAATTTTGTTTTATCCAGCGTGTTGCTTCTATATAATCCACTGCGTAATTATTGTGCTCTTCAATTCCGGTGGCAACTGTTAAAACGTTTGGATCAAAAATTATCTCCTGTGGTGGAAATCCTATTTTTTCAGTTAAAATTTTATAGGCTCTTTTACAGACATCTATTCTTCTCTGCAATGAATCTGCCTGCCCACCTTCATCGAAAGCCATCACAATTACGGCGGCACCATATTGCAAAACTTTTCTGGCTCGTTCTTTAAAAACTTCCTCACCTTCTTTCAGGCTGATAGAATTAACTATGCATTTTCCTTGAACGCACCGAAGCCCCGATTCAATAACTGACCATTTTGATGAATCGATCATTACAGGAAGCTTTGCAATATCCGGTTCTGCCTGCAAAAGGTTCAGAAATTTTTTCATGGCTTCTTCAGAATCAAGCAAACCCTCATCCATATTTACATCAAGAACCTGCGCTCCTCCTTCAACCTGGTTTCGCGCAACGGCCAAAGCAGCTTCATAATCTCCGGCAAGTATTAATTTTTCAAATTTCTTTGAGCCTGTTACATTTGTTCTTTCGCCAACATTCACAAAATTTGAATCAGGGCGAACAACGAGCGGCTCGAGTCCGCTTAATCTCAAATATTTTTTAACTTCGGGAAGTTCTCTCGGTTTGAATTTAGAGACCATTTTAGCTATTGCGGAAATATGATCCGGCGTTGTTCCACAGCATCCGCCCACAATATTAAAGAAATTAGCTTCTGCGTATTCCTTTAACAGGGAAGTCATTGTTCCCGGCATTTCATCATATTCACCCATTTCATTCGGAAGGCCAGCGTTTGGATAAATACTTACAAAGCAATTCGCGATATTTGAAAGCTCTTCAATAAATGGACGCATTTGTTTTGCGCCGAGCGAACAATTGAGTCCTACAGCAAGCAGATTTTTTGTGTGTGAAATTGATATCCAGAATGCTTCGGTCGTCTGACCAGATAATGTTCTTCCGCTCTGGTCAACTATAGTTCCTGAAATTATAACAGGAATTTCCTTTCCTGTATCATTCATATATTCTTCAACAGCGAAGATTGCGGACTTAGCATTTAGCGTATCAAAGATTGTTTCGATAAGCAGAATATCTGCTCCTCCTTCAACCAGTCCTTTTGTCTGTTCATAATATGCTTCAGACATTTTTTCGAACGTTGTTGCCCGGTATCCCGGATCATTTACATTTGGTGAAAGAGAGAGAGTTTTATTTGTCGGTCCGAGCGCGCCTGCAACAAACCTGGGTTTATCCGGATTTTTTTTTGTGAATTCTTTTGCAGCTTCTTTTGCAAGTTTTGCTGCCTGATAATTAATTTCATAAACAAACTCTTCTGTCTTATAATCTGCCTGTGCAATTGACGTTCCACTGAAAGTGTTTGTTTCTATAATATCAGCGCCGGCCTCAAGGTACTCACGATAAATGTTTTTAATTATTTCTGGTTGAGTAATACTTAAAAGATCGTTGTTCCCTTTTAAATCACTTGGGTGATTTATTAATCGTTCGCCACGGAAATCTTTTTCTTCCAGTTTGTGTCGCTGAATCATAGTCCCCATCGCTCCGTCGAGAACCAGGATTCGTTCTTTAAGTATCTTTGTTAATATGTTCGTTGTTGATTCCATAAATTATCTTATTAGTTTAAAATAAAAAACCTCTTCAAATGAGAATGAAGAGGTAATAAAAATCTGTCTTCATCTCATCTTTTCCCCCAACCGGAGGCAGGATTTAGCACCTAAGGCCCCCGATAATTCGGGGCGGTTGCTACGGCGTCCACGGGCCTGTTCCCTCAGCCGTTCTTGATAAGAACTAATATTTAAAAGAACTATAAACTCTTGTTCAAATATATGAATTTTGGCTAGTTTGTCAATTATATGTTTTATTAGGCCCGTTTTTTTCTGGAATGTTTTCCAGTATGCTTTCTTTTTGAAAGCAAAGCAAATATAATTAAATTGTAAGCATTATAAAATGATACTTTAAGTCACAAAGGCAATTAAATGATAGTAATAACGGGTGCTGCCGGATTCATAGGAAGCGCGCTGGTTTGGAGATTAAATCAGCTCGGTAAAAACAAAATTATTATTGTGGATGAGCTTGGCAAAGATGAAAAATGGAAAAACCTTATAAGCCTGGATTATGAAGATTTCATTAACAAAGATGTTTTTATTGAAAAAATTCAAACAGGCCTGGATTTTAAAGTAGACACCATCGTTCACATGGGAGCAAACTCTTCAACAACAGAAAAAGATGCGGACCATTTAATGGAAAACAATTTTGAGTACACAAAAAAACTGGCACTTTATTCTATAAACAAAGACATAAGATTTATTTACGCATCTTCTGCAGCAACTTATGGTGATGGCAGTCTCGGCTTTGATGACAAAGATGAAATCTGCAAAACATTACGCCCGTTAAATATGTATGGTTATTCAAAAAATCTTTTTGATATATGGGCTTTAAAGAAAAATATGCTCGATAAAATAGTTGGGATAAAATATTTCAACGTGTTTGGCCCTAATGAATTTCACAAAGGCGATATGCGAAGCGTTGTTCACAAAGCTTTCGAACAAATAAGAGATACGGGAAAAGTCCGGCTTTTTAAATCACGTCACAAAGATTACAAAGACGGTGAACAGAAAAGAGATTTTGTTTACATAAAAGACGCTGTTGATATGACACTGTTTTTTATGGACAATAAAGGTAAAAACGGGCTTTATAATGTTGGCTCAGGAAAAGCCAGGACATGGAATGATCTTGTTACCGCTCTGTTTAATGCTGTTGGAAAACCGGTTAATATTGAATACATTGATTTGCCGGATCATCTTTCTGATAAATACCAGTACTTTACAGAAGCAAATTTAGATAAGATAAAAAAAGTCGGTTACACCACTCAGATTTCTTCTCTTGAAGACGGCGTAACTGACTATGTAAAAAACTATCTTGTTCCTGATAAATATTTAGGTAGGTAAATACCTACCGGACCTAATTATACTGGGGATCTTCGTCATCGAAAAGATCATCATCCTCGTCATCGTCGAAGTCAAAATCTTCATCTAATATTTCCTTTTCATCAATAGGTTCATCTATTTCGTTGTCCTCAAATTCATCGTCGAAATCTTCTTCATCATCAAAATCATCTTCCTCATCTGCAGAACCCATAAACATTTTCAGTGTTTCTTCATCCTGATGTCCAGCAACAGGAATGCAAATTTCCAAACTTTCTTCCAACAAATCTTCATGTGTCTCTATCGTTTCTTTTCCTGTTTCTAATTCCAACCCTGTCATCTCCGTGAGCCTCCTATAAAAGAGATTTTGTATTGTTAACTGTTAAAAGATAATTAAATTTTAACATCAACAAAATAATTTTTTTTGAATAAATATTTAAAAAATATTGTAAAGTGCAAAGCAAATATATTATTTTCCTTTAAGTCAAATAACGGATTATTTGCCACAGGCGAAATATCTTTCCTTAAAAAATTAGTCTGCATTAAATATAATGTCAATACAAATAACCATCATTTTAAAAAAATAATATTATGAAATTAGCAACACTTTGTTATGTAATAGACGAAGAAAAAAACACGACACTCATGCTTCACAGGGTAAAAAAGGAAAACGATTATCACGAAGGTAAGTGGAACGGACTTGGTGGAAAACTTGAACAGGGAGAAAGCCCGGAAGATTGTGTTATTAGGGAAATCAAAGAAGAAGCCGGACTGACTATAAAAAGCCCTAAAATGCATGGATTTATAACTTTCCCGCTGTTTGATAAAGTTGATGACTGGTATGTGTTTATTTTTTCATCAAAAAATTTTGAGGGGAAACTAATTGATTCTCCCGAAGGAAATCTTGAATGGATTCCTAACGACAAACTTACCGAACTAAACCTGTGGGACGGTGATAAAATTTTCCTTGAATGGCTTTTTCAGGACAGGTTTTTCAGTGCAAAATTTAATTACAAAAACGGAAAATATTTAAATCACGAAGTAAACTTTTATTAACTTTTACATTCTTAAAAAATGGTGAAACATGTTTATAGGGCACTACGCTGTCGGCTTTGGCTCTAAAAAGGCAGAACCTAAAATCTCACTGGGCACTTACTTTATGGCCGTAAATTTTCTGGACCTACTCTGGCCTATTCTTTTTCCTGCTCGGGACTAGAACATGTAAAAATTGATCCGGGCAATACTCCAATGGCACCACTTGATTTTTATGACTACCCGCTTTCACATAGTTTATTAATGGCGATTATTTGGTCGTTGCTTTTCGGAGGAATTTATTATCTAATAAAAAAGAACCGGAAAGCATCTATCATTTTGGGGCTGGGTGTTTTCAGTCACTGGATACTTGATTTTATTTCTCACCGCCCCGATCTGCCCATTGCACCCGGAATAAATACTTATTTAGGACTCGGCTTGTGGTATTCTGTTCCGGCTTCTGTCACCGTTGAACTTTTACTCTTCGGAACTGGTTTATATTTATACCTGAATACTACTAAAGCAAATGATAAAACCGGCTCGTTTGCCCTGTGGGGACTGGCCGCTTTGTTATTAATAATATATGTAATGAATTTATTTTCAGCAGCCCCTCCAAACGTCAGCATACTGGTGTACAGCGCGCTAGCACAGTGGCTGTTTGTTATCTGGGCATACTGGATTGACAGGCACAGAACAAACGTATAATTTATCAGAAAAAATAATACCGGGGAGAAAGGTAGGAAATTAGTGAAACGTTTTTTATTTCTTTCGTCAGTTCTATTTATTGTTGCTTTCTTTTTCACTTCCTGCAATAATACAAAAACAGAGGCATTACAAAGCAAAATCGATAGCCTCCAGGCTATTATAAAAAACAGCTACAAACCAGAACTTGGCGAGTTTATGCTGCAAGTGCAGATGCATCATGAAAAACTTTGGTTTGCGGGAATAAATGAAAACTGGCCGCTTGCTAACTTTGAGATTGGAGAAATAAGAGAGACACTATATAACGCAATTCATTTTTTACCCGACAGAAAAGAGACAAAGGAAATCCCGATGATTTTTCCCGCGCTTGACAGTTTACAGGCTTCTATTACCAATAAAAGCCTAAAAATGTTTACGAAAGATTATAAAACATTAACTCAGACATGTAACACCTGCCATAAGGTGGTAAATTTTGCATTTAACGTTATAAAAGTTCCCACTTCGGAACCGGTGAGTGATCAGGAATTTAAAGTAGGTGGTCAATAGTTATAAACCTGTTTGCTTTTAGTTTTTTCTACTGCAATATACTTGTTGTCCTTCGAGTAGCTAAAATTCCACAAAGCAAAATCTGCACCCATATCATTAAAATATGTTTTTGTCTGACCCGTCTGAAGGTCGAGCATTATTAATTTGGTTCCACTTACAAATAATGTTTTTTTGAAATCAGAAGAATAAGAACAATGATCATTGATAAGCCCCGTGTATAATTTTGTTGTCTCTCTTGTAAATAAATTCATTTTATAGATATTGCTATTATTTACACAATAATATAAATACCCGTTGTTATCAACGGTCGGTGCGGATGAAAATGACTGATTTATAAAATTTATTGTATCTTTTATTGAATTATCCCTTTCATCAATTAAGGTAATTATTATTATAGACGAGTCCTTATCAGCATAACCAGACTCTGTAACAAAATAATTATCGTTCATTGTTGAACCAACATATATGCAGCCACAGGAATCGGGACTTATTTTTTCGTAAGAGTAACCAGAGAGATCAATGGAAGAAATTCCCAATCTAGAATAATCCCCGCCTATTTTATCCTTAAATACAATTTCCGAATAAATTATTCTGTTGTTATTTTTATAAAAATGTGGATTGCCCTCTGAACGATCCGGAGAATGAGTAAGATTAACACTTAAGCCTGAATTAATAGAGACCAAATAAAGATCTCCGGGACTATGGTCCTGACCGGAATAGAGTACATAACGCCCGTCGTCAGATACTGTTATCCCCATATGTAGAAATATTGATCCGCCATAAGCATTAGATAAAAACTTTTTGTTTGTACCGTCATAATTTATTGTAAACAAAGAATCAGAAGATCGATATAATATTTTGTCGCTATTAGGAATAAAAAAAGGTTGTTCACCATCCGCAATTTGATAAAGCGAGTCTGTTACAGTATTTATCAAATAAATTTGTGCACTATTAATGGTTATAAGATTTCTTTCAAGACTATCATTGATATTGCAGGAAACGAATAAAAATGGCAGGAATATTGCCAAAGATAATATTGTTTTAGTATGTTTCATCGCTTCCCCTGTTGAATGAATTGATATCAATTAGCTAAAGAATTTTCTTTAGCCACTTAAAGTTTTTAAACGGTGCATACTTTAATGGTATGTCTATCCAGGTTGGTGTATTCACAATTGCTCTTTCATTACTGAATGCAAGGAAACTTTTGTAACCGTGGTAACTTCCGGTCCCGCTTGTTCCCACGCCGCCAAATGGCAAATGATGATTAGCGATATGCAGCAAGGTGTCGTTTATACAGCCTCCGCCGGAGGTTGTTCTCGATAAAACCTCTTTTGCTTTTGTATTCGTTCCGAAATAATAAAATGCCAGCGGTTTCTCATTCTCATTAACATAGTTTATAGCTTCATCTACATTATCGAATGTAAGTACCGGGAGAATGGGCCCGAATATTTCTTCTCGCATAATCGGAAAGTCAGGCTTAACATCATCAATAATTGTTGGCGCAATATATTTTTCTGTTGCATCTGTCTCTCCACCAAACTTTAGGGTCCCGTGTTCCATTAACTTTTGAAGACGATTAAATGCCCGATCATTTACTATCCTGGGAAAATGCGGACTCTGTTTTGGATCGGTACCGTGCATCTTACTTATATGAGCTGCAATTTTTGTTAATAATTCATCTTTTATAGAACGGTGAACAAATAAATAATCCGGCGCTATGCATGTCTGTCCTGCATTTATTGTTTTGCCCCATGCAATTCGTTTTGCGGCAACGTCTATGTTAGCATCTTTATCAACTATGCAGGGGCTTTTCCCGCCAAGCTCTAAAACAACTGGTGTAAGATATTCAGCGGCGGCTTTCATAAAAACTTTTCCGACTGCCGGGCTACCGGTAAAAAAGATTATCTCGAAGCGCTGTTTCAATAATATTTCATTTGTCTCTTTGCCTCCCTGCACAACCCCGATGTAATTTGATTCGAATATTTCTTGCAGCAATTCTTCCATCACCCTGGCAATTGCTGGTGCATCTGGTGAGGGTTTGAGAATTGCACAACATCCCGCTGAAATTGCTCCAACAAGGGAATTCATTAGAAGCTGAAAAGGATAGTTCCACGGCGCTGTGATAAGTGCAACTCCAAGTGGCTCAAAAATAATTCTGCTGGACGAGGGAAAGAGTGGCAACGGTGTAAATACACGCTTTGGCTTTGCCCATCGTTTTATGTGTTTTAAATGATTATCAATTTCCTGAAGAACTATGCTTATCTCTGTAATATAAGCTTCTTCATAAGACTTGTGTAAATCTTTCCAGAGAGCATCGCTGATTTTCTTTTCATACTTAAGTACTGTCGATTTGAATTTCTTCAGATTCTCTATTCTGAAATTTAATGATTTCGTTTTGTGGGAAGAAAAAAACATCCGCTGCTCCCCAAGCATTTTTTCTATTACGTCTTTCGATGTTTCTTCCATAATAATCTCGCTTTTATTTTTTGTGACCTTTAAATTGATCCATTCCTTTATAAACCCCCAGTACACCGCCTACAAACCAATCAAAAAATCTTACCGGAAATATTGCCTGAAAAAATCTTACAAAATTTACATTCCACGGCATGCTTACGTAAATACGGCTGCGTTCAATTCCACCGATTATTTTTCGTGCAACTTTCTCTGGCTTTAAAAGCGGAATTATAGATTTAACACCGTCGAACATTCCGGTGTTAATGTAATACGGAGTAACTGTTGTAACCCCGATATTTTTCCCTGATTTTTTCATTTCAATTCTAAGACTATCAGACCAACCGGTTACGGCCCATTTACTTCCCACATAAACTGACATTTTGGGATTAGAAATGAGCCCTGCAGATGAAGCGATATTACAGATGTGTCCTGAATTTTGTTGTATCATAACTGGCAGAAATTCCGATGTAATAAGCATCGGGGCATTGGCATTTATATCCATCGTCTTTATTATTTCTTGTGGTGTGTGCTCGCTAAAATATTTGCCTACAACAATGCCCGCGTTGTTGATCAGCACATCAATATTGCCAACATCTTTTTTTGCTGAATCCGCCGCCGTCTTTATCTGTTCCGGAAGTGAAACATCAACCTTATAGCCGTGAACTTTTCCTAACGAGGAAAATTCTTTTTTTGTTTCTTCAATCCCCGCTGAATTAATGTCCCATATTACAAGTTCGGCTCCCTTTTCAAGAACCAGTCTTCCCATAATTTTACCAATACCTGAAGCTCCGCCTGTAATTAAAACTTTTTTTCCCCTAAGTGTATGCATTTTTTTCCTAATTTATTATTATACTAATAAAGAATCTGTTTCTTAAGAAACCTCCAGCACAATCTTCCCCGTATTTTTGTTTGATTCCATATATCTGTGTGCTTCGGAAGCATCTTTCCAATCAAATACAGAATCAATTACGGGTTTCATTTTTCCTTCCTTAAACTTAGTAAGAGCAAAATCGGAAAAGTCCTTTGTAAGTTTTACTTGATAATCTAAAGGTCGCGATCTTAGTGTAGACCCTATTATGGATAATCTTTTAACAAGAATTTTCCTTAAATCAAATTCATCAACATTTCCACCGCCAAGCGAGGCGAGTATAATTAATCTTCCATCTGTTTTGAGGCTTTCAATATTCATTTTAAAATACGGACCGGAAACAAAATCAACAATTATATCAACTCCTTTGCCGTCTGTATATTTTAATATTTCTTCATCAAAGTTTTGTGTTTTATAATCTATTGCTTTCTTTGCGCCTAAATCTAGACAGGCCTTATGTTTTGAAGAAGATGCTGTAATATAAATATCTGCGCCGATTTCCCTGGCTATTTGTATCCCGGCAGTTCCAACACCGCTGCCCCCGGCGTGAATTAAAACGGAATTTCCCTTTTCTGTTTTTCCATACCAGGCAAGTGCCTGGAAAGCTGTTAAAAATACTTCCGGAATTGCAGCGGCTTCTGTAACGGAAATATTTTCCGGTATTCTCATTGCCATATCTTCATGAATCACCGCGTACTCAGCGTAACCGCCACCGGGTATTAATCCAAAGATTTTATCTCCGGTTTTCCATTTTTTTATTTCCTGTCCGGCCTCAACTACCTCGCCTGCTAATTCAAGTCCGAGAACAGGGCTCGCTCCTTTGGGCGGAGGATATTTACCCATTCTTTGAAGAGTATCTGCCCTGTTAATTGCTGTGGCTTGTACTTTTATCAAGATTTCTTTTTCAGATGGAACCGGCTTTTCATATTCGCCGACTTTTAACACTTCTGGTCCGCCTGGTGAATCAAAAGTTATAGCTTTCATAAAAGACCTATTTTTGTATAATAATAAAGGCAATCAATAGATTGCCTTTAAAACATTGGAAAATTTTTAGTTAATTAAAAGTGATATTCAAAGTTTGCAGCAGCATAATAATTTTTGCCTGGCGCGGGGTTGTAATAAACAGGTAAGTTTCTCGAAGATTTATCTCTTTGGTTTACTGCAATGGTTGGGGAATATCTTTCATCCGTTAAATTATTTACACCTACATAAAACTGGAGTGTGAATTCTTTCTGTATTCTTCTTCTTATTCCGAATTTTATATCTAGAACACCGTAAGCATCGTCGTATTTTGAATTATCATCAACAAGAGGACGTTTACCAACATAATTATATGTTGCGTAAAAATAAAAGCCCGGTGTGGTAGTAATATCAAGTCCTGCATTGAACAAATGATGTGCTAAACCAGTAAAATCGTTTCCGGAAAAATCTGCAGCAGCAGTTTTAAAATCATCAAACTTAAAATCATTATAAGAATAGGTAACAAAAGGACGGACAAGGTTTATAAAGTTGTCCTGTTGATCAATAAGTTTGTAGGAAAGCATCGCTTCAAGTCCTTTATTATCGGAGGACCCGGCATTTACATATTCATTAACACCATTAACGGTCTGCGAAATAAAAGAATCTTTTATTTTAAGATAAAACAGGCTTAACTCATAATGAAACCGGTTATCAGCCAAATCACCGTTAGAACCGATTTCGTAGTTTATGCTTTTTTCCGGGTTAAGGGTTGTGTTAACACTTCCGTTTGAAAGTGACAGTTCAGAAACTGTCGGTGGTGAGAAACCTGTGCTTACCTGTGCATAAACGGAAATATCTTTGGTGATTTCATGGGTCAAAGAAACCCCGGGGGTAAAATAAGCACCCAGTTTCATTTCGTTCGTTTGATCAATGCCGCCTGCTCTCAGGTTGTCTTTTACGAAATAATTGGACCAGCTCATACCGCTGCTCAAAGTTAATGTTGTCATTTCATCAAAATTGATGATTGACTGCACAAAAAGATTAAACTGTTTAAGATCATATTCTTTGTCGGAATTTATAGCATCTATATTGTCTGAGAAAAAGGGTTTAAACCCGTAATGTTTTTCTACGTTAAAATTTCGAATAACTTCGCCGCCGAAGGCAAAGCTAGATTTAGCACTGCCGAGATAAGTGTTGAAAGAGAAAACCGAGCGGGTACCAACTTTTGAAGTACTACGCCTGTTGAAGAAGGGTTCAATCGGGTTTTCTGATTGTACCTGTCCCATAAAAACGCTCGAAGTATTCTCAAAATTCGGTGAAATTTTATAGATTTGTGACACACCAATTAAAAAGCTTTTTGAATTTATACCGATGTGTTTCAGGGGATATGCCGGGTTCGATTTCTCCGGGTTGTTTGCGAAATCAACGCTGTCAATTTCACCGGGGAATTCATCGTTCACGTGAGCATAATTTATCAGCAGGGAAAGCGTCTGCACATCGCTTACAAAGAAGTCGCCACCGAATGTCACAAATTCTTTTTTGGAATGTGAGTGATCCCTGAATCCATTAAGATTCTGGTAACTGTAATTTGCATAGAAATTTACTTTATCGGTCCCGGCACGAAAATTTGTTGTTGTTGTCAGCATTCCAAAAGATCCGAATGTAACATACTGGTTAAAATCTTTTTCCTGGTAACGCGCTCTCTTTGAAAAAAGATTTATAACGCCGCCAATGCTAGATCCGTAAAGTCCGGCTGATGACCCCTTGATAACCTCGACTTTACCCAGGCTTGTAAAATCGATATCAGTTAAACTAGTGGTTCCATCAGCGTCGGTAATAGGAATGCCATCGTAGTAAACTTTAATATCCCTGATATTAAATCTTGATTTCCCGCCTATTCCACGAACGAGTATATGAGACTGGGAAGTGGTACTTCGTACATCCATCCTGACACCGGCAATGGTGTTTAATGTTTTATCGAGGAAAATATCGTTATTTCTTCTAAGGTCACTGTAACCAAGAATATTAACTTTTCCTATTGTTTTTGGCATCTCTTTATTGGGGTTTCTACCGAGAACCAGCACCTCACTCAGGGTATAGCTTTTCCCGGTCATAGCAACCCGGTAGTTCATCTTTTTAATCTGGTTCATTGACAGAACTTGCTTTTCATAACCCGTAAGCATAAATGAAAGCGTATCTGCTCCCTTAAATAAATTAAGGTTTACCTCTCCTTTCGAACTTGTCATTGCGCTTACATTAGGGAACTCGCTATGTACTACAACAAGTTGAATTGGTTTGTCTGTTTTTTTATCAACAATGGTAAGCGTTTGTGCAGTAATTAATTTCACAGAAAATAAAATAATTAATAATAATACAATTTTTTTCATAACATCCTGTTCATTTTATTAATAAAAAAGTAACCCGGCTGGACTCAATTATCCTTCCGGCATCTAATCTCTAAAAGTTAAAATGATCAGGAATGTTTGGGTGGAGGAGATAAGACCTCTTTTTGAAGACTATTGGGAGTGATATTAAAAACCAGCCTGATAATTTCTGATTTTGAAGATGTGTTTAATTTTTCAAGGCTTTCAAAAAAATAATTAGTGATGTTTTTTGAGATTACATTATTAATGTTTCTTTTTTCTGACCTTTTCCTTTTCACATAATTATCAAGATCCGCAAAAAGCATTTCTTCCTTTTCATCGTTCAAACAATAGAAAATAATTTTATCTTGCTTTTTTTCGGTTTTTACTATGTCGTACATTTTGTTTTTATAAGAAAACTCTTTCCCTTCGCGTATCCATTTTATCTCTTTGTCTGTCTTTCCGGGAAAAATCACTATTTTTTCAAGCTGATCTTTTTTCAAAGATTTTTCAATTTGCTCTTTGGCGTCAGAACGGATATCCATTTGCAGGATTTTAAATACAAAATAATACCCCGCCACGTTGTAAAGAAACAGCAAAAGCAGCAATATTGAAATTGTTTTCTTCAAGGCTTGATTTTTTATTCTTATGAATTGAAAGCCGAAGTTATAAATATTTTTATAAATACCAAATTTTTATATTTTCTTCAAAAAATTCTCAACGGCCGTATTAAAAACTTTAGGATTTTCCACTGCCGAAACATGACCTGCTTCGGGAATAAGCACAAATTCTGAGTTATTTATTTTACCCCCCATTGTCATCATGATATCGGGAGGAGTTAGGCGATCAAGTTCGCCACAAAGTAAAAGCACGGGAATTTTAATTTTTGAAAGATAATTTGTGGTATCTGTTCTCGCCGCCATCGCCAGCAAACATCCTTTCACGCCGGTAGGTTCAGAGCTTTTTGCCCGGTTTAAAACTTCCTCGTAATTATTCCTGTAATCTTTTATAAAATTATCCGAAAAACATTTCAGAACAAAATTTACCACAAAGTTTTCTACGCCGTTTAGATTAATTTCCTTTATGCCTTTTGCGCGGTTTAGCTTACCTTCATTATTGTCTGCTTCTGCTTTAGTATCACATAAAATTAGTCCACCAAATTTATCTTCATCTCTTTCAATCGCCCTCAGTGAAATATATCCTCCCATTGAAAGACCACACAGAACGGGATGACTTAAATTAAGTTCTTCTATCAAATCACTAAGGTCATCAACAAAACTCTCAATAGTCATCTGCCCGTCACCCGCTGGTGATTGCCCCAATCCGCGTATATCATAGCTTATACAACGATAATCCTTTCCAAAATAATCTATTTGGCGATTCCACATTTTGTGGTCAAACGGAAATCCATGAATAAAAATTATAGATTGCTTATTTTCTATACCGGTTTGAAATATTCCGAAATTATTATTAATTGTATTCATCTTTTTTCACATTTTTGTTTGTTTTTGTAAATATAAATAATTAAAAGGATTATGATGAGAAAATTTATAGGATTTTGTGTCTTGATTTTACTTTTTTTAGCAAATTTAATAAATGCACAACAGGACACAACTAAAGAATTCGGGTGGTCCCCAAGCGGTATTGCTGGCTTGAATGTAAGTCAGATTGCCCTGAGCAACTGGTCACAGGGTGGTGATAATTCCCTTACGTGGACTCTTACGGGAGATTTTGGATTAAAATATATAAATAAGAGCTATACTTTTGATAATACTCTTAAAGTAGCTTATGGAAGAACTAAGTTAGGCGGACAGGAATTCAGAACAAACGATAATGATTTTTATCTTGTTAATCTTATATCTAAGAACATAGATAATTGGGAGATAAAGCCCTATTTCAGTAATTCTATTCGCACATCAATTGCTAAAGGCTACGATTACACCACAACACCTACAACTGAGATTGCCGATTTTTTTGATCCCGGATATATTAATCAGAGTGCGGGTTTTATTTATGATAAACACAAATATTTTACAACAAGATTAGGTTTGGGAGCGCAGGAAGTTTTTACAAACGTAAACACAAAATACACTGATGATCCGGCAACCCCGGAAATAGAGACATTTAAATTTGATCTGGGCATTGAGTCGGTGACAACCTCCGAAATCACTGTTGCAAAAAACCTTATGCTTAAAAGCAACCTCCGCCTGTTTTCCCGCTTCAAGAAACTGAGCGTCTGGGATGTCCGCTGGGATAACACGCTGGTTGCTAAGGTTAACGACTTTATGAACGTAAATTTGACCTGCTTGTTTGTGTACCAGGAAGATCAATCGAAACAGGGACAAATTAAGCAAACACTTCAATTAGGAATTGTTTATACTTTGTTTTAGAAAACAATCGATAAGAAAATCTGGATAAAATGAAAATTGCTTTTGTGGCCTCAGAAGCCTTCCCATACGCCAAGACAGGGGGGCTTGCGGATGTTGCCGGTGCTCTTCCAAAGGCCCTGGAAAAACTCGGCTGTAATGTAAAATTATTTATACCTAAATACGGAATTATAGACGAAAAGAAATTTCATTTAACTTTTATTAAAGAAATAGAAATACCCGTTCATGTTGCCGGAGCAACCAGAAAAGTTTTCCTCCACAAATCCGTACTACCTGGTTCTAATGTTGAGGTTAATTTCATCGACTGTCCGCACTACTTCTTCAGAAAATCAATTTATACAAACGACCCTGATGAAGATGAAAGGTTTATTCTTTTTAACAAAGCGGTGATTGAATTAATTAATTTGTCAGACTGGGTTCCGGATATAATTCACTGTAATGACTGGCAATCAGGATTGCTCCCACTTTACCTTAAAGAGAATTATAAAACAAATAAAAAATTCAGCGGAACTGCAGCTCTTTTTACAATTCACAACGTCGGGTACCAGGGGCATTTTTCAGAAGAGACTTATTACAGAGCAGAAATTAAAAAAGATCTTGTTTTGCCTTTTGATCCTGAAAAAAGTACTGGTTTTTCCTTTATGAAAACCGCCGTGCTGTATTCAGACATAATAAATACTGTAAGCCAAACTTACGCTCTTGAAATATTAACTCCCGAATATGGTTCCGATATGGAAAAAATATTAAGCGAGAGAAAAACCGATTTATTTGGAATCGTAAACGGAATCGATTACTCTGAGTGGAACCCGTTGATTGACGAATATATTCCTTATCATTTTAATTTTGATAAACTTGGAGGAAAAAGCAGAAATAAAAAACATCTTCTTGAAGGATTCAATTTAAGTTATGATGAAAAAATTCCTTTAATTGGAATAGTATCAAGGATGGCTGGACAAAAAGGATTTGATATTGTGGCGGAATCGTTAAATGAATTAATGAAATTAGACGCTCAATGGATAATACTCGGAAACGGGGAAGACCGTTACGAGAATCTTTTCAGGTCTCTCGCGCATTCATTTCCCGATAAAGTTGGATCATATATCGGTTTCAGCAATGATTTATCCCACCTGATAGAGGCAGGTGCTGACATGTTCCTGATGCCATCCAGGTACGAACCCTGCGGATTAAATCAGCTTTACAGCCTTCGTTATGGAACTGTTCCGGTAGTTAGAAGAACAGGAGGCCTTGCCGATACAGTCCGTGACTGGCATGAATTTAATTCCATGGAAAACAAAGGGGGAACGGGTTTTTCATTTAATGATTACACATCAAAGGCTCTTATTTCAACTGTTTCCCGTGCGGTTGAAACATTCAAAGAAAAAGAGGTTTGGAAACAAATACAAAAGAATGGAATGGCTCTCGATTTTTCCTGGGAACATTCTGCAAAAGATTATCTGGATCTTTATAAAAGAGCTTTAACGAAAAAGACGTAAGACAAAAAGATCAACCGAACCTTCCACTTATATAATCTTCTGTTTGTTTTAATTTTGGGGCAGTAAAAACATCAAGGGTTTTGCCTACTTCAATGAGTTTACCCATATAAAAGAAAGCTGTGTAATCGCTGATCCTGGAAGCCTGCTGCATATTGTGTGTTACAATTACAATTGTATATTTCTTTTTAAGTTCAAAAATTAATTCTTCAATTTTCGCAGTTGATATGGGGTCGAGCGCGCTGGCGGGTTCATCCATTAAAATTACTTCTGGTTCCACGGCAAGTGTTCTTGCAATACACAGTCTTTGCTGCTGTCCACCTGAAATACTATTTCCGGGTTTGCTAAGAGAATCTTTCACTTCTTCCCAGAGAGAAGCTTTCCTGAGATAATTTTCAACTGTTTCATTCAATTTCTTTCTATTCCGAACCCCGTTTAATTTTAAACCGGAAACAACATTTTGTGATATTGTCATTGTTGGAAAAGGATTTGGTTTTTGGAAAACCATACCAACCTTTCTTCTAAGATTTACGGGATCTTTTTTCATAATGTCTTCGCCATCCAGGTAAACCTCTCCTTTAATAGAACCGCCCACTTCTTCATGCATCCTGTTAAGACACCTCAAAAAAGTGGACTTACCGCATCCTGATGGACCTATAATTGCCAGCACTTTGTTTTTCGGTATATCAAGGGATATATCCTGAAGCGCACGGTTTTTTCCGAAGTATGCATTAAGATTTTTAGTGTACATCCTGGGCGCACTAATCTGTTGAGCATCACTACTTATTATTTCCTGAACTGTTTCGTTATTCATTACGTCGCAAATCTTTTTCTTGTGGCTAATCTGAATAAAATATTGAGTAATAGTACCAGCACTATTAAAACAAATGATGCTGCCCATGCCTGCTGATTCCAGTCATCGAACGGAGCTTTGGCATAATCGTAAATAAAGACTGTCATAGAGGCTATCGGCTGATCAAGTTGAGTAGACCAGAACCTGTTTCCAAGGGCAGTAAATAATAATGGGGCAGTTTCTCCGGCAGCTCTGGCAATGGATAATAAAATTCCCGTAAAAATTCCTTTTAAAGCTGCGGGAAGAATGATAAACAGAGTTGTCTTCCAGCGTGGAATACCAAGCCCTAATCCGGCCTCCCGAAATGAATGCGGTACAAGCCTTATCATTTCCTCCGTAGTCCTTGTAATAAGAGGAATCATTAAAATACCGAGGGCAAATCCACCAGCCAGTGCAGAAAATCTTTTCATAGGGATAACTATGAGTATGTAAGCAACAACACCAACAACTATAGATGGTATTCCGTTTAGAACTTCGGTCATAAACCTGGTTGTTGATGCAAACACGCTTTTTTCTTTGTCCGCAAGATATATTCCTGCCATCACCCCTATTGGTATTCCCATAAGACTTCCAATAGCAACCAGTATTCCAGTTCCTACAATTGCGTTTGCCATTCCACCACCAGTCTCACCGACGGGCGCGGGCATTTTTGTAAAGAAATCCCAGTTAATATAATTAATGCCTTTTGAAACTGTGTAATATAAAATCATAACCAGCGGCACAATCACAAGAACAAGGCACAGCAAGCTAAGGAATACCATCAACCTGCTTTTAGCTTTCCTGACTTTATAATGTGTAGAAGGACTCAATGTACAGCCACCTTATATTTTTTTGTCACACTCCAGACTATTAATCGCGCAATTGCATTTAAAATAATTGTCATTATAAAAAGCAACAAAGCAATTTCTATTAACGCGCTTAAATAAATTTTAGAAGATGCTTCGGCAAATTCATTTGCAATTACACTGGCCATCGTATTTGAAGGCTCAAATAAAGACAAGGAAATTCCCGCCCTGTTGCCAATCACCATTGTTACTGCCATAGTTTCACCAACTGCCCTTCCCAGACCAAGTAATGTTGCCCCCAGTATTCCGGATTTTGATCCGGATAAAACAATTTTTATCGTTTCCCATTTTGTTGCCCCCAATGCATAAGCCGCCTCTCTCTGAGAAGCCGGAACTGATTTCATTATGTCACGGGAAATTGATGTAATAATTGGAAGCACCATAACTGTTAGTATAAGAGCTGCTGCAAGCATGCCAAAACCGTACGGCGGACCCTTAAAGAAAGGAAGAAAACCAAGTTCTCTTCCAAGAAACGGTTCAACAACTTTCCTCAGCCAGGGAATCAAAACAAAGATTCCGAACAATCCGTAAACTATGCTTGGAATAGCTGCTAACAATTCAACCATTAATGATAGCGGCTGTTCCAACCATTTTGGTGATATTTCAGAAAGAAATACTGCAACACCAAGACTTAACGGAAGAGCTATAAGAAGTGCAACAAGAGAAGAAAAGAGGGTTCCAAATATGAACGGAAGAGCCCCATATTGTTCATTAACAGGATCCCATTCCTGGCTTGTTATAAAGCCAAACCCAAAAGCTTTTATTGTGGGCAATGACTGCCGAACCATCTCAAAAGCCATTAAGAAGACTATAGCAAGAACTATAAATGCAAAAAATCTTGTTGTGTTTTCAAAAATAAGATCGCCGGGATTCTTATTTAATAATCCTTTTAGATTAAATAAAGAAGCAGCAGGTTTTGTGGCCTGCTGCTTCTTACTATCGTTTGAATTTTCTTGAATATTCTCTGACATTATTACTTTTTATATGTAATCTGATCGATTTTTTTCTCACAAAGTTTTACTACTTCCTTAGGAAGTGGTGCATAATATAAGTCTTTTGCGTAAGATTCTCCATCTGTCATTGCCCATCTCAGGAATTTTTTCAGTTCTGTTTCTTTCTTTTTGTCTTTCATATTCTTGTAAATTAACAGCCAGGTAAACCCTGAAATCGGGTAAGCATCCTTACCACCTGCATCTGTTAAAGAAACTCTGAGGTCTGCGGGCATATTTTTAACCGCTCCTGCGGCGGCGGCTGAAACTGCTGCAAAAGATGGTTCTACATAATAGCCAGCTTTGTTTTTCAATGAAGCATATGATAATTTGTTCTGTACAGCGTATGCTAATTCAACATAACCAATAGAACCTTCGGTTTGTTTAATTAACCCGGCAACTCCGTCGTTTCCTTTTCCACCGAGACCAACCGGCCATTTAACTGATTTACCAACGCCAACTTTTTTTGCCCAGTCTTTGCTTACTTTGGTTAAGTAATCGGTAAAAATATTTGTCGTTCCGCTACCATCTGAACGATGTGCAACAAGTATCGCTTCGTTGGGTAATTTTTTACCGGGGTTTATGGCTGTGATTTTTGAATCATTCCACATTGTTATTTTTCCAAGGAAGATATCTGCCAAAACTTCGGGAGTAAGCTTTAAACCATGACCAGCTTGTGCTAAATTGTAAGATACAACAACAGCTCCCATTACTGTAGGAATATGGAGAATTTCGGTGCCCTGTTTGTCCTTAACAGCTTTCATCTCTGACTCTTTCATTGGTGCATCTGAGGCACCGAAATCAACCGTACCTTCAATTACCTGTCTGATTCCACCACCGCTACCTATAGCCTGGTAGTTAAATTCGATTCCTGTTTTCTGATGATAAACATCAAACCATTTAGAATAAATTACATATGGGAAAGTTGCTCCTGCTCCGTTTATTTTTAGCTGTGCAAAAGATGGTGAAGAAAAGAGTCCCATCAGCACTGCTATTACTAAGATTAATTTACCTTTCATTTAAACTCCTTTATAAAAATTATTTTTATTACTTAAAACTGCCAGAAGAAAGTTACTCTCGGTGTTATGTCACTATCATTTGCGCTCTGTACCGTGTGTACTTCAATGCCCGGCATAACACTTACTTTTGGAGCAACTTTAAAATCTATTGCACCAATAATTAAACCCTGTTTGTCGTTAGTTATTGCGCTGTTGGTGTTTGGATCATAGGTGTCATAACGTCCAACAATTCCAACTTTATCTGAAACCATTGCCTTTGCCCAAACCGAGACACCAAAACCGGATTGTGTTTCTAAGGCGCCTGTTGTTGCAAAATTATTTTGCTGGCTTTTAATAAATCCTTCAACACCTATTGAAAATGCATTGTCTTGTTTGTAGTTAATGAATCCTGCAGCAACAAATGCTGAATTATTTTTCATCTTTCCATCGAATATATCTAACTTTGGTGCGTGAGATGCATAATCACCGTAAACTGTAAGTAACAAATTAGAGCTTGGTTTGAACATAAGGCGCGCATAATATCTTTTATATTTATCCGTTTCTGGTTTGTTCCCCGAACCATCACCAATTTTTACCCAGTACTGTGCTACTCCCGCATCATCAAGTCTACCTTTTAAGTCGATACCAATATCTCTTGAAGAAACTATTTTGAAATAGTCCATAATTGTTTTTTCCAAAGCTCTGTAACCCCAGGCACCTTCAGATGCATCAAAAGCCGGTGTGGGAGACATACCAACGATAAGGTCTGATCCCTTGAAAACATTATTCCATTTTAACCATGCGTCTTTTACAAAAACACCTATATTAGCTCCGCTTGAAATAGCAGATTCCATTCTGAACCTTGATGAAAACTGATCATTAATTGTATAATCTGCTGTTACATAAATTCTTCTGAACTGAAAACCATTAAGGTCTTTATTAGCCGGGTTAATTGCGTTTGCATTATAGAAAAGGTCGCCGAACATTAATCCGCTAAATTTAACCGGCCCAACTGCACCAACTGCGTTTTTATCCTGCGCGTTGGCATTAAAAATAAGAAGAGTTGCGAAGAGGATGGAAAAAATAGTGAAAAGTTTTGCTCTCATTGTTTGTCCTTTGTTTGTTATAGAATACTTAATACTAAATTATTTTCGTATTCAAATCTATGAAGCCAGTATTAAGACACTATTAAGACAATGTTATGAAATTGTTAAGCCTTTGGGGCAGGTTTGTTGGTTGTTTTGAAGTGTTTGGCAATGATTGCATTTTCTGAATTTGCCTGACTAAATTTATAAATCAGACCTCTGTTATATCCATTTTATAGGAATTATATATCAACCGATATTCCATTTGCCATTCATTCTCTTTAATACCAGAAATGTCATTTACTAATTTGTGATGTGTTGCAATTTGATAATGTTTTTCGTCCGGTTTAAATTCTTTTTGGAAAATATCGGTGTCTATGTTGAGTATCTCAACAAATTCGTTTTTCATAATTACCTCTTTTTAATAGACAGAACGCTGCTTTCAGCGCCCTGAATCACTAATTAAGGAGGAAATACTTTTTGTTTAAATTCAAAAAATATACAGGAGAAATATAATCAGCGAATAATGCCCGGATGTTAAGAAAACATTAATTGAACATTAAATAATTGTTAACTGTCCTTATAACAGCTAAAAACAAAAAATAATTCCATTCATCCGGTTTTTTTATTATTTTTCTTTCTCCCATAAAGTTTGGAGCACTTATTTTATGTCTGACGAAAAGAAGCGGGAAATTGAAAAAATATTCAGAGAATCAAACTCTTCTACTGAGCTTTTTGACGCTTTTAGAATAGCAATATCCAATAAAATTCCTGATTCGGATCTTTATAAAACTCTCCTATGGAATAAAGTTCTTTCAGCTGATGAGATTGCAATGTATGCTGAAAAAATAACTAAAGAGTTCCCGGAAAATTCATATAATATTTTTTTGTGGGCCGGACAAATATACGGAGCAAGTTCTGTTTTTGGTGAGTATCATGAAAGTGCTGTTAAATATTTCAAAAAGGCCGCCCTCATAAATGAATCAACTGCCGAACCATATATTTTATTGGCGGGCACATATAATAAAGAATTAAACATTCCTCCCTTTGATGATCTTATAAGTATACTTGCAGGATGGGATAGAAAAAACAGAAGAAAAAAGCAGGCTTTGTTTTATAATATCGGACCTGTATATGCAGAAGGGAAATATTGAAAACTCACGCAGGTTTAGAAGTCTGGGTGAAAGGTATCAAAAAGACAAATCTTAAAACTTGTAACCGATAGAAAAATAAAAGAGGACATCTCCCCACGAGATCGGGTTATCTGGCAGATTTTTTTTGAACTTAAAGCTTCTTCCTACCGAAAATTCTGCAGGACCGATGGGTGTATCGAAGGCCAGACTTGCTCCTATTCCATGTCTTAAATCTTTAAATCTAATTTGTTCGGGAAATTCCCAAGTTGAACCAAGATCATACCTGATTTTAAAATATGTGGTGAAAAAAATATTAACTGGCAACAGATAGCGATATTCAAAAGAAGCAAGGAAAAGCTGCCGCCCCCTGTACTCATAATCATGCATACCAAAAAAAGACTCCTGTCCGCCCAGGGCATACTGCTGCGATAGAGGTAGTGTTTTGTCACCAAATCCAAGTTCTATTCTCGGGCTAAATGTGTTATGCTTGCCAACAGTAATATAATTCTTATAAGCAAAACCTATTTTTTGAAAACCGATATCGCCGCCAAAAATAGTCTGTCCGGTTTCATAAAAAGCAGAAAAATAGAGGCCTTTGTTCGGGAAAGGATATTTGTCTTGTGTATCAATTGTTGAGCTGACCTTAAACGTTGCTAATTTAATTTTATATGTGCTTGCCGGGGTCCCTGATAAATTTCTAACTTCATCAATTTCATATTTTCCGTTAAAAATAAGATTTCCAAATTTTTCTACCTGTGTTCCCACAGAAACCGAAAGGCCATAATTTTTTTGCCTGTATTCCCCATTTTCAGATCTCGAAAATCTTGTGTCTGAGGTTTCCGGATCATCTTTATAAGAGTATATATCCCGGAAATTATAAAAGGCATTGATGTTATAAGTAAGATAGCTATCAAAAACTCTGTTGGCTTTGTGTTCAAGAATATACGAGCCGTTCCGTGTTCCGGAAAACAAAAGTAACCCAAGCTCCGAACCAGAACCAAAAATATTCTCATCCCTAAGGTCGAGACTAATCTGCGCTTTATATTCATTATCAACACGGAAACCAAACCTCAATAAACTTGATACTTTTTCCCTTACCTTTACAGCGAGATAATCCTTACCACCAATTTTTTTTAGATTTAAGATAATATCATCAAATAAATTTGTGCTGCGTAAATTAGTCAGTCCTTCTTCAATTTTAGAATATGAAAAGAAACTGTTTTCTGAAAAGGGAAATTCCCTTGCTATAACTTCGGTGTTAGTTTTTTCGTTTCCTTCTATTATCAATCCTTGTAAGCGGCCTTCATTAATGTGAATTTCCAGTGCTCCTGTTTTGGGATCAAATTTTGCGTTTGTGATTTCGGCAAGGGAATTACCCAAAGAACGATATTTGTTTATTAATGAAATTAATTTTTCTCCTGCTTTATCCGCATTATATGGTTTGCCCATTATATCCGAAAAAATAGAATTAATTTCTTCTGCTGTAATTTCTGTAGTATTGTTAAATAGAATTTCTCCCAGAACCGGATTGTCTTCTAAAACATAATGAATGTTTGTGTGCCTGCCATCATGAGATATCTCTGCAGATACATTTTTATAACTTCCACCTGAATAAATTTTTTCCATGTCTCTTAAAATTTCGGTGTTGGAAACAGAGTCCATCATCGAATATTTTTCAACATATTCTTTAGCAGCTGCCGGTATATCATCACTAAGAAAAACATTCTTAAACCATGTTTTAGGGCTTCTGGGGGATGAAAGAGAATCCAGTGCATTTTTGATACCAGCTATTTTTGAAATTGTTGATTTATACCCAATGTCTATCAGTGAATCTATGTTTTCAAAATTAGTAGCATCATGATTGTTTATGTTTGGAGTGATCACCACATCTGCATCTTTCAGTTGATCCTCATTTAATATTTTCATTGGTATACTAACCACCTGATCCGCTACTATCCACGGATATTCAAGAGCATTCTTTTTATGAAGGTCGCTAGTAGTGTTAACTGCTATTACATAATCTGCTCCCTGGTTTTTTGCTATATCTACAGGAATATTAGCAACAAGCCCTCCATCAACAAGAACGAGAGAATCAACATCAACAGGAGATAGGAAAAATGATACGCTGGAACTTGCTCTCATTGCCTGGCTGAGAGAACCTTTTTGTAATACTACCGGTTCACCTGTGACAAGGTTAGTGCAGACCGCCCTGAATTTTGATCTTAAATCATCAAAATCTTTGTGAACATGTATCGGGGCCTGTAATGAAACAAGATTAAGAAAGTTCATAATTTTCAGACCGCCATTAAGGGATGTGGGCAGAACAGGTTTTAATCCTTTTAAACGGAGTGTGAAAACAGCTTTGTCTTCCGTCACCTTTTGATCTACGAATAAATCACGGCGGTTCGACTGATTTTCAAATGCAAGCAGACTTGCCCAATTTGTATTAACTGCAATTGAATCTAATTGTTTTATGGAATATCCTGCTGCATAAAGACCACCAACAAGGCTCCCCATACTTGTACCAACAATAATTTGCGGTTTGATTCCTGCCTCGAGCAATGCTTTAAGAACGCCAATTTGTGCCAGCCCTCTTGCACCACCCCCGCTAAGAGCCAATGCTAATGTGGGTCTTTCCACTTGTTCTGATGTAAGTCCAAAGGGAAGTTTATGTGGCTTGTGAGTAACCTTTATTACGCTGGTTGTCTGTGGAAAAGCCAGTAAAGGAAAAAGGCATATTAATAAAAGAAATCTTTTCTTTTTAATCTTCATTCTTGCTGTGTTTAATAAAAAAGCCTTCAGAATAATAAACAATTCCGAAGGCTTAATAAAGCGCAATAGGTCCGGTTTATTTTTTCTTTTTTCCTTTCTGCTGAGCTTTTTGTTGTTGCTCTGCTGCCTCCATCATTTTAGACATAAATCCTTTTTTCTTTTTAGGATTTTTAACCGGAACTAGTTCTGCTCCGTCGTCTTTATGATTTATATAATACTGCTGTACTATTGAGAACAGGTTAAAAAGGAAGTAATACAGATTAAGTCCTGATGGGAAGCTCATAAACATTAGCGTTAACATCACTGGCATTACATAAACAAGCGCTTTTTGGTTAGGATCTTTAACGCTCATTTTCTGCTGGAAAAAAGTAGTAATACCCATTAAAATTGCAAGTCCGCTTATCTCACTAATTCCGAAAAGCGGAAGTTTAACACCAAGGTTTAAAATTATATCCGGGCTTGAAAGATCGTGAATCCATAAAATAAATGGTTGTTGTCTTAATTCAATTGCTGTTTTAAACAAACCCCACAACGCAATAAAGATAGGCATCTGGAGCACCATTGGTAAACAACCGCCGGCCGGATTTACACCGTAGGTTGAATACATCTTCATCGTTTCTTTGCTTACCTTCTCTTTATCATCAGGATATTTTTCCTTCAATTCAGCAATCTTTGGCTGAAGCATCTGCATTTTCTTCATTGACTGGAAGCTTTGCTTTGTAAGTGGATAAAGCACCAGCTTTATAATTAATGAGAAAACAACTATTACAAAACCGTAGTTTGGAATAAAATTATGAAGGAAATTAAACAGCGGCAAAAGAACATATTCAGCAATTGGCCTAACGAGAAACTTTAGCCCGAAGAAACTACCGAAGTCGACTACTGCCTCCAGATTTTTCCCGTATGCTTTAAGAATATCGTAATCAACCGGGCCCACATAAACTGTAAAATCATGCTCTTCAAACGCTGTGTTTCTGAACGGAACGTTTATTCTTGTATTGTAATATTCCCTCATTCCGTCCGGAGGTAATTTTTCTGACTCGCCTTCAACAAAGGCGCCGTCCATTTCCCCCGGGTTTTTAGGGGCAATAATTGCTGCAAAATATTTGTTTCTAACGGCGACCCAATCTACTCTTCCGTTAAATTCTTTCTGTATTTTTTCACCGTCTTTAGGGTCATCAACTATAACCTGCTCGCCGCCATAATAAACGCTGGCGTTAGCAGAGGTTGCTTCGTCTGCTGAGTTCTCTTCTACAAAGCGAATACCATTTCCCCAAACAAGATCATACGCGTTGTTGCTGATGAGGTTATTCATCCCAACCATTTGAATTTTGGTATCGATGCTATACTTATCACCGTGGAAGGTGAAAATCTTTTTTATTTCTTTTTTATTATCTATACGATAGGTAAAGGTAAAAGTAAGTGAGTCCTCGCCTGATATTTTATAATATGCCCTTTGCTTATCGGAAGTAAACGCAAGGTTTTTTGTGTTTATAGCTTTTCCGTCCGAAGAAACAAACGCAATATTTAGTGCGTTACCGCGTGAATAATTAATTAGCTGGACATGTGTTTCATAAAAATCAGCAGCCGTGTCTTTACTTGTTCCTGCAGAGTACCAGTTGTTATATTTCTTTAAATAATATTTTTTTATGTTCGCGCCCCTGGTTGAAAGCTCCATTTTAACCAGGTCGTTTTCTATAGTAATTAAATTTCCCTTGTTTTCATCATATGCAAAATATTTACCGTAGGAAGCGCTATCCTGTTCAACTGGTTTTTCTGTTTTTGTAACAGGGGGTGCTGTTTTTTCAGGCTTTGGTTCAGCAATCTTTTTTTGCTGTTCAACATGAGTTGTATCTGCTTTATTTCCCTTTTGCTGAGGAGGTGGGGTCGGAGAATTTAAATAGAGCCAGATTATTAATATTGCACCAATAAGTACGAAAGCAATTGTAGTATTTCTATCCATTAAAAATCCATTATTCTACGGGGTCATATCCCCCTTTGTTAAAAGGATTACACCTTAAAATCCGCCAGACCGATTTAACTATTCCCTTAAAAAAACCATATTTAGTAAAAGCCTGTACTGCATATTCAGAACAGGTGGGATAAAATCGGCAGGAAGGCGGAAAAAGAGGTGAAATTAATTTTTGATACATTTTTATGAGGAAAACAAATATTCTCCACATCACATGCTGCTTCTAAGTTTTGATATTATTTCCATTGTGTCAGGCATTATATCAGAAAGATTTAATTTTTTGTTTTTCTTCTGATTTAGAAACACGGGAGAAAAAACTATCTTAACCAAAATGTTTTTTTTAACACTGTCTTCAATAAGAACTTGTTTGTTTAACCTGTAAGTTTCTTTAATAAGTCTCTTTAATCGGTTTCTCCAGACGGCATTACCTGCTTTGCGGCTGACAGCCGCGGCTATTTTAACTCCGGGCTGTTCGCTTTCTTTTTCAATTATATATATTGCTTTAATTTTTTTTTCTGTAGAGAAAATTGTTTTGCCGGCTGAGAAAATTTTTTCAAAATCTTTTCTGCTTTTTATTCTTTCATTTGCAGAAAGCCCAAAGCGTATCAAGGTTTTTACTTCTCATCACTTACAGTTAATTTATTTCTGCCTTTTGCTCTTCTGCTTGAAACAATCTTTCTACCATTTTTGGTTTTCATTCTTTCTCTGAAGCCGTGCTTATTTTTTCTCTTTCTATTGCTCGGCTGGTAAGTTCTTTTCATTTTATGCTCCTAATTCATATCAAAAAGACTTGAAAAATAGTCATTAGGGGCTTAAAAAACAAGATCGTTTTAGTTTCCCCGCTGTATATTTATCAGTAATCGACAAGCCAAAAGATTTATCCACATTTTAGTAGAATTAATTTGCACCACGGCCTTTTACTTTTTATTTTTTCATTCTGGCGGATGACAAAAAAGGGGTTAATATTTTGTGGATAACTTTTATATGTGAAAACGTTTCACGAATTAAATGTTTTTGTTTTTCTATATGTCTGACTCTTGCAAATGTTGATATTTTAATTCCCCGGGCATAACCCGTTGTTTTATTATGCTTTACCTGGTTGTTTTTAATGTTAATAACATGTTGGTAATTTTTAATTATGTTTTATATTCACAAAAACTTAGGAAATATTGATATTTTTTCACTCTTCTTTCCTGTGGATAAGTTAAATGATTAATGCTGATTCTTATAATAATGTTTCTTTAAGTAAGCCTGTTGGTGTTTGGAAAGAATGCCTATCTGCTATCAAGCAAAATGTGACATTAATGACTTTCAACACCTGGTTTCTTCCGATAAAGCCACTAGAACTCGATAATTCTACCCTAAAAGTACAATTACCAAGTCAGTTTTTCTGGGAATGGATAGACGAGCACTATAACACTCTCATAAACAAAACAATACACGAGGTTATGGGGCCGGAAGCAAAACTGGCATATGTTATTTCCGCAGAAACAGAGCCGGAAGAAAAGCCCTTAGATATTAAACATGAAAAACAAATTACGCTCGAGCAACCAAAACCACAAAAACAGGATTTTGAATCTTTCATTAATTCCAGATATAACTTTGATAATTTTATAAAGGGGGAAGGAAATCAACTTGCACGCGCAGCTGCAGGAGCTATTAGTGATAATCCGGGAGGCACTTCATTTAACCCTCTTTTTGTTTACGGTGGTGTTGGCCTGGGGAAAACACACCTGGTTCAGGCAATTGGAAATGAGATATTGCAAAAATACCCTGAAAAAAAAGTTATTTATTTATCTTCAGATATTTTTACAGTTGAGTTCGTCGAAGCAATTCAATCTAATAAAGTAAATGAATTTTCTTCGTTCTACAGAAAAATGGATGTTCTAATAATTGACGATATACAGTTTCTGATTGGAAAAGAAAAAACCCAGGATCTTTTCTTCCACATTTTCAACACACTTCATCAGTCAAGAAAGCAAATAATACTTACCAGCGATAAACCACCAAAAGATTTAAATGGTCTTGATGAAAGATTAATCTCGCGGTTTCAATGGGGGCTGTCTGCAGATATTCAGCCACCGGATTTTGAAACAAGAATTGCTATTCTTAAAAAGAAGGCTGAAGATTATGGAATGACTATTTCAGGAGATATTCTTGAATATATAGCAACTAACATTGTATCAAATATTAGAGAACTAGAAGGGTGTCTTATAAAACTGTTGGCTAACGCCTCTTTAAGTTCCAGAAAAATAGATATTAATCTTGCAAGAAAAACAGTTAAAGAAATAGCAACAGATAGAAAAGTAAATATTACAATCGAAAACATTACATCTATTGTCTGTGAATACCTGAAAATTGATGAGAATAAGATCCGCGATAAAACCAGAAAAAAAGAAATAGTGCTGGCAAGACAAATTGCAATGTTTTTGTCAAAAGAGTTAACTAAGTCTTCCTTAAAAACTATCGGGTTGCATTTTGGAGGAAGGGATCATTCCACTGTAATTCACGCATGCTCTTCTATTGCCGACGATTGTACTAAAGATATTGCAACCAGGGATCTCGTAGACAATATTAAGAAACTAATTGAAATTAATTTTTCTTAAAAGTGTGTTAATATCTTGTTGATATAGAGGTAAAATCTTGTTGATAAGGTTGGTTTTTCTAACACCTGGTTAATAACTCAAAAAGGGAAACAAAGTTTTGAACATTAACCGAACTTATTTTTATCTTGTTTTTAAACAAAAGGAAAACAAAAAAGGGTTATCAACATATTAACACTATTATTATAATTATTATTTTTTAAATATTAATATATTAATTAATATAATGTTGTTAATTACTTAACTCTCTAAGAACGATAAAAATGTTTGACTCTTTGATCCTTATTAGAGTAATTTTAGCAAGCGCTTTAGCATCATAGACGAAAGGGAAAACAAAAAAAAGAAGGCCGGAATAAATTGAGATTCGAGGTTTTTTTTTGTATTTTACAACGCTTTAAAAGGAGATTTTTTAATGGAATTCAATGTAAATAGTAAAGAATTAGAAAAACTCTTATCTCACATAATTCCCGCCGTACCAAACAGAACACCGATGCCTATATTGGAGAATTTTTTGTTTGATATACAAAAAGGATCGCTGCAGGTTTGCGCAACAGACCTTGAAATAGCATTAAAATCATCCATAAATGTTTCCGCCGATGAAGACATAAAAATGGTTATTCCGGCAAGGCTTTTATATGATGTAGTAAGATCTCTCGGCGATACCCAGATTCATTTTGAAACAGAATCAAACTCAAAAATTAAAATTACTACCGAGAACGGTGTTTATAATATCAGTTTTTCTTCTCCAGAAGAATTTCCCGCTATTCCTGTGGTAAGCAAAGAAAAAGAAATATCGATAGCTGGATCAAATCTGAAAAAAGCAATTGACCAAACCTCTTTTGCAATGAGCAAAGAAGATATGCGCCCTGCAATGACAGGAACCCTTCTTGAGTTTTCTGATGAGGGATTAAGGTTTGTAGCTACGGATGGGCACAGGCTGGTAAAATATATTAACAAAGAAATTAAATCATCCTCCGATGAGCAATATATTCTTCCAGAAAGAGCAATATCAGTTCTTTCAAAATTATTGGGTGAAAAAGAAGTAAAAATTTATTTTAGCAAAACAAACGTTTCTTTTCACATCGGAGAAATTCAGTTTATTTCAAGACTAATAGGCGAGAAATATCCGGCTTACGGCAGCGTGATTCCTATGGAAAACGAAAATGAAATGAAGGTAAAAACAACGGATATTTTTTCAACTATTAAAAGGATGAATCTTTTTTCTACCTCAAGCTCAAAGCAGGTTAAGTTTTCTATCAAGAAAAACAGTCTGGAAGTAAGTGCAGAGGATGTTGATCATGGTTCAAACGCAAAAGAAAAAATAGAATGCGCATATAGTGGAGAACCAATGAATATAGGTTTCAACACAAATTATGTACATGATATTCTGTCACATATAGACAAAGACGAAATAATTTTTAAACTTCACTCGCCAACAAAAGCCTGTATAATCGAGCCTGCTAAAAAAGAAGAAAATGAAGACCTTATGCTTTTATTAATGCCGGTTCGTTTGAATAATTAAAAATGATCTTATCCAGCATTCATTTACAAAATTTTCGTATTCACAGTGACACAAATATTATTTTTTCAGATAATCTGAATTATATTGTTGGAGGAAACGGACAGGGAAAAACAACAATCCTCGATTCTGTTTATTATCTCTGTACAACAAAAAGCCATAATTCAAAAACAGATAGCGAGTCTGTAAGATTTAACGAAAAGGAATTTGAACTAAACGGAACCTTTAAAGATCTTTCAGAAAACAAAATAAAAATTATTTATTCACTTTTGGAAAACAAAAAAAATTACTTTCAGGACAACAAAAGAATTAATCGCTCGGTGGATATAATCGGTAAATTTCCGGTTGTTATGTTAACACCCGCGGACCATACAATTACGCAGGGGTACCCGGGAGACAGAAGAAAATTTGTTGACTCTATAATTTCTCAGGCTAGCAAAACTTACCTGAAAATTTTATTAGACTACAATAAAACACTCCGGCAGAGATCGTCTCTACTAACACAAATTAGAGAAAGCAGAAACGCTGATCTTTTTAATGAATTAAACGCCTGGAACACTAAACTAATTCAAACAGGTAGTGAGCTTATAAAAAGAAGAATCCGTTTTGTAGAAGAATTTAACGGGTTTATCAAGGAATCTTATAACGTGATAATGGGCCGCGAAGAAACACCAGGCATTAAATATTCTTCTTTTAGTGAAACCGAAAAGGAAAATATTGAAAGTGATTTCAGAAAAAAAATTGATGAAAAAAGGGAAGAAGAAATAAGACGGGCCACGAACCTGGTTGGACCACACAGGGATGAATTTCTTTTTTCTATAAACGACATGAATCTTCGTTCTTATGGCTCTCAGGGACAACACAAAACATTTCAGGTGGTTTTGAGGTTTGCAGAGTTTTTTTATTTGAAAAATATAACGGGCAAAACACCGATCTTTTTGTTAGATGATGTTTTTGGAGAGCTTGATAAAAAAAGGTCTGCTAAAATAAGTGAATATTTAAGAGATGTTGGACAGGCAATAATTACTTTAACTGATTTTGCGAACATGAGTTTTCTTAAAAAAGAAGATAACGACAAACTCTTATACGTTAAAGAAGGAAGCGTAAGTTATGCATAATGGCTTTGCTAGTTTGAAGGAAATATTTGATGCAGAGCCGGGATTTGAAAACCTGAGAAGGGTGGTTAAGCAATCTGACGTAGTAAATGACTTTGGAAAAATTTTTCCGGAATTAAAAAAGGTTGCATCAGCCGTAAAGGTTGAAAAAAAGGCTCTTTGTTTAAGGGTTGAAAACGCGGCCTGGAGAAGCGAATTAAAATTCAGAGAAAAAGAGATTATAGAAAAAGTAAATAAATTTTATAAAGAAAAAAGAATTATGTTTGTCAGGTTTGTTCGCTGACAAAAGAAAACAAATAGTTTTTGTAAACGGAAATAAAATGGCAAAAAAAACAACAGAGATTCAAAACAACTATAGCGCAAAAAACATAAATGTTTTAAAAGGGCTGGAAGCAGTTCGTAAACGACCAGCTATGTACATAGGCGACGTTGGTCAACGCGGTTTTCACCACCTGGTGAACGAGGTTGTTGATAATAGTATTGATGAAGCAATGGCCGGGTATGCAGATCGGGTTATTATTACCATAAATAAAGATGAAAGCATAACCGTTGAAGATAACGGGCGGGGAATTCCGACAGACATACATCCGGAAGAAAAAAAATCTGCACTGGAAGTTGTAATGACTGTTCTGCACGCCGGCGGAAAGTTCGATAAAGATACGTATAAAGTGTCCGGTGGTCTTCACGGCGTAGGTGTTTCTGTGGTAAATGCACTTTCCGAATGGCTTAAAGTAGAAGTAAAAAGAGATGGGAAGACTTTTTACCAGGAATACAAAAGAGGTTTTCCAAAAGCACCGGTAAAAGAAACAGGAAAAGCGAAAAAAAATGAATCTGGTACTGTTGTAACCTTTATGCCGGACAGAGAAATATTTAAGGTTTCGGAATTTAAGTTTGATACAATCGCCGAAAGAATGCGTGAACTTGCCTATCTGAACAAAAACATTTCAATTACGATAAAGGACAAAAGAGACGGCAACGAAGAGAAGTACCATTTTAAAGGTGGAATAATAGAGTTTGTTCACTACGTTGACGCAACTAGAACCTCGCTCCACAAAACAGTTTATGTAGAGGGTGAAAAGGAAGGAACACCGGTTGAGGTTGCGTTCCAGTATACCAACGCTTATTCGGAAAACATATTTTCTTATGTAAATAACATTAATACACACGAAGGTGGCACTCACCTTGTTGGTTTTAAAACAGCGCTAACAAGAACCCTTAATAATTATGCCTATAAAAATGGTTTAATAAAAGAAGGGAAGCTTTCTCTTACAGGTGATGATTTTCGTGAAGGTCTGACTGCGATTATTTCTGTAAAAGTAGCAGAACCGCAATTTGAAGGACAAACAAAGACAAAGCTGGGTAACAGCGAAACAAAGTCAGCCGTTGAAACAATTGTTGGTGAAAAACTGACAGATTTTCTGGAGCAGAATCCTTCTGTCGGTAAAAAAATAATTGAAAAATGTATGCGCGCAGCAGAAGCACGCGAAGCCGCCAGAAAGGCCAGAGACCTGGCCAGAAGGAAGAATGCCTTAGACACTATGAATCTTCCGGGAAAGCTGGCAGACTGCTCTATAACCGATCCTGAGCACTGCGAAATTTACATAGTCGAGGGTGACTCTGCGGGCGGTTCGGCAAAACAGGGGCGCGACAGAAGATTCCAGGCAATACTACCCTTAAAAGGTAAAATATTAAATGTTGAAAAAGCGAAACTGAATAAAATCCTGGAAAACAACGAAATAAAAGCAATCATATCTGCTGTCGGAGCAGGTTTCGGAGTTGATTTTAATCCTGCAAAAGCCCGTTACGGCAAAGTAATTTTAATGACGGACGCCGACGTTGATGGAAGCCACATTAGGACACTTTTGCTTACATTTTTATACAGACACATGAAAGAACTTATAGTTGAAGGACACGTGTACATTGCTCAGCCCCCGTTATACAAAATAAAAAAAGGGAAACAGGAATTTTATGCATTTGATGATAAAGAACGGGACGAGGTTTTAAAAAGATTAAAAGTTAATGGAAAAGATGTTGTGGAAGAAATAGAAGAAGATGAAAACGGAGAACTAAAGGTTAAAGGCGTTACAATTTCCCGTTACAAAGGCCTTGGTGAAATGAACCCTATGCAATTGTGGGACACTACGATGAATCCTGAAACAAGAACGGTGTTGCAGGTAACACTTGAAAACGCAGCGGCAGCAGATAAAATTTTTGAAACACTAATGGGAGATGAGGTGGCGCCGAGAAGAGATTTTATAGAAAAAAATGCGAAATATGTAAGAAATCTTGATATATAATTATTAATAAAAAAAATTAAATAAACACTGAACAGATATGGCAACAATTTTCGAAAAAATAATTCCGGTAGCCCTCGAAGAAGAAATGAAGTCTTCATACATCGATTACTCAATGTCGGTTATTGTATCTAGGGCATTGCCGGATGTAAGAGATGGATTAAAACCTGTTCACCGCAGAGTTTTATTTGGAATGCACGAACTAGGTGTAGCTCACAATAAAGCGTATAAAAAATCTGCCAGAATAGTCGGAGAGGTTTTAGGTAAGTATCACCCACATGGAGATACAGCAGTATACGATTCAATGGTAAGAATGGTGCAGGAATTTTCTCTGCGTTATCCTCTCGTTGACGGACAGGGAAACTTTGGATCAGTTGATGGAGATTCACCAGCTGCAATGCGTTATACAGAAGCACGACTGGCAAGAATTGCTGACGAGATGCTTCGTGACCTGGACAAGAACACAGTAAACTTCGCTCCAAACTTTGATGATTCTCTTCAGGAGCCTACAGTACTCCCTTCTTATTTACCAAATCTTCTTGTTAATGGATCAAGTGGTATTGCTGTTGGAATGGCAACGAACATTCCACCGCACAACCTCACAGAAGTAATTGATGGATTGATCGCGTTGATTAAAAATCCAAAACTTACCTCAGAAAAATTAATGAAATATGTTACTGCTCCGGATTTTCCTACCGCCGGAATAATTTATGGATATGAAGGCGTTAAAAGCGCTTACTTAACTGGTCGTGGAATTCTGAAGATCAGGGCGAAAGCAAATATTGAGACCATGAAAAACAACAGGGAGAATATTGTTATTACTGAACTTCCTTACCAGGTAAATAAAGCAAATTTAATTGAGAAAATTGCAGATCTTGTCAGAGCAGGAAAAATTAATGACATTTCAAATCTTCGTGATGAATCAGACCGCGATGGAATGAGGGTTGTTATTGAACTTAAAAGAGATGCGCAGCCCGCCGTTGTTCTTAACCAGTTGTTTAAACACACACAAATGCAGAACACTTTCGGAATTATCATGCTTGCTCTTGTGAACGGAGTACCGAAAGTACTTGAACTTAAAGAAATGATGAAGCACTTCATCGATCACAGGATGGATGTGCTTATCAGAAGAACACAATATGATCTTGATGCGGCAGAAAGAAGAGCCCACATACTGGAAGGTTATATTATTGCGCTTGATAATATTGATGCGGTAATCCAGACAATTAAAAAATCTAAAGATGCAGAGACTGCTAAAGCCAACTTAATAAAGAAATTTAAATTGAGCGAAATCCAGGCAAAAGCTATCCTTGATATGCGTTTGCAACGGTTGACCGGACTTGAAAGAAAGAAAATTGAAGATGAATACAAAGCAACAATAAAATTAATTGAGCAGTTGAAGAGCATACTCAACAGCGAAGAAAAAAGATATTTAATAATTAAAGACGAACTTCTTGCTATTAAGGAAAGATATGGTGATGAAAGAAGAACGGAAGTAATAAAAGATTACGAAGAATTTTCCCTGGAAGACACGATTGCCCAGGAAGATGTTGTTGTAACTATTTCTCACTCCGGTTATATAAAAAGATTTCCGGTAAGTGGTTATAGGAAACAGGGAAGAGGTGGAAAGGGTGTTACCGGGGCAGGAACAAAGGATGAGGATTTTATTGAACATATGTTCATTGCTTCAACCCACAATTATATTTTAATATTTACAGACAAAGGAAAATGCTACTGGCTGAAAGTTCATGAAATTCCGGAGGGCGGAAGAACAGCCCGAGGAAGATCTATTTTGAATTTAATTCAAAAGGATAAAGATGAAAATATTTCTGCTTTCGTTGCGGTGAAAGAATTTAGAGAAGACCAATACCTTGTAATGGCAACCAGGCTGGGAACAATTAAGAAAACAGTTTTATCTGCTTATGGTAATGTTCGTAAAGGTGGAATAAACGCAATCAACCTGGTAAAAGGCGATAACCTGATCGCCGTCAAACTTACAGAGGGAAATAACGATGTTGTTCTTGGAACCATGAACGGTTTCGCGATTCGTTTTTCTGAAAAAGATGTAAGGGAGATGGGAAGGACAGCAACCGGTGTCCGGGGAGTTAAGCTTGGAAAAGGAGACATTGTTGTTGGACTAGTTGTGTTAAAACGTCAGTCCACAATTATGGTTGTTACAGAAAAAGGCTTTGGTAAACGCTCAAACATTAATGATTACAGGATAACTCACCGAGGAGGAAAGGGAGTAATTACTGTTAAAACCAGCGATAAAGTCGGAAAAATGATTTCCCTTATGGAGGTTGTAGATGGAGATGAACTGGTTATAATTACAACCCATGGAATGGTTATTCGTCAAGGTGTTGCCGAAATAAGGGTAATGGGCAGGAACACTCAGGGTGTAAGAGTTATCAGGTTAAAAGATAACGATAAGATTGCCGACATTTCGAAAGTGGTTCCGGAAGATGAAGATCCACCCGTAGTATAATTTATTTAAATAAGAAAACAAGAAAGGGACAGTATAAGCTGTCCCTTTTTTAGTTTAAATCACTATTGGTTATAATAAACTTACTTTAGAAATTTAGAAAGCGATTTCATATTGGCTTCGATCGTTTTGTCCAGATCTTCTTTTGAATGCACGGTTGAAATAAATAAAGCTTCAAACTGTGATGGAGCGAGATAAATACCTCGTGAGAGCATAGTCTGGAAATATTTTCCAAACAAATTCGTGTCAGAAGTAACGGCACTTTTAAAATCAATCACTTCTTTGTCAGTAAAGAAAAGCGACATCATAGAACCAACACGGTTAACACTAAAATTTTTATTCAGCTTTTTAATGTTTTCTTTTATACCATCTTCAAGATATTTTGAACTCTTTTCAAGATTTTCATAAAGGTCTTTATTTTCATTAATGTGACTTAAAGCAGCATATCCAGCTGACATTGCAAGTGGATTTCCGCTCAAGGTTCCTGCCTGGTAAACAGGGCCACTGGGAGCTATCATTTCCATAATTTCTTTTTTCCCACCGAAAGCGCCTACTGGTAATCCGCCGCCAATAATTTTTCCAAATGTTGTTAGATCTGGTTTAATACCGAGTACTTCCTGTGCGCCGCCTTTTGCAACGCGGAACCCTGTCATAACTTCGTCAAAAATAAGAACAATTTTTTCTTCGCTGCAAATTTCTCTCAACGCTGTTATAAAATCATCTTTTGCTCTTATAACACCCATGTTCCCCACAATTGGTTCAATTATTATTGCGGCAATTTCATTTTTATTTTCTTTAATTAATTTTTTTACAGATCCAATATCATTATAATCAGCAACCAGGGTATCTGCTGCATTAGCTTTCGTAACACCGGGGCTATCAGGAACTCCAAGAGTTAAAGCGCCGGAACCAGCTTTTATCAAAAAATAATCTGCATGTCCGTGATAGCATCCTTCAAATTTTATTATCTTTTCTTTTTTTGTAAATCCTCTTGCTGCTCTTACTGCGCTCATTGTTGCTTCAGTTCCGCTGTTAACCATTCTCACCATTTCAACAGAAGGAACAAGTTTTGTAATAAGCTTTGCTATTTTTACTTCAAGCTCTGTTGGAGCGCCGAAACTAGTGCCGTCTTCAATAGCCTTCAGCAAAGCTTCTTTTATAAATGGAGGGTTATGTCCGAATAAATGTGGCCCCCAGCTTCCTATATATTCTATATATTCATTTCCATCAACATCGTATAATTTTGATCCGGCTCCGTTTTTTATAAACAGCGGATTTCCTCCTACGGATTTGAAGGCTCTGACGGGGAATTAACTCCGCCCGGAATGTACCTTTTTGCTTCGTTAAATAAATGTGTGCTAAGTGTTTTATTCATAATTGGTTGCGCTGATTAAATTATAAAAACAAAATTATTATAGATTTCAAATTTACAAATAATGAATCGCTAATGGAAGGTATTTCTTCTTGCTGATTTCAGAAAACAATCTTTTTATTCAGTGCAACCTTGAAATCGCCCATAAGATAAACGGCTGATTTTACAAAGTTGCACAAACTATAATTTCAAACAGAGGGAAAACTAATTTCCGTAGAGAAGGTTATAATCTTTTTCTTTACCCTTTTTCCACCATTCAGCAGGAATCACTTTCCAGTTATCCAAGGCTTTTGGGGTAACTCTTCTTTGTTTTTGAATCCATTTCATCAAATAATAACGAAGGTCTTTTTCTGTGGACGTAATTACCCGGCTTGCTAATTTGTCTTTTGGAATTCCGGCGCCTTTTATTAAATGTCCGCCGCCGCCGTTTCCGCGGTATGAGTTAACAGCGACTTTATATTTTTTATTTAAATCGAACGGTTTTCCATCTGCCATAGATGTGATTGTAATACGATGTCCGGCCGGTTTAGAAACATCAACTGTATAATCAATTCCTGCCGCGGAAGAAAAATTATAGTATTGAGCCTTCAACATAGGATGACCGTTTTGTTCCACTATGTTTCCTTTGTCATCCGTTTTAAAGTTTAAAAGGTGGTCGTTTTCATCTTTCATCTGGTTAAACCACTGGCCATATGAATATTCCAGGTAATTTTTAATTTCCTGTCCTGTCATTTCCATTGTATAAAGAAGATTTTCATACTTATACAAACTGAACATATTGCTAACGCGTACCCAGCCTCGCCGAATTTCTGCATTGAATGATAAAGGAGCAGCGAAAGAAACATCTGCTTTTGTAATTTCAAGCTGTATTTTCTGAATAAGATCAACAAAAGGAGAATCACCGAACATTGATTCTTTAGTTGAAACAGATTTCCTGAAAACACCGATCGCTTTGTTCACGTAGCCAACCACTTCTTCTACCGGGCGCGTAAACTTTCTAACCATCGGAACATTTTCTTTGTAGTTTTTAGTCTCTATTATTTCTCCGGTAATTTTCTTATTCCAGGTGTTTGTTGCTTTATCTTTTGTCATTATGATGTTAGCAACGGCTGCTGTTCTCGCTGCATTTTTTGTTCCTAAAATCTGAACGGTTTTTCCAGTGCTGTTTTTCACAGTGTAATTCCACCCGTGATGATCGTGTCCTACAAAAACTACATCAAAGCCGGGAACCTGTTCCGCAACTAATTGAGAAGCATTTTCATTTTTAGGCGCTTTGGGATCAGCACCATTATATCCGGGTTCAACACCGGCATGGAACAGGCCAATTAATAAATCAGGTTTTTCTTTTTGTTGAATTATAGGCACCCATTTTTTTGCGGTTTCAATCATATCATCAAAACGAATTCCGCTCCAGATTTTTTCAGGCAGCCAGTTTGGAATTGCCGGAGTAATTAAACCAAGTACCGCTATTTTAATTCCATCTCGTTTTATAATTGTATATGGTTTGAAATAAGGTTTTCCTGTTTTTACATCAACTGCGTTTGCGGCAAGCCATGGAAAATTAAATTCCTTATTAATTTTATCATAAACAGCGTGGCCCGGTTCTATATCATGATTACCTACGGTTCCCACATCGTATTTCATATAGTTCATTACCTGAGCAACTATATTCGGCACGTTGGTTTTTTCGAAATTATAATAATAAACGATCGGCTGTCCTTGCAGAATATCGCCGTTATCCAGAAGCACAACGCTTTGGTCTTTTTTTGCCCGTTCCTGCTCTATATATTTATCGAGCTGTGCCAGGGAAGAATTACCGAGTTTTCCTCTTATAAAATCATACTGAAAGAGAGAACCGTGAACATCGCTTGTTTCAATTAATTTTAGTTTTACTGTCTGGGAGAATGAAATACCAACAAGCAAAACAGAAGATAAAACTACAATTAGAAACTTATTTAAAAAGAAACGGGATCTGAACATGTTTATTCCATATTTAAGATTGAAAAGAAAGGTGTTCTAAATTTAATTTTTGTCATCCCGAACCTGTCTGCCGATAGGCAGGCTTAGTTTTGGAATCGGCTATTTTTTCGATTATGAAATAAATTCAGAATGACAGCCAAAGCAAGATTTGTAATATTAAATTTAGAACACAAATTAAAATAGATTAATTATTAAGTAGTTAAAACGACCATTAAAACCATTTGGTTCCATGAAAAACTATACTTTATGCCGCAGTTGCATTATCCTGTCTGTCAAAAATCCTCTTGTATATAAGTAAAGCAATAGCAGCAGTTAGACCGATTCCCGCAAAGTAATACCAGATGTAATGCGCGTGGTCGTATGCATGCACAAGCTGTTCCGGGGACAAAGTTGTCGGGTCCGGAGCGTAGGCCGTTAATAAATAGCCGGAAATTCCGAAGCCTAAAATAGAGGACAGAAAAGAGTGAAGATGGCTGAATCCGAGGTATAACCCCTCTTCGCCCTTTGGTGCCTGCAGTGAAAAATATTCGAGGTAACGCGGAGAAATAAAACATTCCGCCAATCCCTGGACAATTATTCCGCAGATCATCATTACAGTAACCGGGTGAGCTGAAAAAAGTCCGAAAAAAGAAACAGACGTTCCGGTAATTTCTTTTAAAATTTCACTTGATGCCATCAGCAAAGCCGAAATTGGCATCAAAAACATTCCGATACTCATCGAAGAAACAGCCTTTACGTTTCTCATCAAGTTTGTAATAAACACAACTGAAATCATAACAACAAATGGATTAACGTTTGCAATCCATTCCGGTGAAGCGTGCTCACCGACTGTACGCAAAACATATTTAGGCATAGTTGCGTAAAGCTGGTGTTGAATAATCCAGAATCCCGTTACAATAATTATTAATAAAAGCAGCCTGACATTTGTAACGACTTTAATCAATCCATCCCAAGCTTCTTTGTATGTTTTTCCTTCACCGTCAACATTTACACTTTTATAAAAAAAGTAGACAACAATAAGCGCAAGAAAGGTCATAGTTGCGGCATAAAAATTTATTGATTCGAGTCCCCATTGTAATCTTAAAGGATAAGCAAAAGTTTTTCCAAGGAAAGCACCAACGTTTACAAGTCCGTAGAAAATAGAAAATCCGCGCGCACGAGTTTCTTCGTTTGTTGTTTTTGCAACTGTTCCCGTTATAATCGATTTAATAAACGATCCGCCGAACATTAAAATAATGAGTGCGGCAGGCACAGTGGTTTTATAAGGCAGAGCACCGAGAGTAAAATAACCAAGAGACAAAAGAGAGAAAGCGAGAATTATTGCTTTGCGGAATCCGATTTTATCAGCGAATGCACCGGTAAAGGGAGGAAGAAAATAAAGCCCGGCAGCAAACACACCGCCGATCCAGCCTGCGTCAATATCGCTGTAGCCGACAACCCTGGAAAGATAAAGCGTGATTGCTATAAATACAGCGTAATAGGCAGCGCGTTCAAAAAGCTCAACTATATTTGCGGTCCAGAATGCGGCCGGAAAATTCCAGGATGGTTTTTTTTCCACAGAAGATTTTGGCGTGTTCTTCATTGCTCTCCCTTATTTTATTTTTGTGGTCGGGTAAAATAAGAAAATTTAACCATTTGACAGAGGAAAAAATGACGGTGCGTGCCTTGATTTTACCTTTATAAAGCAGGTTTTGCCGGCCGGAAGGTCGGGCTAGAAATTACACGCAGGAATTACAACAGCTCTATTTGGTCTCCCACACGAATTAACCCTTCTCCCTCGTTTAGCAGGTTTATTCCAAACATAACTTTGTTATCAAACTTTCTGTAGGTGGCAAGAGTTTTAAGCGGCTCGTGGAGTCTTTCCCCGGTTTCCTGGTCCGTTGTGGTGATTACACACCGGGCGCAGGGTTTTACTCCATAAAATGTAATATTGTTTATCTTAAATTCTTTCATCTCGTCTTCCAGAAAAGGCTTCCCACCGGTGAAGACAATGTTGGGACGGAAACGATTCATTGGAAGGGGTTCTTCAAGTTTTGAATTTAAATCGTCGAGTGAGGATTGCCCGATAATAAGAAAAGGATAGCCGTCGGCAAAACTTACCAGCTCGTTATTATTCTTTGAATATTTTTCATCTACCGGGCGGTGTGTTTTTTCCGGCTGAAACACCAGTTTGCATTCCACGCCAAGTGCCTCTGAAAACCATTTATCAGAATCCCTGCCGACCATAACGGCAGAACACGTATCATCCCAGATTGGCACGGTGATAACTCTTGATTGCACGATCTCAAAAGGAATAAAATGTTTGTCAGAATTCTTATTCCTGTTATAAACGATAAGTCCATCGTCTTTTATTTCAACATTTATAAATGCCATCTGCGGAAAATCGCGTTGTGTCATAAACATTCCATTTCCGTCTACCAGCATCCACCGCCTGTCGTGCTTAAAACCACGGTCGGTTACCTTTGCAGAGTTTAAAGAAATTCCCCGAAGTGATTTTACAGGGTATATGTTTAGTTCTGAGATAGTGAGCATTTTATATTATTTGTGGTGTTCTAATTTCATAATAAGTCATCCCGAATTTATTTCGGGATCTCATTGTTTTATTAGATTCTGAACCTGCCTACCGCTAGGCAGGTTCAGAATGACAACAAATTATTTTTTCTTTTAAAATACTGAATTATTTTTCTAATTGATGCAGTAATTTTTGTTATATCCTTTTTTATTGAATCCTTTTCAAACTGACTTATTGATGACTTAATTGTTTTAATGTCTTTTTTAATAGAATCCTTTTCGAACCGGCTTACCTTACTCTTTAATTCAGCGAGCAGTCCCGACATATGCAACTCTATTTTTTCAGACTGAGAAGAGCTTCTCCAAACATCCCTTAGTTCTCCCCAAATATCTTTTAATTCTTCTTCCATCATTTTTGCTTGCTCCAACAAATTATTTTAATTTTTTAGTTATACATTTCAACAACAATTTCCTGATTCTTTTCATTTTAACGGCGATATGATTTTCTGTCAAGTCCGTAATAACAGCAATTTCTTTATAGGGAAGTTCTTCCAGCGAAAGAACGACAATAGATTTATCCACTTCGTTCAATTTTGAAATACATTCCCGCAGCGCCAGATATTTTTCCTGTTGATCTTTCTCCGGGGTATTTTCCGCAGGTAAAAATTTAATTGAATCCAGGCTAACAGGATTTTGGTTCTTTTTTTCCAGTCTCGCTTTTGAGGTATAGCAAACATTTATTGCAATTTTATAAACCCAAGTGTTTATGCCGGAATTACCTTTAAATGTAGGTAATGATTTCCAGACCTGTATCACAACTTCCTGGAAAAGATCCTGCGGTTCAATTGGCGAAACCGCGTAAATCTTGCATATCCTGTAGATTTTGTGCTTGTTTTCTTCCAGTATTTCTGAAAAAGCCTGTTCTGTTTGATTTTGCATATAAGTTTTATTTTCCTGTTTCTATAATGTTAGTAACAGGTTTTCCGGAAATATGACAGGAAATGTTTTACTGGGAAGATATTTATTTTGGAGATTGTGAGCATAAATTATCATTCTTTTGTAGGATTTAGTGTTTCTTTATATAACTTTGAATTTGTAATAATTTTTTTACAGTTATAGATATATGATTTCGCTTTTTTAAATTCACTTGTTTTTAGCCTCAAAGCGACATCAGGATGAATTACTAACATTCTTACAACTTCCAAGCAATCTAAAATCATTTGTGGCATTTCATGCAATTCAATGGACCAAAACTTTGGAGTGAAATGTTCAAAATTATTTCGAAATACTTTATGTAACCGTCTAATTGAATCTTTTTGTTGTTTGGAGAATTTATAATCTTGGTAATCAATATCTGCTCTCATTATAAGAGGGTTTTCACATCTTTTTATAGCTTCCCCGAAATTAATCAATCTATCAGTGCCCGCTTTTGTTTTTTCAATTACACTGTGGGAATTTGTTCCTCGACATGCAGAGATGGCAAAACCATAAATTGCACTATGTAGAGTTATTATTACCCATTTCCAATTTTGTTTTTCTTTTTCAACTGTTTTAATATGCCAATAACATTTCGCTAAATTATCTAAAGCGTTAGTTCTTTCATCATATCTCATCCATTTTGCTCTGATCATTTGGATCCCTTATCTTACTTTAAATATTTTCTTATATTCATCCGTCCAGCTGCTTGGTTCAACAAAGCCATGGTTTTCAAGAAATATTGAACCACTACGCGGTTCTCTATTCCGGAACTTATATATAGTTACAAATATTAAACACCTGCGGTGTTTTGCAGGAATCCCGTAAGGGATTCAATATTTGTAGAAAATTAACTCACAACGACAACCAGAACCACGTAGTGGTTCAACAAATATAATTTAATTCACTAATGCTGTCAGTGATAAATCGTGGTGAAAAATATCATTTTAAATTCTCTTCAAACAATTTAAATATTCTTTTATACTCATCAGTCCAGCTGCTTGGTTCAACAAAGCCGTGGTTCTCAAGAGGGTAAACGGCAAATTCCCAGTTGTCTTTTCCGAGTTCAATTAATCTTTGCACAAGCCTTATATCATCCTGTGCGTGTACATTTTGGTCAATCAAACCGTGACAAATAAGCAAGTGGCCTTTCAATCCTTCGGCGTAATAAATCGGAGAACTTTTCTGGTACGCAAGACTATCCAGTTGAGGCACATTTAAAATTGCGGAAGTGTAGCCGTGGTTGTAGTGCGACCAGTCGGTAACAGAACGGAGAGCGGCGCCCGCCGCAAAAACTCCCGGCGTTTTAAACATCGCCATTTCGGTGATAAACCCGCCGTAAGAGCCGCCGTAGATTCCAATTCTTTTTGCATTGACGTTATACTTTTCAACCATAAACTTTGCACCATCTACCTGGTCGGTGAGATCCTTTCCGCCCATGTTCCTGTAGATTGCCGTTCTCCAGTCGCGCCCATAACCTGCGCTGGCGCGGTAATCCATATCCATTACAGTGTAGCCGTGGTCCGCCAAAAAATTATTGAACATATATTCGCGGAAATAACCGCTCCACCATTTGTGAGCGTTCTGTAAATAACCCGCACCGTGTACAAAGATTACTGCGGGACCATTCATTTCAGGATTCTTCGGGTGATAAACTCTTGCGTGAACCTGCGCGCCGTCTCTCGCTGTGAAAGTGATAAAATCAGGAGTTCTCCACGGGTAAGATTTAAACTCCGCACTTTCCGAATAAGTAATCTGTGTTTCCTTTACGCCGGGTTCGTTTTTCATTATATAAAGTTCCCACGGTTTGTTCGCAAAAGAATAACGGATCGCTAAATGTTTTTCATCCGGAGAAAGAGTTACGTCATTGTTTCCTTCCATCGTTGTAATTTGTTCGGGTGTTCCGCCTTCGAGTGGCATCTTGTAAAAATGTCTTACTTCCGGCCCGACCTGGCTTGAAGTGAAGTACCAGTATTTTTTGTCCTTTGAAATTTCGGGTGTAAAAACTTCAAAGTTTCCTTTTGTTAATTGTTTCTTTTCGCCGGTAAAAACATTTTCTGTGTAAAGATGTGAATAGCCGGAAGCTTCCGACTGGAAATAAATACTTTTGTTATCCGGCATCCAGCCGAGTGTCAGCGGCCCACCAAACCAGCCTATTCCTGGCCCGGCTATCCATGCGTCATCGTGCTGGTGGTCAATTATTTTCAGAGAGCCGTTTGAGACATCAAGCAGCATTATCCAGCGGTCTTTAAAATCCTGCGTCCTGATATCAACAACTGCATGTTTTCCATCATCAGACCAGGCAAGGCCCTGATAAGAAACATCTCTCGGTTTTTCGTATTTGTCTTTATAATCTTTTTTGTCTTTTGCGTAATCTTTAAGGTAAGCGGGCTTGTCATAAATTCCGGGTATGCTTTTAGTAGAAACGTAATAAACTGTGTCGTTGGCAATGTCGTAAATTCCCAGCTCGTAAGTAGTCTGTTTTGCACCAACATCGGGCCTGCCGGGAATATCTTTTGTGAAACCGGACTCTGTAACATAGTTCGGAACTATTGTGTTTTTAACGCCTGAAGGCCTTTCCCCGAGTATAAAAGTAACATAATCCTGATCAGGAGAAAGCTCGGTGTTATAAACGAATTTATCCTGTATATAAATTTCGAGCGGCCTTTCAGGTTTCATTTCCTCGCGGGCTTCTTTTCTTTTTTCAGACCTTTCTTTCCTGTCGCGCAGAACTTTGATCAACTGCATTTCCTGGCTTTTAACATATTTTTCTTCTTCGCCTGAAGGTCCGTGTTCTTCTTTCTTATTTCCTTTTTTGAAATCCGTTAGTTGTGTTGTAAGACCGGAACTAAAATTCCATTCATATAAATTATTGTCTTTTGTATATGTGATTTCCTTTTCGTCAAAAGTAAATACGGGATCAGATTCAGAGTCAACCGTATTTGTTATCTGTCTGCCTTTCCCCGTTTTAATATTATAGAGAAAAATGTCGCCGTTTTTCGAATATACTTTTTCTGTTTTGTCTTTATTGTAATCGCCGTATTGGGATGGAAGATTAAATCTTTCATCGAATGATACTTTCTGTGGAACTCCGCCACTAACAGAAACGGAGTAAAGCGAATCGCCATCATTGTTATCCGGATTCCACATAAAATAGATTTTACTTCCGTCCTCAGACCAGCGAATATCCGAAGGGGAAGTTCCCATCCATTTTGGATTCCGCATTATGTTTTTTATTGTGAGTTCAGGTTTTGAATTGCTTTTTTCGTTCTGCTGTGGGTAAACAAAAAACGAAATTGTAAGAAGAAAAAAGATTACCGGGAAAAGTTTTGAGAGTTTCATTATGTCCCTAAGATTTTTTGTTCTGAGAAAGTTCTAAGTTGTCATTTCGACTGAAGGGAGAAATCTTTGTTCACATTATAGATTTCTCAGTCGTCAGGCAGCACCGAACTCCTTCGAAATGACATTTTATTTCTTAATATCTATCACTGTCACTCCCGGGGTTGAATTATACCTGATCGGCGCAATTGACATTCCGAGCCCGGGTGAAATGACCATCATCGTGTTGCCAAAGTAAAAATCACCTTTTATGTGCGAAGTTTCAACCATAGTTGGGGTAAGATTAATAAAAGGGAAAAGAAAAGTTATCTGTCCGCCATGAGTGTGCCCGGCGAAGATAAGATCATATTTCTTTTTAACGGCTTCGTTTATTACAAGGTTTCGCGGCTGATGAACAAGCATAATGTTCAAATCATTTTTTGATACTGAATGATCGACAAGCGAGTCGAGATCTTTTTTTGAAATTCTTTTTGAATATGTTTCTGTTGCAAATGTAATTCCAATCCTTGCTGTATCAATAAGCAGACTTCGTTGATTATCGTCGAACATAAAAACATTATACTTTGCCAGAGCTTCTGTAATTTCTTTTCGGCTCCTGGCATTATCGCTCCTGTAAGCCCAGTTATCGTGATCACCCACACAGGAATACACACCGTATTTTGAATTTATATTTCCGAGGTATTGCGCAACTGAATCGATATAAGCAGGACCTGAGCTTATTAAATCACCGCCGATTAAAACCAGGTCAGGATTTGTTGAATTTACTTTTCTAACAAATCTTAACACTCTTTTTTTGTCCGTATACCTGTCAGCGTGAATGTCGGATATAAGCACTATCCTCATGTTATCTAAAACATTTGGTAAATCTTTTTTGTGATATACGGTTTCCCTGATATTGACGGTGTTATAATCGTAATACATTCTTAAAGGAATATATGCCGTGAAGAACAAAATTATTATGAAAAGAAAACGTGCTTCGTAGGGAAAAATCTTCCCTTTATGTTTTCTGTACAAAGGAAGAAAAATTAGCTTAATAATATCGATCAGCAGAAAGAAAAGAATGCACTGCATTACTAAAACTATGAAAAACCAGAATGGGTAAACCAGCAGGTAATCTATAGTTCTGCCTGCTGGAAATAAAAAATTAACCGGACGGGCAATAGCCTGGTAAGCCCAGACAACAACCACAAATAAAGGGTAAAGATTAAAGAAAACGAGTGCAATTATTTTTACAAATTTAGCTTTGCTTTTAGAAATGCCAGGATAAACAGTAAGAAATGTTCTAAACGCTTTTTTTGTGAAGTAAAATTCAATTAAGAATAAAAGCGCAATAAATAAAACTATCCTGATGACCATTCCCATTAATTCTTTGCTTTTTTGTTAGGAAATATCTTTTCTCTGTCAGCCTTTTTCAGCTTCTCTGCAACCAATTCATAAGAATGGTCTATCCACTTGTAAATAAGTTTATCCGGCACTGAATTATCAATATAAACAGAATTCCAGTGCATTTTATTCATATGCCAGCCGGGTTTTACACAATCGTATCTTTCGCGCAGTTCCACGGCTAATTCAGGATCACATTTTAAATTAATAAACACAGGTGTTTCTAAACTCGCAATCATGAATATCTTTCCCATTACCCTGTAAACAGGTGATACATCGTCAAAAGGAAGGCTTTCTGTTACGAATTTCTTTTTTAAGCAATATTCTCTTATTAGTTCCAGGTTCATAGTTTTATGTGTGTCATTTCGACCGAAGGGAGAAATCTTTTCAGCATAATTTCAGAGAAGATTTCTCACCTGGCAGTTGCCGGATTCGAAATGATTCTTAATGAATTATTTTTCTAAAATTTTCTCGCTTAATTTAAAAACCTCATCGACGCTGATATCATTTATTTTTCCGCTTTCAGCCTGAATATAATTTTGGTTTTTTCCTCGTGGCGCCCATTCGTATGTATTTGTCGGACCAAATAACCCGATCAGCTTTGTGCCTGAAGATGCTGCCAAATGCATCGTTCCGGTATCGTTCGTAATATATAAATCGATTTTTTTAAGAACAGCGCATAATTGTTTCTGTGGGAGATTTTCAATTACATATTCGATATTATTTTCAAGGAGTTTTGTTGTTAGTGTATTTACCACATCTTTATCCATCGGGCCGCAGGTGATTAAAACATAATTTTCATATTTGTTATATAACTGTGAAAGCAATTCAAAAAAGTTTTCAACATTCCATAAGTTGTGAGTTTTTCCCGCACCCGGGTGAACGGCAATTATTTTTTTTGATTTGTCAGTAAAGTGTCTGTTAATAAAATTGCTTGCTTCTTGCTCGTCGCTCTCACTTAAAATTATTCCTGTCTGTTCAATTTCTTCCGGGGTTAGGTCGCAGCCTATCTGACGGATTACGTCCAGGTTTCTTTCCGACTGATGCTTTTTCTCTTTGTCCCAGAAAAAATCCTTTTTAATATTCAGGAACTTAGCACCCCTGTTAATTTTTTCGTCAATGCTGTTAACGCCGACGCGTATTTTTGCCCCGGACAAATAATTTATAATGTGTGAGGTTGTTGAGTAGGCAAAAGTAGAAGTAACTATCCCGATTTGATATTTGATTTTTCTTAATTGTCTGTAAAAATTAAAAATAGTTTTAAGAGAAGATTTGTCGTAAACGATTACTTTGTCGAGGTATGGATTAATTTCTTTTAACGGAACCGGATAATTTGTTTTTGCGGCAACAAGAGTAATTTTTGCTTCTGGAAATTTTTTCTTAAGTGCGGCATAAAGCGGGAGAGAACAAATCATATCTCCCACCTGATTGTTCTTTCCCACCACTAAAATATTTTTTACCTTCGAAATGAAATCTTGTGTTAAATTCATTCAGTTTTTTCTATTCATTTCGGGCAAATTAATCTATTTTCTAACCTTGTCCAAGTATCTCGCAGCGTCTTTGGCAAAGTAGGTTAAAATCATATCTGCGCCGGCGCGTTTAATAGAAACGAGCGATTCTATCATAACTCTTTCTCCGTCGATCCAGTCATTTTGTGCAGCGGCTTTAATCATAGAAAACTCCCCGCTTACCTGGTATGCAGCGGTTGGCATCCCGAATTTTTCTTTAACTCTCCAGATGATATCAAGATATGGTCCCGCTGGCTTTACCATCACAATGTCTGCACCTTCTTCTATATCTGATTCAACTTCCCGTATGGCCTCGTCGCCGTTACCTATGTCCATCTGGTGTGAGCGCCTGTCACCGAAAGCAGGTGTAGATTCTGCAGCATCCCGGAAGGGTCCGTAATATCCGGAGGAATATTTTGCTGCGTAGCTCATAATCGGAATATTTGAAAAACCTTTGTAATCAAGTGCCTTGCGTATTGCCAGCACTCTTCCGTCCATCATATCGGAAGGAGCGACCATATCTGCACCAGCCTCAGCATGTGAGATAGCTTCTTTTGCGAGAAGAGAAACTGTTTCGTCGTTAAGAATTTCTTCGCCCTTCAGAACACCGCAATGTCCGTGAGATGTGTATTCGCACATACAAACGTCTGTAATTACAAGAAGGTCTTTCACTTCAGCTTTAATTGCCCGTATTGCTTTTTGTACTATTCCGTTTTCATCGTATGCTTCACTTCCCTGTTCATCTTTGTGTTCCGGAATTCCAAAAAGGATTACAGCAGGAATTCCAAGTGATGCAACTTCTTTACATTCTTTTACTAGTTCATCAACGGAAAGCTGAAAATTTCCCGGCATCGATTTGATCGGGTTTCTAATTTTTTCACCCGGCACAACAAACAACGGGTAAATTAAATCATTCTTAGATAATTCTGTTTCTCTGATCATATCTCTTACGATCGGATTGTAACGTAGTCTTCTTAATCTTTTGCTTGGATAGATAGCCATAATTATTGTCTCCTTAATTTACTTAGCGACTTAGCGCCTTTGCGGTTAATGGTATTTACCGCTAAGACGCAGAGAAGCTAAGAATTTTATTATAAACTGTTTCACTACTCTTAACACAGTCACCGAGAGAAATTCCTCCGCGGTAATTTCCCGCAAGGATGAATCCCGGGAATTTATTTTCAAATTCTTCAAAAGCTTTTTCGTGTTCAATGTAACCGATGTTATATTGTGGAATTGCTTTACTCCAGAATTTATAAGATTTAAAAACCGGCTCTGAATTAATATTCATTAATTCGTGAAATTCTTTTAAAACATTTTTCACAACTTCTTCTTTGTCTTTATCGGCTACTTCGGGATTTCTTGAACCCCCAACAAAAAGGGTGAAAGAAGCTTTGCTGTCATCACACCTGTTCGGAAATAAAACTGAGCTCCAGATTGCCCCGAGAAAAGATTTTTTTTCTTTTGCAGGAATTAAAAAACCAAAACCATCAAGAGCCTGCCCGATTGCTGATTTTTCATAACCGAGATAAAGAACAAGCACCGGCGGATAAACAATATTTGTCAAATGCTCGGCTGTTTTTACATCAAGATCTTTTACAAGGTTTGCTGCAAAATAAGCGGGGATAGTAGAAACAACCAAATCACAATCAATGGAATTAATTTCTTCGCCCTGTTTATATTTTACTCTGTAACCGGAATCAAGTTTCGTGATAGAGGTTACTTCTGTTTCAAGTAAAACTTTATCAGATAATGAAGCAGCGATAGTCTTTGGAAATATCTGCATGCCGGATTTAAAAGAAAACATCTTCGCAGATTGTTTCGATTTTTCAGCACGCTTTTTTCTTTCACGTATACTTTTTATAGTACCGACAATTAATCCGCCGTATTTTTCCTCAAGATCGTAAAGTTTCGGAAAGGCTGATTTTACACTTAAATCTTCCGGGTTGCCGGCATAAACACCAGCAACAAAAGGATTTATAGCATAATCAAGAAACTCCCGCCCCAGCCTCCTTTCAACAAATTGAGCGATACTCTGGTAGTAGCCGTCTTTTGATCTGCCGATAAATGGTTCGGCCAGTAACCTTAATTTTGCTTTTGTTGAAAAGAGTTTTGTCTTAATTAATCCGGGTGGGCTCATAGGGAGAGCATGAAGTTTTTCGTTTCTTAAGATATATCTTTTGTTTGATTCTTTGTTCGCATAAACCATTTCGTCCTGCAAACCAAGCTCTTCAACTATCTGCGCGATTAAAGGATGCGTCTCGAGTCCGCTGTTAGGACCACGATCGAATAAATAACCGTCTTCCACAACGGTGTCGATTGATCCGCCTACCGCATCTTTTTTTTCAAGAACAGTAACATCATACCCATCTTTATTTAAAAGATAAGATATTGTAAGCCCTGAAATACCTGCTCCGAGAACAACAACTTTTTTCTTCATATAAATTATACTGTCCTGGAATATCTTGCTGTGTCTTCTTTTCTTTCTATATAACCATCAAAGTTCATTGCAATGTTTCTAATCAATAATCTTCCCATTTCAGAAACTTCTATTTTATTTTCAGTAACGGTAATTAGTCTATCTTTTTCCATCTCTTTCATATTGTTAAGGCCCCAGGCAAAATATTTTCTGAAGTCTATGTTGTGTTTCTTTTCCATAGCCGGAATGTCCAGCTCGAAGTTACACATAATCTGCATAATCACATCGCGTCTTATCTGGTCGTCTTCATTTAATTGATAGCCTTTTGTTACCGGAAGTGTTTCGTTATCAATTGCATCAAAGTATTCTTTCTCGGTTTTAATGTTTTGAACGTAAATGTTTTGCAACTGACTTATAGCAGTAATTCCCATTGCATAAAGGTCTGAGCCAGAGTGTGTGCTATAGCCCTGGAAATTTCTGTACAGTTTTTTCTCTCGCATTGCAACGGCAAGTTCATCATCCGGTTTTGCAAAGTGATCCATTCCGATTAATACATATCCGGCAGAGGATAATTTTTCTATTGTCATCTTTAAAATATCGAGTTTAATCTCTGCTGCAGGAATATCTTCAGGATGAATAAGTGCCATATGTTTTTTCATCCACGGCACGTGGGCGTAATTAAACACGGCAATTCTGTCCGGAGAGATATCAATAATTTTATCTACAGTATCCTCGAAGGTTTCTACTGTCTGGAAAGGAAGTCCGTACATTAAATCAAGATTAATGCTGCTGAAACCTAGTTCGCGGACCCACTCAACGGTCTGCCGGGTTATATCTTCCGGCTGGATCCGGTTTACAGCTTTCTGAACCTTTTCGTTGAAATCCTGCACTCCCATGCTTATCCTGTTAAAGCCGTTGTTTCTCAGCGCTTCCAGGTGCGCACGCTTTAGTTCACGGGGATCAATTTCACATCCGTTTTCAGAGTCATCTTTAAAATTAAAATTCTCTTTTACATAGGAAGCGAGTTCGTTTATTTCATCGGGAGTAAGATGTGTCGGTGTACCGCCACCCCAGTGAAGCTGTGAAACCTGTCTTTCCGGCAGAAGATATGTTCTTACCATATCTATTTCTTTTTTCAGGTATTTCAAATATTCTTTTACCCTGTCGCGGTTACGGGTGATAATCATATTGCAACCGCAGAAGTAACAGAGGGTGTCACAAAAAGGAAGATGATAATATAGAGACAAATCCGGGAGACCTTCACCGTAATTGGTTTTAATTATTTCATCCAGATAATTTTCTGCCGTAAAGGTGTCCTTAAACTGCGGTGCAGTCGGGTAGCTTGTGTATCTTGGTCCTGGTTTATCGTATTTCTTAAATTTTGAGAGATCAAATTCGAACATCGTTTCCTCCAAAGAAAATTTACCGCAAAGTCGCGAAGACGCAAAGGTCAAAAACCATTTACCATCCTATTAAAACCGTCAACTAACTTTGGGACATTAAAATTAATCAAAAAACCTAATCTTTTATCTGCAAGCTTTAAATATGTTAATAATTGTGCTTTATGGACTGGCAATAATATTTCAACCGCTTTTAACTCTATTATTATCTCATTTTCTACTAAAACATCAATTCTAAAATCAGCATCTAAAACTTCATCTTTATATACTACAGGAACAGGAGCCTGCTTGATGCAGTTGATTTTTCTTAGGCTTAATTCCTTACACAAGCAAGTTTCATAAACGCTTTCAAGCAATCCCGGCCCTAAGTTTCTATGAACTTCAATAGAGGCATCCAATATCTGTTTACTTAAACTATTTAAATAATCTCTGTTCAAAACTTCTTTGCGCCTCTGCGTCTTAGCGGTGAAATGCTTTGCTTTCTTCTTTTACTGTATCTATAAAGAATTTTGCTTTTTCCGGTTTTACATCCGGCAGAATACCATGGCCCAGATTAAAAATATGTCCGGTGCCGTTTCCGTAATTTGAAAGAATCCTTTTTACTTCATTCCTGATTTTTTCCTCGCTTCCGTAAAGAACTGTTGGATCCATATTTCCCTGTAGCGCAACACGGTCTCCTATTTCGCTTCTTACCTTACCGAGATCCATTGTCCAGTCCATTCCGATTACATCAGCGCCGGCATCAGCAATTTTATTAAGATTATAATGTACGCCTTTTGCAAAAACAATTACCGGCTGACCGTCTTTTTTAATGTTAGAAATTATTTTTTCAATATATCTCAGAGAGAATTCTTCAAAGTCAGCCTGTGAAAGATTACCGCCCCAGGTATCGAAAATCTGGACGGCGTCCGCTCCCGCCTCAATCTTTGCCGATAAATACTTTGCAATTGCGTCTGCTAGTTTATCAAGAATAGAATGAGCAAGCTTTGGATTGTTATGGATCAAACTTTTTACAAAAGAAAAGTTTTTTGATCCTCGCCCTTCAACCATATAACACAACAGTGTCCATGGAGCACCGCTGAAACCGATTAAAGGAACGCGGTTATTCAACTCCTTTTTAGTAAGTGAGACTGCATCGAGAACATATTTTAAATCTTTTGTCGGGTCGATTACCTTTAAGGCTTTAGCATCTTCTTCGCTTCTTACCGGGTGAGGAAAAACAGGCCCTTTTCCCTCGTGCATTTCAAGATGCATTCCCATTGCTTCGGGAATTACCAGAATATCCGAAAAAAGAATTGCCGCATCAACCCCAATCAAATCGACCGGCTGAATTGTAACTTCCGTTGCCAGTTCCGGTGTTTTGCACATTGTTAAGAAGTCAGCCTTTTTGCGTACGGCCCTGTATTGAGGTAAATATCTTCCTGCCTGTCTCATCATCCAGACAGGGGTTCTTTCAACAGGTTGTCTTTTACATGCTCTCAGGAATAAATCGTTTTGTAGTTTGCTCAAGCTTTGTCTCCGTAATTGTTTTTGTCAGTCATTTCGAGGAAGTCCTCGACCGAGGAATCTTGTATTTATTTAAGAAGATTTCTCACCCGTTAAAACGGGATACGAAATGACAGCAAGTGTTTATTTTTTATAATATTCTAAGGTGGCTTTTACAAGCCCGTTAATTGTATACTCGTCCGGCATAATTGTAACGCGCACATTCCTGTTTTCAATGGCCGCACGTGTAGTCGGGCCTATTGCCGCTATATCAAATCCTTTGAAATACTGAAATGGATTCGTGATGTCAAGAATCTGCAGATAGTTTTTAAATGTTGAGGGACTTGTAAATATAAACAGATCCGGATTATTGTTTTTTAGTTCATCCAGTCTGTCCTTTATTGTTTCTTTTTCCGGAAGGGCAACATTATAAACAGGAGCTACTTTTATAGTTGCGCCCTGCTCTTCCAGTCCCGCGGGTAATTCTTCTCTGCCAATTGCCGACTGCGGAATAAAAATCACCTTATTTTCAAGATCATATTTTGAAAGCTCATTAATAACGCCTTCACCGCTGAACTTACTTGGAATAATATTTACGGGAAGTCCCTGTCTTTCGCACACGGCTGCAGTTTTATTCCCAACAGCAACAACTTTGATCTTTGAGTAGTTAAATTTTTTGTTCAGTTCGTCACAGCGCTTGTTAAACATTTTCACAGCGTGCGCTGAAGTAAAGATTATAAAATCTATATTTTTTTCTTTTAAAATAACAGTGTCAAATTCTTTCCAGCTATCAGGGGGAACAATATCAAGCGTAGGGAAAATTATAACCTTTGCTCCAAGCTGAATAAATGCTTCGGCAGATTCGCGTGATTGTTCCACTGTCCTGGTAATAACAATAGTTTTACCACGCAATGGAAGAATTTTATCTTTTTCAAAACTTGAAAACAATCCGTGAAGGACAAAATCAAAAATTTTCTCCCGGTCCTTAATCATATCTGGTTCGGAATAATTTTTTTCAATTCCCCTGTAAATTGCACCGTAAATGCTTCCAAGTATTAAATCAACTGCAAAGGTTTCCTCTATTTCCCTGAAAAGATTTTCGGTCTTACCGGATTTAATTATATCAAACAAGATATTTTTTAAATCTTTTTCCAGCCGGCATAACTCATCACATAATTTGTGATCAGCTTTCAAAGATTCTTTCTGATACATCAAAAAGAAACTCTGATATTTCATCATGAACATGTAGAGGTGAATAATAAACGAGTGCAGCGAATCAATACTGCTCATTTCGTACTGAACTTTGTTTTTAAGAGAAATGACCAGGTTTTCCATTCTCATGTTCATAATAGAAAAATAGAGATCTTCTTTGGTCTCGAAATAATTATAGACGGTGCCTTTTGCAATTGAAGCAAGTTTAGCGACATCTTCCATCATTACTTCGTGATAGCTCTTTTGTGAAAAGAGCTTTGCTGCGGATTCAATAATTTTTTTCCGCTTCAGTAATTTATTGCTTTCCTTTTTTGATGGGAGATTCATTTTTTTGCTCTCACCGATTTGTAAATATCGTTAAGGATTTCTTTTGCGCCGGCCTTCATTAAATCGCGTGCAAGCTGTTTACCAAGTTTTTCCGGATCTTTCCTGCTTCCTCTCATTTTTTTGCGGAAGGTTACGGTGCCGTCCAGGTTAGCAACGATTGCATCAAGATAAAGTCCGCCTGGTTTCACTTCTGCGTTTGCACCTATCGGAACCTGACACCCTCCTTCAAGGGTTCTGAGCAAAGCACGCTCAGCAAGAACAGCGATGTATGTCTCTTCGTGGTGAATTGATTGTAAAACTTCATCTACAAATTTATTGTCCTTATGAATTTCAATTCCAAGTGCACCCTGTCCTACTGCCGGAATCATTACGTCTTTGTTAATGAATGATGAAATGTGTTTTTTTAGTTTCATTCTTTCAATTCCGGCACGTGCAAGAATAATTGCATCCCAATTTGATTCTTTAAATTTTTTTAGTCTCGACTGAACATTTCCGCGCAGCTCTTCTGTCGTTATATCGGGACGCAGGTGCAGTAGCTGGCTTCTTCTTCTAAGCGAACCGGTTCCCACTACGGCGTTCTCAGGAAGTTTGTCGATTGTCATTCCTTTTTTCCTGGCGATTAAAACATCTTCCACAGCGTGGCGTTTTGTTATTGCGGCCAGTTTCAGTCCTTTCGGAAGTTGTGTCTGAACATCTTTTAAGCTGTGAACTGCAAGGTCTATTTTTTTTGCGAGCAATTCGTTTTCCAGTTCCTTTGTAAAAAGGCTTTTGTCGCCAATCTTTGAAAGAGCTACGTCAAGAATTTTATCTCCCTTGGTTTTAATGATTTTAATTTCAACAGAGATTTTTTTATTCCTTTTTTCGAGTTCTTTTTTTACAAAATATGCCTGCCATAATGCAAGTTCGCTTCCGCGTGACCCTATTATAATTTTCTTTTTTTCCATAATTATTTCTTTTCTTCGTCCGGTTTATGATTGTCAATTCCGAAAAGCTCACGTAAAATTCCTAAACGAGTAGCAGACTCAGGACCATTATCACCGCTTTCCGCCGATTTTCTTAGTTCAATAGTTGGATGATGAAGTATTTTATTAATAATTCGCTTTGTAACTATTTCAAGTTTTTCCTGGTCATCTGAAGAGAACTTGTTTTTATTTTTCCCGACCTCTTCTGCTCTTACCGTTTCAAAGTAATCGCGCAGGTTTTTAATAGTTGGAGCTGCCTGTAGAGAATTGTACCAGTTAAAGAAGTTATCAAGTTCTTCTTCAATTATTCTTTCAACTTTTGGAATTTCCGATTTACGTTTTGATAAATTTTGTTCTACTATAATATTTAAAGAATCGATATCGTGGTAAAAAACGTAATCCAGGTTTTTTGTTTCCGGGTCGATATCTCTTGGTATTGCGATATCCATTAAAACCAGCGAAGCGCTGTTTCTTTTTTTCATCGCTTTTTTTACATCGTCCTTTGTCAGGATAAGATCCGGTGCACTGGTTGCGCTGATTACTATGTCATATTCATGAAGATGTTCTTTAAAATTTGAAAAAGGAATTATCTTTGATTTTAAAGACTGTGCAAGCTTTTCGGCTTTTTCAATTGTTCTGTTTGTAATTGCGAGAGTTCCGATTCCCCTATCCTGCAGGTGTTTTGCGGCGATCTCGCCGGTCTCGCCAGCGCCAATTACAAGAGCTGATTTTTTATTAAGCGTAGAAAGTATTTTCTCAATCAACTGAACAGCGGCATAACTTACTGTTACGGCTCCTTCGCCTATCTCGGTTTCAGTAATTGATCTTTTACCCACAATTGTTGCCGAATCAAATACGCGTTTCATAAGGAAACCGGAGAAACCCATTTCTTCTGAAACGATGAACGAATCTTTTACCTGTTTAAAAATCTGGTTATCGCCAATCAGTAAAGAATCGATTCCCGTAATTACTCTGAAGAGATGTTTAACAGCTTCACGCGACATGAAACTCTGGAAATGTTCGGGATTTATTTTGTGAGTAGCTTTTTTTTCAATCACAAAATTTTGCACATCAAAATAGCTTAAGTTTTTATCAACGGGGATACCGTAAAACTCTGTGCGGTTGCACGTACAAAGAACCAATCCCTCGCTGAAAAGTTTTCCCTTTGCTTCACCGGCAAGATTTTTAATATCTTCTATTCCGAGATAAAGCGCTTCACGCAGTTCAACGGGTGCTGTATGATGATTTATTGAAACGGCCAGTAAATTCATAACAGATCAATAAAATGAATGAAAACTAAGTGATAAAAAGTTTGTAAGCATTGTAGAAAGAATTGCGATTATAAATCCGACAATGGATAAAATTACAACTTTCTTTCCCCGCCATTTCCCCAGCAGCTTACTCAATATTCCTATCCCATATAGAATCCATACTATCGAAGTCCCAATCAACTTTGGGTCGGCGTATGAAAAATCAGGGAAAGCTTGTGGAAGCCAGATTATTCCGATTATTATTGCGATGGTCAATAAAACAAAACCGATAATAGCGGATGAGAAACTTAATTTTTCAAGTATCTCAAGACTTGGCAACCGATTGAAAATCAATCCGAACTGATTAAGTTTAATTTCTTTGTAAAGCATCAGGTAAAGAAAACCATAAACTGCCGATATTGTAATTCCTGAATATCCAACCAGTGCGCTGAAAACGTGAACACCTAGCAGGTTGCTTTTAAGAACATCTTTTACAGCAACAATGTGTTCAATTTCAATTGTTGAAATAATCTGAAATAAAATTGAAATGATAATAATAAAAGGGCCCGTTCCACGGATGTCTGTTACAAGTTCAAGCACGAAGTAGGAAAAGCTTACCGCAAAAGCGAGAACTGTAAAGATTTCAAACACATTAGTAATTGGCGGATGACCGAAATAAATAGTGCGGGTTATTAAATAAATAGCGTGAAAAAGCAGTGTAATAAAGAGGAATAATCTCTTTGAATTAGCAAGTTCCTTTTTCCCCTTCATGAAGTCATATGAGTAAATCCCAAATGTGATCACATAAAAAAAGGGAAGCAGGATGTTCAGAAAATCGATAAATTTGATCATTTTTGTTCCTATTTTGACTTACCGGTACAAAATTACACATACTGATGGCCAGAATCAACAAAAAATGACTTATTGGTCAAGCTATTAATAAAACCTTCAAGGTCACTTTTTAAGACCTTGAAGGTTGCATCACAAGCAACCTTCGGGGTTTTGGGATCAACCCCGAAGGTTTGAGGTTCTAATTACTTCCCAAAATTAATGGTAAACCGTTTTTACCGGCTCCTATTACAACAACTTTTGAATTTTTTGAGCCTGCAAGTTTTTCAGTCGCTTCAATTCCTTTCCATCTTAAAAGTTGGTCGCTTATACCCTTTGAAACAATATCCTGAAAATCGGCAATTCCTTTCGCTTCAATTCTTTTTCTTTCAGCCTCCTGTTTTTCTTTTAAAAGCACAAACTGCATTCTCTGGCTTTCCTGGTCGGCTTTTAATTTTTCCTCTATAGATGAAGTAAGTCCGGGCGGTAGTGTTATCTGTCTCATCGGGCTCGACTCAATATTAATTCCTCTTGGCTCAACAAGATTTGATAGATCAGTTTCTATCTGTTTTGAAAGTTGTTCTCTTTCTGCTGTGTAGAGTGCCTTAGCGTCATATTGGGAGGTCACACCGCGAACAACGGATCGAAACTGTGGAACAATAATTCTTTCAACATAATCTTCGCCGACTGTTTTATAAATCTTATTTGCATTTTCAAAACTAAGACTGAAAAGCAGGCTTAGCTCAAGATCTATACTCAAACCCTCTTTTGATGGAACAGTCATTGTTTCTTTTAATTCCTGCGTACGCGCATCAAACTTTACAACATTGGCCATCGGGTTAACAAAATTAACACCCGGGTAAAGGGTTTTATCACTTACATTTCCGAAGAAATCTATAACTCCCACATGACCCGCAGGAACAATGGTCCAGCATTGTGCAAAAGCAATTAAACAGGCAAAGCCTATTACTGCCAGCGAGATGCTTTCCTCACGTTTAAAACTCTCTTTTTATAGAATCGGTATGAAAATACTGCTGCAACAGCGGCGATTAAAGATACGATGAATAACATATTTACCTCCCTTTATTAGACATGAATTTTTTGTGAGCTCAAAAAGTGTTGATAATATAAGGAATTAAGAGGCGTGAAGCAGTTGGGGTGGTATTAATTGTTTTTAGTACGTTAAATAAATATAACCCTGCCTACCTGACGGTAGGGAGGGTTGTTGAAATTTATTTCTTGTATTCTTTAGAGAATCCTATAAATTCAATTCTGTGTGATTCTTCGTCACCAAGATGCTGGATGCAAAGATCCTGTGTTACGTAATCAATACCGTCGCACATTTTTATAATTTTGTTGTATTGTTCAATTGCGCCTTCTTCTGCAGCAATAACACCATCAATAACCGAAACAACATCTGTTGTGTCGTCGCGTGTTTGCAATTTTGGTTGTGTCGCTTTGAATTGATCACTACCCGGAATAGTACTCCCAAGTTCTTTTAATCTTTTTGCAAGAGCCTGAGCATGACCCAGTTCTGCTGTAATATCTGCGGAAAGAGATTTTTTAATTTCCTCTGCTCTTACGCCGTCAAGATTTACTGAATTAGACAAATAATTCATTACTGTTTCAATTTCCATCCAGTAACTTTTTTTAAGATTTTCAATTATTTCTTTTTTGTCTGCCATAACGTTTCTCCTTAGTATATTATACGTTTTATCAGTTTGTTTTTGCGGTTTTTGTTCCGCCCTGTATGTGTATATTATAAAGCTTTTGTGGGAGAAACTCAAATTTTGGGCAATTTTGAGGGGTTTTGGGTGGAATTAATTTAATTGTGATTATGTAGTATGTCAGTTTGTCCTGATTTCATTTTGAGACGACAATAGAGTTTGTCATTCTGAATTTATTTCAGAATCTTTTAATTTTATTAGATCCCGAAACAAGTTCAGGATGACGGTATTTAAAATCAGGACAAACGGAATGCTCAATCAATTACCTTCTTTATCAGTTTTGACTTCATCGTTTTTTCTTTGCTGAGGATGATGTTGTTAAGGAAGTTTTCTTTTACTGAATTCATTTTCTTTTCCGAATCAGAATATAATTCCGCAACCAAATCACCTTTTTTAACCCGATCACCAATCTTCGGATAAAAAATAATTCCTGCTTTCGGTTCAATCTTATCAGCTTTAGTCATTCTGCCGGCGCCGAGTTCCAGCGCGGCCATTCCAAGTCCGAAAGTATCTATCTCTTTTATATATCCTGATTTTTTAGAATAAATTTTTTCAACAACTTTTGATTTTGGGTATTTATCCAGATTGTCGAGATAAGATATTTTGCCGTTTTGTTCTTTCACCATTTCGCGGAATTTCTCAAATGCTTTGCCGTTATCTATTAATGATTGTGAAATCTCCACGCCTTCTTTAATCGAAGAAGTTTTTCCGCCGAGATAGATCATAGCGCCTGATAAGTAGATACTCAGTTCAAGCAAATCGCCCTTGCTTTCACCCTGTAAAACTTTTACGGATTCATAAACCTCCAGCCAGTTGCCGATGTAATTTCCGAGAGGTTGGTTCATATCTGTAATAAATCCGATAACTTTTTTATCGAATGCTTTCGCAGTATTGATTAATGAATTAGCAAGATTAACCGCATCCGAAGTTTTGCGCATAAAAGCGCCGCTTCCGGTTTTTACATCCAGCACAAGCCCGTCAATTCCTTCGGCTAATTTTTTACTCATTATACTTGCGGTAATTAATGGAATTGATTCAACAGTTGCTGTGACATCACGAAGAGAGTATATTAATTTGTCTGCGGGAGCGATGTCTTTCGTCTGCCCGATTAATACCGCGCCGCATTTTTTGATTACTCTTTTATATTCTGATAGTGAAAGATCCGTTCTGAAACCGGGAATTGATTCAAGTTTGTCCAAAGTTCCGCCGGTGTGTCCTAATCCGCGCCCTGAGATCATCGGCACACTTACTCCCGATGCCGCAACTATGGGCGCAAGTATTAAAGATGTTTTATCGCCAACTCCGCCGGTTGAATGTTTATCAACTTTTGGGCTCTTAATTGAATCAAGATTAATTACTTTTCCGCTGTAAAGCATTGCTTCGGTAAGAAAAGCGGTTTCTTCTTTTGTCATTCCTTTTAAGAAGATTGCCATCAGCAAAGCGGAGAACTGATAATCCGGAATTATGTTTCTTGTATAACCGTTAATTAAGAAATTAATTTCTTCTCTGGTTAGAGAATCGCCGTTTCTTTTTTTTCTGATGAGTTCCACGGGGTTCATAAAATTTAATCTCTTGATTGTTTGTTTAATATTAAAAAAACATAATCACTGTCTTTAAATAATATTTTTAATTTCTTATTTTGGACATGGTTTTTTATAATTTGTTCACCGCCTTTGTTTAGTCCTTTTATTTTTATAAACAACTCTATTTGTTTTTTATTATCTGAAGCAATTAACAAATCATTTACCTGGTTCTCGTTAATGTAAATAAAATTTAATTTTCGCGGTATCCTTTCTGAACATATTGACCTAAAGTTTGTAAGGATAGGACCATTTAACCCAAGGCTTTTGGCAATAGTCTTTATTGTCTGGTAATAATTTCTTGCATCAACTTTTGCAAATTGGACTTCCTGATCCTTTAAAATCTCCGTTTTATTTAAAATTGTAAAATTTAAAAATAAGGAGGCACCAAGTAAGATTAAGAATAGTTCCTTTATCCGTAATTTTACAAGATAAAAAGCAAAAACCGTTGATAAAATTAAAAACATTGTCCAAAAATTAGGATAATAATTTTTTGCAAAATAAAGAGAAATATTAAGACAAGGTAATTTCATTAAATAAAAAATAATTCTGGATATTTATGTGAAATTAGGAAATAATGTGTTAATATAGCCTTGCACCAAATATCCAGGTTGGTTCAGGCCACCTACCATAACCTGAGGTTTCATAAAGTACCAAAAAAGATTTATCGATTGTACAAACAGCACTGAAAGCAACAGAGCTAAAATTCTCTTGTTAAGACTGTAAAATTTTTTAAAAGATGAAACAAGCAAACAAACGATAATAGAAAAAAGACATAAAAACCCGCCAATTTTGTACCGGCAGCAGTTGAAGCAAACAGGAATACCAATAGGTATTCTTTAATTTCAAATTTTGTTTTATCTGTATTCAGATATGTATAGAATGATAAAAATGCAAAAAAGGAAACAGGTAAATCAGCATTACCATCCGCTATAAAAACCAGAGAATAAATAATTGGCGCCGAAAGACCATAAATAATTAATCCGAATAAATAGACAACCCTTTTTTTCCGAATCGCAAGATCAAGAAACAGCATCAAGTTACTGAAAAAGAAAAGCGGCATGAAACTTTTAGGGAAAAAATGAACATTTGGATGACCGATAATTAAGTAACTTAAAGACCAGTTAGCAGGGATTAATTGCGGAAAATGTGATGAAAATCTTGGGAAAATATTATTTGAAAAGTCTATGGCCCAGGTATTCCATTCAATATTCTTTACTGTATCAATAAAGTAGAAAATGGTCCCGATGTTCGCAATAAATAATGAAAAGTAAAATAAGATAATAGCGCTAACAGTAATTAAGATAGATTTCCTGTAGAAAGTTAATGAATTATAATAGGAAATGAATTTTAAGATTAATTCTTTAATACTAATTTTAAGATTAATCTTTATTCTTTTTACCAGTATAAGGTAAACCAGGATTAATAATTCAAGGAAGATTATTATAAAAACTATTACAAGTTTATAAATGCCAATTGATGTAAAAATTGTTACTAATGCATAGTTTGAGAAAAGGCTAAACGCAAATACATAGATCCATTTTTGTATAAAACTCTTTGTTTTGATTTTGAAGCTATTTAAAAAAATAAATCCCGGCAAAAAAACCGTCTGAGAAATGGCTAATATTCCAAGTAATAGCATAGGACCAATTTTTAATTAAGTTTCTATCAAAAATAATAATAATTTGATTGCCCGCAATCATTTCTTTGTTTTTTGAACACGTGTTTATCGGGCAATTAATTTCTTTCCAGGTTAATGCTTAACTTTTTATTTTTTTGCGTATGAGCCCCACAGTGGTCATAATAAATTCTTTTTAAGTGAACATTAAATTATTAAAAAATAAATATAAGAAAAACAGGATAACACCAACTACATTCATCATCAATAAGCTTATGGTGGGGTATTAACATAGGCTTTGTGTCTGTAAGAGCGGTTTTTTGAAGCTTGAGGATGATTATTTCGGGATACCTCCACATACCCAAATTATTAGGCTGTGTCTGTCTTTAATGGTTAATATGGGGTATTGATGGAGTAAAAACAAATTTATATATTAATACCTTAATATAGACAACATAAATTGCTTAAAGAACAAAGACAGGCTAATGAAAAGAACTTTTGATGTTCTGATCTCTCTAATTATACTCCTTGCCGGATCACCTATAATAATTGCGATCATTGCTTTTGATTTTATTATTACAAAACAATTTCCGGTTATATTTCAGAAACGATCGATTAACCTGAAACAAAAAGAAATAAATTTGTCTAAAATCAGGACAATTATAGGCCCACAACAAGAAAACCAAAATGAGGGCATTTCTTCTAATGTATTAAGACATGAAGAATATCGAAGCAAGGTACCCTTTTTTTGTAGATGGCTGCGCAAAAGCGGAGCTGACGAAGTTCTGCAGGTTATTAATGTCTTGAAAGGTGAGATGTCTTTGGTGGGACCCCGCCCTCTCGTCCTGAAAGAATTAAAAATAATAAGAGAGGAAAATCCAGAACTATATTCCAGGCGAACAAAAATAAAATCCTTGCCTGGTATCACCGGTTACTGGCAAATTTACGGAGACAGGGAAAAGGGGGTTAAAAATCTCGTTGAGCTAGATGAATATTATGAAAATAACAAATCATTCTTTCTTGATATCAAAATAATTTTAAAGACACTTTTTATTATGCTAACAGCAACACATTCGGATGCCATAGTTGGCAAGAAAATAATGAAATACAAGATGTCTAAAATAATGGATTTCTCTATGTACAGAGAAATAGAAAGTTCATAACCAGGGTAGTTTTTAATTTTACCTTTTCCAATCCTTAAATCCGCTCTCTTTTTATAATATTTTCGTTATTTTTACAAACTAATTTTGTAAAAAGGAGTAAGTGCATAAAGATGAGTTTTAAGCAAAGAACGCATACTTGCGGAGAGTTGAGAGAAAAGAATTTAGGCGAAACCGTAGTGTTAAACGGGTGGGTTGATAGAAGGCGCGATCTTGGTGGAGTAATCTTTATAGATCTTCGGGATCGATACGGAGTAACCCAGGTTGTGTTTGAACCAACATTTGACAAAAAAGCGCATGAACAAGCAGGTGCGTTGAGAAATGAATTCGTAATTTCAATCGAAGGAACTGTAAGAAAAAGGCCGGCTGATACTCAAAACCCGGAACTGCCAACGGGCGAAGTGGATGTAATGGTAAATAAACTCACAATTCTTAATGAAGCCAAAACAACACCTTTTCAAATTAGAGATGAAATAGAAGTAACTGAAGATCTCAGATTAAAATACAGGTACCTTGATCTCCGCCGTTCAAAAATTCAAAAAAATCTTTTGGTAAGGCACAAAATGTACCAGGTTACCAGGAAGTATTTTGATGGAAATAATTTTGTTGAAATAGAAACCCCGGTGCTGATGAAAAGCACACCAGAAGGCGCACGTGATTATCTGGTACCAAGCAGAGTTCATAAAGGAAAATTTTATGCGCTTCCGCAATCACCGCAGCAATACAAACAATTATTAATGGTATCCGGGTTTGATAGGTATTTCCAGGTTGTAAAATGTTTCCGCGATGAAGATTTAAGAGCTGACAGGCAGCCAGAGTTTACACAAATAGATGTTGAAATGTCTTTCGTCGATCAGGAAAATGTTTTTGAAGTGGTTGAAGGATTAATGAAGCTTTTGTTTAAAGAAATCTGGAATAAAAAGTTAAAATTGCCTGTACCACGTTTTACGTTTGAAGAAGCAATGGAAAAATACGGCAGCGATAAACCCGATACCAGGTTTGAGCTTGAAATGGTTACGTTAAATGAAGTTTTTAAGAACTCAGAATTTAAAGTTTTTAAAGACCAGATAGAAAATAATGGTATAGTTACCGGCCTGCTTGCAGAAGGATGTGGTGATTATACAAGAAATCAGCTTGATGTTTTAACTGACCAGGTAAAAAAGTGGGGAGCCGGCGGACTTATTTGGATTAGAGTAAAAGATGGTGATATTGAAGCTCCAGCAGCAAAATTTTTCTCCGATAAAGAGAAGAAAAATCTTATTGAAACTTTAGAGGCAAAACCGGGAGATTTAATTTTCATAGTCACCGGCCCTAAAATTAAAGCGCTTTCAATTATGGGTAATCTCCGGCTTGAAATGGCCAAGCGCCTAAACCTTATAAAAGAAAATTCAGAGCCAAAATTATTATGGGTTACAGATTTTCCTCTTTTTGAATGGGATGAAGACACGAAAAGATTTTATGCAATGCACCATCCATTCACCTCTCCAAGAGCCGAAGACGTTCCGCTGATGGAAACCGATCGTGGAAAAGTAAAAGCACGTGCCTATGATCTGGTCTTAAATGGTAACGAAATAGCGGGCGGCAGTATAAGAATACACAACTCAGATTTGCAGTCAAAAATGTTCAAAGCACTTGGAATCTCAGACGAAGAAGCGGAGCAAAAATTTGGATTTCTTATGAACGCATTCAAATATGGAGCGCCTCCGCATGGTGGAATTGCTTTTGGGTTTGACAGGATGGCAATGATTTTTGCCGGAGAAAATTCAATCCGCGAAGTAATTGCTTTTCCTAAAACTGCAAGCGCAATGTCTTTGATGGATGATTCACCATCATTGGTAGGGGAAGATCAGCTCAAAGAACTTCACTTAAAAATCAGGTAATTAATTTAAATAGTTGATCTAACAAAGTGATTGATTAAATTTAGTATCACTTTTTTAAACTAGCGAATTATATGTCTCGTAAATCAAAAGCAAAAACCTTTTCTCTCCGCACTAAAATTATCGGTTCCCTCACAATTCTCCTTATTGCAATATCTGCATCAGTCTACTATTATCTTACAGAAAGTTATATTGCAAAAAACAATGCCTTAATAAAAAGACAGATTGGCTTGATTACTACCCAGCTTGAGGTTAGTTCGGAATTATTTCTGTTGAACAAAGACGTGGAGCGCTTTAATTCCTTTCTTTCGATTGAAATTAGAAAAAACAACCTCCTTTATTTTACATTGAACGATACCACAGGTAAAGCAATAAAAAATATTAGCACAAGTGAGGCTATACTAAAGCTGGGGGAAAAAGATTTTGTGTATAATCCTAAAGATATAATACCGGTTGTTTCGAAAGTAGTAAATAAAGAAGCTTATCTTGGCAGTATATCCTTTGGTATCCTAAATAGAGACTTTTTAGAGGCACTGAGGAAAACAAAAATTGAAAGTGCCAAAATTAGTTGTGGGATACTATTTTCCGGTTTGTTTTTTATAATAATATTGGGCTATGTACTTACAAAGCCGATAAAAAAAATTGTTGCCTCTGCTGAAAAAATATCGGGCGGCGACCACACTGAAAGAATAGATCTAAATAACAAGGGTGAGTTTGCCATTATCGGCAAGGCTATAAATCATCTTGCTGAATATAACCAGGAAGCCGATGCCCAGATTACCCACCTTAACAAAGAACTGAAGACCGCATTTAAAGATAAACTTGGGGAATTAAACCTCGAAATCAACCAGAGAAGACTTGCAGAGGACTCACTAAAAAAAAGCGAAGAACAGTTTCGATTATTATTTGATATTGCTCCAATCGGTATGGCTATTAGCACACCAGAAAAAAAGATTACAAAAGTCAACCAGGCATATATTAACACGCTTGGTTATTCCAGCGAAGAATTGATAAATATGAGCACAACTAACCTTACACATTATGAAGATAGGGAGATTGACGCACATATATTAAAAGATTTTCTTACAAAAGACCTGGATAGTAAAAATTACGAAAAAAGATTAATTACTAAAAACGGCAACATTATAGATGCAATTGTGAGAATAACTCTTCATAGAAATGAAAAGGGGCGCCCAGTTCAATTTATTGAACAGGTAATTGATATTACTGAAAGGAAAAAAATGGAAAAAGAGCTCCTTTTTTCCAAAGAAAAGGCCGAAGAGTCGGATAAAATGAAAAGTGCTTTTCTTGCACAAATGTCACATGAAATCAGGACGCCGCTAAATGTTATTATTGCTGCGTCATCTATCTTAGAAGAAGATCTGCAGGAAAATTTAGAGGAAGATTCCAGGGAGGTTGTTAACTCCGTTAAAAGTGCAGGTAAAAGACTCCTGAGAACCATAGATCTGATTTTAAATATGTCCGCAATACAGACCGGTAAATATCAAGCAGATTTTGAATCGGTAGATTTGAACACTGAACTAAAAAAGATGGTAGATGAATTTAAAACACTAAGCTCTGAGAAAAAGATACATTTGACTTTTAGCTCCCACATAAAAAATGCAGAGATAAAGGCAGATAAGTACACACTGTTGCAGATATTTCAGAACCTTATTTCTAATGCTATTAAATATACCAAGGAAGGCAAGGTTGATGTAACTGTTTTTAAAACAAATAAAATTTTTGTTGAAGTTAAAGATACTGGCATCGGAATGTCAAAAGAATATATGAAGAATTTATTTAATGCCTTTTCGCAGGAATATACAGGACACAAAAGAGAGTACGAGGGTAACGGCCTTGGTTTAGCCCTGGTAAAAAAATATGTAGAAATAAATAATGCAACCATAAATGTGGAAAGTGAAAAAAATAGGGGATCCACATTTACGGTTATTTTCTAAATATTCAGATAGTAATCTTTGTATATGATCTATTCATACCAGGATACTATTTCGAATTTGCCCGTATTAGGAAATCCCGGTGGTGAAGCTTTCATCAATCGATTATCATATCTATAGTGTTTTAGGAAACCATCGGTTATAACAAGATTAGAGCCATGGGTAGTAAAAACACCTACAGGAAGTCTATTATTTTGTGTTATTCCTCCCTCCAAATTAATTGTTCCTGAAATACCTCTCGAGTCCCAGTTTTCAGATCCGAAACCCCCGGTTTCGGCATAGATTGATCCCTGGATTTTTATATCATTGCTATTTGCTGTGTTATCTGTAATAAGAACATTATTTTGGGCAACTATACCCAGCAAATCAGTTGAGCCTGGATTTGAAGCCGGATCGGTGTTGTATACTATATCTCCATCCAGATAAATATCTCCACCTATTGTTTTAGTGGTTGTTGTTGTTTTTGTTTTCCCATGTTCTATCGGTATAAGTGATTGTTTCTGTTTTTGTTTCCTGTGAAGACCCAATTGAGTATTGTCCTTTTACTGTTCCCTGTAATCTAAGTACTGCGCCCGAGGCAAAAATTGCCCCGTTAGGAGAAAAAGTGGATGCTAAAACAGAAGTGTAATTACTGCCGTAAGAATATTTATATTTTATACTATCGCCAGCGAAAAGTCATATATACAGTATCCTGACCGGTGATATCAGCACCGCCATTATCCGCCATCGCTTTCAGATTGGCAGTACCATCAGGTGGTATCGGCAGATCAACACCAGTTTCGAACCCTCCGTTGAACTGAGGGTCTGACCAACCCTTGGTTACTATATGTTTTTTAGTGGTAACCTTACCGTTAAATACAGGAGCCCCGCTTATTGTAATTTTGTCCTGTGTATGCATTGGTCCCCAAACAGTATCGCCGGTAACCCAGTAAATAGTGCTTGTTCCTTCAAATGCGGAGTAATATGCAAATTTTGAAAAACTACTTGGCTTTAAAGTAATCTGGACAGTGTCGGATCTACCATTGAAAGTACCTACGGAAGTAATTCTTCTAACGTTTTCAAATGCATTTATTATTGCCACCGAAACCGAATAACTGCCCTTTTCAAATGAGATATTGTTGTAACCCGCTGTCCAGGTAGGATCTAGAAATACCTGGTTTGCACCAACATTTGCACCAGCCACAGCAATGTTGTGAGTGTTTGTGCTTGTGTAGTAGTCGGTCATATTATCTACGGTTCTTCCCGAGGTTGTTATGATGTTTGATTCCACAACAAGAAAAATAAGGCTAAAACCTAAAACCAATAAAAGTATCGCTTTCCCGCCCATAGTATTACCTTTTTAATTTTTATCTATTTTGTAAATTTTTTGCAGATAATTTTATCTGTCTCCAGAAAGAAGTTACGTATGTAGAGTCCATAGCTTCTGAATTTTGTGTTTCAACGTCAATTTGTATAGTGTGTATCTGCCCGGTGTTACTTGTTAAAGGGAGAGTTTTTATGGTATCACCAAGAGAATTGAAATACGTTATTTTGAATTCTGTTAAACCAACATTGGCACTTTTAGGTGTTTCGTTATTTACAACCCTGTATAATAAGCGGTCTCGCGGGTTTGGTGTATTTGAAAGCGCGCTTGTCGGGCCTAAATAGTAGTCAAGTGTATCAACATTGCCGTCATTGTCTATATCTGTTATGAAAACAAATTTGGAGGTGTCAGCGTACAAAATGGCTTTTGTGGGATCAGGAATTTTATTCCAGTCTTTACAGTATCCTATTTTTCTAAAGTCGGATTCCAGCACCTGAACAACCGAAACAATAGACTGCTGAACGGTTGCCTCTGAATAGCTGTTATACAGGTTTGCCGTTGCCGAGTTGTTTAATCTGAAAAGGATTAATAAAATCAACCCACCAATAATTACTGAGCCAACAACATCTAATAGTGTACTAAATCCCATTTATCTAAACACCCAATAACTGAATAAAGATGAAAGCCTGACGGTATCCGCCATTGAAATACTGGTAATTGTAACAGAAATTCTTTTTGTCCAGGTTCTTGCGGCTGAGGTTACCTCCGGAGTATTAGGATTTACATAGTCAACCTTGCAGGTTGCTTTAAAAACTGCAGACGGCAAAGTTGAATCTACTTTTATAAAGCCATTATAATCATCCACATCATTAAAGTTCGGGTAAACCTCGCCACTTTCAGGATCAAGGCTGCCGGCAGGCGTAAGATCATTGAGTGAGCTTACTGCATTACTGTCTGTGGCTTCGTCAAATGCTTTGTCAGAAGCCTCTTCTATAATAGAATTTCCAAGCGAGGTTGCCAGTATGGCAAATTTTGAATCATAAACAGTATCGGTACTATTAGAAAAGGTATTATTCATTCTTAGAATCAATGTTGCCAGCAATACCATTGCTGCTACTGTTATAAGCATTTGTCCTGTGTTCATAGTCTTATATTTTTAAATCCTGGTTTATCGTAGAGTAGTTTAAAGCAATAATCGTGCTAAAGATGAGGGCACTAAATGTTTAGAGAAAACGAGAGAAAAAGACAAAAAAAAATGAGAAATTGTAAGAAAATGGGGCATATTTTTATAGGAAAAAATACAAAGGAAAAATTTACCGAACCGGGCTAAAACGACACGGTAATATTTACCTCTTTGCGTAAAATATTACCGGTATTATTTACGTACTCTAAATTTCATTAGATAAATGCAGTTATTTTATTGTTTTTTAATAAACTAATTTTTTGGCATATTTTTTTCTTATGTAAATTTTACTTTAATAATCGGGACAACCTAATTTTGGTACAATTTAATAGTTTCCGTAATAACAATGGCAGATATATCAATAAGTATAATTCAGATGTTATTCAAACTACAGAAATCAATCAACCGATCTAACTAACTTAATTTAAACAAACATAAAGGGATTCAATCATGGGTCAACAACAACTTCTTCTTATCGTTCTGGGCGTTATCATTGTTGGTATCGCAGTAGTAGTTGGTATTAACTTGTTCAATGCCAATGCCGAATCATCTACTCAGGATTCAATAGTTTCACAAGGCACAAATCTTGGAGCAATGGCACAACAGTACTTATAAAAAGCCCATAGCAATGGGTGGCGGTGGAAATTCATACGCAGGTTTTAATACAGGGCCTTGGACAACTATTCCCGCTGCTCTAAAAACTTCAACTGATGCTACTTGGGCAATCACTGATACCCCAGATGCTAACTCAATTGTATTCACAGCTACTCCCAAAGATGCAAGTTACCAAATGGACAGTTGAAACAACCGTTACGCCGACGGGTATAATTTCTGCAGTTCAATAAATCACTTACTAGTAAATTTCTAGTGAGTTATAATTTAGCTTAATGGACTGATAAAATTAATGTTTTTATCAGTCCAATTTTGTAAAGGTAACAAGAACTAGATACACCCACATTTAAAACAATAGGGGTGAAAGAAAAATTTATAACTGGAAAAATTCTTTTTGAAAGGCTGGTAATAATTACTATATTTTATCAGCTCCTTTCAATTTAAAGGGACATAATGGTTGAATTAAGATTTACTGCTCAAAAAGCCTCCGGGCAAACAATCAGTGGTTCTTTAACTGCTGAATCAGCCAAAACAGGCAAGAAAAAAATTAGCCGCCTTGCAGAAAAAAATCAGTTAGAAGTAAAATCAATTGAACAGAAAGTCACGTACCTTTACAAGGTTAAAAGAGGAAACGAAAAGCCGGTAAAAGGAGAGCAAAAGGCTTTCACTAAAAAAGAAGTGGAAGACGCTCTAACAAAACTTGGTTATAGTATAATTTCAATAAACAAAGCGCTTATTGATTTTCATTTTAACCCTCCACAAACAGAAATAGTTTCTTTCGTTAAGATAAGTGCGGAGCTGCTTGAGCAAAAACTTCCCTACAGCGAAATTTTGACTTTGCTAATGACCGATACCGAGAATAAAACTCTGAGAGAAACCCTGAGAGAAATTAATAACGAATTAAAAAAGGGTGCTGATAGTGAAGCAACTTTTATAAAATATCAACCGGTATTTGGCAAGTTTACAGCATATATGCTGGGGTTGGCGTCAAAGAGCGGTAATATGGTTGAAGTATACAAAGCAACGGCAAAGTTTCTGGAAAGAAGAATGGAGTTCAAAAAGAGTTTAAGAAGCGCCCTTATAACTCCGGCCGTTACTATGTTCGTACTTTTACTTGCAGTAATTTTTTATGTCGGGTATATTTTTCCGGAAACAGCAAAACTGTTTGTAAGATTTAAAATAGCACTTCCCCCGATGACAGCCTTTACCCTGAAACTTAGTGATTTCCTGATTGACAACAGCTGGCTTGTTACAGCATTTCTCGTTATACCGCCAATAGTATTATGGAGATATTTCAAAACTCCCAAAGGCAGGTATCTTTTTGATAAACACATTTTGAAAGCACCATTTATAGGCTCTTTAATTCACAAAACTATTATAGAAGTTTATTGCAGAGTATTTTATACGCTTTACAGCGGCTCAGCGGAGAGCATCGAACCGATAAGAATAGCCTCTGAAGCCACCGACAACAAATATTTTGAGGACAGAATTAAAAATCTTGCCATTCCTTTAATGGTAAAAAAAGGTACCGGAATAACAGATGCATTTGCAGCGGCCGGAGTTTTTACCGATACTGCTTTATCACGGCTGCATTCAGGTGAAGAGACAGGAACAATTAAAAATACATCACTACAAATTGCAAACTATTATGAGGCCGAAACAGTTTACAGACTTAAAAATTTTATTGAGCTGGTCCAGGTATTTATTGCAATGATAATTATGGTTGTAATGATATTATTAACCCTCGTTTCTGCTGAAACAGCAACCGTAAGACCCAAAACACCCGGCACAGTTATGAATGTTCAGCAAGTGGAGAGAACGATAGTATGATGGACACAAGTCTTGAAATGACGGATAAAATTGGTTATCTCCTTTTTAAAAAAGGAATAATAGATGGCGCAATGCTTGAAAAAGCACTTGCAGCCAAAGCTGATGATAAAGGTAAAATAAAAAGAAATCTCGCACAGATATTGGTGCAGGATTTTAAATATGATCATGATGCAATATTTAAGGAAGTTGCTATTCTTTATGCCTTCAGAGAGCTTGAAATAATTCCGGAGGAAGTTCCTCCGAGGCGAATTGAAGCCATAAGAAAAATGATGGATGGATCCAGCGAACAGCTGAAAAAGCAGATGCTGGAACATAGCATTATTCCTTTTATGTACGATGACAGGTCAAAAGATAAATTGATTCTGGCGGCCACAGATCCTACCGACCGGAATATATCTAAAATTGCTTTTGGGTTTCAGGCTAAGAAATATGAAATCGTATATATTCAGAAAAAAGCTTTTGACGATTTAATAAAAATAATACTACCTCCCGAAAATGCTTTTCTTAAAGCAATGGAGGATGTTGCACCGGAAATTGAAATTGACAGGGGCGAAAGCTCTCTGGATGAAGACGAATTAGATGCCGAAATAAATAAAAGCGCTCTAATTAATCTTGTTGAGGGTGCGCTGGTTGAGGGCGTCAGAAAAGGTGCAAGCGATATTCATTTTGTTCCAAGACCAGGAAATAAAACTGAAATTGATATTAGAATAGACGGATTATTACAACATTGGCATACACAGGATGGAACTTTGCCCGAGGCGGTTGTTGCTGTTGTTAAAGATCGTTCAAAGGGAATGGATAGGTTTGAACGCGAAAGCGCACAGGACGGATTTATTCAAAGAGAAATTGACGGAACAGTAATTCGTTTCAGAGTTTCCGTTTTACCTATGGTTGGGACAGAATTAAAGAATAAGTTTGAAAGCGTAGTAATAAGAATACTTGACGATAGAAAAGTTATCAGGGATATTGATAAGCTCGGGTTGGTTGGGTATGGAAAAGAGGCATTCTTAAAAGCAATTAATCAGCCCCAGGGCATGGTTATTTTAACCGGTCCAACGGGAAGTGGAAAAAGTACCACGCTTGTTGCGGCTCTTTACCAGGTAATTGATCCATCAGTAAATGTTTTAACAGTTGAAGATCCGGTTGAGTATGTTATAGAAGGGGCGCGTCAGCTTAAGATTGGTTATAAAATGAATTTTGAACAGGCAATTCGTTCAATTTTACGACACGATCCTGACATTGTTCTTGTTGGTGAAATGAGAGATAAGGAAACAGCAGAAGTGGCAATCAAATTGGCTAATACAGGGCACCTTACATTTTCAACTCTTCATACCAACGATGCGCCAAGTGCAGTTGCAAGATTATACAAAATGGGCATTGAACCATTTCTTATTGCCTATGCTATTAATCTCATTGTTGCACAGAGGCTTGTAAGAAAACTTTGTCCTGACTGTAAGAAAAAAGTTACAACCTTTGACGAAGTAATAATGCGGGCTGCAGACCTGGATATTGCGGAATGGAAAAAGCATACTGTTTATGAGGCAAAGGGCTGTGAAAAATGTCTTGGCACTGGTTATAAAGGCAGACTTGCTATTCACGAATCATTGTATTTTACAAAAGAAATTAGAGAAGTTATTGTAAGATCAGGAATTGAAGTTGATGAAGAAAAGATAAGAAAACAGGCAAGAAAAGACGGGACGTTAAACCTTAGAGAAGCGGGACTTGAAAAAGTAAAACTTGGACTTACTTCAATTGAAGAAGTTATAGCTTCTACTTCAGAATAATATTAAATTATATTAAAGATATGACACTAGTTAATTTTAATACAGAATACAAACCAATTTTAGAAAAAATTATTGATTTAATTCCTAAAATGTCCTCTGGGTCAGAAAGGGTTAATTTTATTCTGGAAAATATTGAAAAGATAAATGGCGAAGAAAGACTAATTCTTAAAAAATTAATTGATAGAATGCTAACTAGCATGATAGAAAGAGAGGCATCCGATATTGAGTTAGGCGGCCCCGGGAACAACGGATTTGTGTGGTTAAGGATATTTGGCAAAAAGGAGAAAGTAAATGATTTTCCGCAGTTCTCCATAGATGAAGCTGCAGTTTTAATTATTAATTTACTCACCCAAAATCAGAGAAAGCTTTTAGATGAAAAGAAAAGCCTTGATTTCAGTTATTCATTTTACTACGAAAGAAAAAAAATAGACACAAGATTCAGAGCCTGTGCTTATTTTGAGCTTGAAACACTTACTCTTAATTTAAGAGCGATAAGTTCGTCTATTCGTTCAATGGATAGCCTTGGGTTTCACCCGAATGTAGTAAAGGCAATGAGCCACACATATATAAAATTTGGTTTGTCGTTAGTAACAGGTATTACCGGTTCCGGCAAGTCTACCACACTTGATGCGATTATTAATGAACACAACAGGTATGATCCGGCGCATATTGTAATAATTGCGTCTCCACTAGAATATGTGCACAAGTCAAATGTCTCTATAGTAAAACACCGCGAGGTAGGTAGGGACGTTATGAGTTTTAAAGACGGTGTTATTCAGGCTTTAAGACAGGATCCCGATATAATTGTAATTGGTGAAATGCGCGATCCAGAGACTATAATTGCTGCCCTTGAAGTTACGGATACAGGACATAAGGTTTTTTCAACGCTGCACACTTCTTCCGCAGTAGAATCGCTTGATAGAATTATAGCTGAAGTTAATCCAGCAGAACAAGAAAGAGTTAGAAACAGGCTGGCAGATGTTCTGATATCAGTGGTTTCTCAAAAACTGGTACCCAGTCTGGACGGCAAACGGGTCTTGGCAAAAGAAGTGCTAATTGTAACGCCAAGTGTGAAAGCTGCAATTAAGAACAATAACACGAGTGAAATTTATATGATGATTAACCAGGGATCTAAAGGTGGTATGATAACTATGGAACAAGATCTTAAAAGGTTATATTTATCCAAGAAAATTTCGCTTGATAGCGCTATGGCATATGCCAACAATAAAACCAGAATGCAACAAATAATGACGGCTGATAAATGAAGTCAATAATATTTACATATTGTGAAGGCAGCGACACAAAAATAGCTGTTGTACAAAAAGAAAAAGATAAAATTAAGGTTCTTCAAACAACAGCCTTTGATGTTGTAGCCCCTGAGTTTAATGTTCAGGATGATATGGAGGGATTAAAGCTGGATGTTGATGATCTGGGAATTGAAGGAAGGGCAAAGGAAGAGTCCCGAACGAGATCTGCCGGCCTTTCAAATCTCAGTGTAATTAATAATTCGTTAAAGAGTTTTAACTTAACCAGATCTTTATTTATCCCGGTTATAACAGAGCCAGCAGTTCATTATCATGTTTTCGAGGGAAATAAAAAAGACAGCACTGCAAACTTCACTCAGGAAGTAATTGATGATATTCAAAAATCGAAAGATGTGACGCTTGATAAAGAAAATCTCTCATATGTTGAGCTATCGGATAAATCGTGGATGGCAGTTTTCATTAGCGGCGAAGTTCCTTGTATCGGTCAAATAAATTCGCTTGCTCAGTATAACGGGAAAAGAAATTACCAAATTCAATCGGTAAAAAGCGCTGAAGTTTCGCTTGCTTATTATATAGCAAAGAAGAAAAAATTCTTTCCGGACGATCATTCCTTAATCGTCTATATTGGTAAGGAATATAGCAAACTTATCTTTATGCATGGTAGAAAAATAAAGCATATTGGAACCACCCTTGATATAGGAACAATAAATCTCCACACATATGATGTATATTTTTCTAAAATATTGCTGGAGATGGAGAACGGAGGTATTACAACACTTGATAACATCATAGTTTGCGGCGAAGATGATTCTGAAAATATAATTCTTTCCTTTTATGGAACTTTTCCGGAAGCAAATGTTTCCCGAATTGATTTCAAAGAGATAGATCTAACTAGTTTAGATAAGAAAACTCTAGAGACAGTGTCATCTTTCAGCGTGCCCATTGCTGCGGCAGTAGATTATTTTGATGAACTTGAAGAGATTCATAAGGGAATAAATTTACTTCCTCGTTATGTTAAAGAGGACCAAAAGTTCCTCCAGTTTGCATGGCATGGCTATTTAATGCTGCCGATATTATTTATTGCCACATTTTTTATTACCCAGCAAATATTAGTGAATAAAAGGGAAATAAATACTTTAAAAGGCCAGATTGCAAGCAGGCAGCTCTTACTTACTCAGAATAAGTCAATACTCAATAAAATCTCGGAAGTAGAGGGAAGAATTAATGATTTTGGAAAAACCCAGGCAATACTAGATTCAGTTTCAGTGGGTACTGGTGTTTGGTCAAATTCTTTTAAGAAAATATCAGATTTTTTTGCTTCGAATAAAAGTATATGGCTTACAAAATTAAGTCTCGGAGCGGACAACAGAGTGAATCTTGAAGGATATGCCTTATCTAAATACGTTTTGACTCAATTTGCTTATGCAATGAAAAACGCAGAGCTAAGAGGCATGTATTATGAAACTTTGCGTGAGAAGAACGCCTATAAATTTACAATGAACTTCGATTTATCAAGTTATCAAAAGATATCTAAATGAATAGAAAATTAAAAAACACATTGGGCCTGGTAGTTTTGTTGATCTTAATTCTTATAGCCGGAGGGTATTATCTTTTCGTTACCCAAAGAGGATCTTTAAATGAGAAAAAAGATGAACTGAAAAAATTGGAGGCCAGCGATTATAATACTGAACAGCTAAAGGCACAACTTAAAGATCTTTTAAAGAGGGAAGCTGTGCTGGACTCAGTGCTTGCATCAAGGAAGTTTAATATTCCACAAAATCTTTCTTCGATAAAATTTTTCAACTTTATAAATAGCATTAGTTTAAATTCTTCTGAAGAAACAAAGACAAACGTAGAATATGTTGGACAAAAACCGCAAAATAAGTTTTTTTATTACGAATATAAATTAAGCGGAAGCGGTGAGTTCAGAGAAGTTCACCAACTTATATATGCAATTGAAGAAAGCAAGGAGCTCAAAAAAATCACCAATCTTTCTCTAAGTAATTTGACATCAACCAATAAAGAAGGAATACCCAGGTTTCTTGTCAGTTTCACAATGGTGGTGGACGTTTATTTTTCCCCGGATAACAGGTTTGCAAGCAGCACTCTTAAAGAAAACCAACTAATCGCACGGCCGCTGTATGATGTTTTCTATCCTTTAATCAGGAACGATATTCCACCGAATATTGACAATCTTCTTGATGTTCAGGGAGCCAAATTACTGGCAATAATTCCGGAAGGGGCATTCCTTTCTGATGCCAAGGGGAACACATATCTCCTGTGGGAGGGCGAGCAAGTTTATCTTGGGTATTTAACCAAGATTGACTACGATCAAAGTAAGGTTGACTTTATCACTAATAAAGGCGGGATTATCGAAAAGACGGAACTATCGCTTGAAAAAGAATCATCGAAATCTATTAAAGACAAAGAGAATCATTAATAAAGAGATTAAAAAATGAAGACTAAAATTAACTCATTCGTAATATTATTGATACTGATAATATCATTCAGGGGTAATGCACAGGAATACCTGGAAAAAACTCTTACCGGGCAGACAAATCCCGACCAAATGGTTACTCTTTCATCTTCGCTTCCTTTTGACCAGGCAGTAGAGTTATTGAGCAAGGTTAGCGAAAAAGCAACCGGAAAAAAAATCGTCTCTTTAGCTGAATATTCGGCACCAATAGGGGTAGAAATTAACAATATGTATTATGAAAAGGCAATGGATATTATAGTTAAATATGCGGGTCTTATTTATGAAAAGAAAAATGATGTAACTATAATTAAAAGAAATGATCAGCTGCAGGAAAAAGATAAAGACGCCTCAAATTACGCTTCGGTGGATGCAAGAGAGGTAAAAATTTCTGCCATCTTTTTTGATTCTGACGTAACCAAAGCAAGACAAATGGGAATAAACTGGCAAGTTTTGCTCTCTAAAAACGGCCTGAATCTTGGCGGGCAACTGGGAGATGTAAAAGATGCTGATCCTTTAACGGGGGGTGGTTCGTCAACATCAGGTAGTTCTTCACCCACCACGCAGACATTTAGCGGTGGTCAATTTGCGGCTAAATCAAGTTTTGGTATTGGCAGTTTTAATGGAAATGCAACGGCCTTATTTCAATTTTTAGAAAGCGAAAATGTTGGGCAGGTTATTACTGCTCCAACTACCGTAGTCAGAGATGGACAGGAAGGAACAATTCAGGTTGGTTCTGATTTCTCCGTAAAACAAAAAGATTTTTCCGGGAATACAGTAGAAAAGTTTTATCCGACTGGAACAATTCTTAAGGTAACACCGCATGTATATAGGGAGGAGGGAATTAATTATATAGTACTGAATATAAGTGCAGAGCGCTCAACTTTTACGGTTTCAGATCTCACATCGGTAATTAATAAAACAGCAGCTACTACACAGGTTGTAATGCTTAATGGTGAAGAGACTGTAATAGGCGGATTATTTCTTAATGATGAGAGTACTGTGCGAACAGGGATTCCTTTCCTGAAAGATTTGCCGTGGTGGTTCTTTGGGCTGCGCTATATCTTCGGAAGTGATGACATTAAGGTTAATAAAAGAGAGCTCGTGTTGCTTATAAAAGTAGAGCTGGTTCCTACTCTTAAAGATAGACTAGCGGGAAAGCAATCAACGAACCCGCTTAAGGACGAAATATTGAAAAACAGGGAGAGAATACAGTATCATAAATTCAATAGCCCTGAAACAAAAATTAACGACAGTAACTAGGTATAAAAATGGAATCAATATTAATTGTTGATGACGATATTAACCTTTGCGAAGCTTTAAGCGATGAACTTAAAGAAGTTGGATATGAAACAAGCTTTATTAATGATGCTGATAAAGCGTTAAAAGGCCTGGCAGAAAAGCCGGTTGATCTAATTTTATTGGACTTAAAAATGCCCGGTGTGGATGGATTTGACGTATTAAGAGAATTAAAAGATCAAAACATAAAAAGCAAAGTAATTGTTCTTACCGCTTATGCTGATGTTAAAAGTGCAATCGATTCAGCAAAAATGGGTGCGAGTGATTTTATCAGTAAACCATATGATTTTGATGAATTGTTGATAACCATTAGGAATGTGCTGCAAAAAGATTCGTAAAGATGAAAATAAGCTATAGAATATTAATTATAAATTTTGCCATTGTTGTTTTGATATTAGGGGGCTCTGCAGTTGCTTATTATTCAATTATGTACAATGTTCTTACTTCACAGCAATCAAAATATCTGCTAAATTCTGCAAATGACTTTATTTACCAATACAGGGAAGAATTACAATACACCGAAGATGATTTTTACACAGTTTTAAAATCGGGGCTGGACGAACAATTTAACAAAACTGAATTAACAGGCCAAAACCTCGATTTTGTCTTTGAAAAAAATCAAAACTCTAAGAACATATCCAGAGAAATACATAAACCCCAGATAAATATTTCCCATAAAAATTTTACAATACAAGATTTTCTGAACGACAATCCTTCTGTAATAATAAAAACATATAAGGGTGAGGATGGCAGGGAATATTATTACGGGAGGGTGCTTAATCAGACATTATTAAATAACATTTCTCAAAAAATACGTTCTGAAATAGCCTTAATCTGGAATAATACCCCGTTTCTGATTTCAAATGAAGGGCGTAACCAACAGAATTTTTTTGTAATTACCGAAGCATACAACCATCTTTCATCAAAAAATAATTTTACTGTTTTTAGTGAAGGATCTTCCGCTAATGATATTTTGACTACGATTTACAAACCTGTAAATGGGACAGAGCTAAGTAATCAACTCGAGTTCATAATCTTTAACCCTATCGGCGAAACATCAGATTTGAAAAATAGCATTAAATACATCTTAATTGTTTTAGGCACTGCCGGCGTAGCCCTTTCGCTGATACTAACAATGATATTTACTGGTAGAATTAGGAAACATATATCAGAATTAAGTGAGGCAACGGAATTAACAAAAAGTGGGAACTTTAAAAATAAAATTGCAATTAAGAGCAACGATGAAATAGGACAACTGGCAGGCGCCTTTAATAGAATGCTTGTGGATCTGGATAAAAACGAGCGTGCTAAAAATGAATATTCTGAATTTATAACACTGATAAATCAGAACCCAACATTATCAGAAATTTCAGAAGCATCACTGTTAAAAATAATTAAAACAGCTGGCTTTGTTGTGGGGGCCCTGTACACGGTTGATGAAAACAATGAAATTAATTTAGCCAGCTCTTATGGGTTGGGTAACAACAAGGGCCTCGCTGCGAAAGAAAGCAGCTTTTTTAATCTTGTGATTAAGAATAAGGAATTTTACGAATTAAGTTTTGAAGAGAACTTTCCAACGGTCTCGATGGGGATTGTTGACATTGAAATTAAGCATCTTTTGATGGTTCCAGTAATTTACTCAAAAAGAGTGATTGCGATTCTTGAACTGGGGGCAACTGGAAAACCAAGTGATGAAGCGCGTGAATATCTATCAAGAATACAGGAACAACTTGCCATTGGAATAACAAACGCAACAGCATTTGTTAAGTTAAAAGATTTGGTTGCTGAACTTAAAAATCTAAACGGAGATATCCAGAAGCAAAACATACAAATAAGGAAACAGAACGAAACCCTTGTTGAGCTACACAATAAGTTAAGAGAAAAAGCAAAAGAACTTGAAATTCAAAAACAAAAAGCCGAGGAAGCAACAAAATTAAAATCTCAATTTCTTGCCAGTATGTCTCACGAGTTAAGAACCCCCATGAACTCAATTTTGGGACTTACTGAACTTATTCTTGAAGAAACATCTTTAATTGGCAAAAACCATGAAAGACTTGAGGTCGTTTTTAAGAGCAGTAAAAGATTAATGAATCTTATTAATGATATTCTTGATCTTTCTAAGATAGAAGCCGGTAAAATGGAATTGCATAATGAAGATGTAATGCTTGAAGAATTGATTCGGGATGTTGAAACATCTATTAGTCCACTGGTGAATAATAAAGCAATAGATTTTAAATTAGAAAGAAATTGTAACACCAGAATTATTGTAAATCTGGAAAGAGAGAAAATTACTCAGGTTTTGATAAACCTTTTAGGTAATGCCATAAAGTTTACGGAGAACGGTTATGTACAGTTGGCGGTTTCAGTCGATTCTAATAAACTAAGATTTGATATTAGCGATACTGGTATCGGTATTTCTAAGGAAGATCTTGCCATAATATTTGAAGAGTTCAGACAGGCTGATGGTACAACCACAAGGAAGTTTGGCGGTACAGGACTTGGACTTGCTATATGCAAAAGAATATCTGACCTATTAGAAGGTAGTATTATGGTTAAGAGCGAAATAGGAAAAGGTTCAATCTTTACGTTTACCGTTCCCTTGGTTTTTGTATCTGAAGGGAGTATAGAAGAAGCAGACGAAGATAATCTTAGCCTTTTGATGGAAAACAGCCCAAATCCGATACTCATAATTGATAGTGATCCAAAGGTTAGATATACGGTAGGCCAATATCTCGTTTCAAAGGGATACGAAGTTGTTTATGCTGAAGATGGTGAACAGGGGGTAAAAAAAGCAATTGAGCTGCAACCATTTGCAATAACACTGGATATTCTGCTTCCTAAGAAGAATGGTTGGCTCATACTAAAAGAATTAAAAGAAAATGAGAAGACAAAAAAGATTCCTGTTATAGTAATTTCAATTATGGGTGACAAAAATCTGGGATATGGATTCGGTGCATTTGATTATTATGTTAAACCCATTTCTGATGCAACATTGCATGCCGCGTTAGAAAAACTCGAAAATAATGCTCTTAAAAAAATAGAAAAAATAATAGTTGTTGATGACGATGAATTAGAATTTGATAAATATAAAAAAGCATTTAAGGATGAGAAAATTCGCATTGATTACATAAAAGACAGTAATCTTGCATTCAGTAAAATTTTAGAAGCACAACCTGACCTGGTAATAGTTGACCTAATGATGCCCGGCGTTGACGGAATTACTTTATCCCACAAGCTGAAATCTAATAAAGACACAAAGGATATTCCTATAATCATAAGTACAGCAAAAGACCTTTCAGATGAAGAAAAAAATTCTTTACATAATGTTGTAGAGGAAATTACCCTCAAAAGCAAGGGTCATCCGCTTGATGTTTTAAAGATTGTAAGGGACCATTTAAAAATTCAGGAAAGCATTTCCTTAATGAATTCTCCGAAAAGTGAAAATAAATTAAATATAGAAGAGCCGGGCGATTCAAAGAAACCCACACAAGCAAAAAACATACTTGGTGAAGTATTAATAGTAGATGATGATCCAGATACACTATTTACAATAAATGAAATTGTGGAGTCCTGTAATTATAAGACGATACTTGCAAAAAACGGAGTTGAATGCCTGAACAAACTCGAAAACAAAGTACCGGATCTTATATTACTTGATATTATGATGCCTGAAATGGATGGATTTCAGACTCTAAAAAGAATTCGCTCAAATCCAGCCTGGTCCGAAATAACAGTAATAGCTGTTACAGCAAAAGCCATGCTGGAAGACAAGGAAATAATCTTAAAGCATGGTTTTGATGATTATATTCCCAAACCAGTTAATCCAACCGTAATGTCATTTAAAATAAAAAAAGCATTCTCCAAACAAAAAGCCATTTAAATGAAAAAAATACTAATCGTTGATGATCTTCCCGAAAATGTTTTTATGCTACAAGATCGACTTGAGCGTGAAGGCTTTGAAATAATAACAGCTTATGATGGTCAGACTGGAATAGAAAAAACCAAAACGGAAAAGCCCGATTTAATATTACTTGATGTTATGATGCCAGGAATAACTGGTATTGAGGTGTGCAAGACTCTTGTCAATGATCCCGGGACAAAGAGCATACCGATAATTCTTGTTACAGCAAAAGTTGGAGCGGAAGATACCAGGGAAGGCCTTGAAGCGGGCGCATTTGATTATATTAAAAAGCCTTTCAATAGGGTAGAATTGCTCGCAAGGGTTAATTCGGCTCTTAAACTATCCGAGGCTCAAGATCTTTTGATCGAAGCAGAAAAACAGAGCGTGTTTGCAGCAACAGTTGTTACTGCAAATCACAAAATAAAACAGCCGCTTACACTGATGAACTTATCCGTAGCAGCAATTAAGCGTGAGTTAGACAAAGACAATATCTCGAAGGAAGCTTTGACCAAAAGATTAAATTATATTGAAATAGGAATTAAAGAAATTAACGACGTTCTTAATAATTTAAATGCAATTAAAAATCCAATGCTATCTGATTATACAAAGAGTATTAAAATGGTAGACGTTAAGGATACAAGCGAAGAGAAATATTTAGAGTAATTTTTGAATTGTTTCTAATAGTTGGTCAAATTCGTAGGGTTTTGTTACAAAAGCAGAAATACCAATTTTTTTCAAATCATGATTATCCGTAATTGACATACTACCGGTGGAAAGTATGATTGGCATTTCCAGATTAAGTTTTCGGATTTTCTTTGCGCAATCTACTCCATTCATTTCCGGCATATTATAATCAAGTATTACCATGTCTACTTTTAATTCTTCAGTTAGTACTTTTAAAACTTCCGTTCCGTTATAAACTTTTAGCACATTGTAACCTGTAGATTCCAATAACTCAGATAGTAGGTCACTTAACATTACTTCATCTTCAGCAAGAAGTATTATTTTTTCTTCTTCGGGAATTTTAATTTTGGTCGGTTCATAGGACGGTATAAATACGTCAAATGTGGTGCCTTTGTTTGGCTCGCTTGAAACCTCAACTTCACCATTGTGAGCCTTAATTATTCCATAAGTAACATAAAGTCCGAGACCTGAACCAGTATCTTTTGTTTTTGTTGAAAAATATGGATCGAAAATCTTTAATAAATTTTCCTCATCAATTCCAGAACCTGAATCCTTCACAGAAAACCAAACATACTTCCCTGGCTTTAAAAGGGGATGTTCAATATTGTTTCTTTTATCTATTATAATATTCTTTCCGGAAAATGTAATTGTCCCGGTTTTTTCAATTGCTTCTTTAGCATTTACACAGAGGTTTAATAAAACCTGGTAAATTTCCGTTCCATTTCCAAGAATTTCAAAAAGATTATCTTCAATAAGTGGTTTAAAATTTAAGGTTTTGGGGAAGGTCTGAGTAACCACCTTCGAAATTTCATTTAGAAGAATATTGGGTTTGATTAGCTCTTTTCTTCTAGGTGTCGGTTTTCCAAATGAAAGAAGACCCTTAGTTAAATCTCTTGCCCTGATTGAACAATTTTCTATGTTATCAATTAGTTTTATTACGCCCTCATTTTCAGGTACCCGTTTTCTTAGAAGATTCACACTTCCAAAAATACTTGAAAGCAGGTTACTAAAATCATGTGCCATCCCCGAGGATAGTTTACCAATGGTTTCCAGTTTTTGGGATTGTAAAAGACGCGTTTCCAATGCTGTGTTTAGTTCTCTTGTTTTTATGCTAGTGATCGTAAAACTTAATAAAGCAGCAAATTGTTCTATTGTATTAATTTCAAAATCTGTATAGTTGTTTTTTGTTCTACCTGTTATAATTGTGGCAATGTGGTTATTTTCAAAGATACAGGGTGATAGAATAATTTCATCAGCTTTTAATAGCTGAGTAAGTCCCGCTGCAAGATACTCCGGCTGACTCCTACCGATTAATGAACGCTTATAGCTGTTCAACCATTTATTTAAAAAACCAAGATTAGTGTCAATTTCTGGTCTTAATTCATCAAAATTGTCAAGTGTTTTACCGTTATCTATTAATGTAAAAGTATGCTTTTTATTTTCCTTCTTATTGTTGTATACTATTATTCCGAAACTACTATTGCTGAGGGAGATACATTTTGTAAGGATTTCTCCTGATAGTTTTTGTAAGGAGCTTTCTTTAATGAGAAGAGTTAATATATTATGAAGTTCTTTAACAAATTGTACCTGCTGTTGGTCCAATAATACTGGTCGGGTATTTTTAATGTTTTCTTTATCCGAGAGTTTGATTTTAAAGATAAAATCTTTTGAATCAAACTTTATTTTGCTTATTTCAACGGTTTTGTTTTTCTTGGTTTGGACTAAAAATGGCTTGTTCTTTGCTTTGTCGATCTCATCAGGGATTAGATTTTTAAAAATAGAAGTCAGCTTTTTTCCGTCGATACCTAAATTCTTAAAATTTCTTTTAAAGGCCAGGTTGTACCAGATAATCTTTTGTGATTTATCAGCTATTGCAAAAGCGGTATCATCGGTTTCCAAAAGTTTCACTAATAAATCTTTCGAAATTATTTTGCCAGACACTTTAATCCTGTTTAATTTCGTATTTTTTAATTTTAGTATACAGGGTTTTGGGGCTTATTCCCAATTGATTTGCTGTTTGGGTTCTATCCCAATTATTAAACTTTAAGGATTTCTTTATGTGCTGTTTTTCAACTTCAGCCATACTAAGGACTTTATCGAAGAATTCCTTGTCATCTGGAGCTGTTGTTTTCCCAACTGCCTCAGCCGGAAGATTAAGGTCGTCTAAATGAATTTCATCTGATTCTGCAAAAATTAATGCTCTTTCGATTACGTGATCCAATTCTCTTACATTACCAGGAAAACTATATTTCACAAGAATAGATTCAGCTTCGTGAGAGAGTTTTTTGGGGGATCTAATGGGTGATTTTGTTTCCAGAAAATGACGTGCTAACAATAAAATATCTTCCTTTCTGTCTCTTAGAGGGGGGACAGTTAAAGTAATAACATTTAACCTGAATAATAGATCGCGGCGGAAATTTTTATTGTCTGCTTCTTCAAGAAGATTTTTGTTGGTAGCTCCAATTACTCTGACATTAGAGGTAAGGTTTGTGACTCCTCCAATTCTTCTGTATTCACCGTTTTCCAAAAAACGCAGGAGTTTTGGCTGAAGAGTTAAACTAAGCTCACCAATTTCATCCAGAAAAAGAGTGCCGCCATGTGCAATTTCAACTAGCCCCTGCTTGGTTGATTTTGCATCCGTAAAAGCACCTTTTTCGTGACCAAATAATTCGCTCTCAATTAATTGGTCCGGGAGAGAGGCACAATTAATAACAACAAAAGGCTCTTCATTTCTGGAAGAATGTTTATGAATATATTCTGCAAAAAGCTCTTTACCTGTTCCTGTTTCACCCTCTATTAAAACATTTGAATCAGAAATGGCAGACTTGTTCGCAAGATTTATTACTTTCTGAAGCTCTGTACTTTCACCGATAATTGTATTAGATAATTTTTTGTTAACCTGACTTGCAAGAATTGTTGTTTTAACTAGCAATTCTTTATGTTCCAGTGCCCGGTTAATTGTAATCAGGAGTTCATCAAAGTTATATGGTTTGCTGATAAAATCGTAAGCGCCTATTTTAATGCACTCAATTGCTTTTTTAACATCTGATTGTGCTGTTAGCACGATAACCATTATGGAGGAGCTGTAATCATTAACAAATTTTAATACATCTTCTCCTGAAACTTCACCCATATTGAGGTCAAGCAACAAGACGTCATAGTTTTTTCCTTTAATTGCATCAATTGCTAAACTTCCGTCATAAACAGTATCAACAGAAAAGCTTTCCTCCAAAAGTTGCTCTTTCAGCAAATAACACAAGGTTTCGTCATCATCACAAACGAGTATTTTAGCATTTTTCATCATCATATTCTAAAAATACCTAAATTATATATATTAGTGAATTTGGAATAAAAAACACGAATTCTTATATTTGTTACTCCCATTTTTTTCAGGGCGCGTAGCTCAGGGGTAGAGCATCTGCCTTTTAAGCAGAGGGTCGGTGGTTCGAAACCACCCGCGCTCACGAAATAAGGAACTTAATTTACCGATACTTACAGCCACACAATGTGTGGCTGTTTTTTTTTGCTAAATTGGAACGGAAGTAGTCTTTAATTTTTAGTCTGAAGTTTCCAAATCAAAGTCAGTATTTTAATGTCGGTAATTTTTACTTGTAAAAGATAAATAATCTTAACGCAATAAACAAAAAGCAAAGACTGCAATTTATATAATAATTCTATTCAATAAATTTACCATCCTTTTAAAGAATTCTCGATTGGTTCTGATAATAAATCATTATTTTTAATAGGGTATATTTCTCTTAAATTGAAACAAATAATAAAGAATTATGGGCGAAGTTGTTTTCTGGACAATGGTTAGAATTGTTGTCCTTTTGCCTCTTATCTGGGTATTAAAAAGCTACATTGGATATGAGTTATGGTGGACGATAAGCTTGTTTTCCATTTATGGGATTATAATCCATCCTGCAATTATTCACTATAATCGGATTGATGAGAAGAATAAAGAAGTAATAGAAGATACACTATGTTCAGCTTGTGAACATTTTGATGAGTCTGCGGTAATTTGTTTAAAGCATGATGAACATCCGACAAAAGACTACATACCTTGTGATGGAAACGACTGGTCTCCCAAAGCATCACAAAGTGAATAATGAAATATTAATGGGCCTAAGTTGTTGTCTTATAAAACTTTCAATTCAGAAATTGTTTAGTTAACTTCAGATGCTTAAAATCTAGCATCTTAATCAATTTTATAAAACATTATTCAATCAGCCTTTCGGGGAGTATTTAATTTAATGTACAGACAAGCTAAAACCGGTAAACTTATGATAGATATCTTGCCGGACAAATGTGATTTTTGTGGTTGTTGCGTAGGTGTTTGTCCCGAAGATGCTATAGAATTAAAAGAGGCCGAAATATTTATTATTGATGAGCGCTGTACGAATTGTGCTAAGTGTATTTGGAGTTGCCCTATCGAAGTGATAAAATTCAATCGTGATGGAGTTTTAGCGAAATAAATATGCAAAAAGAATACGATATAATAGTAGTCGGGGCCGGACCTGCTGGATCAATAGCAGCTCGCTTTGCGGCCGAACAGGGTGCTTCCGTATTAATGCTGGAGAAAGACAGGGACGTAGGCTATCCGGTAAGATGCGGTGAAGCAATTAGTAAAGCCGGTGTAGAGGAATTTATTCCTTCAGATGAAAGGTGGATTAAAGCACACATTAATAAGTTTTCACTAAACGCTCCTGATGGAACAGAAGTTATTATCGAGTTTAAAGATACCGGCTACATGCTTGAGAGAAGAATATTTGACTATGAACTTGCTATGACAGCGGCACGTGCAGGTGCGGAAATTTTAACACGTGCTTACGTAAATGGCCTCCTGTTTGATGGTGATAAAGTAGCCGGAGTAAAATATGAGTTTCGTGGAGAACAAAAAGAAGTTAAAGCAAAAATTGTTATCGGTGCCGATGGTGTTGAATCCAGGGTAGGACGTTGGGCAGGAATAAAAACACATATTGATTTTCGTGATATGGAGTGTTGTGCACAGGTTACAGCTTCAAATGTAATGGTGGATCCAGAAACGCTATATTTTTATTTTGGAAAAAATGTTGCGCCTGGTGGATATTTTTGGGTTTTTCCCAAGGGTAAAGATGTTGCTAATGTTGGTCTTGGTGTTGGCGGTATGGTTGGAAAAGAAAGATCAGCTCTTTATTTCTTAAATAATTTTTTAGGAGAAAATCATCCGAAGGCCGCTATTTTAACATCAATTGCAGGTGGGGTTCCAAGCGCGGTAACACTGGAAAAAATTTCTGCGCCCGGCATTATGCTCGTCGGAGATGCTGCCAGGCAGGTAAACCCTCTTAGTGGAGGAGGAATTGCAAGCGGTATGATAGGGGGAAGCATTGCAGGTAGAATTGCCGGTGAATCTATTAACTTGAAAAAGCCGGACCACATACTTACATATGATAAAGCCTGGCATAACAGATTAGGAAAGCGGCACGAAACCTTTAACAGCATTAAAAACGGAATTTATAATTTTACTGATGAGAAGTTCAATAAGATTGCCCATTCATTTAATAAAGTTCCTTATGATAAAAGATCTCTGGGTAAAATATTTGCTTCAGCTTTGATGAATCAGCCATCTCTATTAGTTGATATTGCTAAAGTATTTGTTGTTTAGTTAAATTTGTGGAAAAGATAGAGTTAATTTCAGTAATTATTATGATATCAGTATATTAACCAATAAATAATCATACCGTTAGATTTTATGCCCAAAAAAGAGCATGAAAGTAAATTAAATAAAAAAAAGATCCCTTCTCCTGAAACCCCTAGAAAAGGCGTGAAGAAAGGAAAGGGAAACTTATCCACTGAATTCTCTCCAATTATCTACCAGCTTGATTTTATAAGTGATCTTTCCCTGATTATTGATTCAGAAGGTGTTGTTCTTGCTTCCGGTAAACCCCAAAAATTACCCGGCGCAAAGAAGGATGTTTTTATTAATAAAGACATCTTCATGTTTTATAAAGAAGACCTGAAAAAAGGAGACATTCTTAACGAGGTAAGGTTAAAAAAATATAAAACTATTTCACTTGATCTTGAGTTCGCTAAAAACAAAGAAGCCTCGGTCGTAACCAGGTGGTCTCCGCTAAATTATAATGAGAAAAAGGGACAATATTTCCTTTTATTAAATTTTGTTACCAGCCTGAGTAGTTCCGATACTAATAAGAAAGATGTTATTGCAATTCAGGGAGAATTTACCTGGCACTCTTCCAGTGGAATTAAAGACAGGACTACTGAATATTCTGAAAATGTTACAGCAGTAACAGGATTTTCGAATAGGGATATTAAAAGGAAACCTGCAGGTTTCATGTCTATTATTCATCCAGACGATTATGAAAACGTTAAGAAGCAATATGAGAAGTTTCTTGAGGATCAAAACCAAACTAATTTACGGATAGTCTACCGCGTAGAAAGGAAAGATAAGAAATCTGTTTGGCTGAAAGAAGTTATTACAATTAATCGTGATAAAAAAGGAAAACCTGTTAGTTCAAGCGGATCAATTTCCGATGTAAGTGATTTAATGAAAGCTGATGATGGACTTGTTAAATCAATTGAAAATTTAAAACAATTAAATGCTTCTAAAGACAAATTTATTTCAATGCTTTCTCACGATCTTAGAGCTCCGTTTACGAGCATACTCGGGTTTGCGGAAATACTCATAAATGAACAAAATCTTTCGAATACGGAAAAATTAGAATACCTGACATATATTCACGAATCTTCACAAAATCAGCTTCAGCTAATTAATTATCTTCTCGATTGGAGTCGCCTGCAAACAGGCAGGATGAAAATTGAATCCCAGAGACTACATGCACAATCTGTTGTTTTTAACTGTGTTTCCTCGCTTACTGGAAATGCGATAAGAAAAAATATTGACATAAAAGTCAAAGTTAACGAAAATATATTTATTCAGGCAGATGAAAGATTATTAACTCAGGTGATAACCAATCTTTTAAGCAATGCAATTAAATTTTCCTTTACTGATAATATTATTGAAATTACTGCTGATATTTTTAATGATGAGCTAATTGAGTTTATTGTGAAGGATGAAGGATTGGGAATAAGTGAAGACAACAAAAATAAGTTATTCAAAATTGAGCATATGTTCTCTACAATAGGGACAAAAGGAGAAAAAGGAACAGGATTAGGTCTGTCACTGGTAAAAGAAATAATTGAAAAACACAAAGGCAATATCTGGTTTTATTCAAAATTTGGAAAAGGCAGTGATTTCCATTTTACAATTTCAAGATCGCCCAATATTATTTTATTAGTGGATCCGTGTGATGAGGATAATATACATTTGGAAAAATTGATTAAGAAAAATTTCTCGGATTTTCAGGTTATTACTACTACAAACGGCTATCAGGCAATGGGCGTTGTTTTGAAGAAGCTGCCTTCTCTGGTTATAACAGAACACGAAATGCCACTGATGAGTGGAATGCAGTTAATTGAATCTATCAGGCGGGAAGAAAAAAACTATCGAATTCCTATATTACTTGTTACAGGTTTTGATATTGAAACTGTTAAAAAAGCCTACCAGAATGTGAGTATCTTTGATGTAATTCAGAAACCTGTCAACGAAAGGCAATTTGTTGAAAAACTGGATTTCGCCCTAAAGATTTAAGTAAATTTGCACAAATTCATCCCCTTAAATTGCTTCATTTTCTTCCAAATCTTTAGCTTTATAAGTATATTTTACTTCTCAATAATTTGGAGGTTGTCTTGAATTTAGCAGTAGTTGGGACGGGTTATGTAGGGCTGGTTACAGGAACCTGTTTTGCTGAAACCGGAAATAGTGTAATCTGTGTTGATATTGATAAAAATAAAATAGAAAAAATGAGGAAGGGAAAAATTCCAATTTATGAACCCGGACTCCAACCTATTTTTGATAGAAATATTAAAGATAAAAGAATAACCTTCACAACAGATCTTTATGATGCAGTTAGAAAAGCTGAGGTAATTTTTCTTTGCCTGCCAACGCCACAAGACGGAGATGGTAGCGCTGATCTAAAATATGTAATGAGTGTAGCAGATGATTTAGGACTCTTTTTTAAGAAAGAACCGAATCAGGGATTTAAAGTACTGGTAGATAAAAGTACTGTTCCAGTGGGCACAAGCGATAAAGTTAGAAGCGCCGTTAAGAAACACGCGCCTGATTTCGATTTTGATGTGGCATCGAACCCTGAATTTCTTAGAGAAGGAATGGCTGTTGAAGATTTTATGAAACCAGAAAGAGTTGTTGTTGGAACCAGTAATGAAAGGACAAAAAAAATATTAGAGCAGTTATATGAACCGTTTGTACGTTCAGGAAACCCGATTTACTTTATGGATGAAAAATCTGCGGAAATGACAAAATATGCTGCCAATTCATTTCTCGCTGCTAAAATTTCTTTTATGAATGAGATTGCAAATCTTTGTGAACTTACCGGAGCGGAAGTCGATAAAGTTAGGGCTGGGATTGGATCTGATTCGAGAATAGGGAAAAGATTTTTATTCCCCGGTGTTGGATATGGTGGATCCTGTTTCCCCAAGGATGTTATTGCGCTGGTTAACACTGCTAATGAACACCATTACGATTTTAAATTTTAAAGTCAGTGATTGAAGTAAATAAAAACCAGGTAGAATTATTCTTTGATAAAATAGAAAAACATTTTGAAGGAAAATTAAAAGAAAAACAGCTTGGTTTGTGGGGACTGGCTTTTAAGCCTAACACTGACGATGTCAGGGAGGCGCCAGCATTAGCATTGATTAAAAAATTACTTGAGGCCGGGGTAAAAGTTACAGCTTACGATCCGGAGGCGATGGAAACGACAAAAGCAGTACTTGGTGATAAAATTGTTTATACAAAAACTAATTATGATGCTATTAAAGATATGGACGCACTCGTAATTGTTACAGAATGGAATGAATTCCGAAACCCGGATCTGGATAAGATAAAGGCATTATTAAAAAATCCTGTGATTTTTGATGGTCGTAATTTATATGATCTGGAAAAAATGCGAGAGAAGAAATTTATTTATTATTCAATTGGACGGAAAGCAATTTTATAAAAGAAGTATTTAGCGTAATGCAGGAGACAAAAAACAATTTTGATGACCAATTAAATAAACCAGAAGCAGAACGTTTCTGGTTTGCTTTATATACTAAACCTAAATGTGAGTTTAAGGCAGCGGAACAATTAAAAGCTGTAGATATTTCCTACTATCTCCCAACTGTCACAAAAACAAAACAGTGGAGTGACAGAAAGAAAAAAGTAACTGAACCGGTTATGAGGGGATATATTTTTATTTTCGCCACAGAAAGTGAACGCTTGATTTCTGTCGAACAATATTCAGTTGTAAGATGCATTTATGATAGAGGTAAAGCAGCGAAAATTCCGGAATGGCAGATTGAAAATCTGAAGAAAGTCCTTAATAGAGATAGTGATGTAATTATTCATGATGGGCTTGTGCCCGGTCGGAAGGTTTTAATAAAAGATGGGCCCTTTGAGGGGATAATTGGTGTGATACAGGAAGTTGATGACGGTAAAAACAGATTGGCAGTATCGATCGATTTATTAAATCGCTCAATACTTACCCATTTGCCGGCGGAAAGTACATATGAATTAATCAGGGAATAAAATGCTAAATCAAACAGAACTTACAGCACTTAGCAAAGGTGATGAATTAGATCATTTTCTTTTGCTGCGTAAAATAGAAATTAAAACCGCCCGAAACGGAAGCGATTATTTAAATCTTGAATTGGGAGATCGTTCAGCATCATATTCATCCAATATCTGGGATAATTTTTCTTCTATCTATAATAATTTTAAAGTAGGTGAGGTTGTAAAAATTAAAGGCTCTATCGATGAATACCAGGGAATTCCCCAGATAAAAATTTCAACGATAAAACCGGTGGAAAAATCTGAAAATATCAGAATCGGGGAGTTTATGCCGAAATCCCAAAGGGATTTGCAGGTAATGAAAAAGGAATTTACGGACAGGCTGGAAACCGTTAAAAACACCTTCTTAAAATCCCTGATGAAACTAATCTTTAATGATGAAAATTTTGAAAAATTTTTGAATTCCCCCGCAGGTAAATCCTGGCATCACGCTTATGTGCATGGACTTATAGAACACACTCTTGAAATAATGAAGATTTGCGACCTGATGTGCGATATTCATCCTGAAATAAATCGTGACTTGCTGATTTGTGGAGCGATGATGCACGATTTTGGAAAAACGGAAGAATTGAGTGTTGAAGAATCATTCAATTATACAGAGAAAGGAAAGTTGCTGGGCCATATTGTAATATCAGCTATGATAATTAACGAACAGTCGAAGAATATATCTAATTTTCCAATAGATTTAAAAAATAATCTATTACACATTGTACTCAGTCACCAGGGAAAACTAGAATTCGCTTCACCGGTAGTTCCTAAAACCATTGAAGCAATTACCCTTTATCAGGCTGATGAGCTTAGCGCAAAAGTTAATGCCTATAAAAATGCGCTGGCTTCCGGGATTAAAGGTGAAAATAAATGGACCAGATTCATATCACTGGCCGGGACTGATTTACATCAGCATAATTTTACATCTGAAGATGATGAGTTAAATAAATCACTTTTCGATTAATAATTTTTCCTGAAGATGAATTTACTCGATGAAGAAGCAATAGAAAAAATACATTCCGCCAAATCAATTGTGTTTTTTACAGGAGCCGGTGTTTCCGCGGAAAGCGGGATCCCGACTTTCAGGGGGAAAGACGGGATCTGGAATAAATTAAAGCCTGAAGAGCTCGCTAATTTCAATGCCTTCCTTAAAAACCCGGAAATGGTTTGGGAGTGGTATCAGCACAGGAAAAAAATTGTCCACGAATCAAAGCCTAACAATGCACACAAAGTAATTTCAGATTTTCAAAAAATTACCTCAAATGTAACTGTAATTACACAGAACATAGATAATTTACATAGACGTGCAGGAAGCGGGAAAATTTTTGAACTGCACGGCAATATTGAAAGAAACTATTGCATCGATTGTAAAAAGCCATATAATGATGAAATTAATTTGAAAGACTCCGTTCCCAGATGTAGTTGCGGGGGTTTGATAAGGCCTGATGTCGTGTGGTTCGGCGAATATTTACCTCAGGATCAGTTTATTGGTGGCGAAAGAGCAGCAAAAGATTGTGATGTGTTTTTTATAGTCGGGACTTCAGCAATAGTGTACCCGGCGGCTTCTTTAATATTTGTAGCGAAAGAAAACGGGGCTTATATAATTGAAGTAAATATTGAAAGAACAGAAATTTCCCGATTTGCTGACCGATCATGTTTTGGCGAAGCAGGAAAAATTCTACCAATAATTTACAGCCAGATTCAAACCGAAACACAGAGCTAATTATTATTTTTTAAACCTACTTTACGGCAAAGTTTTCCAAGTGTTTCTAATTCTTCTTTAGATAAAACATTCATTTGATTTTTAATCAACTTAACCTGGCCCGGCAGAATTTTTTCAAATACTTTTTTCCCTTTAGCGGTCATATGAATTTCAAACTGCCGTCTGTCTTCCCTGCCTCTTTTCCTGATTACTAATTTTTGATCTTCAAGGTTATCAACAACGTGGGTTATATTTCCTCCGGTCTTTAATATCTTTTCACCCAGAGTTTTTTGTTTGAGTGGACCAAGATGATAAACAGCATCAAGTATTCCGAACTGACTTTCTGTTAAACCGTTTTTATTAAGATTTGCAGAATTTTGGGATGAAATTGTTTCCGCACACCTGATAATTTTTAAAAATGTGTCTAAAGCGAGAATTTCTTCTTTGTTGCCTGAGTATTTTGTTGCCATTTTAGAATAAATATTGAAAAAATTTACATGTAATTTATGTCCTTCGTCCTTTAAATAACAGGCTTATTACGCCGGTAAATAAAACCGCACCGATAATTGACCAGACAACCGGAAATGATGTTCCCCCGATATGCAATACGAAAAACTCAGGTAACATCATTTTTCTGGCGAGCCATTCACCCAATAAAGCTCCAATAAATCCAACAACAATTGATGAAATGCATCCACCGTGTGTATATCCGACGAGAGATTGGCCGATTGAACCACATATCCCAGCTATCACCAGGAGAATTAAGAAATGTATTAATCCCATATTTTTCCTATCAATTTAAAAGTTAAGTGTAATTTCCTGTTTATAATAATAAAATTATCAGATTCTTTCATTATATTTTGAAGAAGAAGATTTATGGACTTGAATACTGCCTTCCAAATTATTTTGTAAAATTATTCTATTTTAAGAGGACTTAATGATGAAAATAGCCATAGGTGCTGACCACGGCGGATTTGAATTAAAGAATTTTTTAATCGGGGAGCTAAAAAAAGAAAACTTCGAAGTAACTGATCTCGGAAATACCGTTTATGATGCAAAAGATGATTACCCTGATTATGCTTTTGCAGTAGCTGAATCAATCTCCGCGGGTAAGGCAAACAGGGGAATTATAATTTGTGGAAGTGGAGTTGGAGCAAATATTGCAGCAAATAAAGTAAAAGGGGTAAGAGCGTGTTTATGCCACGATACTTATTCTGCTCACCAGGGTGTTGAGCACGATGCTATGAATGTACTTTGCATGGGTGCTCGTATAATTGGAATTGAAACTGCGAAGTCCCTTGTATTTTCCTTCTTAAATGCTAATTTTATTAAAGAAGAAAGATTTATGAGAAGACTGGAAAAAGTAAATAATATTGATAAATAAAAAAGTTTGAGGTGAATTTTATGGCTAATCCTTTAATAGAACTGGAAAAATTGGGACAGAGTATCTGGATTGATAACATAAGCAGGGGAATGCTGAAAAAAGGTGAATTAAAAAATCTTGTGGAAAATGATGGGATTACAGGGGTGACTTCCAACCCGAGTATCTTCCAAAAAGCGATTGGAAAAGGAAATGATTATGATGAGCAATTGAAAAAATTATTATCCGAAAATTCAGATCTGACAGCACAGCAATTATTCGAAAAGCTGGCAGTTAAGGATATTCAGGATGGGACAGATGTACTGGCCGGCAGTTAATGAAAAAACAAATGGTATTGATGGTTACGTTAGCCTGGAGGTTTCACCTGATCTGGCCTATGATACTAATGCCACAATCGAAGAAGCCAGGAAACTATTTCAAGAGGTTAATAGAAAAAACGTAATGATTAAAATTCCCGCTACTCAGGAAGGAATACCAGCAATCAGGCAGATGATTTCTGAAGGAGCAAATATTAATGTAACGCTGATTTTTTCACAACCAGTTTATGAGCAGGTTGTTGACGCCTATTTAAGCGGGCTGGAAGATCGTGTAAAGCAAGGCAAAGAAATCCATAATATAGCTTCTGTTGCAAGTTTTTTTATTAGCAGAATAGATACGGCTGTTGATAATGCCTTGGCAGAGAAAAATAATGAAGAATTAAAAGGTAAAATAGCAATAGCTAATGGAAAACTAGTGTATCGAAAATGCGACGAAATATTTGCAAGCGACAGGTTCAAAAAACTGGAAGAAAAAGGAGCAAAAAGACAGAGACTATTATGGGCAAGCACCAGCACAAAAAATCCTGCATACTCTGATGTTCTTTATCTTGAAGAATTAATTGGTGATAACACAGTAAACACCGTGCCCCCTAAAACTTTAGACGCGTATAAAGATCACGGTAAGCCGGAAGTGAGGATTACAAAAAATGTAGATGAAGCCGAAACACAGATGAAAAAACTTGCTGACCATGGCATTGATTTCATAGAAATTACAAAAAAATTAACCGAGGATGGTGTCGTTCTTTTTGCAAATTCTTTCAAAGAATTAATGGATGAAATTGAAAATAAAAAGAATAATATTCTTAGAGGCATTACTTCAGTTTAATTTATTATTTCTTGTGATTTAGTCCCCTCAACTGAGGGGACTAAAAAGCGGGTTTATTTTTTAAATCCTACCACAGTTATACTGAATATTCCTATTTCGTCTGTCTTAAATTTTGATAATCTTTCTTCATTTAAATATTCTTTTAGTATATCATCCGGCAAGGTTATTCTTTTAGATTTTTTTATTTCAATTTTTTCAAATCCGGTTTCTTTTATAATTCCGAGATAATCTTCTTCCTGCAGAGCACCGGAAACGCAGCCCGCGTACATTTCGGCTGACTTTTTCAATTCATCCGGTAAATTTCCTTTTAATACAACATCTGATACGCAGAAGTGTGCGCCCGGTTTTAAGATTCTGTTTATTTCGCTGAATGCTTTTTCTTTTTCCGGGGATAAATTTAGAACGCAGTTGCTTACAACCACATCAATTGAATTATCTTTGAGAGGCGTGGATTCAATTTCAGCGAGGTAAAATTCTACGTTATTATAACCCAGTTTTTCTTTATTCCCGTTTGCTTTTTCTATCATTGCTGGAGTCATATCTATTCCTATTACTTTTCCTTCATCTCCGACGAATGATCTGGCAATGAAAACATCGTTGCCTGCGCCGGAGCCAAGATCAACAACAACATCCCCTTTTTTTAAGTTTGCAAAATCTGTCGGCAGCCCGCAACCCAGGCCAAGATCAGCATCGGCAACATACCCTTCCTTTTTAGTGTAATCATCCGCAAAAACCGAATAATCCATTGTGCCATCGCCACAGCAGGATGAAATAACATAAAGTCCGCTTTCACAGCATGAGCCTTTATTTATATCACTACTTTGATCTGCAATTTTGCCATATTTTTCTTTCACCATATCTTTAATCTTTTTTGCATCTTCCATTTTCATTTTCCCTTTTAACATTTACAAACAAAATCTAAATATTTATTAAATAATTTTTTTGATTTCTGAAGTGCAGCAGGATTTATGCAATAACACGTTTTAGGTCCGTCTATTTCACCACTGATTATTCCCACTCTTTTTAATTCTTTGAGATGTTGAGATACAGTTGCCTGAGAGAGAGGCAACAGTTCAACAATTTGACCACAGAAACAGGCATTGTACTCCGTAAGAATTTTCAAAATTTTTATTCTTGCAGGGTGGGAAAGTGCCTTTGCTATTTCCGCAAGTTCTTTCTCTTCGGTGCTAAAAACATTTGTTTTAGATAGCGGCATAACATCTCCTTATCGTTCATCGTAAATATACGATAACTAGTCCCGAAGAGTCAAGTCTTATGAAAAAATATTTATGGAAATTCATTTCTGAAAAAGATAGGCTGTAAATGAAAGTAAGAATTCTTATTATTAGGCGTTTTTGTCTTTAATTATAAAAATACCAAAAAACAGAAAAACAGCAGTAATGTGCTTGATAATATTATGGTTAATGTCTGAGAAATATTACCATGAATCTTCCGGTTTTATTTATTAATTAATGGGTTAACACCAGAGATTATAACGGAAAAGTCGTGTCGAAAATCACCTGGTCAAAATATTTCAAAATGCAACATAATCGCCAAAAAAGAGTTAATTTGGTGTCTTTTCTCAGAGGATAGTGTCTCATTTTTAGATTATCTTTTGCAGATATTTTGTTTATCATGGTTACCGGAAATTTCAATTTGAAGTAGATTTATATAGAATAAGGAGAAAAATATGAACATAGGATTTATTGGATTGGGTTTAATGGGAAGCAGGATGGCTAAAAACCTGCTAAAAAATAAACAGAAATTGATAGTCTATAACAGGACAAAAGAAAAAGCTAAAGAATTAATAGAACTTGGAGCGGAGTTTTCCGAATCAGCAAAAGAGGTGGGGCAAAATTGCGATATTGTTTTTACGATGTTATCAAATCCGGATGCTGTGAGTAATTTAGCTTTAGGAGCCGACGGATTCTTAAATAGTATGAAACAAAATTCAATCTGGGTTGATTGCAGCACAGTTAATCCTTCATTTTCTGTGACCGTATCCAGGATAGCCAAAGGAATGGATGTGCGATTTGTTGATGCGCCTGTCGCAGGAACAATTAACCCGGCAGAAAAAGGTGAACTGATTTTTACGGTTGGCGGTGAAAAAAAAGATGTTGAAGAAATAAAACCACTGCTTGAATGTATGGGTAAAAAAATTATTCATGTTGGCGAAAGCGGTAAGGGGACATCCTTAAAAATTGTCTTAAATATGCTACTCGGTAACGCAATGAATGCATTTTCTGAAGCTCTTGTGCTGGGAGAATCTATGGGTATCTCAAAAGAAGTTCTGCTGAATACAATTATTGGCGGACCACTGGCGGCACCTTTCTTAAGCGGTAAAAAAGAAAAATTTTCTGCTAATAACTATGAAACGGAATTCCCACTCGCACTTATGCACAAAGATCTTCAGTTAGCTTCTGTTACAGGTTTTGAAAATAACATACCGCTTATGCTAACAAATACATCAAAAGAAATTTTTGGATTGGCAAAAAACAGCGGGTTTGGAAAAGAAGATTTTTCAGCAGTTTACAAATACCTGGCAGATAATAATTTAAAATAAATTTATACGTTGAAAAGGAAATGCATTATATCACCATCCTGTACGATGTAATCTTTTCCTTCTATGCGTAAAACGCCGGCAGTTCTGCAAGCAGCTTCTGACCCTTGTTTTACATAATCTTCATAACTAATCACTTCTGCGCGAATAAAACCTTTTTCAAAATCGGTGTGAATGACTCCGGCGGCGAGTGGTGCTTTCCAGCCTTTGTGAATTGTCCAGGCGCGAACTTCTTTCGGCCCCGCCGTAAAATAGCTGCTTAAGCCAAGTGTGTGGAACCCGGTTCTGATAATTTTTTCAAGACCGCTTTCTTTTACTCCGTATGAATCTAAAAATTCTTCTCGTTCACTTTCTTCAAGCCCGACAAGCTCTTCTTCAACCTTAGCAGATATTTTTATGGAGTCGGCTCCTTTCTGTTGAGCATACTCTTTTACTTTTTTTACATAATCGTTATCGTCAGCCAGGCCGTCTTCATCAACATTTGCACAATAAATAACTTTTTTTGCTGTCATTAATCTGAGTTCATTAAAGAGCTGTATTACGGATTCTTTTTCATTTCCTGAGTAAAGGATAGCCGGATTACCTTCGTTCATAAACATTAATAATTTCTCAGCATCTTCCAGCATTATTTTCGCTGCTTTATCTCCCTTTGCCATTTTCTGAAGCTTTTCTATTTTCTTTTCCAGAGTCTGCACATCGGCAAGTAAAAGTTCTGTTTCAATTACTTCAATGTCTCTGATGGGATCAACACTGCCATCAACATGAACAACATCATCATTATCAAAACATCTTATTACCTGTAGTATTGCCTCAGTTTCGCGGATATTTGTAAGAAACTGGTTTCCTAATCCCTCGCCTTTGCTGGCTCCTTTTACAAGTCCGGCAATATCAACAAAATCAACCGTTGAATTTACAACCCGCGCAGGATTTACAAGTTTTGCAAGTTTATCAATTCTTTCGTCAGGTACCGGTACGACCGCTTTATTTGGTTCAATTGTACAGAAAGGATAATTAGCAGATTCCGCGTTTTGTGCTTTTGTGAGTGCATTAAACAATGTTGATTTTCCAACATTTGGTAGTCCGACAATTCCTATACTTAATCCCATTTAAGTTCTCCGGTGTAATTTATACTATCTGGTGTTCGTGCATTTTTTCACGAATTTTATGAATTTCCGGATCATCAACATATTCATCAAATGTCATTATTTTATCGATAATACCGTAAGGAGTAATTTCAATAATTCTGTTTGCAATAGTCTGAATAAACTGGTGATCGTGTGATACAAATAAAACGGATCCTGTAAAATTAATCAATCCGTTGTTTAGGGAAGTTATTGATTCAAGATCGAGATGATTTGTGGGTTCATCCAGCAAAAGAACATTAGCGCCACTCAGCATCATTCGGGAAATCATACAACGGACTTTTTCTCCACCGGATAAAACATTTGCCTTCTTTAATGATTCTTCTCCAGAAAAGAGCATACGTCCTAAAAACCCACGAATAAAAGTTTCGTCTTTTTCTTTTGAAAACTGGCGCAACCAGTCTATTAAATTAAGATCGACATTAAAATAGCCTGAATTTTCTTTTGGGAAATAAGCTGGAGATACTGTGACGCCCCACTCAAAAGTACCTTCATCAGCTTTTATTTCATTCATTAATATTTTAAACAATGTGGTCTTTGAAATATCGTGTGAACCAACCAGTGCAATTTTATCACCTGGATTTACAGTAATTGAGAGATTGTTTAAGACCTTTTCGCCCTCAACAGTTTTAGATATATTTTTTATTTCAAGCACATTATTTCCTGGATCTCTTTCAGGCTTGAAATTAATATATGGGAATTTTCTTGAGGAAGGCTTAATATCTTCCACATTTAATTTATCAAGTAGTTTTTTTCTGGAAGTTGCCTGTTTTGATTTTGAAGCGTTCGCACTGAAACGGGCGATGAAGTCCTGTAGTTCCTTTATTTTAGCTTCAGTTTTCTTGTTTGCATCTTTTGCCTGTTGCATAGCAAGCTGGCTTGCCTCTACCCAGAAATCATAATTGCCGGTGAAGACCTGAATTTTACCAAAATCAATATCAGCTATATGAGTACATACATTGTTTAGGAAATGTCTGTCGTGCGAAACCACGATGACAATATTTTTGAAATTAATTAAAAATTCTTCAAGCCAGTTTGTCGATTCGATGTCAAGATGGTTTGTTGGCTCATCAAGCAGAAGTATATCCGGATTACCAAACAGAGCCTGTGCAAGTAAAATTTTTACTTTTTCATTTCCAGGCAGGTCGGCCATTTTTTTCTTGTGGAGCCCGTCTTTAATACCCAGCCCAATTAATAAAGAAGCCGCTTCTGATTCTGCCTCCCAGCCATTAAGTTCGGCAAATTCACCTTCCAGTTCAGATGCTTTGATTCCATCTTCGTCTGAAAAATCTTCTTTAGCATAAAGGGCCTCTTTTTCTTCCATTATGTCATACAGCTTTTTATGACCCATTATTACAGTTTTCAGAACTTCATATTCATCAAACTCAAATTGATTCTGTTTCAGAACCGTGAGTCTTTTTCCGGGCTGAATTATTACATCACCGGAAGATGGATCTATTTCACCGGATAAAATTTTAAGAAAAGTAGATTTCCCTGCGCCGTTAGCTCCAATAATGCCATAGCAGTTACCAGGAGTGAATTTTATGTTAACTTCTTCGAATAAAACACGCTTGCCGTATCTTAAGCTAATATTGCTTGTACTTATCATTTTAGGCTTATTTTTGAGATTTAATTTGAAAACAGCCCCTAATATAAGTATAAATTGAGACTTTTATTTAAAAAATAAAACCCCGGCCTTTAAACCGGGGTAGTAAATTGTGGATATAAATACAGGTAATAATTAATTTCAGTAAAATTTATTACCATTACTTGAGTTCATAAATCCCCTCGGTTATTCTGGAGGGGATTTATAAATCGGTTTAATTTTTATTCGGAAGAAACGAGTAATTTTCTGAGTAATACATCATTTGCTTAGTAAAATCATCGGGATATTCAATTTTTATATCAGTTATTTTATTACCCTCCATAACTGGCTTTAAAACAGGATTTATAAATCCCTTGTATGGTGCAATATCTAGCTTTGAATATCTTTCTAATACTTCAGCGTGTAATTCCGGATCAACTTTTACTCCGTATTTTTCCACAATATTCTTTGCAGATTCAAAATCACCCTCAGAGGTAATGCGCTGAATTTCATTTAATAGCTGTCCGAATAAAGTTCTCAATTTTGAATAATCATTAATTACAAAATAAGTTTTTTCATCCTTTGCTTTTTTCTCTATTACGCTTGTCCCGTTTGCGGGATTATGAGACATTCCTTTTTCATAAACCCATTTAGCAATTAATTGCCTGTTACGCATGTGCGATTCTTCTATGTTTTCGCCCGGTTTAATTCTGAAAAGCTGAAGCATTAATCCGTTTTTTATGAATTTATCATATTCTGTCTTGTATGCTTCTTTATTAGGGAAAACAGCAATGTCTACAAGTTTTTGGTCCGGCAGATAATAAAGAGCAACAAGGTCTGCACGTGCTTCCTCTATTGTTGAAGAGTAATTTTTAAGTGTTTGCTTCGGTGTACCCACGCTTGGATTTATTTGTCCGGATGCATGTCCGATTACTTCGTGCATATCAGTTTCAAGATTGTCTGCAATCGGTCCGTATTTATTTGCACGTTCTACTTCATCGTATGTATAAGAAAATTCTTTCAGTGCTTCCTGTGAAGCTGATTTGTCATAAGCGTAGACAATATTCCCGAGATTTACAGATTTTGATCCGTGTTCTTTCCTTATCCAGGTTGCGTTTGGCAGGTTAATTCCAATAGGTGTGGATGGTGAACCATCTCCGGCCTCAACAACCACTGTAATAACTTTGGCAGAAATACCTACGACATTTTTCTTTTTAAATTTTTCATCAATCGTGGAATTGTCTTCAAACCACTGGGCATTATCACTTATGGCTTTTATTCTTTTTGAAGCTTCCATATCTTTTATAGATACGATTGATTCGTAGGAGCCGCGGTAACCAATTGGATCGTTATAAATTTCTATAAATCCATTTACAGCATCTACTTGAGAAGAGGTGTCTTGCACCCAAAGTATGTTATATTCATCCCATTTTTTCAGGTCGCCTGTTTTATAATATTCTATCAATTTCTGAAAGGCTTTTTCCTGTAAACCTGATTCAGCAACAGTTTTGGCTTTATCAAGCCAGTATACTATTTTTTCAATCGCCTGGGAATACATTCCACCAATTTTCCATTTTCTCTCAACTATTTTTCCGTTCTTTTTTGTCAATTGAGAATTCAGGCCATAAGAAATTGGATGGGTGTCTTTGTGATCTATTATTTTTTTATAATAGTCTTCTACTTCCTTTTGTGATACACCTTCATAATAATTTATAGCTGAAGTTTTTATAAGATCGACATCCGCGGCCTGGTTTACTTTCTGCGCATCAATAGTCGGATCAAAAATTATTGGCGTCAGTAGCTCTTTAAGTTCATTAAGTGATTGATCTTTCCAGAGAGGAAGAAGATTCGTGTTTGAATTATTTACTAGGTTTGTAAAATAATCTTTAGAAAAATCAGGAATTATTTTTTTTGTGGAATAATGGTGGTGTATTCCATTTGAAAACCAAACTCTTTTGGTATATACCATAAAGTTATTCCAGTCATCGGAATTCTTATCGCCATTATAACTTTTTACAATTCCCTCAAGGGTTTTTCTGATTAGCAGATTATGTTTATAATTTTGATCGTAAAAAATATCTCTGCCTGAAAGCGCTGCCTGGTACAAATAATAGGCAAGTTCTTTCTGCTTTAATGAAAGTTCATCAAAGCCCGGAACCTGGTAACGCAATATTGCAAGATCGGCAAATTGTTCCGTCTGGTATTTAAAATTATCGTTTTCCATTTCTGATTTATTATCCTTGTCGGTACATCCGAAAATCATGACAGAAGTCACAAAAACTGCCAGATATTTCAAAAAACTCATATTTTACCCCGATTTTATTAAGTTTATTTGAGGGGGAAAATATATGCATAAAACTCTGAAAACTCTCCGGATTAATGATAGCCGGTTTTACAGAATATCTTTCGTTTTTAATTCATTTACAAGGTTTTCATAACCGGTAAATTGAATGCCATCCCAGCCAAGCTTTATTGCTGCTTCAGCGTATTCTTTAATGTCATCTATAAAAATGTGTTTTTCCGGAGGTCTCACCAGAGAAATTTTCAACGGCCCTGTAAATTTTTTCTTCTGGTTTTACAGCATTAACTTCGTGAGATAAAATGAGCTTATCAAAATACTTAAGAAATTCATAGTTTTTCCATCCATATTCTTGATGGATGGAGTTTGTGTTTGAAAGCAAAACAAGACAGTATTTCTTTTTTAATTCAGGTAACAGAGAAGCAACATTATCATTAACTGTAAATATTTCAGAATATATTCTTTTAAAAGTTTCTTTGTCCAGTCTTTCCCCAAATATTGTCATTGTTCTTTTTAAGAATTCTTCTTCGGAAATATCACCACGCTCAAATTGCCTGTGAGTTTCGTAGTTTGCTTTATAATGGTTTAAATAGTTAATGCCGAATCCTTTCTCAATATTTTCAAGTCTTTCAAGTGCTATGTTATAATCGAAAGGTAAAAGAACCATCCCGAGGTCAAAAACTATTACCGAATATTTTCTTTTGCTGGTCATATTTTATTTTTTAAGTCTATAAAAAATCCTCCTGCTGCAATTTAACAACAGGAGGATTAAAGTTCTAATTATTTTTAATTAGTTATTTTTTGATTTCAAATTTATCATCCTTAAGCCCCGTATTAACTTTAATCGAGCTTACCGAGAAATCAAGAACCTGTTGTCCAATAGATTGTTTTAGCTTGAATGGATACATCACGCCGTCAACATTTCTGTAATCAGAATATTCTGTTTCTCTTGTGAATGTACCCTGCGGAACAGTAACTTGTTTACTGTCTTTGACCTTTAGACCAGAACTTGTGTCAAAATATTCAACCCAGGTTTTGCCATCCGGTAGAGACATTTCAACTTTATAGGCATCTTTACCGTTTACTTTTTCAACTTTGTCCAGCTTCGAATTTACTTTTACGGAATCAATTATGAAAAGCGGGTGAATCAAAGCTTCGTATTTCATGTTCTCAAGTGCGCTTCCCGTTATTTCCTGCGTATTTTCTCCAACGGCCATTACACCTTTTTTTCCGTCGAAATAAACGTCCTGTTTCATTACGCCAGCGTCCATTTCCTGCTTCATTTTATTGGGCGCTTTTTGGTAAATCATCATGGTTATATTCATACCCTGCACAGATCCACGCATAATAGTGGTTTTGTCTTGAACTTTTTCAAGATTGGCTTTTCCGCCGAGAGCATTTAGGTATTTGTTTATTACGTCTTTTGCAGTAATTCCTTCGGGTGCTTTGTTTTTTGTTGTATCGACTTTATCACCGAATCTGTCATACAAAGTGATAGGTCCGAATTGCTTTAATCCGCTTTCAACATCAGAAACTTTTCCTACAACAAGTACATAAGCATTATCTGGTTTGATATATTTTTTAGCAGCTTCCATAACATCTGCAGAAGTAACAGTTGATATATTTTTCAGATAATTCAGGTAGTAATCCTTAGGTAGATTGTAGCGTGCAATATTTAAAGCAAAATTTGCGATGGTCTGTGGCTGCTCAAGTGCGATTGCAAAGTTACCTGTCAAATAATTTTTAGCAGTTTGTAATTCTGAATCAGGCACTGTTTCAGTTCTTATCCTGTTCATTTCGTAAAGTATTTGTGTTATAGAACTGTCAGTAACTGAATTGCGTACTTCAGCGTTTGCGATAAAACTTCCAATGATTTTATCCTGTGAAAGGGAAGAATAGGCTCCGTAAGTATAGGAATGTTTTTCTCTTAAGTTTTCAAACAACCTGAACACACCACCGCCGAGAATAGTGTTTGTAACCTTTGCCTTTATCAGGTCAGGATCACCACGTTTCAGTTGAACCGGATAACCTACTTCCACTACTGATTGTACTGAATTTGGGCGGTCAACTAATGCCACTTTACGTTCGGTGGGTGCCTGTGGCGTCTTATACTTGAATTCAGGAACTACTTTCTTTGTCCAGGATCCAAAATATTTTTCTACCAGAGGCTTGGCTTCGTCCAGTGTAATGTCACCAACAATTGCCAAATAGGAAATATTAGGAGCAAAAAAAGTTGAGTAATAATCTTTGCATTTTTTAAGAGTAATACTTTCAACAGTTTGTTCAGTTTCTACTTCACCATATGGGTGGTTTTTGCCGTATAAAAGAGCACTTTCAACAGTTGCCGCAATGGCGCTCGGGTCATCTTTCTGAGCAGCCAGTCCGGATTGCATTCTCTTTTTGATTTTATCAAGCTCAGTCTGTTTAAAATCTGAATTCAGTACAATATCAGACATAATGCTTAATAATTTTTCTGTATGGTCTTTAAGCGACATTGCAAAAATACCAGATGAGGAGGTTGAAAGAGTTGCCCCTATAAAATCAATCTCCTGGTCAAGTTGATCTTTGGTTTTTGTTTTTGTTCCGGTTCTTAAAAGATTTCCAGTAGCTTCCAGGTAACCTGATTGATCTCCTTCGAGAATAGGATCTCTATTTATTACCAGAGAATAGGCTACTCTAGGGAGTTTGTGGTTTTCAACAACAAATACTTTAAGTCCGTTTGGAAGCTCAAAAGATTCATATTTGCCAAGATTAATTTCAGGTGCCGGTCCGGCTTCTGGTTCCTTTGATCTGTCTACCTGTGCGAAAGAAGGAACTGCAAAGACGAATAATAATATGAGCGTTAATATTCTGTTTTTCATCTTATTTACCCTCCTTCTTTGGTTCTGCCGATTTCGGCAGGTAATACAACACAACCCTGTTATTATTTGTTAAGTATTTATCAGCCACACGTTTAATATCTTCACGCGTTACTTTCATAAAACGATCAATCTCTGTGTTTATTAAATCTGTGTTACCAAAGAAAACATAATATTGTGCAAGATTTTCAGCAACCCCTGCATCGGTAGCATTCTGGCTTACAAAATTATTTTTAACCTGGTTTCTTATTTTCTGAAACTCTTCTTCAGAAATTAAATTCTTTTTAACTTTATCCAGTTCTGTCTGCATAGAAGCTTCAAGATCATTTGCTTTTACACCCGCATTACAAATACCGTATGAAATAAATAAACCGGCATCTTCAAGAGCAAACGGGAAAGAGCCTACATTAATTGCTTTTTGTTCTTTATCAACTACTGCCTTATAAAGCCTTGAACTTTGTCCTGTTGATAAAATAGTTGTTAGCATATTTAAAGCATAATAATCAGGAGTTCCCTGTGCAGGGATGTGGTATGCCTGTAAAACAAGAGGGAGTTGTATGTTATCATAAACAGTATCCCTTACCTCTGCTTTTTGTGCCTGTATCTTAAAATCAGGGCGATAGATTTTTTCCGGCCCTTTTGGTATGCCCGCAAAATATTCAGCTATTTCTTTCTTGGCCTGGTTAATGTCTATATCGCCTGCAATTGAAAGTGTAACATTTTGAGGAACATAATATTCTTTATAAAAATTTCTAAATTCTGCTATTGTTGCTTTATCAATATATTGTGCAGATCCAATCGGCATCCATTCATAGGGTGTACCTTTAAATGCTCTTTTAAATGTTTCTTCTAAAACAGAGCCATATGGCTGGTTGTCATAACGCTGATGTCTTTCTTCGATGACTACTTTGCGTTGTGTTTCAACTCCAACGGAGTCTATTTTAAGATGAAGTAATCTTTCTGATTCGAGCCACAGCCCAAGTTTCAACTGGTTTGAAGGAAGAATTTCATAAAAGAAAGTTCTGTCGAAAGAGGTGTTCGCGTTCAATTGCCCGCCTGCATTCTGAACAATTTTAAAATATTGTTCGCGCGGAATGTTTGGCGATCCTTCAAACATTAAATGTTCAAAGAAATGTGCAAACCCGGTTCTATCAGATTTTTCATTTTTTGAACCGACGTGATACATCATAGTAACAGCTACAATTGGAGTGGTGTTATCTTTGTGTAAAATTACGTGCATACCATTGTCAAGATTGTATTCAGTAAAATTGATTTTGTTTTGTGCAAAGCCTGCTGCAACGAAAACAAAAAGCAATACAATCATAGAGATGAGTTTTTGTTTCATCATTATATCCTTTTGAGTTAGAAAAATAATGCTCTGATTGTGCAAAATAAGCATTTTCGGGTTCTGTTAAAGTCCCCAAATCGAGCCAGTAGAACTACTAACATATAAAAACATTGTAAAAAAACATATATATAAAGAGAAATTTGTTAATAAAGTTAAATTGTAGTTATGTTTGATATGCATATATAAAAGAACATGTAGAATTTCCGAATGAAAAATATACTGGTTTTGGGTGCAGGTAGAACCTCAGCCCCCCTGATCGATTACCTTTTGAGAAACTCAGCAGCAGAAGACTGGTTTATAACAGTAGCAGACTATTCTCTTCCCCTCGCACAGGATAAAGTTAAAAATCATCCAAATGGAAGAGCAATGCAGTTTAATGTCCTTGACGATTTCCAGAGAGAAAAGGAGATATCTTCAGCAAGCCTTGTCATTTCAATTTTACCAGCAACACTGCATATTAAAGCTGCGGAACAATGTATAAAATCAAAAAAACATTTCCTGAGCGCTTCTTATACTTCGGATGAAATATATGAATTGAACAACGACGCAAAAAGTAATGACCTGATATTTTTAAATGAAATGGGTGTTGATCCCGGTATTGATCATATGGATGCTAAATACCTGATTGATAAAATAAATGAGCAGGGCGGTGATATTATATCTTTCAAATCATACGGTGGTGGACTAGTTTCACCCCAAAGTGATGACAATCCGTGGGGATATAAATTTACCTGGAGCCCGATGAATGTAGTTAATGCAGGGAAAGCAGGAGGCAGGTATTTAAGAGATGGAAAAGAAGTTAATGTTTCTTATAAGAATATTTTTCTGGATACTGAAGTTGTCGAAGTTCCCGGCCTTGGTAATTTCGAATCATACCCTAACAGGGACGCATTAAAATATCTGAAAAAATATTCTATTGAAAATGTTAAAAACATTTATCGTGGTTCACTTCGTAAACCTGGATTCTGTAAGGCGTGGGATGCTATTATTAAAATCGGGCTGACAGATTCAGAAAAAATATTCCCGGAATCTGATAAAATGAGTTATAAAGATTGGATGGGGAAATTTATTCCTGAAGTTAAAAACAAATCTGATGAAGAAAATCTTAGTAGTTTTTTTAATGGTCAGGCTGATTCTGATGTAATGGAAAAATTAATGTGGCTTGATCTTTTTAACGATCATAATATAAATGTAAAAAATGCTTCATCAGCACAAATACTTCAGGAATTACTCGAATCGAAATGGGATTTTAAAGATGATGACAGCGATATGACAATTCTTCAAACTTCAATTGATTATGAATTAAACTCACAAAAGAAAAGACTTACTTCTTCTCTGATTGTAAACGGTTACGAAAGTAATTTCACTGCAATGTCGCGTACTGTTGGACTTCCCCTTGGTATTGCGGCCAAATTAATTCTGCAAAATAAAATTAAAGAGAGGGGAGTAATAATTCCTGTACACAAAGATATTTATGAACCGGTTCTGAAAGAATTGAGGGAGCTTGGGATTGCATTTAAAGAGGAAATGAAACAACTATAAAAGAATTCCTCGCCGGTCACAAATTTTTCAGTTTAAAATTAAAATTTCGTTAACCCGGGTTTCCATCCATAACTCCGGCGGGAGTATTTGATCGTATAGGTTTGAGAGATTTTAAAAATTTATAAAGAGCCTTCAAGTCTCTATCACTCATACGACTGAAAACTCCCCACGGCATTGGGGAACCGGTAATTATTCTGCCCTGGCGGAATCTTCTAATAAAATCCTCCTCTGTCCAGAAATAAATTCTTCCTGTTTCTTTATCGGGAGTTAAATTTGCGCTTATTATATGCTTGCCTTTAATTATCTGGGAGTTTTCATCCAACATCTCAAAACTCATCTTTCCTGCATAATCCGGTCCGATAAAAGCACCGGTATTCATGTCTCTTTCTGTATGGCATCCCCTGCAGTTTGCGACACTGCCAGCAAGGTAACCTCCATATTCAGCGGTTGAATCAGGTTCCGGCGATGTAGGAACATTGGCGTCTCCCATTGGCTTTATCATTCCGAAGGCTTTAACTATCTTTCCTAAAAAATTCCATTCATGTTCTTTGACAGGATTATTAACAGGGGGCACGGTACGCAAATAGGAAATGATAGCAGTAAGATCTTTATCACTAATGTCATAAAAAGGCATAAAGTCCATCAGGGCTTTACCGTTTTTCTTTATTCCATATCTTAATGTCCTTGCTATTTCACCATCGGTGTAAGTCCCAATCCCCGTTTCTTTATCTGATGTAATATTTGGAGTATAAATATTACCTATTGGGAGGTTAAAAACATTTCCGCCTTTTAACGCTACAATTTCGCCTGCTTCCACTAGTTTGTGTTCACTGGAGGGCGCGTGGCAGTCGACACAATGTGCCGGGCCGTATATCAGGTATTTCCCACGGGCAATTACTGAAGAATCTGTACTGGCGGTGAGTTCAGGGTAAGGTGCATTATATGTAGCATCGGATTTAACTAACGCATAAACAATAAACAAGATAATTATTGTAATTGCACTTAGGGCGAACCATTTTAGCGCCTTTAGGAATTTTTTCATAAAAGTAATTCCTCGAAATTATTATTTTTTGTTTCTGGTAAAGAATTCTTGTAATAGTTACGTGGTAATGAATAGATAAATGTAAGGATGACAAAAGAATTTTCAAAATGATTTATGCAGATTATCAGAATTAAAATATTTATAATAGGTAAAATGAAAAGTTATACACCGATGTATTCCTTCATATATTCAAACTCTTTGGTAAACTTTCCCTTCCACATTATTACCCCTTTTTTTATTTTGGGCGGGAGACCTGAGTCACTCATACTTCCCTTGTAATTCGCATTAGTTATTTGCTTGAGAAACGGGAAAAGATCTTTGCTGAATTGCTCGGATGCATCGGCAGAAAATTCACATGGAAGATTTGTTACAGCCATTACAGCAATTCCTTCCCCGTCAAAACCATCTCGAAGAGTTTCAGCGTAAGGATCATAAATATAAACCGGGTTATCTATCCACGTTTCTTTTGAAAATTCAATGCAACCGTTAGGGTCGCAGGTTATATCTCCAATGGCTATTAATGTTTTATGATACTGATAGGTTTTTTTCATCAATTCATTTGAAAGCGCACGTGGATATTTGGAAGACCAGGCAATACAATTCATTAAGATAGAAACATAAGGAAGAATATTATCGAGGTTCGATTCATAAGATTCCGGATTCATCATATAATGGCGTTCTTTTTCCATTACATTAAGTTTTGAATATTCTTCAGCATCCATCTGTTGCCCGGGTTTTAATCTGAAAATTTCCGACTTCCTTAATACAAGCTTATAAATTCTTTTACGGGAACCGAGAGAAAACACTTCCGGCAACTGACTAAGAGAAATTGTTTCAACTGGCAGGAGGTTGTAAATTTCCTGGGCACCGTAACTGGTTTTTCCTTTTCCTAAAAACACTGTGATTATAGGTGGAAGATCTTCTGGTGTACCGTATTTTTGAATAACCTGTCTGGTTTCCTTTAAGATTTTAATTATGTGATCCAGATCGTCTCCTTCAATTGCCTGCGGTATTTTTTCAAAAGGATTTTTTATCCCGTTTCTTTTTAGCTTTTCCCCGAAAGTCCATAGCGTATCTACCATTCCCGCATATCCGGCGTTATAAGTAAAAGCAGTTACAAGTCTCTGATCTTTTTCATTTCTTATTAATTCATAATCAATTAATGTTGCCCTGTTTTCGACGTAGGATTTCAAAATCTGTCGGTTTTTTAATTGCCCTTTATGTGTATGGGAAAAGCAATAATAAGCCTTGTCGGGCATAATTTTTTTTGCCCCGATTTCTTTTAGTCCGATTATCACATCTGCTTTTGAAATATCTTCAGTAATTTCGGCGCCTACTTTCCTGTACCGGGAGTCATGGAATGCCCGTTTCAAGTCACCCGTTTCGGGGCTTACAGAAGGCTGAACTAAAATTTTGTTTCCCCATTCAATTATGTGCTTTGCGTATGACGGAGTAATCGCAACACGCTTTTCGCCGCGCTTTCGGGAACCCTCTCTTCTTATTGCGATTATGTTTTTCATATATGATTTAGTTAATAATTATTAACGCGGTTTTCCAATTGAATTTTTAAGATAAGCAAAATGAGGGAAAGTTAGAATTATTACAAAGTAAATTCTCGTACTATAATTTATTGCAAATTTGCAGGTAAAAATTTTATAGAATTACCAATTCCGCCTATCCTTTCTTCCTTTGATGAAATTGCTATATTCCCTATAATTAGGGTGCAAATCAAACAAATTTCCGGTTAATCTTCAGCGGAGAGTATGAAAGTATTTCTTTTAATTATAGTCTTTTCTACACTGATTAATGCACAACAGTTTTTTATCAGTGGAAAAGTTTTTGATTCATCGACAAATCAATCTCTCAGTTTTACTAATATCAGGGTAGCGGGAACAACATATGGTACCGCCGCTAATAAAAATGGAGAGTACGAACTTAAAGCAAGGCCCGGCAATTATACGCTTGTTGCATCTTTCATTGGCTATAAATCGGATACAATCTCAGTTAATGTAGATAAAAATATATACAGTCTTAATTTCTATTTGAAGCGGACCGAAATCTCACTCCCCGAAATCACTATCACTCCAGGTGAAGATCCGGCAATAAGAATTATCCGAAACGCAATTAAAAGAAAAAAAGAAAGGAATAAAAAACTTTCCAGTTATGAATATGAAGCTTATACCAAAGCAGTCTTAAAAACCGAGGATGATCTTAATATGAAAGGAAGAAAATTCAATCTTTCAATCGGTGGAAAAGATACTACTCAACTGAAAATATCTGCAATAATTGAAAACCAGAGCAAGGGATATTTCAAAAGGCCAGATAATTATAAAGAAGTAATTCTTGCCAGGAAACAAAGTGCTAATCTTCCACCAACGCTAAATATTTTTACTGGAGGAAGGCAAATTGAAAATTTTTACGAAAACAGAGTGAGCGTAACAAGCAATAGTTTGCCCGGTCCATTAGCAGATAATGCGTTAAATTATTATAAGTATTACCTGAAAAACATTTCTGCAATAAATGATCAGTCTGTATATGAAATATTTATGATGCCATTGGTTAGAAGCAATCCCGGTTTTGAGGGGGATGTATATATAACTGATGGAAGCTATGATCTTTTAAAAGTCGATCTGACGTTAAACAATGCAGCGAATGTTGGGGGTATTTTTGATACAATAAAGGTGGTCCAACAGTTTTCGGTTTTTAATGATTCAATTTCAATGCCCATTGATTACCACCTGCTGGTAGGGATCGATTATCTTGGGCTGGTAAAATTTGGATTTGAAGTAAATTCCATTCTTTACAATTTTAAAATTAATCCCCCTATTGATGATTCATTTTTTAGCAAAGCAGTAGTTACAGTATTGCCCGATGCAGATAAAAAAGATTCGTTGTTTTGGAACGAAACACAGACTATTCCTAACACAACAGACGAACAGAAAGCTTATTCCCGAATTGATAGTCTAAGTAATATAACGGAAAGTTTTGGTGAAAGATTTTCTCTTTTGTCCTCCAGCATAAATTTTTCCGATCATTTCTCTACAAGCGGACCCTTGTCAATATACCATTTTAACAGAGTAGAAGGACATGCGGCAGATTTCGGGTTAAATTTTTACGATCTGGATAGCAGGCGTTTATATTCTGACATAAATTTCTCCTATGGCTTTTCCGACAAAAAAGTTAAATCTGAAATTAATGTGCGATACCTGCTTGGTGATTACAGAACCTGGAGAATTAATTTTGATGCTTATAATAAAATGAAAGTCTTATTTGCTGCATCGGATGTATATAAAAAATTAACTTCAACATTGATAGCTCTTTTCTTAAAAGATGATTTCCGGGATTATTATTATTCAAGAGGCTTTAATGTTGAAGTAAGTGGTGAAGTTTTACCCGTTCTTAATTTGAGCGCTGGCTTTCTTAATACAACCGACAATAATGCATTTAGAAATACATCTATATCTGTCTTCAATACAAAACGCTCTTACAGAGATAATCCCCCGATATATGAGACAAAAATAAATGCTTTCACAGCAGGATTCAGGCTGGACTTCAGGGATTATATTGAAGACGGTTTATTCAGAAGAAGAACTTCATTTGGTAAATCGTATATAATTTTTTCAGGTGATCTTACATATTCCAACAGAAATATTCTTAATTCAGGTGAAAGTTTTACTAAATACGAACTTTCTGCTTTTGGCAGGTTAAATTCTTTTAAATCTACATCTTTAAGGTATAAAATTTACGGTATGTATAATAATGGTAAACTGCCCCTGCAGTTTATGTATGCTCTTCCCGCAGATATAAATTTTATGTCCCATAGTTTTACATTTCGCACACTTGATTATAACGAGATTACAGGAGACAGGGTAGTAACATTAAATCTTGATTATAATTTCGGGACAGAAATTTTCAGGTTATTAAATATTCCGGGTTTTAAGGATTGGGACATTACAATGAATGCGTTTTTCGACGCAGCCTATTCAGACATTTCTCCCGAAGCCGCATCCATACTTCCTCACCCGGTTAATACATTTAACAGCACGTTTTATGAAATAGGGTTCGGCCTGGCTCATGCGCTGATTCCTATAAGAATTGAATTTGCTTGGAAGTTGAATCACAGGGGAGAAAATAATTTTAAAGTCGGTTTTAATATAAATATCCTTTAAAATAAAAAAGCGCTCTGAAAAGAGCGCTTAGGAATTGCAAGTATACCAAAAATTTATTTTTTAACTCTTCGGTTTTGCTTCGCTAACTATAATGTTACGGCCCTTTAGATCTGTTCCATTAAGAGCTTCAATAGCTGCACTTGCTTCAGATTCGTTTTCCATTTCTACGAATCCAAATCCCCTTGATCTACCGGTCTGACGATCAGTGATCACCTTAGCAGAAACGACCGTTCCGTGTGGTTCAAAAGCTGCCTGCAGGGCCTGGTCGTCTACTGCCCACGGGAGACTTCCCACAAAAAGTTTAGTACTCACTAACTTACCTCTAAAAAAATAATGAATAAAACACCGGTTTATTAAACCGGTTAAACAAAATAATATTTAAAATTTCTAAAACAAAATGAATTTCCTTAAAAACGAAGTATTTTTAAGGTTTTAGGGATTTGTTGATTCCCTCCATTAATGTTTCAACTCCTATAATTTTTATAGAAGTGCTGTTTTTTGCGTTTTTTTGGTTGTTTTTAGGAATTAATATTCTCTTAAATCCTAATTTCTCAGCTTCCTGTATCCTTTTTTCAATGTGCCCTACACTGCGAATTTCGCCCCCCAAACCAACTTCACCGACTACAACCGTCTGGTTATCAACTACTTTGTCCAGCAGGCTTGAGACAATGCTGCAGCATACCGCGAGGTCAACTGCAGGTTCAGAAATTCTTACTCCTCCCGCAACATTTAAAAACACATTATTTGCCGAGAGCCTGTAGTTACCTCTTTTTTCAAGTACGGCCAGTAAAATTGAAAGTCGCCTTTGGTCAAAGCCGGTTGTGACTCTTTGCGGATAACCAAAATTAGTTGGAGTAACGAGTGCCTGAACTTCAAGCAGCAGCGGTCGGGTTCCCTCAATACTTGCTGTTACAACAGAGCCAGGAGTCTCCCTGTCTCGTTCACTTAAAAAGAGTTCACTAGGGTTCTTTACTTCGGTAAGGCCTTCCTCGTGCATTTCAAAAATACCTATTTCGTTTGTGCTGCCGAACCTGTTTTTCTGTGCACGTAGAATTCTGAAAGTGTGATTTGATTCTCCCTCAAACTGAATGACAGTATCAACAATATGCTCCAGAATTTTTGGTCCGGCTATCATTCCTTCTTTTGTGACGTGCCCAACTACAATTACACAAAAATGATTTTTCTTTGCTTCATCCATTAAAAAGGAAGTACATTCTCTTATTTGTGTTACAGTACCAGGGGAGTTTTCCAGTTCGTTTCTGTAAACAGTTTGAATAGAGTCTATTATTACAACAGAAGGTGAAAGCGATTTTATTGCCGATAATATCGGGCCCATATTGGTTTCCGCAAGTACGAAGAAATTTTCAGATTGCAGTTTGAGTCTTTGTGAGCGGATTTTAATCTGCTTTTCTGATTCTTCACCCGTTACATATAGTACTTTTTCTTTTATCTTTGATGCCGACTGCATTACTAAAGTCGATTTACCAATACCGGGATCTCCGCCCAAAAGTATAACTGAACCGGGCATCAGTCCGCCGCCCAGCACGCGGTCAAATTCATTTATTCCTGTTTTAATCCTGTCATCTTCGGTTGCAGATATTTCCGTAATTTTTTTGAGTCGCACTTCTCCTTTAAAGCTTGCTGGTTTTCTTTTATTGGTTTCAATTATTTCTTCAGTAAATGAATTCCAGCTATCGCATTCCGGGCATTTGCCCAACCATTTCGGAGATTCATAACCGCAATTGGAGCAGATATATTTAATTTTGGTTTTTGACATAAGAGTGAATATTAAAACCTTGAAGGTCACTAGCTTCAGACCTTCAAGGTTGCTTTTGTTTCTAGCAACCTTCGAGGTCTAAAAAGCGACCTAGAAGGTTAAATGCATTTTTACAAAAACTTTCCAACTATATTTTCGACTTCTTTCAAAGCAGAAGGTATATTATTGATTTCTTTACCGCCAGCAGTAGCGAGATGCGGTCTTCCACCACCGCCGCCGCCCACAAGCTTTGCCAGATCGCCAACAATTTTTCCGGCTGAAAGTTTTTTCTCTTTTATAAGATTATCCGTAACAACGCAGACAATTCCAACTTTTCCTTCAATATCTGCAAACAAGACTCCCACTCCGTTCTTTATCTTGTTTCGCATTTCATCCCCGAAGGATTTCAGCTCGTCCATTTTGTCTGCATCTACTTTAGCTTTATAAACATTTATTCCATTTACATCGCTGGAACTTTTGATTACTGAATCGATCTGTCCCAGTTTGTCCTGAAGTTTTAATCCTGAAATTTCTTTCTCAATTTTTTTCTTTTCCTCGGCAAGTTGGGCATATTTTTCTTCATGCTGTTTTATTAAATCAAGCTGTTGCTGAATGTAGGCTTCCACTCCGCTACCTGTTACGGCTTCGATTCTTCTAACTCCGCTGGCAATGGATGATTCGCTTATAATCTTGAAAAGGCCAATTTCAGAAGAATTTTTAACGTGGGTACCACCGCAGAATTCCATGCTGAAATCTCCAAACTGAACAACATTTACTTTATCACCGTACTTATCTCCAAAAAACATCAGCGCACCCATTTTTTTTGCTTTATCAAAAGGAATATTTCTGTGGTGCTGAAGCTGAATATTTCTTCTTAGCTCTTCATTTACCATCGATTCAATATCTTTTAACTCAGCTTCCGATAATTTTGAAAAGTGAGTAAAGTCAAAACGTAATCTGTCCGGACCAACATAAGAACCGGCCTGGTGAACATGAGTTCCCAGAATTTTTCTCAAAGCAGCGTGCAGGAAATGTGTTGCACTGTGGTTACGCATAATATCCCAGCGTCTAGTTTCGTCAACGTGAGCAATAACCTCTGTGCCGGGAATTACAGGGCTGTCCTGCTGGTTTTCTACAACGTGGATTGTTTTATTTTCTACTTTCGTTACATCAACTACTTTGAGTTTTATTTTACCGGTATCAATCTCACCGAGATCATCTATTTGTCCACCAGCCTCAACGTAAAATGGAGTTTTATCGAGAAGAAGAAAATCGTTTCCACTTTCTTTTTTATGGCCGATAATTTTAGAATTTGATTTTAGTTCGTCATAGCCCGTAAATTCAGGATTTTTCACTTCCGTTAATTCAAATCCACTCAAATCATTAATTGAAACGTTTACGGAAGCAAATTTATCTTTGGAAGCTTCTCTGCCTTTTTGTTTCTGTTCTTGCATTAATTTATTAAAACCGGCTTCATCGATTGAGAACCCGTATTCATTTGCCATCACATTAGTAAGATCAACTGGGAATCCGTAAGTATCATATAATCTAAAAACATTATCTCCAGATATTTGAGGCTCAAAACCTAAAAGTTCATTTCTGAGGCCAATAGACCATTCAGATAATTTAAATTTTTCTATTGGGGCTTGTACATCTTTTTTAGAATAAGAAGGGCTTTTTTCAATGCTTATTATATAATCGCTTTTTTGATCATTTTGCGTTTTTATAACTGTCACAATGTAATTTGGTTTATATTTATTTTCTAAAAACCTCATTAATGTTGTGCCTATAATATCAATAAATAAATCTATCCCGCGATCTAGCGTAGCATTAAAACTTTCCTCTTCAGCTTTTACTACTTTTTTAATGTGTTCTTTCTTTTCTTTTATCTCAGGGAAAACATTTCCCATATCCTTCACGACTACATCAACCAATTCATAAAGGAAAGGTTTTTTCAGTTCAAGTTTTCTTCCGTAGCGTGCGGCTCTTCTTAAAATTCTGCGCAGAACATAACCACGTCCGTCGTTTCCAGGAACAGCTCCATCAGCAATAGCAAAAGTAAGCGTGCGTATATGATCCGCAATTACGCGCATCGGAATTTTGTTTTCTTCAACATCATATTTAACGCCTGACATTTTTGAGACTTTTTCAATTAAAGGAGTGAAAACATCAGTGTCATAATTTGAACTTTTCTTCTGAAGTACAGCACACATCCTTTCAAAACCCATTCCTGTATCTACGTGTTTTGATGGAAGATCGTGAAGGTTGCCTTTATCATCGCGGTTATACTGAATAAAAACGAGGTTCCATAATTCAATACATTCCGGTTTTCCTGCATTTACCCACTTCGGGTTTTCAAAATCATCACTTAAATTTATATGAATTTCCGAGCAGGGTCCGCAGGGACCTGTTTCACCCATTTCCCAGAAATTATCTTTTTCGTCAAACTTTAAAATGTGCGCAGGATTTATATCCGTTTCATTTTTCCAGATTTCAAGAGCTTCATCATCAGTTCGGTAAACCGTTGCGTAAAGCCTTTCCTTCGGAAGTTTCCATACTTCTGTAAGTAATTCCCAACCCCATTTTATTGCTTCTTTTTTATAATAATCCCCAAAAGACCAGTTGCCGAGCATTTCGAAAAAAGTGTGATGATATGTGTCATGTCCAACTTCTTCAAGATCATTATGCTTGCCGCTAACACGAATACACTTCTGAGTATCTGCCGCTCTGTTATATTCTCGTTTTCCGTTGCCCAAAAAAACATCTTTAAACTGGTTCATTCCTGCATTAGTGAATAGCAAAGTGGGATCATCAAATGGAACTACGGGAGAACTTGGCACTATCCTGTGATCTTTATTTTTGAAAAACTCTAAAAATTGTTGTCTAATCTCTCCTGAAGTCATATTCCTTTTCCGATTAAAATGGATCAATAAAGATAATAAAATCAGAGGTCAGCATAAATAGTCGAATATTTGTACACCATACACCAATCGGTGGAAATGATAAAATCTATTGTTTCAAATTGATCTGTAAATTTGTTAAATTTCATAAGTTAAGAAATTAATAACAAAATGAGCGGCACACATTGTCTCAAAATGCTAATTTATCTGATATAGAAATTATGAAAAGGGTTTCTTCGTATGATTCGAAGGCCCTGGAAATTCTGTATAACAGATATTCCCCACTCCTTTATACCCTGATTAAAAAAACCGTAAAAGAAAAGGAACTGGCCGAGGAAATTCTTACAGAGGTTTTTGTAATTGTCTGGCGTAAGATTCAATTATTTGATGTGTACAAAGGAAATGTTTATACCTGGTTGGTAACACTTGCCAGGAATAAAGTTGTGGATACCTTGCGAAGGTCGCGCGGGAGTAATTTACCGGAATATAATGATGAATATGAAGATGAATTTATAATTCCTAAACTTTCAAAAAACATTGATCCCCTTGATGTTAAAACAGCACTAAGTATTAAAGATAGTTTTGAGGTAGCACTGAACAGACTGACAGATGCACAAAAGTATGTTCTTTACCTTGCATTCTATGAAGGATTTACACAACGTGAAATTGCTGAAAAACTAAATATTCCTTATTCGACTGTGAAATCAAAAATAAAAATTGCTTCAACAAATCTGAAAGAATTTTTATTAAAGGGAGATTCATAGTGATTGATAATAATGAATATATTGAACTCCTTTATGCATATTCCTTTGGCTGTCTTGATGCTGAAGATCTTACAAAATTAAAATCTTATCTTGATTCTGAGGGGAGTTTTCCCTGGCAGGAATTGGGAGAGTATCAGAATTTATCTTCATTACTTCCCTCAATTTTAGCAATTGAAACCCCGGCTCCGGAAGTAAAAGATACTGTCGCCAGAAAGCTTTACCGGATTCGTGATGAAATAAAAGCAAAAAGAGCGAAACTAAATAAGAATAAAAACACACCACAGGTAATTCCTGATGTAGTTGAAGAAAAAAGAGAAGCTTCAGAAGAACAAAAGACACCGAAAGAATCAGTGGCAGAAGATTTTGAACCTGTAGTGCCAATCAGAAGAACAGCTGAGATGTTTAGTACCCCGGTCGAGGACCCTGCAAAAGAATTTTCCGGGGAAGAAGAAAAAGAACCGCATAAAACAGCAGAGAATGAAATTGATACTCTTTCTGATATTGAAGTTGATCTAACTGAGAGTATTGAAAAGCCGAAGGAAAAACTAAGTTATTTAGAAAAGAAATATTCAAAAGAAGTTGATAAGAATAAGAAAGAAAGTGGAAATTCTAAATTTCTGATCATTCTATTTATGCTAATAGTCATAATAGGTGTTGTTATCGTGTACCTAAAGATTAGTAGTAACATAGCAGAAAATGAAACAAAAATTAATTCCTTGAATAATCAAATTACTAATCTGTCTGATGAGGCTAGTCAAAACAGACAACTTCAATTAATCCTGACATCAAAGGATTTAAAAACATTAAATCTTGAAGCAGTTAAAGCTCCCCCAAATACATATGGTAAGTTATTTGTAAGCCCGGATAACAGTAAGGGCGTTATACAGGTTTCAAATATTCAGGAACTTTCCTATGATAACGTTTACCAGTTATGGATAGAAATTAATAGGCAATATTATTCACTCGCAATATTCAAATCAGCAGGCGATTTATCTTACATTGCATTCGATCTTCCGAGTATTACTGATTTAAGAAAAGTGGGTTTTATACTTACCAAGGAACCTAAAGGCGGTTCCGAAGTGCCTACTGGTAATGTTGTATTGAAAGGTACATTTTAGCTATGCCCTTTTTCTTCCCACCAGACAAGAAATAAAATTCCTATTGTAATTATTATAACGGGCCAATAATTTCCTGCTACCCCGAAGACCGAACCCCAAAAGGAAACAAAACTAATATTTCCAATAATAATAGTAAAAATTATTCCGAGTAAAAGAAAAATACCCGAAAGAACAATGGTCTTTTTTCTTTTAATATCATCATAGTAAACCATTAAGAAGGCAATTCCTACCATTAGTAAAGATGTGGGCAGATAAAGTTGTGAATTCCAGAAAATTAAAAAATTATTAACTATGTAAAGTAATATTCCTATAAGGAAAATAACCGTGCCCAGGAAAAGGCTAAGAGGTTGATTCTGTCCGAATGAAACGTATGAAGAACTAACACCAAAAAACACGAAGGCATATCCAACGAGCTCGCTACCGGATAAAGAAATTATCCCGAAGATTTTTAATATTAATGCAAGGGCTAAAAATATTAATAGGTAGGTTAAGATAGATTGGTAAATTTTCACTTGGTAATCTGGTTTAATTATCAGAAGATATAAGGATTAATTGTACTAAAGCAATTTAACACAATTTTATAAAATTCTCATTCCCATACTTGATGCAATTATGTCAACCGCAAAATCAGCACTTTTATTTTTATCATCCAGAATCGGATTAACTTCAGTAATTTCAAGTGAAGACATACAACCACAATCCGCAATTGCTTCCATTAATAAATGTGCTTCCCTGTAACTAAGTCCGCCCGGTACTGGTGTACCAACTCCCGGCGCTACGGTAGGGTCAACGCTATCAAGGTCAAAACTAACATGAATGTGGTCCACTTTTTCTTTGAACTCTTTCAAAACGCGTGAGATAATTCTGTGGACCCCGAGTTTATCAACATCTGTCATTGTATATACAGGCAGATGTATTTTCTTTACCAGATCTCTTTCAAGTTTATCTATACTTCTTATTCCTATTAACGCACAGTTTTCTGGGGCTAGTTTTGGTGAAAATCCATAAAGTTTAGTTAGTTTTTCATTTCCTAATCCAAGAGAAGCGGAAAGTGGCATACCGTGAATATTCCCGGAAGGGGATATTGTATCAGTGTTCATGTCAGAGTGAGCGTCAATCCAGATAACACCAAGTTTCTTTTTGTGTTTTTTGCAATAAGCAGAAATTCCGGCTATTGAACCAAGTGCCATTGAATGATCGCCGCCAACACATAGCGGAAACCTGTCCTGTTCAAGGGTTCTTTCAACTTTCTTAGCCAGCGTTGTAGCTGTTTTAATTATTTGATTTACATATTTCAATTTCGGATTGGTAATTTTCTGACGTTCCATTATTTCTATGTGAACGTCTCCTGTGTCGATAACTTTATACCCAAGTTTTTCAAGCTTTTCAGTTAATCCGGCTATTCTTATAGCGGAAGGACCCATATCCACGCCCCTTCTGCCGGCGCCGAGGTCCATAGGAAATCCAATAATATTAATCGTTTTGGTCTGTGGCTTTTTCATAAAAGTATGTTGTAAGTGTAATTAAGAATTTTTTTGATATGAAGTGTCACAAGTTATAAAGATTCGTGCTAATATTCCATCCACTTATTTCTAAAAACCGGAGTTTTTGTTCGAATTTCTAAAAAAATGAAGGAATTTCTGTTCTAAAACTATTTAAGTTTATGTGTATATTTTGAATAGAAATTAGATATAATCCAAATCCAGAAAATTAGAATAACGGAAAATTAAATGCATAATCAGCAGCCAATGATAAGTGTTGGCATTCTTACTGAAAAACAGGTACAATTTGAGCTGTATGGTGATTTTAGATGTTACGGAATGAAAAATACTTTCAGCGGAAGATACTCGGCTGAAATAACAGGTGATAAAATTATTTGCAGCCGTGAAAATGAGAAACTGGAAATTATAGGCGAGATAATTTTTGAACCCCAGGAAATGGGAATGGAATCGTTTCTCATAAGGAATGTAAGTGTTGGTGATAAATTCCACTGGCAAAGGAAAGAAAATGAAAGATTTATTGGCCAGTTAAAGCTGCTGAAAAACGAAGATAAAATTACAGTAATAAATATTCTTCCGATAGAAAATTATCTAACAAGTGTAATCTCTTCTGAGATGAGTGCAAAGAGCCCGGTTGATGCATTAAAAGCTCACGCAATTATTTCACGAAGCTGGCTTCTTTCACAGCTATCAAAAAAGGGAAAAGAAAAAACCGGTATCGGTTATGATTCTGATACCGAGCATATTAAATGGTACGACATGGAAGAACATGATCTTTTTGATGTTTGTAACGATGATCATTGCCAGAGATATCACGGGATTACAAAAGTGTTTACCGGGGTTGCGAGTAAAGCAACAGAACAGACAGCGGGATTAGTTCTGATGAACGGAGATGAAATTTGTGATGCACGATATTCGAAATGCTGCGGTGGGATTTCTGAAAATTTTGAAAACGTTTGGGCACCGGTCAATTACCCATATTTAAAATCTGTAATCGATTATAAATATGAACCTGAAAATTTTAACCTGAACCTGGCTAAAGAAGAAAATGCCGAAAAGTGGGTACGGGGAAAGCCGCATTCATTTTGTAATACAACAGACAGAACTGTACTCTCTAAGATTCTTGTTGATTTCGATCAATCGACAAAAGATTTTTTCAGGTGGAAAGTAGAATACAGCCGCAAGAAAATTTCAGAAATTATTAAAGAAAAAAGTGGAATCGATTTCGGAGAAATTACAGATCTTATTCCCCTGGAGCGTGGAGCTTCAGGCAGAATAATCAAATTAAAAATTGTTGGTACTCAAAAAACACTTATCGTAGGAAAGGAACTTGAAATCCGAAGATTTCTTTCACCATCACATTTATACAGCTCGGCATTTGTAGTTGAAAAAGTCGGACAAAAAGAAAGTTTGCCCGTAAGATTTATTCTGCATGGCGCAGGATGGGGGCACGGAGTTGGTTTATGCCAGATCGGGGCTGGAGTAATGGCATCGGATGGTTATTATTTTGATGAAATACTTCTGCATTATTTTACTGATGTTAAACTAAAGAAAATTTACTGATCATAATTTTTTAAAAATAATTTATGAACATACTTTTTTCCTGCCTTTCAAATAGCTGGGGCGGCATGGAGATGCTGACAATTACCCAGATGCAGCAGCTTATGGAGAGAAAGATTGCAGTAGAGTTACTCTGCCTTACTAATTCAAAAATGCAAAAAGAAGCTGAAAAAAAAGGCCTTAAATATTTTACACTCAATTCTTCAAATAGTGTTAATCCCGCCGGCATATCGAAATTAATGTCTTATCTGAAAACGAAAAAATTTGATCTATTTCATGCCCATTCTTCGGGTGATTTGTGGACTATTGTGCCTGCCTTAAAAATTTCGCGAAATAAATCTCCACTAATTCTGACAAAGCATGTGGGATCTTATATAGTTAAAAAAGATTTTCTTCACAAGCGCGTATATAACCGGGTAAATATAGCACTGGCAATAAGCAGCGTTATTAAAAGGAATTTGATTGAGACTACACCTCTTTCCCAAGAGCAAGTTTTGCTTGTTCATAATGGTATAAATATTAATAAATTTGATCCTTCTAAAACAGAGCGGGAAAAGGTGAGATCGAAATATGCTTTTAACAAAGATGAAATTGTAATAGGAATGATGGGCAGATTCAGTCCCGGGAAAGGGCACGAAGAATTCTTAAATGCTGCAAAGATTCTAAATCAAAAGAATCAGAGCTTAAAATTTATAATTGTTGGAGAAGCGAGTTACAAGGAAGAATCTTATTTTGAAAAGATTAAAAATCTCTCTAATGATCTTGGTCTAAAGGATATAATATTTACCGGTTATGTTAGCGACACAAAAAATATTTTGTCTGCAATGGATATATTCGTATTCCCTTCGCATGCAGAATCTTTTGGGTTAGCACTAACGGAGGCAATGGCGATGGAATTGCCATCGGTTTCCTCAAATTCAGATGGTGTTCTTGATATAACAAAGGATAATGAAACAGGTTTTCTCTTTGAAAATAAAAATGCAGAAAATCTTGCTGAAAAAATTAACAAACTGGTTTTATCCTGTGATTTGCGTGAAAAATTTGGGAAGGCCGCCCGTTTGCGCGTAATTAATAAATTTAATCTGGATAAACAAACAGATAAAATTATTGAAATCTACTCTGAACAAATTACAAAGAGTTTATGAAAAAGAGAGTTACTGCATTTTTAATATACAGTGGTGATGAAAGCGTTGCATCAACAGCTGAATTACTGGCAAAAGATAAGAACGTAGAAAGTATTGTCTTTATGTCAGGTGAAGGACTTAATAAAAATTATATCAGTACAAAAACTATAAGACAATTAGCAGATCAGACAGATACTGATTTTGCTTTGCTTCAGCTTCAGGAGGGAAGTGCAATTACTGATTCTGAATATCTCACCAAAATTATTGCCGTCGCAGATGACGGTTCTGCCGGGATTGTTTATTCTGATTTTTATGAGAAAGAAGAAGGAAAAGTAATTCAACACCCATTAATCGATTATCAGGCAGGCAGTATAAGAGATGATTTCTATTTTGGAGTTTTTGTACTAATAAATGCAAAGGCACTTAAGAAAGCATCCGAAAATTTACCGGATTATAACTATGCCGGTTTTTATGCTCTCAGACTGGCAATGTCAAGACACCATGCAATTAAAAGAGTTGCAGAGTTTTTGTATACCCTAACGAAACCGGAAGAAAATAAATCGGGTGAGAAACAGTTTGATTATGTTGATCCGAAAAATCGGGAAGTTCAAATTGAAATGGAAAAGGCCGCAACTGAACATTTAAAGAAGATTAATGCTTATTTAGTTCCGGTGTTTAAGGAAATTAATTTAAGTAATGAAGATTTTCAGACGGAAGTATCGGTAATTATTCCGGTTAAAAACAGGGTAAAAACTATTGTCGCTGCAGTGGATTCAGCCTTAAATCAAAAAACAAAATTTAGTTTTAATGTGATTATAATCGACAATCATTCAAGTGATGGTACTACTAAAATACTGCAGAAATATTTTCATAAAAATGATAGAGTTATAAATTTAATACCGGACAAAAAGGACCCTGGAATCGGGGGCTGCTGGAACGAGGGAATATTTCATAAAAAATGTGGCAAATTTTCAGTTCAGCTTGATAGCGATGATTTATATAAAGATGAAAATACTTTACAAAAAATAGTCGATAAATTTTATGAAGAAAGATGCGGTATGGTTATCGGGTCATACCAGTTGACAGATTTCGAATTAAATGAAATACCGCCGGGAATCGTAGATCACAAAGAATGGACTGATGAAAATGGCAGAAATAATGCTTTAAGAATAAATGGACTTGGAGCTCCACGGGCTTTTTATACTCCGTTAATAAGAAGCATTAAATTTCCTGATGTAAGCTATGGAGAAGATTATTCAGTTGCGCTTGGAATTTCAAGGGAGTATAAAATTGGAAGAATTTTTGATCCAATTTATGTTTGCAGACGATGGGAAGGAAATACAGATTCTTCATTATCAATCGAACAGGCAAATAAAAATAATTACTATAAAGACGAGATAAGAACGAAAGAAATATTGGCTAGAAAGAAAATCAATTTGTAGAGACACGGCATCCCGCAAATGCGGGACAAGTCGCTGTGTATCTGCAGGAAAAGGGATGTAATTGTTACAAAAAATCTTATTTAAAGATAAAGAAGCGAAAAATCATCTTGATAATGATGAATACGCAGACGCAACAAAAATTCTGCTTAGACATCAACGGCTTGACTGGGGAATGCTGTCTGAGGGATATGAGTCTTTATCTTTACAGAAAATCAAAGAATTTGAGTTCGATGGTTTACGATTAAAATTCAATATAACCCCGGTAGAATTCATTCGACAAGCGCTAAAGTGGATGAACAATCTATTGCGGATCGAAAATGTTTTTTATGTAATGAAAATCGTCCACTTGAACAAAAAGCCATTCAGTATAAAAAAGACTATTTAATTATTTGTAATCCATTTCCCATTTTGCCGGAGCATTTTACAATTCCATATGTCAATCATGTGCCCCAGAGAATTTATAATTCTTTTGGTATGATGCTTTCACTTTCTAAGGCACTTTCAAAATATTACAATGTTTTTTATAACGGGCCAACATGTGGTGCCTCGGCTCCGGACCATCTTCACTTCCAATCGGGTACCAGGAATTTTTTCCCGATAGAAAATGAATTAAGTTTCTTGAAAAATGAATTTGGCACAACACTGACCGAAGATATCGGTTTGAGGGTTACCGGAATAGATGATAGACTAAGAAAATTTATTTTAATTGAAGGGAAAAAAGACAGAGATGTACAATACGGATTTGAAACATTTTATAAAGTATTTAAAATGATTTCGAAGGGAAATGAAGAACCGATGATGAACATTGTTTCAACATATAAAGAAAAAAAGGGCTGGAAAATAATTCTTTATATGCGTTCGAAACACAGGCCCGATTGTTATTATAAAGGAGGAAAAGAGAAAATATTACACTCGCCAGCAAGCACAGATTTATCAGGAATTTGTGTCCTTCCTCGTGAAGAAGATTTTGATAAAATTACAAAAGATGATATTGTAAAGACATTTCACGAAGTTTCTCTGGGTAAAGAAGCCTTTGAATTTATGAAATCAGGGTTGGAAAGAAGATTAAATGATTGATTTTGAGCCCCGAATACTCGGGGCTCATTTATTTTTAATTATTGGTAATAGTCTATCAACGCTCAAGAACAATTCGGTAATGTGCTTTCCCGCTTCTCAGTTTTTCAATTGCTTCATTAATTTTATCGAAGCTGTATTTTTCTATTACTGGTTTTATATTGTGCTGTACAGCAAAGTCAAGCATCTTTGAAATAGTCTCAGGACTTCCAACCGGTGAACCTGAAACAGAACGCTGCGCACCAATTAATGAAAATGCCGCAATATCCAGTGGTTCTAAAGTTGCACCAACAAAATGCAACCGTCCTTTCGGTTTCAATGTACTTATATATGTGTTCCAGTCGAGCTTAACGTTTACCGTGGAAATGATAAAATCAAACTGTCCCGCTGCCCCGGCAATTGCTGACTGATCGCGCGAGTCAAGTGTTTGATCGGCGCCCAGCTTTAGTGCCTCCGTTTTTTTCTTTTCACTGGACGTAAAAGCTGTTACTTCACAACCCCAGGCATTAAGAAATTGAACGGCCATGTGCCCGAGACCGCCAATTCCAATAACTCCGACTTTGTCTGTAGGTTTTATTCCAAATTGTATGAGTGGATTGAAGACAGTTATACCACCACAGAAAAGTGGTCCCGCGCTTTCCCTGTCAATATTATCCGGCAGTTTAATAACACTGGCTGCCTGTGCACGAACCTGTTCTGCAAATCCTCCGTGATGCCCAACAATTGTAGCCTGGGCGGAAGAACAAAGATTGTGATCACCTGACATACAGGAAGTACAGGACATACAATAACCGGAGTGCCAGCCGAGCCCGACATAATCTCCAACTTTTAAATTATTGACATTATTACCAACTGAAGAAATTGTTCCGACAACCTCGTGACCGGGAACAAGCGGATATTGACTAAATCCCCATTCATTATCCATCATACTAAGGTCACTATGACAAACTCCGCAAAACTTAACGTCAATTTCAACTTCGTTATCTCTTAAAACACCGGGGTCGTATTCAAATGGTTCTAATTTCCCTTTCGGTTCATTTACAGCATAAGCCTTTATCATATAATATCTCCTTACAAAAGAATTTGTTACTTCTTTGATTAAAAAAAATAGATTGGAAGTTCTGCTCTAAAGATAATTATGGCCGTGAGAATATCAAGCCAAACATTTTTACTTACTCATTAGGTCATTGATAAACTGTAAATCTCTTGATTCGGAATTTGAGATCACTATTTTAATAATTGCAGTAAGAGGAACAGATAATATCATTCCTGTAATTCCCCAGATATATCCCCAAAGCAAAACGGATAAAAGAATTAACAGTGGATTAAGATTTAATTTATTCCCAATAACAGCCGGTTCAATTATATTAAAGCACAACGTTTGAATACCGCCAATAATAAGAGCAATTAAAAGCGCATAACTGACTGAGCCAAACTGTACAAGCACCATTAGGGCAGGTAGCACAAGTGCAATTGCGGAACCGATTGTTGGAATGAAATTAAACAGGAAGACAAATAATCCCCATATGATAGGGAAATCAACGCCGAAAAGTGAAAGCATTATTGTTACTACTATTGCCGCTGAAAGGTTTACAGCTATTTTCGAAATAATGTATTTTTTAATTTGTTCATTTATTTCCTTAAAAGTTCCTGCAAGCTTTTCCTCTTTCTCGTGTTTTTCAATATTTAGTTTATTTCCCATCCAATGATCTACTTCTGATTCGCTTTCCGTTGGAGGTTCCCCATATTTCTTTTTAATCTTTTTTAATTCGGGTTTTACTTTTTTATCAACATATCTTTTTTTAATCGACTCATAAGTTGATGAATGTCCGGTGACAATAAAGATGAAAAAGAAAAGGACAAATAAAATATTGCCAAGCATAGAAAAAGTTGAATTAAAAACACTTCCGGCCAGGATTTTGTAGTCTATTGTTTTTATAAAATCCTGAATTGAAAATTTTGTAAAGAAAGGATCGTGTATACCAATTGAAGTTGCTGCGCTACCGACTAACTCGTTTAGCTTCTCCGCATAAACGGGGAACTGGGATGCAAACCTGCTGGATGAGTCAATTATAAAAAAGGAAATACCCCAGGTAAGTATAGCAATTATAAATACATCAATTAACACAGTCAGAAAAAGCGGAAAACCTTTCTTTTCAAAAAAAGTGTTTAAAGGATGAAAAATAAAAAAGAGAAAGTAAGCGATTACAAAAGGAATAAAAATATGCTGAAGTTCCTTCAATACTACAGCGATAAATACCAGCCCGATAACAACAATAAAAAACTTTACTGTTTTGTCCTGAATTATTTTTTTAGCCATACTTATTAGTTGTAATTTTTGATTAAAATAACTTAAGTTAGATTTTACTGGAAGGCAATAGTTATCAAATTAAATTTATTTAAATAAACAGGTAATTTTATGAAAACCAGGTTAATATTTATTATTGCAGTTATAGCATCATTTTTTGTGGCTGATGCAAACGCCCAGTTATTTTATAGTAAAAACCCGCTTGCTCATACTTTTTCAATAGTTGCCCGGGATCCCGATACCGGTGAGATGGGAGTAGCTGTTCAATCACATTGGTTTTCTGTTGGCACATCTGTTACGTGGGGCGAAGCCGGTGTAGGAGTGGTTGCCACCCAGTCATTTGTAAATCCTTCTTTCGGACCACGTGGCTTGGCGTTACTAAAAAATGGACTGACAGCTCAGCAGGCTGTGGATATGCTTATAAAAAATGATGAAGGAAGAGATGTAAGACAGCTTGCCATCTGTGACAGCAAAGGAAATGTTGCTGCATGGACGGGGAAAAAATGTATTCAACCCGCGGGGGATATACAGGGAAATGAATTTTCCTGCCAGGCAAATTTAATGTCAGCAGATCAGGTTTGGCCTTCAATGGCAAAGGCTTTTAATGAATCAAAAGGGCAGCCGCTGGCAGAAAGAATGATTGCCGCGCTTGAGGCGGGACAGGCTGCAGGTGGTGATATCCGCGGCAGGCAGTCGGCGGCAATTCTGGTTGTAAAAGCAAAATCAACAGGACAGGTCTGGAAAGACAGGGAAATCGATCTGCGCGTAGAAGACAGCGATCACCCGGTTCAGGAATTAAAAAGACTCGTGAAACTTCACCGCGCATACGATCATATGAATGCGGGCGATCTTGCAGTTGAACACAATGATATGAAGCTGGCAATGAAGGAATATTCAACCGCGGAAAGCATGTTTCCGGGTAATCTTGAAATGAAATTCTGGCATGCTGTAACGTTAACCAATATTGGCAAACTTGAAGAGGCACTACCTATTTTTAAGCAGGTATTTTCGAAAGATAAAAACTGGGCAATACTTACACCGAGATTAATTAAGGTCGGACAGTTAAATGTAGATGATGCGGGATTAAAAAAGATTTTAGCACAGCAATAAAATTAGAAAACCTCGGAGGTCACTTATAAGACCTTCGAGGTTGCTAAATATTATGTAACCTTCGGGGTTCTTAAAGTAACTCCGAAGAATTTCTATTAAAACACACCTAACAGTTTTAAAGACATAATCAAGACAGCAGCGACCAAAATTATCTTTATTAATTTTTCTCCTTTCGTAACTGCAAATTTTGCAGCCCACCACGCTCCCGTCGCATTTCCGATTGCGAGTGCTATACCGAAAAACCAGTTTACATTATCTGTAAAAATAAAAATGAGTAAAGCCGGGATTGTGTAAATAAGCACGATAAAAACCTTGTGCATATTTACATAAATCAGGTTCAATTTCATCAGTCTCTGCAAAGCCGCCATTAAAATAAAACCTACACCGACCTGTATAAAACCGCCGTAAAAACCAATTCCGAACATGGCGATGTATGCCGATAGCGGAATTGTTGCGTTGTTGTGTTCGGAAACACTAATTTTCTTTTGAGGAATTATCATAGATAAAATAATTCCGATCATGACCACGCCGAGAATTTTCTGAAATACTGCATCGCTTAAATTAACTGCGAGCAGTGCTCCAACTATGGATCCGGGAAGGGTGAGAAGAGACAGCTTCATACTTATATCGAATTGCTGGTATTTTTCTTTCTTAAAAGAATAGACAGCGGAAATATTCTGAATAAAGATTGCAATTCGATTAGTACCATTTGCCAGCGCGGAATCCAAACCCAGGAATATCAGAGTAGGCAATGTAATTGTTGAGCCTCCGCCGGCGTTTACATTTATAAATCCTGCGACCAGACCCACACCGAATAATATTAATGCTGCTAAATAATCAGGCAATTAAACTCCAAATAAAAATCTAACTGTTTAAAATATTAGTCTTCATGTTTTGCCGGCGGAATATTTTCCGCTCTTTCAAGTTTACCAACCAATCTTTCAGGTTGATGTATCAGAAGGGGCAGGCAGCGGGAGCAAATAAATGCCGGTTTACCAGAGTACGCTAAATTTACAAGCGGTATCTCATTTTCTGATGCGTTACAGTTCAGGCATGTTTTCAACGCAGTATTTTCACTCATAATAGACTCATATTTTAGTTTATAAATTATATAAGGATGTAAATTAAGGCATTTTAAAGATATATTGAAAAAATTCTGTTTAAGAAGCCCCTAATAGTAAAATTTTCCTAATCTTTCAAAAAATGGTTAATTTGTATTTATGAATCCTGATGAAAACCTAAAAAAAACCACTTTGCGCGACGTACCGCTTTTTTCCGAAATGGACGTTTCACATCTTCGTGAGATTTCAGACATCAGCAGGATTGTGCAGTTTAAAAAGAACCAACACATTTTCATCGAAAACGATGAGTACAGGGGATTTTATATTGTATTAAAGGGAAGCGTAAAAATTTACCGCATTTCAGCTGAAGGGAAAGAATACATACTTCATCTTAGAATACCACCCCAACCCTTTGCCGATGTACCGCTTTTCGAAGAAGGCGGAAATTATCCTGCCAACGCTCAGGTTCTTGAAGATTCACTTCTACTTTTTATCCCCGTGCAGGAGTTTACGGAACTGATCAGGAAAAACCCATCTATAGCTTTTAAGATGCTGGCAGGCTTTGCAAAAAGAATGAGGAATATGACGAACAAAATGGAAGAGATTTCTACAAAAGAAGTTTCAAGCCGTTTAGCAAGATTCATACTCGGCGGAATTGAAAAAAATGGCTCCATAAAACTACCAGAGCCTTTCCTGCGTTTAACGATTTCAAAAGCAACAGTTGCTACATACCTTGGGACTATTACAGAAACGCTTTCCCGAACATTTAAGAAATTTCAGGATGAAAAAATAATAGTAGTTGACGGTAAAAAAATCTTTGTAAAAGATCTGAAAAAGCTAAAACAAATCTGCAAATAAGTTATTAAGAAACACAACATTAATTCTGGTTCATCATCTTCATAGTTTTAAAAGCTATGATTTTAACTAGAGTAAACATTAATATAAATCAAAGATGAAATATTTATGACAAATTTATTTAGTCTTATAAAAGATGTTGCGGATTTTTTATGGGGACCGCAAATGCTCGTATTTATTCTTGGCAGCGGCATTTATTTTTCTCTCAGATTAAAAGGCGTACAATTTGGAAGGTTTCCTGAAGCTTTAAGAGAATTTAAAAAATCGAAATTGACTACGGGCGATGGTAATATCACTCCCTTTCAGGCTCTGATGTCAGCACTTTCCGGAATGGTTGGGAACGGAAATATTGCTGGAGTTGCAACGGCTATTGTAATAGGGGGGCCGGGCGCTATTTTCTGGATGTGGGTATCGGCATTAATTCTGATGGCAACAATGTATTCGGAATCATTACTAGGCTGTCATTTCAGGGAGAAAGAAAAAGACGGCACATATATGGGCGGACCGATGGTTTATATAAAAAAGGGTCTTAACATAAAATGGTTATCTACGGCATTTGCAATTGCGTTTGCAGTTAAGACTTTGATTGCGACTACATCTATTCAGTCAAATTCAATGTCAATAATTTTAAAAAATGAATTCGGTACACCTCAACTATTATCCTGCCTTGTTATAGCTTTTTTAACCTGGCTTGTTATAATTGGCGGATTAAAAAAAATTGCACGAACTGCAGAATATCTCACTCCCTTTATGACCATCTTTTACATCCTTGGGGGATTGTTAGTTTTAATAATTAATTCAGATCAATTGTTAAATGCATTTAAGGATATATTCTTTTATGCATTTAACGGTTACCATGCTGTTGAGGGCGGGTTTGCAGGAACAACAGTTCTAATGGCACTAAGATACGGAACAGCAAGAGGTGCTTACAGTAACGAAGCAGGCACCGGATCAGTTGCAATAATGCATGCAACAGCTCAATCGGGGAGCGCCGTAAAACAATCATTAATTTCAATGATAAGTGTCTTTATTGATACAATTATTATTTGCACTATTTCAGCGCTTGTAATTTTAACTTCCGGCATCTGGTCAGGAGGCTTAAACAGCACAGCATTGGCATCTGAAAGTTTCTCATCAGCTCTTTCAATTGGAAACTGGATTGTGCTTGCTGCATCCCTTCTCTTTGGATATTCAACTTTGATAACCTGGAGTTTTTATGGGGAACAGTGTGCGAGTTATTTATTTGGCGATAAAATTAAGATCTATTATAGATGGTTGTTTTGTGCGGCAATAATGCTGGGTGCAACAAGTAAAGCTGAGAGTATTTGGAGTCTGGGAGATCTGTTAAACGGTATTACAGTTATAATTAATTTGATTGGAATATTATTATTAAGCCCTGTTGTTATTAAGTTAACACTTGGAAAAAATAAAATCACTTCCTGATCGATAGCCTTACTTAAGAAGCCTTTTCTTAAATTTCGAAAAGAATGCACCTAATTAGGATTCTGCTAACTTTCAAATCCTTCAAATATTGAGGAAATACTTAAAAACACCCCTGAATCAGATAGAAATATCCGATTAAAGCCCCTTTCTTTGACTTAAGTCAAGGTACCTCCGTTACCATACATTTAGTTTTAACTCAGTAATTATGGCTTTTTAGTAAGCAGCGGAAGATAAACCGCAAAAAAATGAAGGAGAAAAAATGAAAAAAATACTAAACCTAAAAATATTTTCAGTTGTAATATTATTATCAACAGCAGCACTGATCTCGATAGTGGCGATACAGGGATGCCACCAGACTGAGAAAAGAGAGGGAACAGAGTTTGCTAATTTAACCTATGCACCTGAAGTTCCTTCTCCAATCTTAAGAGACCACCCTTCAAAAGTTATTGTTAACCTGGAAACAAAACAGGTTGTGGGAAGACTAGCCGATGGCGTTCAGTATCCTTTCTGGACATTTGGCGGAAAGGTTCCGGGTAAATTTATCAGGATAAGAGTTGGTGACAAGGTTGAATTCCATCTGCATAACAGCCCTACAAGCACAATGCCCCATAACATTGATATGCACGCGGTAACCGGGCCGGGAGGCGGAGCACCGGCTTCAGAAACTTTGCCCGGCCATTCATCCGTATTTTCATTTAAGGCAGAACGCGCAGGACTATTTATTTATCACTGTGCCACTCAACCAGTTCCGCTTCATATCGCAAACGGTATGTACGGATTGATTTTAGTTGAACCCAAAGATGGATTAGATCCGGTTGATAAAGAATTTTATGTAATGCAGAGTGAGTTTTATACAAAAGATGATTATGGCACCCCGGGTCTCCAACAATTTTCGATGGATAAAGCACTCGCGGAAAATCCAACTTATGTAGTATTTAATGGCTCCGTAGGAGCTCTAACGAATGAAAATGCGCTTCAGGCAAAAGTAGGTGATAAAGTGAGAATATTTGTCGGCAACATCGGGCCGAATAAAATTTCATCATTTCATATCATAGGTGAAATATTCGACAAGGTTTATGATTACGGCGGAAAGAATGTAACACAGGAAAACGTTCAGACTGTCCTGATTCCTGCAGGCGGGGCAGCAATAGTTGAATTTACTGTAAAAGTGCCCGGAACTTACCTGCTGGTTGATCACTCAATTTTCCGAGCTTTTAACAAAGGGGCTTTAGGAATGTTGAAGGTTTCCGGAAAACCAAACAAAGAAATTTTTTCAGGTAAACAAAAAGATGAAATATTTACCGAGACACAGGCAGAATTAAACAGCGGTGCGATTGAAAGTGACAATTCTGTTTCAATCCCAAACGATGATCAACCATCAGAAATTAATGAAAATGACATAAATGCGGTTATTCAAAAAGGCAAGCAAGTATTTTCAAGAACATGCATTGCCTGTCACCAGATTACCGGAAAGGGAATAGCAGGTGTTTTCCCACCGCTGGCGGGTTCGGATTTTCTTAATGCCGACAAGGAAAGAGCAATTGGTATAGTGCTTCATGGGAAAAAAGGTACGCTTACAGTCAACGGCAAAACATTTAACAACATTATGCCTCCGCAAAATTTATCCGATGGCGAGGTAGCTGCGGTTCTGACCTACGTATATAACTCTTTCGGTAATTCGAAGAAAGTAATTAAAACGTCAGAGGTAACAAAAGTAAGAAATAAATAGAGCGATTTAGTTTGAGAAAGTGAAAAATGAAAACAGGACTCTTTTTAATAATAGTTATGATGACTTTCAGCTTGCAGATAAACGCGCAAAGTAATGAAAGTGCAAAAAAATCTGTAACTAAAATGGTCTATATAAAAGGCGGGAATTATATACCGTTGTTTAAGAAAAATGGAAGCACAGAAAAAGAACAAATTAAACCCTTTTATTTAGACATTCACGCGGTTACAAACAAACAATACTTGCAGTTCGTAAAGCTAACCCGCAGTGGAGTCGCTCCAGGGTAAAAAAAATATTTGCGGAACAGTCATATCTTAAAAGATTGGCACAGTGATTTTAACCCGGGCAACAAAGTCAATCCAAACGCCCCTGTAACCTATGTTTCCTGGTTTGCGGCAAAAGCCTATTCAAAGTGGGTCGATAAAAGACTCCCGACACTGGCTGAATGGGAGTTTGTGGCAATGGCAGATGAAAACAGCCCGGGCCCGAATCACAGCAAAAGCTATAATGAAAAACTGATCCGATGGTACTTAAAAGAATTACCCGCAAGCCTGCCAGATGTAAAGTCGACTTATAAAAATTACCGGGGAGTGTATGATATGTTTGGGCTGATCCGTGAATGGACTTTCGATTTTAATACTGCCAATATAAATGGTACTGCTATTTGCGGCGGTGGTTCAGCAGGTGCGACCGATTTGAAAAATTATCCGGCGTTTCTCAGGTACGGCTTTAATAGTTGCTTAAGTGGAAATTCCGCGTTGGCTAATCTTGGGTTCAGATGTGCAAAAGACGTCAAATGATATTTAATAATTATAAGGAAAATAAAATGAAAAAATATTTTTTAATAATTCCGTTATTTATTCTGATGACAGGAATAGCTTACATAGCAGGTACCGGTTCAAATAATATTAAGGATATTGACCAAAGCACAATCAAAAATACTTCAGTCATCACAAAAGAAGTGACAAAACCTGAGGATGATGATTGTTGCAAAGTTGTAAAATCAACTTCATCAATTATTCAGAAATGTCACTCTATTTATCAGACGGAAAATGGACTGATCAGAACGGGACGAAGATTGATCTTGGCAAATTCAAAAATAAAAAGGTAGTAATTGCAATGTTTTTTGCATCCTGTATGTCGGCGTGCCCGGTTATTGTTAATGATATGAAAAGAATTGAAGCCAAAATTCCCGAAAGCAAACTAAAGAATTACAGGTTTGTTCTTGTTTCAATCGATCCTGAAAGAGATACTCCACAAGTGCTGAAAAAATATGCGGAAGAAAGAAGTCTGAACTCTAAAAGATGGACTTTATTAACGGGAAGTAACGATGATGTAATGGAACTTGGAATGATGCTGGGATTTAAATACAGTAAAAATGAAAACGGTGGATTTACACATACAAACCTAATTTCTTTCCTTGATAAAAAAGGGGAGATAATTTATCAGAATGATGGGCTTGATCTTGACATGAATTCGGTGACAAAAACTATAGCATCGATTAATTGATTGTTAGAAACCGAAATTATCTGACTTAAGTCAAGGTATGTTTTTGCAGTCACTGGTAGTTTAGATACAAATAAAAATTCAATAAAGGAGATCGAAATGAACGAAACGAATGACAAAACCATAGATGTAAGGCCGATTGTACCGCGTGAAAAACATCCGGCAATTTTTGAAATGTTTAACTCGCTACAGGCAGGAGAGGCAATGCAATTGATAAATGATCACGACCCGAAACCGCTTTATTACCAGATGGAAGCTGAAATAAACGGACAGTTTGAATGGGAATACACCGAACAGGGCCCTGAAGTCTGGAAAGTGAATATTAAAAAAGTTTAAAGGAAAGTGAAATGGAAACGAATATGGAAAAAATAGTTGAACTCGATGTGCGTCCGATACTTGCCACCGGGAAGGATCCGTTTATGGATATTATGGAAAAAGTAAAAAACTTGAAAGAAGATGAGACTTTGTTGCTAATAAATACATTTGAACCGGTTCCGCTTTACTCGGTTCTTGGTAAAAAAGGATTCGGTCATAAAACAATTAATGAAAACGGGGAATTTAAAATTTATTTCTTCAGAGATGATAATATTTCATCAAAAGGTACGACAGAAGAGAAAAAGAAGCCGGAATTCAATGAAGAGGTTTTTGAACTTGACGTGAGGGATCTTGAACCACCGGAACCAATGGTTAAAATTTTAGAAACGCTTCCGAAACTAAGCGACAATACAATTTTGCTTGTTCACCACCACCGTGAACCTCTTATGTTATACGATAAACTTAGCAGAACGGGGTTACGAGGCAATTACAAATAAAATAGAAGAGAATTATTACAAAGTAGTTATAACAAAAGTTAAAAAAGATTAAGAACCATGCAGCCCACACAGATAGCCGGAAAAATGTCGCCCTCCTACAAAATGGTAAGAAAATACTTTATCGCCTCCATTTTAGGCTTTGCGGTTTTAACATTATTAATGTTTTTAAACGCTGACTCTATAAAGGGATATCATTTTCAGCCTAAGCTGCTCGGATTAACACACATTGCAACGTTGGGCGTGGATAACCATGATAATTTTCGGCGCGATGTTCCAGCTTGTTCCGGTTGTTCTGCAGGTAAAACTTTTCAGTGAAAAGCTCGCTGAGGCTCAATTCTGGATATTCCTGTTTGGTCTCACCGGGATGGTTTTATCGTTTTTTAAATTCGATACATTCCTGCTCGCAATTTTCGCCTCGCTGGTATCTCTTGCAATGCTGCTTTTTATTTTCAACATAATTATGTCGATGATAAAAGTTAAGGAATGGAATATAACCGGAACATATATAGCGACCGCTCTTTTTTATCTTTTTCTTACAGTAGTTGCCGGCATAATGATGGCAATGAACCTTTACGATCCGTATTTCAAAACAAATCATCTTGAATATTTAAAGCTGCACGCTCACCTCGCTTTTGTCGGCTGGGTTTCAATGGTGATAATGGGTGTTAGTTATAAGCTTATCCCGATGTTTTCACTTTCACACGGGTTTTCTCTTAAGCCGGCTAAATGGGTGTTTGCCTTTATAAATGCCGGACTGCTTATTCTTACAGTCGAATATCATTTCCCCCACAGAACATTTATGCTGCCGGTAGGTGCGGTTCTTATAGCGGTTGGAAACTTAATTTTTCTTTACCAGGTCTTTTTAATAATGAAAAGCCGTGTAAGAAAAATACTTGATGTGGGTCTCACTTATACTATGGTTTCTTTTGGAATGATGTTTATCGCTACCGCGCTCAGTATCTTTTTAGTTTTTGAAAAATTCCTGGAGCCCGGCTACCTGGAAAAACTCGTTTTGATTTACGGCTACATAATACTGTTCGGGTACTTCTCACTTATTATAGTCGGACAGATGTACAAGATTGTCCCGTTTCTTGTCTGGTTTCACAAATTCAGCGCTAAGGTCGGTCTTGAACCGGTACCGATGCTAAAAGATATGTTTAATGAAAAAATGGCCAAAGCGGAATTTGTAATTATGAATATTGCGATAGCGGGAACCGTAGCGGGGATAGCTTTTGAAAGTGAAATATTAATGTTTGTTTTCACGGGGCTGATGTTTTTAAGTGCGCTGCTTTTTATGAAAAACATGTTTTCAATTTTTTTAACAAAGGGAATTAAAAATGGTAACTGAAGAACAGGTTATGAACACTTTAAGAACTGTGATTGATCCTGAAATTGGAATCAACATAGTTGATCTCGGACTGGTTTATGATGTTATAATCGAAGAAGCAATGATAACAGTAACTATGACACTAACCACACCCGGCTGCCCGATGCACGGCAGCATTACCGGGTGGGTTGAAAACCAGGTTAAAGCATTAGAACCGGGTTTTGAAGTTCTGGTAAATCTTGTCTGGGAACCGGCCTGGACGCCGGATAAAATGAGTGAAGAAGCGAAACAGGAACTGGGGCAATAAAAAGGAGATGATCTTTTGTTTACGAATGTAAGATATTTTATAAAAACGAGCATTGTCTTTTTGATAATCGGAATTTTATCCGGGCTTTATATGTCGGCGGCTAAAAATGTATTTCACACGGTATACGGTCCGCAGTTGGAATCAGCGCATGCTCATATAATCCTGGTCGGCTCGGTAATGATGATGATAATGGGTGTTGCCCTCTGGTTTTTCCCTCGTGCAGAAAAAACGGATAAAAAATATAATCCCGATTTAATTTTAGCAACGTATTGGCTGATGGCAATTTCCACAGGAACAAGATTTGTGTTCCAGGCAGCAGCAGGTTTTGTTTATATAGATTGGATAAATGTGATGATAACAATTACATCAACATTCCAGGTAATTGCAATATTATTGTTCTTTTTTTCTATGTGGGGAAGAATAAGACCTGTGGGAAGCCAGCACAGGGAAGCAAAAGGAGAAAAATTTTAGAATGGAAGAAAAAGTAAACAGTATAAATTTTAATTTAAAGAATGCCACAAAGTATGAAGGACTTGCACGCACGGCAGTTTTCTGTTACGATCAACTTTTTTTAATGGTGTTATCACTTTTAGCAGAGAATCAAAATGAATCAGCAGATGTTTTAGTAGTGGGATGCGGAACGGGAATGGAATTAAAAACATTTGGAGACCTTATGCCGAATTGGAGTATAACCGGTGTAGATCCTTCAGAAGAGATGATTAAACTTTCTAAAGCAAAACTTGATGAATACAAACTGAATGATCGCATTATGTTGCATCAAGGTTTTGTAGAGAGTTTGCCGGAAGAAGAAAAATATGATTATGCTACGTTAATTTTTGTATTAAGATTTATACAAAATGCCGAAGATAAAAAGTCTCTATTCAGAAGCATCGCAAATAAATTAAAACCCGGCGCTAAGTTTATTATTATCGATCAGTATGGTGATTCGGGTAAAGCAGAATTTAAATATATGGCAGATACCTGGAAAAACTTTATGAAATTTAGCGGGTCACCCCCCGAAATGGTAAATAAGATAGCACAACAAGCAGGTGAGAAAAGTCTTATAAATGAACAGGAATTGCTTGAGTTATTAACAGAGGCGGGATTTGAAAAAATTAATCGCTTTTATAATTCATTCATACATGGCGGATGGATTGTTCATAAGAAATATTAAAAATAATGAAAGTTGTTTGATGGAGATGAAATTAAAAAGGAGAAAAAATCCAAATGTTCTCTGATTCTTTGCTAAATATTGTTACCTTATTGATTACAGAAGACTGTATCAACTGCAAAGCCTGTGATACGATCTGCCCGGCGAATGCAATTTATCCGGGCGGAAAGAATTACACAACTCAAAAACATAAAACATAAAGCACCGGTTAAGGAGCATTATTACATCGTTCCGGAAAAATGTAATTCCTGTGAGGGGGTTTACGAAGAACCGGAATGTGTATCTATTTGCCCGATGGATGCTATTAAAGAAATAGAAATAAAAACAAAAAACAAAGAGGTCTCAAATGTCTGATGTAAAAACAACAGAAGTAAAGAATCTTCTTGAGCAGTTAAACTACCAGGAAGAATCAATTGTAAGTAAAATTTTATTGAAGAAAGAAACCGGAAACGTAACTCTTTTCGCGTTCGACGCGGGACAGGGATTGAGCGAACACACCTCACCTTTCGACGCACTCGTTCAGTGCCTTGAAGGAAAAATAGATATAAAAGTTGGTGGGAGAAAATTTTACTGTTTCATCCGGTGAATTATTGAAACTTCCCGCAACAATTCCTCACGGGTTGAAGGCGGTAGAAAAAACAAAAATGATTCTGACAATGATCAAGGGTAAATAATAATTAAAAATTTCACATACAGGAGAATTTATGGGATATAAAAAACTATGGATAAGCCTTGCACTCGTGATAGTGATATCATTTGTAGTGCTGCTATTTTTTGGAAATGAAATTTACCGTGACCAGCCGCCCACGCCAAAGGCCGTTGTTACAACTGCCGGTGATGTTTTGTTCACAGGGCAGAATATTAAAGACGGGCAGAATGTATGGCAGTCTATCGGCGGGCAGGAAGTTGGAACTGTCTGGGGCCACGGGGCTTATGTCGCGCCCGACTGGACAGCCGACTGGCTGCACAGGGAAGCAATGTATATGTTAAATCATTACGCGGTTGCGCAATTTGGCGCCGAGTATGATAAGATTCCCGCTCCTCAGCAGGCAAGATTAAGGGTGATTTTACAGGAGGAATTAAGAAAAAACACTTATGATCCGGCTACGGGAAATATTACAATTTCACCTTTGAGGGCGGAAGCGATAGCCGCGGTAAGTAAACATTACACAGGAATTTTTGAAAACGATCCTGCGATGGATAAACTTCGCGATGATTATGCAATTCCTGAAAATACGATTAAAGATCCAAAGAGAATGAAACTGATGAATGAGTTCTTCTTCTGGACAGCATGGGCTTCGGTTACAAACAGGCCTGGAGAAAATATTTCCTATACGAATAACTGGCCGCACGAGGAACTCGTAGCCAACACTCCTTCCGGTTCACTTAATTTGTGGAGCGGTTTCAGCGTAATTCTTCTTCTGGCCGGAATAGGCGGACTTGCGGCATATTACGCAAAGAACAGGGATGATGAATTTAACCCGGATGAATTTCCGGATCAGGATCCTATGCTCGGGTTAAAACCTACAGCTTCTATGAAAGCGACTCTGAAATATTTCTGGGTCGTAGTCTTTTTGATAGTTCTCCAGATAATTATGGGGATAATAACTGCGCATTACAGCGTGGAAGGTTCCGGTTTTTACGGTTTCCCGCTGGCGAAATGGCTTCCGTATTCTGCAAGCAGAACGTGGCACATACAAATTGCGCTTTTCTGGATCGCCACCTCGTGGCTCGCAACCGGTTTATATATTGCTCCGGTCATTTCCGGTTATGAACCAAAATTCCAGAGAGCGGGCGTTAATTTTCTTTTCATTGCGTTGCTGATTATTGTGCTCGGTTCTCTTGCCGGGGAGTGGATGGGCATAATGCAGAAACTGGGATTGGTCGACAATTTCTGGTTCGGACACCAGGGATATGAATATGTGGACCTTGGAAGATTCTGGCAGATATTTTTATTTCTTGGTTTGTTTATCTGGCTGTTCCTTCTTGTCAGGGCAATTCGTCCGGCATTCAAACAGAAGGGAGAAAATAAACATCTAATTACTTTGTTTGTAATTTCCTCAAGTGCCATCGCCTTATTTTACGGTGCGGGTATTAATGTGGGGAAGGCAGACAAGCCTTGCAGTAGCGGAATACTGGAGATGGTGGGTTGTTCATCTCTGGGTCGAAGGGTTCTTCGAAGTCTTTGCGACCGTTACTATCGCTTTTCTTTTTGTCCGTCTCGGCTTATTAAGAATAAAGATGGCGACCACCACTACTTTATTCTCAACTATTATATTTCTTGCGGGCGGAATTCTTGGAACGTTTCATCATCTTTATTTCTCAGGTACACCAACGGCGGTGCTTGCAATCGGATCAACATTCAGCGCGCTTGAAGTTGTTCCTCTCGTACTTCTCGGATTTGAAGCGTACCACAATTTAAGATTGAGCAGATCAAAACACTGGCTTCAGGCATACAAGTGGCCCATCTATTGTTTTATCGCTGTAACATTCTGGAACCTTGTGGGCGCAGGAATTTTCGGCTTCTTGATTAATCCCCCGATAGCACTTTATTATATGCAGGGATTGAACACAACACAGGTTCACGGACACGCGGCATTGTTTGGCGTTTACGGAATGCTGGGGATCGGTTTAATGCTTTTTGTCTTGAAAGGACTCTCCTCCGACAAAGCATGGAAAGATGGCGCGATAAAATATTCATTCTGGTCAATTAATATCGGGCTTGCGCTAATGGTTTTTGTAAGTGCATTACCCGTTGGCCTCGCGCAAACGGTAGCAAGTGTTGAACACGGTTACTGGTTCGCCCGCTCGGCAGATTTTCTGCAGAGCCCGACACTGGATACTTTCCGCTGGCTGAGAGTTATTGGTGATACGGTATTCGCAACAGGTGTTGTCGCGCTTGCCTATTTTGTAATCGGTCTGAAAACAGGCTGGTCGATTAAGAAAGAATCATAATAATTTTGTTGAGACGGGACATCTGCTTATGTCCGGTTTTACCGGGGCTGATATCCCGTCTACTTTGCAATGTCACTCAATTTTTTAGGTAAAGCAAGTTGCATCATCAAAATTTAAGATTGTAATGATTTTAAGAAAATATGGAACCTATAGGTAATTGAGATTTGTTTATATTAATAATTCTGGAATCATACTTTTTGATATTAAGTGAACGGTTTTGAGAGATGAACTGTTTGTTTTAGACCAATTAATATTGATGATAATTTGACCCCGTTACTTTTATTAAGTATCTGGGTATGTTCCAGACAATTGGCTTTTGTTCAGGAAATAACATCCTAATAATTTTATTATTAAAAAAAGGGAAACAAAAATGGAAAAGAAATTTCCCAGAACATTAATAACAGGAAGCGCAGTAACACTTTTTGTTATTTTAATCATTTACTTGTTTACAAATTTTCCCACCGGGGGTGGAAATTCCACATCCACCAATTCAGGAACAGTGGTGTATGCAGGAACAGATAAATGCGCAACCTGCCACAAGCGGGTTACTCCCGATATTGTAAATCAATTTGCAGGAAGCGTTATGGCAAAAGCCGGGGTTAAGTGTATCGATTGCCACGTTGTTAAAAAAAATAATCCTTTGGGCAAAAGTCATGAAGGATTTTTTATTACCACAACACCGACACCAAAAAATTGCGCAAAATGCCATCCCGCAGAAACAAAACAGTTTAATCACAGCAGGCACGGCGCACCGGCGTGGATTGCGCTTACAGGGCTGGATGATTTTTCATCAGAACAAAAAAAAGTGCTGGGGGACATACCTGAAGCAAACCGTGGGCCGAACGGAATTATAACCGCTACCAGAAATTCCCTTTTTGAAATGGAGGGGCCGAATGTTACTCCGGCAGCTTGTCAAACCTGTCACTCAATCGGGAAACCAAACAAAGACGGAAGCATAGGAAATTGTAATAAATGCCACCTGCGTCATGAATTTTCATTGGCACAGGTTAGAAAACCCGAGATATGCGGTCAGTGCCATTTAGGTCCTGATCATCCACAGTCTGAAATTTATGAAGAATCCGCTCACGGAGTTATGTATCATACCGAAGGAGATAAATGGAACTGGGACCAAAAACCGGGCAGGCTTACGGTAAATGATATGCCCGCACCAACCTGTGCGACATGCCACATGAGCGGATTTGGCAATCAGGGCACAACACACGACGTTGGTAAAAGATTATCCAAATTCTTATTTGCTGCTGTTTCTTCCAACAGGTCAAATTATATTGAAGGCAGGGAAGCAATGAAATCTATTTGCGCTAATTGCCATTCAGATAAATTCGTTGATAATTTTTATGCCCGCGCCGACAGCGTTACTTCATTTGTTAATTCAAAAGTAAGTGAGGCCAATAAAATTATGACCGGCCTTGTAAAAGATGGAATAATAAGCAAGAAGCCCTTTGAAAATCAAGTTAGCTTTACCGCTTTTGATCTCTGGCACTATTATGGGCGGACGGCAAAATTCGGGGCGTATATGCAGGGGGCAGATTACGTGCAATGGCATGGTGTTTATCCGTTGCTAAAGGAATTAAACAAACTTAAAGGAGAAGCGGCTGCTCTTCGTGCTTCTCACGGAAAGGGAGCGCGGCCATGAATGATGTAGAAATTTTTCATATAGCTAATCTTAAGCTGCCAACTGATAAAAACCGGCTCTTGATGATTTTTGTCGGCATAAATTTAATGTTTACAGGCATTGATGTGGTCCTGGCCCATTCGATAAATCAATTTATCCCCGTATATGAATGGATCCCCGTTCTCTATTTTCCTTTAGGGGGTCTTAGCTGCATTTACATTGCTTTTCAGTCCAAACCACATAAGTGGAGTTCAATATTGCACATAACCATTATGATAATCGGTGTGCTTGTCGGTGTACTTGGAACGGCGTTTCACGCAAATGCGGTTTTAAATCCGGGCGGCCATTTAACCTGGGCCTGGGTTGTCTTTGGTTCTCCCATATTAGCGCCACTGGCATTTGCCGGTATTTCATTGCTGGGATTATATGCGATTACTGAAGAAGTTGAAAACAAACCCGGCCTCTTAGAAATAAAAGGAATTGGAATTTTTAAAGCACCGATTTCGAGGGATAAACACTTCTTATGGCTGGTTGGATTGGGGTTTGTGGCGAGTACGTTAACATCTATAATTGATCATGCCCAGTATGGATATTCTGTTTACAAATTAATTCCGATTATATATGGGTTGTTTGCAAGTACCGTGGTTATTTCACTTTGTGTTTCAAAAAGCTGGAGCAAAGGAGACGAGGTGGTTTATTTCTGGACGATGATAACGGCTGTCGTTATAGGAGTTCTTGGATTTGGTTTTCACCTTTCTGCAGACCTTGCGGGCACAGGGACCCTAAGCATCGAAAGAATTCTGGCTTTTGCGCCGGTACTTGCCCCGCTTTTATTTTGTGACCTTGGATTGCTGGGACTATTGGTTGTTTCACAGCCCAGAAAAAAGGCCTAATTTCATTCGTAGAAACGCATTGCGACCTGTCTTGGCAGCAGACAGGTTCGTCTCTAAAGATAATTAGTTCACTTTAATAACAACAAACGTCACGTCATCAAGCAATTCTTTCTCTTTTCTCCAGCGCCTGCCTTCTTCATTTAAATGTTTAATAATTTCATTGGGTTCTTTCTCCGCAACTTTTTTAAATGAAGAAAAAACATTTTCATATCCAAATAATTCTTCTGATGGACTATGCAGTTCAGGAAATCCGTCTGTCATCAGGAGTAAAACATCGCCGGTATTTAAATTAATTTCCGAAGCATTGTATCTTTCAATCTTCATCGCACCAAGCGGAAGATTATGCTGCTTTAATTCCTCAACCCGCCCCTCTTCTTTTTGATAGTGATAAACAGATGGCATTCCCGCATTAATTAATTTTGCTTTATGATCATGAATATTCAGCATTGCAAACCCTACCATCATTCTTTTTAGGTTGGAGTTTTTAATTGCCGTGTTAGATGAGGTGAAAAATTCTTCCATGACTGGTTTTAGAAGAATTAGCAGTGAAGAGAGATTTCATCATAGTAACAAGAGTTCCGGCTTTCATTCCATGTCCCGTAGCGTCGCCGATCAGCAATATTTACCGATCCGTCTTCTTTCCTGGAAAAATCATAATAATCCCCGCCGACTTCGGTTGCGGTCTGCATAAAAACTGCTAATTCAAGACGATTAAATTTTGGCAGATCTTTTGGCAGCATTGCCAGTTGTAATCTGCTGAGCTTCCTCGAGTTCTGCCGCTCTTCTTTCATTTTCAGAATGAATAATATCATTCTGTTTTTGCAGTAATTGATTGGCTTTTTTCCTGTTGCGGCCGTTCCTGTATAGAAGCAGAGCAATAATCATGAAAAAAACAATTCCTGAAATTAGGCCAAAAGTCCTGATCTTATTTTGTGTTTCAATTTTTTCCTCCTGTAAACTTTTGAGTCGGAGTTGTTGATCAAATCCGATATTCTGGTAAGAAAGCAGGTTTTTCTTTTCCGCATTATTCAGGCTGTCATTTAATACGGTGTAAAGTTGCAGGTATTTTAAGGTACTGTCACGGTTATTTAGATTGTTATACACATTGGAAAGTGCCCGGTAAGAAGTAGCCAACGGCTGCGGCTGTCGCAAAACCCGGGCAGTTGCCAATATTTTCCTGGCATAAAACAGGCTGGAGTCAGGTTTGTTTAATCTTTGGTATAATTTACTTAATGCATTGTAGGTATCGGGAAGATAGTAAAGATTATGATGCACTTTATAGGATTCTGCCGATTTCAGGTAGGCATCCCGGGCCGGTGTTAAATTCCCTTTTTTAAGGTAAATGTTTCCCAGTAAATAAAGAACGGTTCCTTCCCAGGTTCTTTGGAAAAATCCTAAATGCGGCTGCAGCTCTAATGCTTTTTGTTCAAAATAAAGCGCCGAATCCAGTTGGTTTAGGTGGGTATAAGACTTTCCTAAGTTTATATATGCCAGCGAAAGCAAAAAAGTATCCTGAATAGATTGAGCATAGCCCAATACTTTGAAGTAATTTAATTTTTCCAAATTCATGTTACCGGTAGCGCCATACAATTGCCCCAAATGCAAGTAAATTTGACCCAAAATATAAAGCCTATCCTTATGCGCGGCCTGTCCCCTTAGAAAAGGCAGGACATCTTTTTCACTTGCCGGATTCTCCGCAATTTTAATCGCCTCTGACAATGATTCAAGCGATGACGGGTATTTACCCAATGCGATAAGCGCATAGCCCTTATCGCTTAAAGCGTCCGCTTCATTCAATTTTAATCCTAACCGCCTGAGCAAGTTGCAATACTCTTGTTATCGTAATAAACAGCACTGTCACGATTAGTTTCCAAGTAATAAAGTGCAAGGTCAAAATATGACGTCCATACGAACAGTATCATTTGCCGTATTTCTTAACGCCAGTTGCAGGCGGTCCAGCTTTTGTGTACCCGATAAAGTAGTGTCCGATAAAATGGAATAAAGATTTGACTGTGCCCTGCAAAAACCAGGCATAGAGAAAAATAATAATGATCAATAAAAATGCACGTTTCATAAGAGATTTATCCCGGTATTTGAATAATGAATGTCGTTTCTTCGCCTTCTTTTTTTTGCTAAAATCCACAGATGTAAATATCAGTGCAAGAAGAGTTGTTTTTTCATAAGACCTTAAATTTTAAAGAGAAGTATTTATTAAAAAACCTGCTTGCAGCAGGCAAGCTTATCTCCCTTTTATTCCCCCTTCTCCTAGTAAGAAACGGGGGACAGGAGGTTGAGTTATTTAATTTTTATAACAACAAAGCTAACGTCATCATCCGGGTCTTTATCGTTTGTCCATTTTATTCCTTCTTCCTTTAAATGCCGGATAATTTCCTCCGGCTCAAGCTTGCCGGTTTCTTCGAATGTATTTCTTGCTCTCCTGTAACCGTAAAGCTCCTGGTTTTCATTTTTTAATTCAGTGAAGCCGTCGCTAATCATTAATAAAGTATCACCGCTTTCAACTTCAAATTCCTTTACATCGTAATCAATCTTTTTCATTGCGCCGAGAGGCATATTGTTGATATTAACCTCCTCAACTTTTTGTGAGTTACACCTGTAAATAAATAAAGGCGGCATTCCGGCGTTAGTGGTTTTAACTTTAGTATTTGAGATCTGAACGCAAGAAAGGGCCATCATTAATCTGCCGAGGTGCATATCTTTTATTGAAGAACTTGAATTTTCAAAAAATGGTTTTAATTCTTTATTGGTTCTGTCGGACATAAAAAGCGATTTCATAATCGATACCATCATTCCCGACATCATTCCGTGCCCGGTTGCATCGCCTAAAATTACAGTAAGCGTTCCATCGGAATGAACGTGAAAATCATAATAATCTCCGCCGACTTCGGTAGCGGTTTTCATATAAACTGCTATGTCGAGATGGGGAAGCTGCGGTAATTCTTTCGGCAGCATCGAAAGCTGAAGTTTTCTTGCATCTTCAAGTTCCTTTGTCTTTCGTTCGCTTTCGGCTTCCGCAAGCTGTGCACGGAGATTTGCTTCTCTTATCTGAGCAGCATTTTTTCCTTTTGCTAATATTCTTCTTCGCTGAACTCTATCAATTGTAAACACTCCGCCAATAAAAATCAGTCCGTACAAAATGTAAGCAAAGGTTGTTTCCCAGAACGGGGGTTTGATAATAATTGAAAGCTGTTTCGGATCTTTCGTCCACACTCCGTCGCTGTTTGTTGCGAGAACTTTTAAAGTGTATTCACCCGGATCTAAATTTGTATAGCTTGCTGTATTCCTGTTTCCGGCATCAATCCAGTTTTTGTCGTGATTTTCAAGAATGTATTTATATTGTATTTTTTGCGGGTTCGAATAATCGAGCGCGGCAAAGGAAACAGAAAAATCATTCTGATTGTGTGAAAGAATAATCTTTTTAGTTAGCTGAATGTTTTCTTTCAGCACAGACGATTTGCCGATGTTTACACTTTTTTGAAAGAGTTTGAAATCTGTAAAAACAACCGGCGGTACAAAGCTGCTGTTTTTTATTTCTTCGGGATGAAAAACGCAGAAGCCGTTTCTCCCACCTATGTACATTTCGCCTGTAGTTGATTTTATGGCAGCAAACCTGTTGAATACATTTCCCTGCAAGCCATCTTCGGTTGAGTATCTTACTAATGCCCTGGTTTCAGGATTAAATTTAATTATTCCATTATCCGTTCCCATCCATAAATTATTATATGAATCTGCAACTATGCTTTGTATGTTTTTTATAGGATTGCCATCAATATCATAAAGAGTCTTTAAAGAGAGTTCTTTGCCAAATTTAATTTCCTGTAACCCCGCTGCAATACTATTTATATAAACAGTCCCGTCAGAGGTTTTGCAGGGCATAGTAAAAGTGTTTAATTTGTCAGTGATATTTGTTTTGAAGAATTTTTTTGCTTCCGGGTTAAATCCGTAAAAACTATTATTATTGTTTCCGCTGAAATAGTAATTCCCGTGGTTACCAATAAACGGAAGCCATATCTGGTTATCGGGAATGCTTGTGGAATCTTTAGGATTATTTGTGAAATGTTCAAATGAATTTGTTGAATAATTATAAATATTCAGTCCGCCGCCGTAAGTTGAAATAAGAATTTCTCCCTTTTTAAATTCAGTAATTGCAGTGATCCTTTTTTGTGTTACTTCATTTTTTGAAGGCCCTTTTACATAATGAATTTTATTTCCGGTTACAGGATTAAACCTGTACAATGCATCATCATATGTCCCGATCCAGAGATTTTTACGGCTGTCATAATACAGGTAGGTTATTTGAGTGGATTTTCCACCAGGCTTAATAAATTCCGGAAAATAATTTGAAAATATTCTTGTATGCGGATTGAACTTACTCAGACCGCCGGCATTGGTTCCGATCCATATATTTCCGTCAATATCTTCTGCAAAAGTATTTATGTTATTATCAATTAAACCATTTTTCCGGCCGGGCAGGTGTTTATACTGTGAAAATTTTTGAAGAGTCGGACTCAGAAGCGAAATACCATCTCCCCAGGTTCCAAACCACATAGTACCCGAGTTGTCCTTTAACATTGAAAGAACTGCGTTGTCGGTAACGAAGGATTCCCTGTCGTACTCATTATTCTTATAATCATAAAATTTGTCTTCTTTTTTATCGTAAAGTAGAACGCCATTATTCCTTGTTCCGACCCACAATTTATCATTGCCGTCGAAACAAACAGACATTAGATTCCTGCCGGGCAGATCAGAGCGATTTTCAGGCGTATAGGTTTTTTCCCAGCCAGTTTTTAAGTCATAACGAATAAGACCGCCTAGGTTTCCACGTCCAAAAAAATCACCTGTTGCAAGCCAGACAATATCTCTGTTTGCGGGATCGAATACTATACCGTTTACCCCGTTATTGGGAGGAGTGGAGTTCTGTTCAAGCTTCAGAATTTTATTATACTTTCCGGATATTTTATCGAAAGAATATAAACCATCTGCTCCAACTAAAAGTTTGTTCTCATTCCCGGCATAAGGCACTAATTTAATAAACGGATTGGGTCTTTTTCCTTTAAAAGGATAAACTGTGGTACTGTCATTGGAAATATTTAATTTTATGATTCCTGCATGATATTCAAACAGCCAAATAATATTTTTTTGTGAATTATCCCTGATAATATTTGTTATGACAGGACCATTATTTTTAGTTAATGAAGTATCCCTGAAATTATATTTTATAATTTTATCTGTTTTCCTGTCATATTTGTTCAGTCCGGCAATAGTAGCAAGCCAGATGTTTCCATCTGAGTCTTCACAAAACTTGAGTACAAAATTGGAGGAAAGTCCGGTTGTATCAGATTCTGAATATGTAAAGCTTCTGAATGATTTGCCGTCATATCTCTGAACCCCGTTTTGAGTTGCAATCCAGATAAACCCGTAAGAATCCTGGAAGATTGTCATTACCGTGCTGTTTATGAGCCCGTCCGAAATATGAATATTTTTAAAGTTGTAGCTTGGTTTCTGCGCGAATGATACAATTGTTAACAAAAAGAAGAAAATAATTTGATGAATGAATCTTTTCATAAAGTCCTTTGTTTTATTAATTATAAAGATGCTTCTTCGAAGCTTCTAAGCAACAATAATTTGCAATTTTATTTTTAGTACAATGAATGTTACATTCTGTCTTCGTACCTAAACGGGACTACGCCGCCTGCCTGCCGGCAGGGATAGGCATCATTTAATTTTTACTACAACAAAAGTTACGTCATCCAGGAGTTCTTTGTTTCCTCTCCATCGGTTTCCTTCTTCATTTAAATGTTTTATGATTTTTCCGGGTTCTTTTTCGGCTGCTTCTTTAAATGATGAATAAACTTGTTCATAACCAAACAATTCTTCGTCAGGATTATATAGTTCAGGAAAACCATCTGTCATCAGGAGTAAAACATCTCCTTTACTTAAAATAATTTCTGTTGCGTTGTACTTTTCAATTTTCATCGCGCCGAGCGGCAGGTTGTGTTGTTTTATTTCTTCAACTTCTTTTTTATTCTTTATATAATGATACAGAGACGGCATACCGGCATTTATATACCTGGCTTTATGGTCCCTTATGTTGAGCATTGCAAAACCGGCCATCATTCTTTTTAAATTGGAATTTTTAATTGCCGCGTTGGTGGAAGCAAAAAATCCTTCTAGATCTTTACCGGTTGAATTAGCGACGAATAAAGATTTCATCATTGTTACGAGTGTACCGGCTTTCATTCCGTGTCCCGTAGCGTCGCCGATAGCGATGTTGAATGATCCGTCTACGTGGGAAGAAAAATCATAATAATCACCCCCGACTTCCGTTGCTGTCTGCATATAAACTTTAATATCCAGGCCCGGATGTTGAGGAATTTCTTTCGGCAGCATAGCAAGCTGAAGTTCTCTTGCTTCTTCCAGTTCGATTGCTTTTCGCTCATTTTCATTTTCCAATTCATCATTTTTTATTTTTAACTCACTGGATAAATTATTAAGCTCTTCATTAGCAGATTCAACACGATTAAAGTCCTCATAGCGTGCATAAGCAATTGAAAAAGCTTCGGCAAGTGTTCCTGCCAGCTCAAGTTTTTCATCATCGAGAGGAGAGATGTTTCCAACATAAAGCATTCCCTGTGTGAAAGGAACAAAATGCAAATGGAGAGATTCCGGCGGCTTCGATGATCCCTGGTATGTTTCGGGGTTCTGAACCTGACCGAGTTTCATCATTGATTTTGTCCAGTTGATAAACTCTTCCTTGTTCCAATGTTCTTTGTAAACCTGTTTATTTTTCCAATGTTTTACAGTGTTACTTGTAAGATCATTGGAATCAAAAGCCAGGTGTAATACTCCTAGCGCTTTGCCATCGGGAGTAGTAAGGAACACGCCAACAGATTTATTAGCTTCGTCAACTATAAATACACCACATCGGATAAATGGAACTTCAAGCGCTTTAAGTTCACGCCAGATTAGCGGCGTGATGCGCTCGAGGTCTTTGGCGGTTCGCATGGAAGCGATCTCGGCACGGACACGGTCGAGGGAGGCTTGCTGCAAAGCCTCACGGGCTTGTTCCAACTCCAGCTCCCGCGTTCGCTCCCGCTCTTTCGCAACCAACCTGCGGCGCAGAAATCTGTTGAGGAGTACTATAAAAGCTATCCCGAGTAATGCATAAAATATATAAGCCGCAGTTGTTCGCCACCATGGCGGTAAAATCTTTATGGTCAGGGATGTGCCTTTTTTATCCCAGATGCCGTCGCTGTTCGAAGATTTCACCCTGAACGTGTAAGTACCCGGGCTCAGGTTTGTGTATTTGGCTCTGCGTACAGTACCTGCATCAATCCACTTCTTGTCGTAGCCTTCCAGGCGATAGGTATAACGATTTCGCGACGGGTTGGCAAAATGCAACCCTGCATAGTCGAACGTTAGCTCGTTTTGGTTGTACTTTAACGTAATCTGCTCTTCCCGGTTAACCGGTAACGAGTAAGCATCTTCGAATATATGCAGTCCTGTGATTGCCGTGACCGGTGGAATTTGATTCGGTTTAAAATCCTGCGGGTTAATTGCAGTTACTCCTTTCGGGCCTCCGATGAACATCCTGCCGTCCATGCTTTTGATAACCGCTTGCTGTATAACCGGATAGTTCTTCATACCGTCTGCCTCATCATAGGTAATGAAGGTCTTTGTTTCAGGATCGAACCGGGCAACGCCACCTGATGTCGCAAGCCAAAGCAGTCCTTGTTTATCTTGCATGATGCCTGGTACCACATTATTCGGCAAACCGTCCTCCGTGGTATAATGAATAGTTTTTCCCGTGTTTCTATCCAGCAGGAACAGTCCGTCAGTCAAAGTTGTTACCCAAAATCGATTTGAACTGTCTTCATAAATCTGGAAAATGCCTTCTCCATCGAGATAAGTAGTAAAGGTTTCTGTTTTTTTGTCAAATTGGTCTAAACCTCCATCCTCAGTTCCAAACCACAGAATACCCTGATGGTCTGTGTACATTTGCATTAACTTATTATCACTTAAACTTTTTGGATCAGACGGATCATGTTGAAAATGCCGAAAGCGGTTGGTTTTATAATTGTACAGGTTAAGTCCGCCGCCCCAGGTGCCGATCCACAAATGTTGGTCATCAGATTGCTTGATAAACATTATATTGGAATTACTTAAACTATCGGGGTTTGCAGCATCAGCTGTAAACTTCCTATGGCTCTTTCGAACCGGGTCTATGCGATAAAGACCCCTTTGCTGACCTACCCATAGCATTCCTTCCCGGTCTTTAAATACACTTTCTACAGGATTACCCCACAATCCGTCCGGAGCCGGTTTTGTGTCTGAGAATCGTTCAATGTTTCCTGTGGCCGGGTCCATTCGAAATAGTTGGCCTGAAAAGGTTCCAATCCAAAGAGTATCTTTGCTTTCCTGATAAAGTGATCTTACGCCATTATTTGCACTAATTTCTTTTGCTCCATATAACCGAAATCGGCTGAAGGAAGGAACGATCTTGTTGAGGCCGGCACCTTCAGTCCCAACCCAAAGAATACCCTGATGGTCTTCATAGAAGGATAAAACTAAATTACTTGACAAACTTTTCGGATCGCCTGCCTGCCTGTAGGGTGTCAGAGTGTGCGTGGCGGGATCGTATCGATTGATTCCGCCGGAATGCGTTGCCACCCAGAGCATGCCGGTCTTGTCCCTATGAATAACATCCACTTTAGCGGAGAAGTTACTTGTTTTTATACCCTGGGGGGCATGCAGATGCTTCAAATCATTGGGATCATCACCCAGCACTTCAAGCTTACCTCCCATCGGGTCATAGCGATACAGACCGGATTGACAGGTGCCGATATAAATAGCGCCATTGGGCGCTCCAGCAATGGCTGTGACCCGATTATCGCGTAACGATTTCTGTCCGGTTGGCAGAACACGTAAAAAATTATCTGCAGTTGAATCATAGCGGTTTAATCCTCCTGCTTTTCCCGTTGGATCTGTGGCATCGCCCGTCCCAACCCACAAACTGCCATCCTGGTCTTCGTATAAGGCGCTTATAACATTGCTGGTAAGAGTTTGTTCGTTATTTGTTTCATGGGTGTAGCGAATAAACGTTCCTTTATCGTTATCAAAACGATCGAGACCGTTTTGTGTGCCGACCCAGATAGTCCCATCTGTAGTCTGAAGGATTACATTCACTGAATCCGAGCTCAATGAAGTTGAATTACCAGGATCACGTTTAAAGTGAGTGAATTTCTCTTTTCCTGAATCGAACAGGTTAAGGCCGCCCCCCCAGGTACCCGCCCAAAGCCTTCCGCCACGATCTACATACAGGGCATTGACAAAGTTGTTTGAGAGGGATGTGCTGTCAAGTGGTTCATGCCAGTACGACTTGATATTGTAGCCGTCGTAACGGCTGATTCCTTGGAGTCCACCTACCCAGAGAAAACCCTGTTGATCCTGCACGAGGCTATAAATCCAGCCGGATGGGAAACCGTCTGACTTATTAAGGTGATCAAACTGGATGTCCTGTGCAAAAAGACCGGAGCTCATTGCCAGGACTGATATCATAAAGCAACAAAAGTTTCTAAAAGAAAGTTGTTTTTTAATAATGTTCATAATCATTCCGTTTTTCCTATTTGCCGGTTTGAGCAGTCCCAATATTTTGGATTGCCAAAAGAACAAACAGTATTGTAATTACTTTTTTATTACTGAGTTTTTACCGGGATTTGGATTATAAATTCAGTTCTTTCTCCTGTTGGTTTTGTAGTAAAAAACGGCTGAAATATTTTATCTGGAATCCCAAATCCGTTATCTGCAATTTTTATTTCTACTTTATCCATTAATCCTTTTGTTGAGACCCTCTGAGTCGGTGAGAAATTATTATCATTGCTTTGTTTCTTTTTATCATATGCTGCATAGCAGGCATCATTTAATTTTTACTACAACAAAAGTTACATCGTCCTGAAGTTCTTTTTCTTTTCTCCAACGTTTACTTTCTTCGTTTAAATGTTTTATGATTTCTTCCGGCTCTTTTGCCCCAACTTTTTCAAATGATGAAAAAACTCTTTCATATCCATACAACTCATTCGATAGATTGTGCAGTTCCGGAAATCCATCTGTCATCAAAAGTAAAACGTCACCCTTATTTAAATTAATTTCTGCTGCGTTGTATTTTTCAATCTTCATCGCACCAAGCGGCAGGTTGTGTTGTTTTATTTCTTCTACGTTTCCTTCATTCTTTTTATAATGATAAACCGAAGGCATGCCGGCATTTATATATTTTGCCTTGTGGTCGCTTATGTTAAGCATTGCAAAACCAGCCATCATTCTTTTTAAGTTAGAATTCTTAATTGCTGCGTTGGATGATGTAAAAAATCCCTCTATATCTTTACCGGCTGAATTAGCGACGAATAATGATTTCATCATTGTTACGAGTGTGCCGGCTTTCATTCCGTGTCCCGTAGCATCACCTATAGCTACGTTGAATGACCCGTCTATATGAGAAGAAAAATCATAATAATCTCCACCAACCTCTGTCGCTGTTTGCATATATACTTTTATATCGAGTCCGGGATGTTGAGGGATTTCTTTCGGAAGCATTGCAAGCTGAAGTTCTCTTGCTTCTTCCAGTTCGATTGCTTTTCGCTCATTTTCATTTTCCAATTCATCATTTTTTATTTTTAACTCACTGGATAAATTATTAAGCTCTTCATTAGCAGATTCAACACGATTAAAGTCTTCGTAACGTGCATAAGCCATTGAGAATGCTTTGGCCAATGTTTTTACTAAATCTAATTTTTCATCAATAAGCGGCTTAACATCTCCGACGTAAAGCATTCCTTGTGTGAATGGAACAAAGTGTAAATGCAATGATTCAGGAGGTGTTGATGAACCCTGGTAAGTTTCCTGGCTCTGAACCTGCCCGAGTTCCATCATCGATTTTGTCCAGTTGATAAACTCTTCTTTGTTCCAGTGTTCTTTATAAACCTGTTTCTTTTTCCAGTGCTTCACGGTATTGCTTGTAAGATCATTGGAATCAAAAGCCAGGTGTAATACTCCCAGCGCGTTGCCATCCGGCGTAGTTAGAAACACACCAACGGATTCTTTTGCTTCATCGACTATGAAAACACCGCAGCGGATAAATGGAACTTCAAGTGCTTTAAGTTCACGCCATATTATTGGGGTGATTTGCTGAAGATCTTCTGTAGTTCGCATTGAAGCAATTTCTGCACGGACACGATCCAGTGAAGCCTGCTTCACTGCTTCTACAGCGCGGGCTTCAGCATCTTTTAAATCAAGGTAACGTCTGTAAGTCAGGCTGAGTACGGAAGTAAATCTGCGGAAAATGTTTAAGTCTTCTTCTGGTAATCCATTTTCGCACCACGCAAACACGCCACCTTCTTTAAAGTAGAAATAATAGCCATATTGAGTTTCATCTCCTGCAAAGTCAGGAAATTCAACCTGCGGGTTCATTACTTTATAATATTCTAAAATTTCTTTTCCACGTAAAACAGGGTGATATTCTTTCTGTAATTTCCAATTTTCGAATACTTTGTCCAATACCGGGTGGCCTGCTAATTTTAATTTTCCGGTTATTGTTTTTATCTTATTTTCATCAGTGGCGGCTGTTGCAGTGATATCTACAATCCGTGTTTCCGCATTAATAATTCCTACGCCGCATCTGTGTGGCATAACATTCAACTGGTTTAATTCCGAAAAAAAAGTGTCAACAGTTAAAGCTAAGTCGTCGGTGCTGTGCATTGCCATAGCTTTTGCACGAACTCTTTCCAATGCTGCTTCAATCTTTGCTTCCCTTGCCTGTGCTTCTGCTTGTTTTAAATCCAGAAAACGGGTATAGGTTTGATCAAAAACTTTGGCAAATCGGTTTAATATTTCCTGTTCTTTTATAGGCTCTGTATTGTTTAAGAGTAACGATCCGTTAGAAAAAAAAGTGTGATGCATTACCATTTGGCTGGGTATTTCTTTTCCGGCATCTTTAAATTGTTTTTTGGTCGTTTCCAGATATTGTTCTACCCGTTCGCCGAAAACTTTTATGAGAAACTTGATGTGTTGAATAAATTCCTGGCCGGAAGCCTGGTTTATAAAAAATGGTTCTCCATCTTTCCAGGACTTGTATACCCGGGACAAAACAGGATTGGAATTAAAATCAATTGTAAATGGTTCGGAATGCATATCGCCTTTGTAGGACATCCACATCTGTCCTTCCGGTTTGTTCTTATCTATTATCGAAACTCCGCTTGCAAGGTGCTCAACCCCAAGTTTAGTTAATTGATTAAAAACTATCCCGGCTACTTCAGCCAGTTCTTCACTCTTCTGCATTGCCATAGTTCTCGCGCGAACTCTTTCAAGCGCAAGCTGTATTTCTGCTTCTCTTGCCTGTGCTTCTGCTTGTTTTAAATCCAGAAAACGGCGATAAGTTAAATTGAATACATCCGCAAAACGTTCCAGTAATTTTATTGATTCTTCCGGCAATGGTTGAGGAGTGGTTGTTAATATCATACCTTGCGAGAAGAAAGCTACACTGTGTATCCGGTGTTCCTTTACTAACTCTGCTTTAATAGTCATGCCCATTACTTCTCGCACATACCGGATCCAATCATTTAATTCTTTTCCGCTCAGATCAATGATGATCGATTTCTTTTTTTCTTTCCATGCATGATATAACCGTTTTCCTGTGGTCGGCTCATCAAGACTTGCATTAAAGTGATGACTGATCTTAATACCTTGTTGATCTGTAGCCCAGACTTCAAGAATATTGTCCGCTTCTTTAATCAGGCAGATATTTAGCCGTTCGGGTGTAACTCCAAGCTCAGTCATTTGCTTAAAAAGAATCGCCGCCGTTTCAGCCAGTTCATCGCTTTTATGCATAGCCATAGTTCTTGCGCGCACTCTTTCAAGCGCAAGCTGAATTTCTGCTTCCCTCGCCTGCGCTTCTGCTTTTTTAAGATCGAGGAAACGGGTGTAGGTTTGTTCGAACGCGGCGGCAAATCGTTTTACTGTGTTCTTCTCTTCCTCGCTGAAACGTTTGAGATTGTAGCGCGCGATGTCAATTCCCGAATACTTGTGAAACCAGCCCATTATAACCATTCCTTCAGCATTTTGAATCATTTTTTTTCTTCCGGGTGGGACAGGCTGAACATTGAATATTTCATTAAAAAAGGCATCTTTTTCTTTTTTATTTAATAAATAATCAAAAAATCCTTCTCCGGGTGAATTAAAAGCGTTATATAATTTTTCAAATATCGGCAGGTCAACGTACGGTAAATGATATAATTCCGGGTAAATGTCTTCTCCTACCGAGGCCCAGAAATTTATGTCCTTGGAAGAATCCAGATTTAACTGGATATTGACAGAATCAATATCTGTTACAAGGATTCGGAATTCTTTGTAGAGCAATCTGACCACATCTCTTAACTCTTTACTTTTATGCATCCCCATAGAACGGGCCCGTACCCGCTCCAGGGCCGCTTCTATTTGTGCTTCTCTTGCCTGTGCTTCAGCTTTTTGCAGATCAAGAAAGCGAGTAAAGGCCTGTTCAAAGACCGCTCCAAATCGTATGAGCATCGCATTTTCTTCCTCGCTGAATGGATTTGACCCAAAACGCTGAAATGTAAGAGCTGAGTTTTTGTTGATCGCTGTAGATCTGATCCATCCGCCGGGGGTTTCAAGAGTAGCTGCTTGTCTTTCCTTTGGAATTCTTTTGAAATCGGAGTGCTTATAGATTAATCGAAAAAACCGGTTTCTTTCAGCTTTAGAGTATTTTTCAGTGAAAAAATTCTGCCCGTCCTTGAGTGTATGGAACTTGGATATGACTGGAGAATCAAGTTTTGGGATATGAAATTTTTCTAGATAACCCATTCCTTCCACCGCAAGCCAAACCTTAGTACCCTCTTCGGGATCTGAAAAATCTGTAGCTATTTGTGTTCCATCGACTTTAATTCCCAGGTCCCTGGTTTCTTTGTCAAGCAGTCGAACAACCTCGATCAGTTCCCTGCTATGGTGCATCCCCATACTTCTGGCTCTGACACGTTCCAGTGCCGCTTCAATTTCAAGTTCTCGGTTTTTATTTTTAAGTTCCGCGGTTTTTTCATCCACAAGCTTCTGCAGTTCTTCCATCTTTTTCTTCCATTCATCTATATGCCATGTGTCTCCATCGGTTTTCACACCGGTTGAGCCGTGCATATGAACTACTTTCCACCGCTCATTAATAAATTCAAATATTATTGAAAGCCTCAGGTTTAAGACGTTTTTTCCCTCATCAGTCTTTATTGTGACTTCAATCTCGTCAATGAATATTGCTGTATCCTCTCCGGGACTAATTCTGCGCTGAACCTGTTTTGTATCAACAGTTATATCAATTCCCGCGCTCTGTTTCCGCTGATCAATAACCAGCCGGCGCAGCCTGTTTATGTCATTAATTTTTTCATCAACAGTTGAACCGTAGCCGGTAACATCTTCTACGGCTAAATCGTTTACAGAATCTAATGGCAGGTCTCCCAGCATTAAATCCATAAACATAATATAAGTTTCGTCTAATAATTTTTGTTTTTCTGGTGTCATAAATCTTGTATTAATTGTTTTTTATCAATCCCAGTTTTCCTAAAGAATTTTATCATTCTTTTTCATTTAGTTCTTTTTTCATAAATCCCAATATTTCAACAGTTAAATTTTGGGCTTTTACTTGTTTTTCTTTTAGTTCTAATAAAAAGTTAATGTGGTTCTCGGTCATGTTTTCAAATTGTACATTGTTCAATAATGCTCTATTATCCTTATCAAAACCCGATTTGGGGAACTCAAACCCCGAAAAAGAATTGCTTACTTCATCTACATTGAGCCAACTGCCGTGTTTTATGATATAATTTATAATAATTAAATTGTAATTTGTTAACACTTCTTCACTGTATTTTATATAGTCCAGGGCAGGTTTCCAGGACGACAATTTGTTCCTTAATTGGGCCTTACTGATAATATCCAATCGGCCGGAGTTTATTAAATCGTCCAAAAAACCGTTTTGAGGATAGTAATGCGGCGTGGTTGCAATATTATTAAGCAGTTTGTTGAATTCATCTTTCGATTTTGGCTTTGGCTTTGCACCTGTATGTTTTAGGATTTCCACACCTATTTCAACAAAAAAATTGGTCTTTACAATAAGTGAGTCCAACTGCTTTTTGTTATAGCTGAAATCTTGTTTAAGGTTTATAAGGGCATTGTGCTCTTCCGATTTCTGGCCTTCATTTTTATTCCAGTTGTTAACCTGCAGTGCAATTAAGATTCCTATTACCACAAGAAGAATCTCTCCAACAGCATAACGCAGGTATGCCATAATTTTGTTTTCTGAAGCCAGTTTTTGCCTGATTTTTCTAAAGATTTTTACCATTGTCTGTACTTCCGTTATTCTATTTTATTTAATTCCTTATCTATATTTTTAATCAAAGCTTTTGCTTTTTTGTCTATTTTTTTCAAATTCGTTTCAATCATCCAATAATATTGATTTTTTAAACTTCTTAAGAAATAGAGAAACTTCCTGTCATGTTTCAATTCGGAATAATCATTAGGAATCATGCGTAGATTTGAATCGATGATATTTCCACTCTTTTCGGATTTCTTCGTGTAGCTTCCATTCCATAACGCATTAAACCTTGTATTGAAAATATTTTTACTTGCTTCTTCAATAATTGAAAAATATGTCTTTACATCAGATTTAAGATAATTGTCAGAGTAAGAATAATACCCTACAATTTCATATCGTAGCTTCTCATTTGATATAAGATTTAAATTGTAAGACTTTAGAGTTTCAAATACCTCGTTGTTTGTTGCTAGTGTCCAGTGCTGGGTTATTCGACCAAAATGATGTGAAAGAGAATCATTATAGGGTATGTCCTTTTCAATGCTTGATATAAGAATATTAATAGATTCTTTGGTTAACTCGTACTGCTTCCGTACCCGATTTACGTTCTTTATATCTTCATTTAGTGTCCTCTTAAAACCTTTCAGGAACTGTATTTCTTCATTTTTATGTTTTCTTTGTTCATTCCAGTTATTCACCTGAAGGGCAATTAATATTCCGATAACTACAAGAATTATTTCTCCAATAGCATAACGCAAGTATTTTGCAACTTTATTTTCGGCTGCAAGTTTTTGGCGGGTTTTTCTAAAGATTTTTATCATTAGTTATGCTTTTGGTTTTCCAATTTATTTAATTCGACTTCCAAAAGATGAATTAAATGGTCAATTTCCGCACCAAGCTCTTTTCGTTTTTTGATGACCGAATAGGTGATCCCCAACTTGAGTGTCAGTAGATTTCTTATTTTTTGATTATTTAAAAGGACGCTGTAATTGTTTTCAATTTCACCATCAATATTGATGCTCGGATCGATCCGCTTTAGTAATCTCACAAAATTTACATCATTGATAAGTATGTTATCTATTCTAATTTGTTGCACTGTAAGCCTATCTTTTACCCCAGTAGTGAGCCCGGATAGGGTTAGTTCCAGGTTGGCGAATTTTTCACGTATGTTACGGTTTGTTATAAGGCTTAATTTACCGGTATTTTTTATGTCTGTATACGAATTTAAAACGGGTACACTGGAAAAAGAATTCCAGGTTATGTAATAAAATAATGAGTCAGAAATAGAATTTGCGCCTCCCTTGGTTTTATTGGAATTTTTTCCTAAAGCGATGAGTAATGATTTTCTTAATTGATTTTCTTTTACGATTTCAATACGGGACTGATCGTTGGCGGAGTATAGGTTTTCTAAAAGATTGTTTAAGATAACAATTTCTTCCTTTTTATCTTTTTGTCGATCATTCCAATTGTTAACCTGCAAGGCAATTAAAATTCCAATAACTACAAGTAAAATTTCACCAACAGCATAGCGTAAGTATTTTGCAACGCTACCTGCCTGTCCGGCAGGCAGGTTCTCTGCTGCAAGTTTTTGTCTGATTTTTCTAAAGAATTTCATCATTTATTTTTTTTAATAATACATCAATTTCATTTAAAGTATCTTTTAACACCCCACGGTACCATTTCAGTTCCAAGTAATGATAGTACATATCATCTAAAATTTCAGAAAACATTTTATTCTCGGTTATATGAAAACTTCCTGTTCGATATTGGTGAATATATTTTTTTCTCAAATAAGCCCACCTGTCATTCAGGATTCTCCCGTTATCAATTAATCTTGAGTAAGTAGAATTATAGAGCTTTATAATTGAAGCGGTGATCTCTTTGTTTTTATAATTATTAATTAAATTACCGGAAACTGCTGCCTGAAAAGAACCTGAAACTGGATAAAATGTACGGTTGCCCAGTTTAAAATAAATTTGCAATAAAGAGTCAATTGAAGTTGTATTATTATCCCGAGACTTTAAAAACACCTTACTGTTTAATAAGTCAAATGCCTCTATTTTTGAGTCCATTTCCTTTAAGACTAATTTGATATATTGTTTGTCTTGTATAAGGTCTTTTTTCACACCCTTTAAGAATTCTGTATCAGCAATATTTTGTTTTCTTAATTCATTCCAGTTGTTAACCTGCAGCGCAATTAAGATTCCTATTACAACAAGAAGGATTTCACCAATGGCATAGCGTAAATATGCCGTTACCTTGTTTTCTGCTGCGAGTTTTTGGCGAACGTTTCTAAAAATTTTCATTCTTTATTTTCTATTGAACCTTTGATACTTTTTTAAATTTAAGCATATCTGTATCACCATCAATTACCTTAAGTTCTCCTGTTTTGCCGAAGTTAATAAGCTTAGGATCATTTGCAAAAAAGAAGGTGGAGTTTCTAAAATAATAGATCGGTATTTTTTCATTTGTTGTTTTTGCTGTAAAAAACAGTTGATTCCCGCTTTTAGTGATTTCTATTCGGTTTCCCATTTCTGTGTGCGGAGGACCGTAAAACTGCCGATAACTGCCGACATACCGGTCGACAACTTTTTTGTTCCTTATGGTATAGCTGATATAGTCCGGGATTTTATCTTTATTCCCTAAAACACGGGCAATTGCCCGGTAAGCATCGATGGCATTTTTTCTGTATTTACAAGCTGCCCCAGAGAGATTCCTCGCGTCATTTAATGTTATGGATACCTGTCCCTTGTATCGGGGGTTGGTCAGGAAATAATTAATTGCCACATCACTGTGCGCTCCCTTAAAACTATCTTCGACAAACCAGCTTTTCTCCCTTGCTAAATCATCCATGTTTCTATAAACGGTTCTCTGATAACGCTGATTCAGAACATTAATTCTGGTCCTCATCTTTATGTATAAATAGTTCAATTTATCCAGTATCGGGGCATACTTTTGAGGGATTTCTTCGGAATTTTGTGTGAGATTATTGAAGGCGATTGAGTTCAGGTCAAAGTTGTCATAATAATAAGGAGCAAAAAGTGTGGGGTTAAATGCAATGTCGTTTTTGTAATCGGCATAAGAAAGCTTATTGTTGAAGATAAGGTTTTTTGCAGAATCCCTTTTGACGAAACGTTCAATTACTCCGTCAGAATTCCGGATGTTTACAGCCAGTTCCGACTGAACGTTTTTTAGATTGGCAAGAATCTTCTGGTTTAGTTTCCGGTTTTCATTCCAGTTATTTACCTGAAGAGCAATTAAAATTCCGATAACTACAAGAAAAATTTCTCCAACAGCATAGCGTAAGTATGCCATCACTTTATTTTCGGACATGAGTTGCCTACGAACATTTCTAAAGATTTTTGCCATTGTCTGTACTTTCGTTATTTTTTCAATTTATTAAGTTCTTTCTGAATTTTTTTAATAGTATTATCAATTTTAATAATTGTTTCGGTTTCTAAATCTACTTTTCTACTTCTATTGTAAAGTGTTAATTGTAAAACCTTTAGCAGCTTATTGTCCCTCAAGAATTTGTTGTAATCCTTTATTTTTAATTTTTGAACTGTAATGCTGTCTGCATATTTAAAACCATATTTTGAGGTTTGATTATAATCTGCAAAAAAATATTTATCCTGGTAAGGGAATAATATATTCTTAATGCTGTGATCAGAATTATTATCCCCCAGTTCATCATCAAAACGCTTGAGGTCTATTTCATACAAATCAGTTATTCTGATTCGAAGGCTGTCATTAGACAGAATATCCAAACCGATATTTTTTAAACTCTCAAAAGCACTTGTTTGAGGGATTATTTGAAAATCATCACCCGAACTTGCAAATCTATTATATATGGTTTTAGAATATGGTTCTTTTTTAACAATATCATAAATAAGACTTTGAGTGGATTTAATTATTTTTTTATGCTTATTAATTGTGCTTGAGATTTCTTTTTTGGTTTGAAATAAATCGCTTTTTAGTTCACTATAAATCTCTATTTCCTGTTTTAGTAATTTTCGGTTTTCATTCCAATTATTAATCTGAAGAGCAATTAAAATCCCTATTACTACAAGAAGAATCTCTCCAACAGCATAACGTAAGTATGCCATCGCTTTACCTGCCTGCCGGTCAGGCAGGTTTTCGGAGGCAAGTTTTTGCCTTATGTTCCTAAAGATTTTCATTGTCCGATGTTTTCTTTTATTAATTCTCTAATTTCAGTTATTTTATCGAGTGCTTTTTGTCCATTTCTAACCATTCCTCTTCTATTATCCTGGTATAATTTAAATAGAGTAATGTTAGCCGGCTTTTCAAAGAATTCTTTTGAATTTGCCGGCTTACAGTAATCAGTCCATTTAAAGTCTGTAAATTCTTTTTTGATTATCGGAATCCAGTCATTATTAAATGATAATTCTACATCATTTAAGCTTTGATAAACACTGTATAGACTTTGGTCATAATATGATATCAGTGCCATTTGAAGTTTCCTATCCGAGATGTTTTCCAGGCCTTTTGCTTTCAACATTTCATAAGCGCTGGATTGTGATCTGAATCGTTCAAAACATATAATCTTCCCCATCCAGTAGTCAAGGCTATCATTATTATAGTTTTTTAATTTAACCTGTTCTAATAAACGGTCGGTTAAATGTACTGCCAGTTTTGTTTTAGACAATTCAGAAGATAATGAAAGGGAGTCCTGTGCAAGGTTCTGGTCGATAAGTGCCAGAATCTCACGCTCAAACTTTGCGTCTTTTCTTCCCTCATTCCAGTTGTTTACCTGTAGGGCAATTAAAATTCCAATTACGACCAGAAATATTTCTCCAACAGCATAACGCAAATATGCCATTACTTTATTTTCGGCCGCGAGTTTTTGGCGGACTTTTCTAAAAATCTTCATTGTATTATAAACTCGTTGTATGTTTTTTTATTTGTCTTCGTAGAGACGGGCACCCGTCGAGACTCGGCCTCGCCGAGGCTGATGCCCCGTCTCTACACAATGTTATTTAATCTTAATGACTACGAATGTTACATCGTCGTCGGGGTCTTTATCGTTTGCCCAGCTGTTGCCTTCCCGGTTCAAGTAAGAAATAATTTCTTCAGGTTCTTTTTCCGCGACTTCTTCAAATGAGTTTTTTGTTCGTCTGTAACCGAAAACCTCTTTCTTGTCGTTTTGTAATTCAGGCAGTCCGTCACTCATTAATAACAGTGTGTCACCTGGGGACAGTTCCAGTTCTTTTAACTGGTATGGAAAATTTTCCATCGCACCGAGTGGCATTCCTTTCATTAAATGTTCTTCTATCACCCTGTTATTTCTCCTGTAAATGTAAACGGGTGGCATTCCGGCGGCCGACATTATTAATTTATTTTCTTTTATTTTCAGCATTGTCATACACATCGCGAGCGAATGAAATTTCATTTGCTTAATGCAACGTGTCATTTCCTTAAAAGTAAAAAGGATATCGGGGTTGTTTGCGTAACTGTTAAACAATGATTTTGCAGAAGTAACCATTGTTCCGGCTCTCATTCCGTGTCCTGTTGCGTCACCGAGAACAACGGTAAGCGTGCCGTCCATTGCTACATTAAAATCATAATAATCCCCGCCGACCTCCGTAGCTGTTTTCATATATACGCCGATATTCAGATGGGGGAACTGTGGAATTTCTTTTGGCAGCATCGAAAGCTGAAGCTGTCTTGCTTCTTCAAGCTCTTTTGTCTTTCGTTCATTTTCAGCTTCGGCAATTTTTGCGCGAAGTTCCGCTTCCTTTATTGCGGTGGCGTTTCTTTCTTTATTTAATATTCTTCTTCGCTGGAACCTGTCGATGCCGAAAAGTAATCCAACGAATAAAATTCCATAAAATATGTAAGCAATAGTTGTCCGGTACCACGGAGGATTAATAATTATTTTTATTGATGCTACTTTAGGATTCCAGATACCATCGCCATTTGAACCTTTCACTTTAAAAATATAATCTCCCGGCGAAAGGTTTAAATAAGATGCGAATCTCCTGTTAGTGTAATTCCAGTCCTTGTCCAATCCCTCCAGCATATATGCAATTTTGTTTTTTGCTGGGCGTGAAAAGTGAATGGATGCAAATTCAAACGAAAGGTTATTGTCGGCATAAGGTAATTCAAGCTGTTTGGTTTCGCTTATATCCGCTTTAAGATTGAGTTCATCGGCAAGTTTTTCAACCGGAGTGCCGGAGATGGTTAAATCTGTAATTACCGGATCAGGCAAGGTTTTATTTGCGCTTCCCGGGTAAAAAGCATTCAGCCCGTTGTATCCGCCGTAAAAGATTTCTCCGTCAGCTGTCATTGCAAGCGAGTAATTTACAGGCAGGTCATTTATGCCATCCTTATTATCATAGTTTATAAAGCTTAACTTTCCATCGGTGCTGTTTTTATCCAGCAGGGAAAGTCCTCCAGGTGTACCAAACCACAAGTTGCCGTTCAAATCCTGTGCGCTGAAAAAAACAACGTTGCTTGCAAGTCCGTCTTCCTGGTTTATAAATTTGAATTTTTCGGTTTCGGGATTAAAACGCAGCAAACTTTCCTGTGTAGACGCCCATATTCTTCCGTTCCAGTCTTCAAGCAAGCCAGTTAGTCTGTTTGCATTCGGGAATCGTTCAGTTCCGTCATCAAAATGATACTGCTTATAAGTATTGTCCTGTAAATTTAACCTGATTAAACCGGCGCCAATTGTAGCAATCCACGCAGTGTTTATATACTTCCGGCTGAATTCAATATCGGTGGCAACTTCAAAAGCCGGAAAATATTTATTATCACTTTCTGTTTTAATTTTTTTGTCCAGGTCGGAATATTGTTTATCATTAATCGGTATAACCTGTATTCCATACCATTCTGAATCAGGAGGAGCATCAACATTAAATGCACCGTAATTGTTTCCTATATCAGAAACAAAATGAAGACTGTATTTTCCGGCAGGCAGTTTAGCACAGGCAGGAGTTATCCTGTTTTTATACCCGCCCCCATCGTTAAAAGATTTTTGAATATTGCCAGTGGACCATATTTTTTTATTGTTTGAATCTTCAATCCAGCCATAGTCGAACATGTTTTCGTTCAGGCTTGTTAATCTTCCTTCGCCAAGATTTATGATCAGCACTTTGGTTGTTTTGTCAAGACTAAAATCTTTTGAGAGATTTGCGCCTTCTCCTACTTTAAGTATAGCTGCAACAGGCTTGTTGTTTTCTACGACATTCCTGATCTCAGATATCAATCCTACACTGATCGGTTTGTTTGTTAAAGTCGGTAGTCTGTGAAAGGTATTTGTTTCCGGGTTAAATATATTTACACCCTGCCTGTCAGAAATCCAGATATTTTTATCAGGCCCGGTTTTAATATTATAAATCTGGAAGGGAGCCCTGGTATAGGATATATTTTTAAAAGGGAAAGTTTCTTTGTTGCCTGTTTTTAAGTTTAGTTTGTACAAAGCATCATCATCAATTGTGTACCAAAGATTTTCCCGGTCGTCAACAATTAAATTCTTACCGGACTGGTTTTGTATTTTCGTGAATTTATTTGTGCTTCGGTCGAATTTAAATATACCCTGTTTATCCAATGATGCGAAGAGTTCATTCTTGTTTACCGGGTTTTGCACCACGCTGACTATTTGAGAAGTGCTGGTAGAAGAATTGCTATTGCTACCGACAGGGTAATACTGAAACGGTTTTTTTGCAGGGTCAAACCGGTATAATCCGTTACCGTTTGTTGAAATCCAGTATATTCCGAAATTATCTTTATAAAAGTTTGTAGGATTGATATTGGTAATGTTTTTCGTAAGTAGAGAAAAATTATTTGCGTTGAGATCTGTTTCAAGTATCCCGTAATTACATGCCATTAAAATATTATCGCTGCTGTTTTCATAAAATTTACCATAAAGATTATCCTTTCCTTTTGCAGGGAGGTTTGAAACCATACTGATAGATTTCATGTCATATGTAAGTGGATTATAAATTTTTATTTCATCCTTACCTCCAAGCCATAATTTTCCGGAGCTGTCTTCAAAAATATCAAATATATTTTTTGCGTTTAGTTTAGGATTAGAAAAGTATGGCTGGAATTCATTCGCAGAAGGGTTATAGATGAAAATCCCTTCGGTTAAAGTTGGAGCTAAAATGTTTCCGTTTTTCAGTTCGGTTAAATTATAAACTTCGCTTAATTGATCGAAATGAATAATTTTTCCTGAATAATCTTTAAAGTCTATTCCCTTAAAATTTTTTGTACTCTGGTCATATAATTGAACCCCGGTCTGGTCCGTAGAAATCCAGAGCCTGTTTTTTGAATCTCTCAAAAAATCTAATACCTGTGGATAATTCAACTGAGATCCTTTTTCAACAGGGATATTTTTAAAATTATCCTTTACCCTGTTATAAATGCTTACAAAATCAAAAGAGCCAACAAATAAATTACCTTTGCTGTCTTCGCCTATTGAAGTAATATAATTATATGGCAGGCTGGTAGAATCTCCCTGTATGTTTTTATAAACTTTAATGTTGTAACCATCATACCTGTCAAGCCCGTCTATTGTACCGATCCAGAGGTAACCGAGATGATCCTGGTAGGTACAAAGCACAACAGAGTTGGATAGTCCATCAGAGACAGAGAGTTTTTCGAAAAAATATTTATCCTGTGCGTGAACTGAAATCAATAAAAGAGGAATGAGAATTATTTTAAGAAAATAATTTCTAATTGACAAGAAGGGCATTGAACCTCCCGATTGATGTTTTTTCAAAAAAATTACAATTATTTAACTATATGGCGGAAAGAGTTCTTAATATATTCATGCACGGCATCTCTTAGGCATTATCAGTGCACTTGCAAATTGGAATATCAAATTTTGGATTATGACAAAGAAGTTAACTATAAATAGTGAAAAGGCAAATATTTAATTTCCCCCACACTTAACAGGTAACTACAAGGTTACCTATATTTAAGTAACCAGTTGGTTACTGATGTGGGTGTCTTTTCGAAGGAGTCCCGACAAGTCGGGACGATTGAGAAATCTTTTAAATTAAAACAAAGATTTCTCTCCCGACTCCGTCGGGCTCGAAATGACAGAAAGGTAAATTAAGCTTTAATACAATAATGAGAATTTTAAATGGCTTAACAAGATTGATGATGTGTTTTCAGCACTGGCGGACCAGAACAGAAGAAAAATACTGATGATGCTTGCTGACAAAGAATTGACTGTAAATTCAATTGCCAGGAAATTTAAGTTCAGCTGCCCGGCTGTTTCAAAACATTTAAAAATATTATTAAAAACCAATCTTGTAAATTCAAGACAGGAGGGAAGGGAAAGATATTACAACATTAATGTGGAACCACTAAATGAAGTTCGGAATTGGTTGAAGTTTTATGACAGATTTTGGGATAAGAAATTACAATTATTAAAAAATTTTGTGGAGAATAAGTAATGTCAAATGAAAATTCAATTATAAAAGAAATAACTGTTAAGGCCCCGGTTTCAGAAGTCTGGAAGGCAATTACAAATAAAAACGAAATGAAAAAATGGTATTTCGATCTGGAAGAGTTCAAGCCAGAAGTCGGATTTGAATTCAGATTTATGGGCGGGCCGGATAAAGACAATCAATATCTTCATATTTGTGAAATAACAGATGTGATTGTAAATAAAAAATTAACATACAGCTGGAGATATGACGGTTATCCGGGAAAATCTTTTGTGACATTTGAATTAATTGACGGGGGGAATAATACAAGAGTAAAACTAACTCACACAGACCTTGAAACTTTCGGAACAGAAAACCCGCATTTTGCAAAAGAAAACTTTCAAGCGGGCTGGGAGGCAATTATCCGAACGTCACTTAAGAATTACTTTGAAAAATAAAAAAGGCGAACAATGGGAAAAATCGAGAAACATGTAATAATAAATGTCCCGGCGGCTAAAGTGTGGAAAGCATTAACTGAGCCGGGTCAACTTGGGGAATGGATGATGATGCCGACAACATTTGAGCCGGTTGTCAGGAAAGAATTTACTTTTAAGGCTGAGAACTCTGATAAATGGGATGGCATTATTTATTGCACTGTGAAAGAAATTGAAGTTAACAGAAAACTCGTTTATACCTGGAATCCCGGGATAGATGCGAAAACGATTGTGACCATCTTGATTTCGGAAAAAGAAGGAAAAACAAATCTTACTTTAATTCATACCGGCTGGGAAAACCTGCCTGCTGAAATGAGACCACAACTTATTGAAGGACACAGCAAAGGCTGGGACGAGAGATTTGTTCAAAAACTTTTGGAAATACTTACTAAATAATTATTATTAAGTATAGTAAGCGCTTGCCCGCCTTTGGCGGGATCACGTGTCTATACAATCACCTTCCAAATTACTCCCTTTTTTTTTCGTAATTAAGATTTAACTTACAGTTAAGTATTACAGAAAATCATCAATAATGGAATATCAAAAGAAAATCTGGACAATCGGGCATTCAACAAGAAGCATTGAAGAATTTGTTGAAATGCTCCTGACATTTAATATAGAAGTGCTTGTTGATGTCCGTAGTTTCCCCGGCTCTAAGAGATTTCCGCAATTCAATAAAGAAAATCTTGCTGAATCGCTATTGGCGAATAGAATAGAGTATGTTCACATTTTAAGACTTGGGGGCAGAAGAACCCCCAAAAAGGATTCGAAAAATACCGGTTGGAAACACAAATCATTCCGCGGCTATGCTGATTACATGGAAACGGAATATTTCAAAGAAGGAATTGATGAATTAATTAAAATAGCGGGTAAAAGAAAAACAGTAATAATGTGTTCGGAAGCTGTATGGTGGAAATGTCACCGTTCAATGATTTCAGATTATTTAAAACTTAACGGCTGGACTGTTTTGCATATTATGGATAAAATGAAAGCGGATGAACACCCATACACCCAACCGGCCAAAATTCTAAATGGGAAATTAGATTATGCAGGGGATGAGTTATTTTAATTTTTTCATTTCGACTTAACAATTAATTAAATACATTAATATCAGTCTATATTCAGAGTTCTATTAACCATAAAAGGGGAGGATATATGAACTCACTTCAACAAATTGAATACTGGGCCGATCATCACCATCCAAAATGGCTTGACCTCATCAGGATAATTCTTGGACTATTACTGATTACAAAAGGAATTGCCTTTATCTTCAACAGGGAAGAAATTATTACAATGCTTGCAGGCAGAGGAACGGAAATGTCTGAGTTCGTATCATTTTATGCCGGACATTATGTAATTGTAGTGCTAATAGTCGGTGGATTGTTTGTGACCATAGGATTTATTACACGCTGGGCTTTATTGTTTCAATTACCGGCTGTACTGGGTGAAATGTTTATGACAGATTTTCATAAAGATTTGTTTATTCTGAATTCTGAATTAAATTATTTGATATTACTTTTTGTGTTAATGATATTTTTCATTTTATATGGCTCGGGTAAAATATCATTTGATCACTGGCTGTTAAAATGGAAAGAGGAATGAAATAAGTAGAGACGGGGCATGCCCCGTCTCTACAAAAACCACTTATTTCTCCCACTCTGTTTTTATTTCCTGTATTGCTCTGTCAAGCTGCGGATCTTTTCCTTCTACCCTGTCTTTGAAATTGGTATCTACATAAATATCAGGTGAAACACCTGTGTGTTCCAGATCTTTTCCATCCAGGGTAAAACATCCCCATGAAGGCAAACGGTAAAATGATCCGTCTACGAGTCCGTTGCCGGATGTAAAAATAATCCATCTGTAAGTTTCTGTTCCTATAATTTTCCCAAGTCCGAGTGCTTTAAATCCTGCGGAAGTCATTTCTCCATCACTCAAAGTCTGTTCATTTACAAGCAGAACAATTGGGTGCGCAGAAGGTGTAAAGTTTGGCTGAATTGTAAATTTACCATTTCTGTATTTCCACTGCAGATAAGGTCGCTGGCTCAAAAACTGTAATACTTTATCATGTACATTTCCGCCTGTGTTATAGCGAAGATCAAGAATTAATCCGTCTTTTTTAAATGCATCATCGCTGGTCATATCAATATAAAATTGGTCCAGTGCACTGCCGGTCATATTCTTCATATAGACGTAGGCAATTTTGTTATTACTATTTTCATCCACATAATTTTTATTTGCATTTATCCATTCATTATAAAGCTGGTTGCTCAAAGAACGTGAACTTTCGGGATGGAATTTTGCATCAAAAGATTTTCCATCTCTCTTGAAAGTTAAGGTAACTTCATTTTCAAGAGTTGGTTTACTAAAGTAATATTCGCGGTTAATTTTTGCGTCTACGTTTTCCCCGTTTACAGCAATTAATTCATCACCGGGTTTTACATCTTTATTAATTTTATCAGCAGGTGATTCCTTTACAATATGCTTTACTGTGTAAGGATTATTGTTATCAAATAAAATACCTGTTGCGAGTGATTTTGTTGTATAGAAAGTTTTTTCCTCGGATCCATTTGAATAAAATCCCTGGTGTGATGAATTTAATTCTCCTTCAAGGTCATTCAGTAAAGTTCTTAAATCAGAACGTGATGTAATGTACGGAAGAAACTTTGCGTATCTTTTTTCCATCTTTGCCCAATCCACCCCGTGAAAATTAGAATCGTAATAATTTTCATCCAGGTTTGCCCAAACTTCATAATACATTTGCTTGAATTCGGACATAAGATTTTTATTGAATGTATAGCTGATTTTTATTTTGTCTAACTTATTTTGAGACATTACTAATTTGCTTATTGAGCCGCCAATTAACACATAATAATTAGAACCTGCTTTCACAATCTGGTAACCACCACCTTTTGCCCCAGCTATTTTATCTGTCTCAGTTTTTTCAAAAGGTTTTAGAGTTTTAACCCATAGATTAAAAGATCCTTCCTGGTTGGAAGCATATATAACTTTAGTATCTTCTTTATCGTTTAGAATGTATGGATTGAGCTGATTTCCCAGATCATCTGTTATTTCTTCCCAGCGGTCTGTTAAATCCTTAAAATTAATTTTTACAATATTTTTAGTTGTATCCTTTTTTTCTTTTTCAAATAATTTATCAAATCTGTCTGATTTGAATTCAACATCAAATTTTTCTAAAGCTATTCTATATATATGGGCGTTTGTGAATCCATAAGGGTAAGCGGGATTTTTTCTGTCAGATTCAAAATAAATATATTTGCCATCGGGCGACCAGACAGGATCGGCCTGGGAAAGTCCGGAATTTGTAATATCATAAGTTTTTTTGGATTCTAAGTTTATTACAAACACTTCCTGTTCAAAATTCCGATAGGCAGTGTAAAGTATCCATTTATCATCAGGTGAAAAATGCGGTTGTGAATTTTGAATAGCCCAGAATTCATCTGTTAAAATAGTTTCACTTTTCATTGTTTTTAAGTCAAGTATTTTAAGCTGATCTCTTCCGCTTAAATAAACCATTTTAGTTCTGTCAGTGTTCATTTCAATACTTCTGTTGTTTCTTTCGTCGGAAGTAATTTGTTTTTCTTTACCGCTTCCATCTGCTTTTATAGTATATAAGATTTTGCCATCCGTCAACAACCTGGTTAAAGATCAGGTCAGCGCTGTCAGTCCATGCAACTTCCAGAACCCTTCCTTCCGGATTGGTATTTAATTCACGAACAAATTTTCCTTCCATATCAGAAACAAAAAGAAGACCTCTTGAAGAAAAAGCAATTTTATTTATGATCGGGTGAAATATCAAAATTTGTAATTTTCCCACTTACGTTAAAATCCTGAAGTGTTGTCAGTGTACTGTTTTCAGGAAGATTTACATTTATTTTCTTTGTTTGCTTAGTTGAGGTGTTATAAAGATAAAGTTGATAATCCTTTTCAAAAACTACGTTTGTTCCATCGGCACTAACACGGGGCCTTTTTATAGATGAATCAAAATTTGTGAGTTGGGCTTTCTTCCCTTTAGTGAAAGTATAAAGGTTATATTCATTATTTGCTTCATCAGAAACAAAATAAATATTTCCGGATCTGTCTACTGTGGGCCACATATCTTTACCAATCCAGTCAGTAAGTTTTTTAAATTCTCCTGTTTTAGGATTGTAAGATTTAATATCCGGATTAAATGCACCTTTATATCTTTTTCTATTTGTAAATATTGAACTTTCCCAGCTTTCGTTAAAAAGATATTCACCAGTTTTAGGATTAACAACTAAATTATGTGGCCAGCTAAAATAATTCTCAAATAATCTTTCCGGAGTAGAGCCATCAATTGAGACTTTATAGGTAGACATTCTATTATAGCGGCTTGAGGTAAAATAAATATATTTTGAATCCCACGACCATGAAGATACCTGGTCGGTTCCGTCGTAATAGGTGAGCTGTTTAATTTTGCCGCCTTCAACCGGGATTAAGTAAATATTAGAATTACCATCCTGAGTTCCGTCAAACGCGATCCATTTTCCATCAGGTGAAAAGACAGCATCGGTTTCGTTTCCCTGCATGCCGGTTAATCTATAAGCATTTCCACCGTCAGTAGGAACGATCCATAAATCCTGTTGATAAGTGAAAACTACATTTTTTGCATCGGGAGAAAGTGATGGAGATGAAAGAAAGTAAACATTGCTTTGTGCGGAAATTATTCCGGCAAATAATAAAATAAACATGAACATTTTCTTCATAAAATTACTCCGGTTATTACGATAGATATGATTTCTTGAGTTTGTCAATTCACAAAATTAAAGCATTTTTATACTAATTCAATAAAACTATGATGAATGGCTTAATTATATAAGCTAAAAAGAAGAAAATATCATATTTTAATACATAAACAGAATTTAGTTTAAGCAAATGGATTCAAACCTGTTTACAAAATATTCATTACCGTCTTATTTCAAAATTATAGGGCTCGTTGTAATATTAATTTCGTTACTGGTATTAGTATTTGCAGCTTTTATAAAATCCTATCTTGTTTTCTTTCCTGCTTCAAATATTATTTTAATGTACAACCGTATTTCATTTCTTTGCGGACTTTCCTTGGTTGTATTTTCGAGAGAGAGGGAAGAAAATGATGAGACAGATAAAGCAAGACTTGTAGCTTTAATATTTTCGATGGCAGCAAGTGTCCTTTTATTAGTTGTTATCGAAATTATTAATGTTTTTAATAATAATTCCCCAATCTATGCTATTGATTTTATGATTATTGAGATGTGTCTTTATTATATCATTTTTAAATTTAATAGATAGCAAGTATTTAAAAATAAAAAACGGACAAGATAGCCCTGCCCGTTTTTAAGTATAGAAGAATGTTAACTAAAAGATTAAACTACATCTCATCAATAATCTTATTGAAAGTTGGACTCGGTCGCATAACCTCAAAAGCTTTCTTATCATCCGGCAGATAATAACCGCCTATATCTGCAGGTTTACCCTGAACAGAAACCAGGTCGTTTACTATTTTATCTTCGTTAGCTTTTAATTCTTCATAAATTTTAACAAACCGTGATTTCAATTCATTGTCTTTATCCTGTTCTGCTAAAGCCTGAGCCCAGTATAAAGAGAGATAGAAGGAACTGCCCCTGTTATCAATTTCGCCAGCTTTTCTTGAAGGCATTCTCCCATTCTCAAGATATTTTCCGATTGCTGTATCGAGAGTTTCAGCCAATAAAGTAGCTTTTGCATTACCACTCTTCGATGCTATCATTTCCAGAGAAGGTACTAACGCACAGTATTCACCGAGTGAATCCCATCTTAAATGATTTTCTTTCAGTAATTGCTGAACATGCTTTGGAGCAGAACCGCCGGCACCGGTTTCAAATAATCCGCCGCCCTTTAAGAGGGGAACAATTGAAAGCATTCTTGCACTTGTTCCTAATTCAAGAATTGGGAATAAATCTGTCAAATAATCACGAAGAACGTTACCGGTAACTGAAATAGTGTTTAATCCTTTTCTTGTTCTTTCGAGAGTATATATCATTGCTTCAACCGGAGGAAGAATTTTAATCTCAAGCCCCTTTGTATCGTGTTCCGGCAGATACTTATTAACTTTTGCAATGATTTCTCTGTCGTGTCCTCTGTTTTCATCAAGCCAGAATATTGCTGGTGATGAAGATTCTTTTGCTCTGCTTACAGCAAGTTTTACCCAGTCTCTTATCGGTTCATCTTTTGCCTGGCATACTCTGAAAATATCACCTGTTTCTACTTTTTGCTCAAGCAAAGTTTCTCCTGCTGTATTTACAACGCGAATAACACCGTTACCTTTGGCTTCAAAAGTTTTATCGTGTGAGCCGTATTCTTCTGCTTTTTTTGCCATCAAGCCTACGTTTGAAACCGCACCCATTGTTGTGGGATCGAACTGACCTTTTTCTTTCGCGTCTTCAATAATTGTTTCATATATAGTTGCATAACAACGGTCAGGAATCATAGCTATGCAATCCTGAAGTTCGTCTTTTTTGTTCCACATTTTCCCGCCATCACGAACAACATTCGGCATAGATGCGTCAACAATTATATCGTTTGGTACGTGAAGATTGGTTTTCCCTTTTCTGGAATCAACCATTGCAAGTTCCGGCTGATATTCATAAACCTTATTAATGTCTGCTTCAATTTCCTTCCTTTTTTCTTCAGGGAGTTTCTGTAATTTTTCGAGAACATTCATTAAGCCGTTATTTACATTAGCGCCGATTTCCTTTAATGTGTCAGCGTGTTTTTCCAGAGCGTCTTTATAATAAACGGAAACTGCGTGACCAAACATTATCGGATCGGATATTTTCATCATTGTAGCTTTAAGGTGGAGTGAAAGAAGTACACCATCTTTTTTTGCTGCCTCAATCTGCTCCGCATAGAATTTTCTTAATTCTTTAACATTCATTACAGATGCATCTATTACTTCACCGTTCAACAGGTTTAGTTTTTCTTTAAGAACAGTTGCCTTTCCATCCGGATCAACGTATTCAATTTTAACTACATCATCTTTGTCAAGAGTAACAGATTCTTCAGTGCCGTAAAAATCTTTCTGATTCATATGCGCAACCCTGGTTTTTGATCCGGATTCCGGCCATGGTTTCATCATTTTATGAGGATGTTTTTGTGCGAATTTTTTAACCGAAGCAGCTGCACGTCTGTCTGAATTTCCTTCTCTGAGGACCGGGTTAACAGCAGAACCAAGTGCTTTAGCAAATCTTTCTTTAAGTGCTTTTTCTTCATCAGTTTTAGGTTCATCCGGGTAATCCGGAATGTCATATCCTTTTTCCTGTAATTCTTTAATAGCTGCATGAAGCTGTGGAATAGATGCACTGATGTTTGGAAGTTTAATGATATTAGCATTCGGGTCTTGCGTAATTTCACCCAGTTCATTCAGGTAGTCCGGTATTTTCTGTTCTTCAGTTAGTTTATCCGGAAAGTTTGCAATAATTCTTCCGGCCAGAGATATATCTTTTGTTTCAAATTCAATTCCTGTTCCTTTTGAAAAGGATTCTACGATTGGCAGCAGACAGTAGGAAGCCAAAGCCGGGGCCTCATCAATCTTTGTCCACATTATTTTTGTTTTCATTTATTTTCCCACATTTTTTATTCGAAAATTGTGCTTTAAAATTTATAAGCATCTTTAAAAATACTGAATTTTTGAGAATTATTAAAGAAATAGTGTCCCGATTAGTTGATATAGAAGTAATAGTTAGCTTTGGCGATTAAAAAAAGTAGGAAACTGTTGACAACCAACATAAAGTAATAAGCGAAAACAGGTGAATTCTCGTTTCAATATCTTCATCACATTTTTATTTGATTATTATAAACAATCCTTTATTTTCATCTATATTTTATAATCTACAAATCGGGGGAACACACCGAACTTTTAACTATCCACAGGAGGATTCTGTAATGACTCTGCGTTTAAAAACCACTGTTTTATTGATCTTTGTTATTTGCTTTTCTGTTCTGGCCCAGGAAAACGTTGATCTTCAAATGATTCAAAAAATTAAAAATGAAGAATATACTAATTCTAAAGTGATGGAAACGTTAAGCTATTTAACAGATGTATACGGACCAAGACTAACAAACTCACCAAATTATTACAAGGCCGCAAACTGGGCTAAAAATGAACTTACAAAAATTGGCCTTGAAAACGCAACAATAGAACCCTGGGGCACATTCGGTAAAGGCTGGTCAGTTGAGTCATTTAGTTTGGAAATGACATCACCGGATTACGATAGGTTAATTGCTTATCCTGAAGCTTGGACAACAAGTACAAATGGGATAATTAGCGGGAAACCAATATTACTAGATATAAAAACGGAAGAAGACCTTGCACCTTTTAAAGGAAAATTAAAAGGAGCTATAGTAATGATGGGAGGCGAAAGAGAAGTAGAAAAAAGATTTGAAGCTGATGCAAGAAGATATACTGATGAGGATTTAGCAAAAATGGAAATGGCTCCTGAACCGGGTGCCAAATCCCGCTGGGCATCGAGGTATGCAGAGTACATGAAAATGAGAGACCTGAGAAAGAAAATAAGCGAACTCCTGAAAACTGAGGGAGTTGCAGTAATTTTAAAACCAAGCCGCGGGCAGGATGGAACTCTTTTTGCAGCATCTGGTGGTTCATACAAAGTAGGTGAAGAAGGCGGGATCGCTTCTTTCCAGGTTGAAATTGAAAACTATAATAGAATTGTAAGAATACTTGAAAAAAATATTCCTGTTACAATTAAAGCTGAATTGAAAACTACCTTTTATGATAAAGATACGAACGGGCATAATATAATTGCAGAAATTCCCGGAACGGATCCGGAATTAAAAGACCAGGTTGTTATGCTTGGCGGACATATTGATTCCTGGCAGGCAAGCACAGGCGCATCCGATAACGCGGCTGGCAGCGCAGTTGCGATGGAAGCAGTTAGAATTTTAAAAGCACTTGGAGTACAACCGAGAAGAACAATTCGTATTGCTTTGTGGGATGGAGAAGAAGAAGGATTACTCGGCTCACGTGGTTATGTTTTAAAACATTTTGGTGATCTTAAAACAATCGAATTAAAACCCGAGCAATCAAAAGTTTCCGGTTACTTTAATTATGATAACGGGTCAGGAAAAATTCGCGGTATCTACTTACAGGGTAATGAAGCTGTACGCCCGATATTTGAAGAATGGTTAAAACCATTTCACGATATGGGCGCATCAACAGTTACAATAAGAACCACAGGGGGAACAGATCATCTTGCTTTTGATGCAATAGGAATTCCGGGTTTCCAGTTTATACAGGATCCTCTGGATTATATGGTAAGAATTCATCATTCAAATATGGATAATTATGATCACGCAAGTAAAAGTGATTTAATGCAGTCTGCAATGATTATGGCTGCTTTTGTCTACAATACTGCTATGCGTGATGAAATGCTTCCTAGAAAACCGCTCGTCAAACAAACTTCAAGATTTTAACTTTTCTGCTTAGCGTCTTTGTGTTAATACCCAAAGACGCTAAGAATATTTAATAATCTTTTATGAAATTTAATTAAACAAATTTAGATACCCATTTGAACACATTTAAATGGAAAATGAACTTAAATCTCCAGTTGCAGTAGAATGGCCGTGTTTGTTTATAATATATTACCCTCCATATCTGTCGCGTTATATATTTTTATTAGTCTTTTTCATAATCAACTAATACGTTTTAACTTTTAATTAGAAAAACAATAATAATGTAAAGTGTACAATTATTATCAATCGGGATATAAAAAGAATAATTTGAACACCGATTGATAAATTTTGTTTACAATATTGTGGTTGTTTCCACTCTTAAAGAATTTTTGATTTACCTCCAATTCTATCCCGGCATATTTTTCGTAAGTAAATTTTTCTCGTAAATGACTTGTAAAACCATCGGATATTCCAAGGTAGGGAGAATTAAACCTGATTTTATATTGAGGGAAACTGATTTTTAATAATTTCTTAAAATTACTTGAAACTTCTTTTTCTAATCTGCTTTTAGGATTGAACAATATTCCTATATCGGTATCTCTTCTTTTCCTGTTAAATATCGGGGTAAAGGTATGAATTGATAAATGAATTAGTCTTGTTTTTAAGATGTTGTCGCCTATAAACTTTTCTATTTCTGAACGATAATTAAAATAATATTTATTAAAAATTTGCTGCCTTGTTTTATCATCAAGATTTTTTGTAAATGATGAAAACAAATTTTTGCTGTTAGACGACCTGTTTGTGTCAATAAGTAACCGTGAAATTAATGTATGGCTAGAATAATCTGCGATTTTTGCTAATCTTTTGTAAATATAAACAGCTCCAATATCATATGCTTTATGTTTTTTTAGTATTGAATAATTAGAATTAAATAAGTGATTGTATTTGCGGGGTATTTTGTTTCCGGCGTGTTCACAGGTTATTATGGTTTTCATTTTCATAAAAACATTTTATTTTCGTTTAGACAATCGGCAAGATTTTTATAAACTGAAGTAATATTCTCTAGAGAATAATTATTATTTAATTTATTAATAATGCGGGTGGAAAGAGTTCCTTCTTCAATAATGTTATTGATCACTGATTTGAATTCACTAAATCCGGAGAAGTCAATATTGGAAATAATTTTTTCCCACAAATCTTTAACTGAACATTTTTCTTTAATATTAAAAATATTTAAGTATTCGTAGTCAACTACATCAGTAAATTCAGCATATTTAATTACTTCTTGGAATAAATTTAAAAGTGGTTTTACCAACCAGAGTTTCTGCTTCTCATAAGATGTCCATACTTCGTTAATCATAATTTTTAATGTCTCAACAATTACAAAAATTATTGCCATATCAACTATTGGTGCTTCCTGAGTATCTATAATTCTGATTTCAATCGCATTTCTGTCAAATCTTGCTATAGCACCTCTGGAGTTTAACCATTCATAACGGAGTATATTTTCTTTGTCATATTCAGCAATATCATTGTAGATTTTTTTTAATATGATGTTTTCGTATTCCACTTTTGAAAAAACTCTTTCAGGAATAATTTCACCAGCGATTGAAGGAATTATTTTTTGATTATTTTGATAAACAGCTAATCGCATATCTTTATAATCTGTTAAATGTCCATCTAAAATAGGGGAACTGGAGGTTAGTGCCGGAATTATTGGGAGCAATAATCTTATAGCGGCATGTAATCTTCCAAATTCATCATCATTTGCAAATGGCAGATTAAGGTGAACGCTTTGTAAATTTGACCAACCATGGCCTTTGCATCCAAATATTTTATCATAAGATTGATAGACAGCATTATATTCATGTGGCCAAAGTTTGGTTTCTTTTTCCGGGTTCATAAACGGGTGTGAACCGGAAGGCATTAATTGAGAGTCATAAGAATCAAGAAGTTTATTAATTTTCTTTATGCTTTTGGCAAAAAATTTATCCAGATTATTTAAATTATTAACCGGTTCAGGGGTTTTTAATTCAATTACGTGCAAAACTAATTCATTTGACCAGCCTATGTTTTTATATTCTGTGTCAGTAGTGTAAGAACCCGCCATAGCCTTAATTATTTCATCGCAAACAGGATTAACATGTAGTGAATCCTTTCTGACTATCATATATTCAAGTTCAATTCCTAAGCCTTGGAAAAGGTGAAGAGTATTTTTACTCATATATTCAATTCCCGTTCTTTCCTGGAACTTTCAATCCTTTCTTTAAATACCCGCATAATTTCATAGTATAGATATTTTCCCATAATCTGATCTTCAACACCGAAATCAATATTAGGATTATCATTTACCTCAATAATAAGAGGTTTGTCATCAATCATTTTCACATCAACACCATATAGTCCTTTACCTATTATATTTGATGCTTTGAGCGCAGCCGAAACAACCTTTTTGGGCGCTTTATAAACAGGAATGGCTTCAAAATTACCATATTTATTTTTTCCCTGCTTTTTCCAGTTATAAATTTGCCAGTGATCTTTAGCCATGAAATATTTACATACAAAAAGTGGTTTTCCATCTAACACACCTATTCTCCAATCGTAATCAGAATAAGTAAACTCCTGCGCAATAATTAGATCAGATACTTCAAATATTTTTTTTATTTCAAGAAGAAACTGTTCCTGGTTATCAACTTTTATAACTCCTTGCGAGAAAGAACTATCAGGCTGTTTTAAAACTACAGGAAATGTCAAATCAATATTTAAGACTTTCTTTTTATCTTTATAAATAATTAGGGTTTTGGGCGCCGGAATATTGGCGTTTGAAAGCATCTCAGCCAGGTAAACTTTATTAGTACATCTTAAAATTGAATAGGGGTCGTCAATAACAATCAGACCTTCTGTAAAGGCCCGTCTTGCAAATTGATATGTATAATGATTAACTGAAGTTGTCGCTCTTATAAAAAGCGCATCAAATTCCTGGATCCGGCTATAATCATCTTTAGTAATAAGCTCACACCTGATACCTAATTCTTCACCAACATTAATAAATTGCTGGATAGCTTTTTTATTGGAAGGTGGTTCCTTTTCATCTAGATTAATTAAAATTGCAAGATCATATGCAAGCATAGCAACTTTGGGCGAATATATTCTTTTTTTATTAAAAAAGGTTTCCGCAAATTCTGCAATGTAAGGCAGGTGATGTTGAGGGATTTCATTTACAGGCACTACGGATATTTTGTTTAACATCCATTTATTGTTATTGTGTACAAAATTAGCCCTCATTAATGGAGCCTGAAATATATTTGAAATTTGTGTTGCCAATCTTGAATACTGCTTGGCAATATTTTGCCCGAAGTAAATGCTAAGTACAAAATCGTCCGCTTTAATTTTAGAAAAACTTTTTTGAATGAAATCATCAAATTCATCTGAAATTGATCTGACAATGCTTTGTGTTTTTAAGTCCTGAATAGTTGAAACATTGGGAAATATCCTGTGTCCTCTGGCTTCTGCCAAAAGAGATACGTAATAGCCAATTGACTGATATTTATATGAACGACATAAATTAAAAATCCTGGCTGATTTCATTTCTGAAAATGATTTATCTGTTAAATAGGATTTGGCTTCTATTATATCAACATCTTTAATGTTGAAATTCCAGTCTTTAAAATTATTTACTACAACAAAGGTTTTCATATATTATTTTGGCTCTACTATTAAAATGTTTGCATCGTATGTTACTATAGCAAGCATAATTGAATTAAGTAATCTTGATGTTTTTACCTGGTAATAATTTTCGTTTGAAATGGGATTAGTTTTATATGGATCGGCAACAATAATATTTTCGCCATCGTCGTCAAAGCCTTTCAAAATAACAAAATGTCCTATAGGTTCTCCGACTATATCATCAAATACTGATTTATTGTTTTCACCAGTATATTCTCTCATACTTTTATATAAGTAGGTTGCGCTCAATCCAGTTAGTACCGGAATTTTTTTTGAGAAATATTTTTTTAATAAAGATCTTGTGAGAACTTCAGAATAAATATTACCGCCCAGCCTGAAATACTCTAAATATGCATTTGTAATTTCTCTGAACTTTTTTGTTCTTTTTACTTTTAATTGTTCTGTTAATTTATAAGGGATAATTTCTTTATTTAAAAACCAGGAAGGATCAAAAATTTGAAGATCAAAGGTATATAAGGAAACTTTATATCCTCTTTGCAAAGCGTGACATCCAAGTAAAACAGCTAATGTTCCACCATTGCTTAAGTAGTTTACTTCGCTTATTGTTTTCTTTAAGGATATTTTATCTCCATAATATCTATAGATTGCATGAAGACTTGTTGGTCCGCAGGTTACATCGTTAGGCTGTGTATAAATTTTAAAATCTTTCATTTAAGATTTTCATCTTGTAAATTTTACCGAGGATAAATATAGCAGAGATTTTTCATTAAAAACAACCTACTCTTTAGCCCTATAATCTTTACAACTTCTTTTTAATTAGTTTAATTAAAAAGAAATTTATTGGTTCTTTTACTATTTTAATAAAAACAAAAACAGGTTTACCCGTTTGAATGCTTTTGAATGGACAAACGAAATAAGGTTTATTGTTGCGCTGGCACTTGGTTTTTTAATCGGGCTTGAAAGAGAAAGTTCCGGCTCAGTTTATAAATCAAGATTTGCGGGGTTAAGGACATACACGATTATAAGTCTTTTCGGCTTTGCCTGCGGATGGCTTTATAAAATAAATATCCCGGTTATACTGCCCGTTGGTTTAATTTCGGTTACTGCGCTCGTGATAGCCGGATATCTTGCAAAGTTTAAAGAAGGCCATTACGGCTGGACCAGCGAAATTGCGGCTGTTCTTACATACATAATTGGCGCACTCACAATTCTCGCCGATGTATGGGTTTCGCTTGCTCTCGGCATAATTACTACACTGCTTCTTTCGGAAAAATCTGATCTCGAAAAATACGTTGAGAAGCTCGATAAATCAGAATTTCTTGCAGTTCTTAAATTCCTTCTTGTAACTCTTATAATCTTACCCGCGCTTCCTGATAAGGAATACACAAAGTATTTACTCAATCCCTATAAAATATGGTTAATTGTAGTCTTTGTATCTACACTTGGTTTCATCGGTTATTTCCTGATTAAAAAATTCGGCGACAGGGTCGGACTCTGGTTATCCGGAATAATGGGTGGAATAGTTTCAAGTACGGCAGTAACTATTGCGGTTGCAAGAATTGCAGAAAAAGATCCGTCAAAAAACAAAAGCGCATTGCAGGCTTCGCTTCTGGCAAGCAGTGTTATGTATATAAGAATATTATTCCTGGTCTGGCTTATTAATCCATCCTTTGTTAGTGTACTATGGTGGAAGTTGTGTGCACTCACTTTGGTTGGTATTGTTTTATCATTTGGCATTGAAGAAAAGCAAAAAGAAAAATCTGAAAATGCCGGCTCAACACTTCAAAATCCCTTCGAAATTCGTCCCGCCCTTATGTTCGCCGCCTTGTTCGTCATCTTATCTGTACTTACGGTAATTGTAAAAAATTATTTCGGAGACAGCGGATTGATTTCTCTTTCGGCAATTACCGGCGTAACAGATATTGATCCGTTTATTTTATCCTTGATAAGAGGAACTATTCCGGTCGAAAATATTGTTATCTCAGCAATAATCATCGCAATGATGAGCAATACAATCGTTAAAGGAATCTATTTTGTGTTTTTTTCAAAACAGGAATCTAAACAGGTATTGTGGAGATACCTTCTCTGGGCGGTAATTCATATCCCATTCGCTTTTTTTATTTTTTAGCTAATAGCGCTTACTCTTCAAATAAACGGAGTGATTTTGCTTAAACAATTATTTAAGACCAAGAGTCTCGACGCAATAATGCACGAGAGTGAGGACCCGAGCAAACAACTAAAACGAACGCTCGGGGCTCTTGATGTTACATTGCTCGGAATAGGCGCGATTGTAGGGGCGGGAATTTTTGCGACAATCGGCACCGCGGCGGCGGGAGATCTTGCCAGGCCGGGCGCCGGACCGGCACTAATGCTTTCATTTGTTTTAACTGCTGTTGCCTGCGGATTCGCGGCGCTGTGTTACGCGGAGTTTGCCGCAATGGTTCCGATTTCCGGAAGCGCGTACACTTATTCATACGGAACTCTTGGTGAACTGGTTGCGTGGATAATTGGATGGGATTTAATTATTGAGTACGCGGTTGGAAATGTCGCCGTCGCAATCAGCTGGGCGAATTATTTTAAGACTCTAGTTGCAGGGTTTGGTATTATTATTCCCGACTGGATGTCGACCGACTATACAACGGCGGGAAAAATACCGGGCCTTTTTGAAAGTGCGCCTCATATTTTCGGTATACCATTAGTTTTTAATCTGCCGGCATTTGCTATTGTTGCTCTTATAACTGTTGTTCTTGTTATCGGTGTGAAAGAAAGCGCCCGTATGAATGCCACAATGGTAATTATAAAACTAATAATTCTTGGATTTTTTATTTATGTCGGTGCGCATTATGTAAAACCCGAAAACTGGACTCCTTTCGCTCCAAACGGATGGTCGGGAATTCAGGCCGGAGCCGCAGTTGTCTTTTTTGCATACATAGGCTTTGATGCTGTTTCTACAGTTGCCGAGGAAGTTAAAAATCCCAAGAGGGATTTGCCGATTGGAATTATCGGTTCGCTGATTATTTGTACTATCTTATATATAGCGGTTGCCGCGGTGTTCACCGGGATAATTCCTTATCAGGCGCTGGTGCATATGCTGGCAACACAACAGGCTGAGCCGCTTACACTCGCCTTCCAGTACGCAAATATTCAAAAGAACGCAAATCTCTTTATCGGAATTATCGCCTTTGGTTCTGTTATTGCTCACACCGCTGTGTTATTGGTTTTTCAGCTCGGACAACCGCGAATATTTTTCTCGATGGCGCGCGATGGCCTGCTGCCACAAAAATTTGCCGAAGTACATCCTAAATTCAGGACCCCTTATTTTGCTACAATACTTACCGGCCTTGTTGTTGGTATAACCGCGATGTTCACAAGCATCGATGAAATGGTCGACCTGACCAACATCGGTACACTTTTCGCATTTATACTAGTGTGCATCGGCATAATTATTTTGCGGAAGAAGGAACCGGACAGGCCAAGATCATTCAGGGTTCCTTTTGTTCCTTATGTCCCGTTGATGGGAGTAGCCGCCTGCCTTTACCTAATGATGGGTTTGCCGTGGATTACCTGGGTGAGGTTTGCGGGGTGGTTAATTATCGGAATGTTTGTTTACAGAAGTTATGGATTCAAGCACAGCAAGTTGAGAATCTAAATATAAAATTTAAGATTGATTCAAAACCAGCGCGTGATTTTACTAGCAGATTATACTTTTTTAAGTGCAACTTATATTATTGCTTTATTTTCAATAGTTGAGTAAAATCCAGCAATTGAAATAGCTGATTTAATTTAATTCCGCCTGATGTTTATTTAGCTTTTCTCTGATGTCAGGATTTTCCATAATCGAAAGCGCTTTAGTAAACATATCCACGGCTTGTGATTTATTTCCGACAGCGATGTAGTAATCACCCAAAGAGTCGTAAACGTTAAAACTATCCGGGAAATTTTTAATATTTAGTTTGAAGTAATATTCCGCCCGGGTGAAATTTTTCATCATCATTGAAGTGTATCCCAAAGTATTTATAAGGTTTTCCGAGGGATTTACTTTATAACCCATTTTCTCTGAAATATTATTATAATGATTCTCAATTCTTTGGGGCAATGCCATGCTGGTATCTGCGTAGTCATTTTTGGTCAGGCGTAGATCATAATAATTAAAGATAAAATGCAGCGCATCATATGTAGCAATAAGAGGTACAGAGCCATGATTTTCGTTGATGTAATAATTACTTTGGTAGTTCAATCCGTTTTGCTTATTAGTTCTTAAACATTTATCCAACTCCAGTATAGAACGGATATGTAAGGTATTTCCAGATAAATCCTTTTTAACTTTAATTGTATCCATATTCTTTTCCATCGAATTTGCAATGGCTAAAAATAAACCAGCATTGGTGAACTTTTTCTCAGATAATTTTTTTTCTGCCTCTTTTAAAGAGGTTAGATTGTTCCACTGCATGCTGGGATCAATAGAAACATAGGCATTGAACAGATCAGTATGATTTATCAAAGTATTTATAACTGCCAAACCGCCCAGTGAATGTCCGATTAACATTCTATAGGGTGCTACGGGATAAGCAGCTTCAATGTACGGGATTAATTCTTTTTCGATAAAAGAAATAAATTTTTCATTTCCTCCCGAAGTTGGGCTAAAATTATTGTCACGTGTAGGCGTAAAATCTTTTACTCTGTCGGTATTAGCTATTCCTACAACAATCATTTCCGGGCAAATTGAATTGCCGCTAACGTAGCTCAATTGTTGTATTATGCCCACTACTGAAGGGAAATGCCAGTTCCCATCTAACAAGTATAAAACCGGATAATACAATTTGGAGTCAGTTAATGTGTTGTCTATTAAGTGATGTGGAATATAAACCCAGACTTCACGTTTTTCGTTTAGTATTTTTGAATAAACAGTATCAATAGTGCCTATTTCAATTTTATTTGACTGGGCATTTGTAAATGAAAATAATGTCACCAATAATAATAACAATAGAATTCCCCTCATCTTGTTTAATCCTTAAATTATAATTGTTCGTAATTGATTCACATTCATGTTATTAGAAATGCTATTTTAAAATCCCTTATCAAATATTGTGAATAAGCTTCTTTAAACAAAATATTTATAAACGAAACATCCTGTAGAATTTAAGACAAAAACAGTTATTTGTTAAATAGTATGATAACTATTATGTTTACCGGCATTGATGAGATGGTTGTCTGGTTAATAATCGGAATGTTTGTTTACAGAAGTTATGGATTCAAGCACAGCAAGTTGAGAGTCTGAATATAAAATTTAGGATTGTTTCTAAACCAGTGCGCGATTTTATTAGCAGGGAATACTGTTTTTAATTGTATTGCAAAGCCTGACTATTGGAAAGGTTGCGAAAAAACTAGTTTGATTTTATTGGTGTTGAGAGAGTAGGGTTGTGCCCAACGGTCTTGTATATGAAAAGTAGCGGATTTTTAAGCACGAACTTTTCGGATTATTACTGACCTTAAATTTATAAAATTCATTTTTGCTTAAGCACAAAAACCGCTATTTTTTATATACGTTGTTGTCAGTAATTATTATTCAAGTCCAATGGTTTGAAAAAGATTATAAGTTATAGATGGCACATTATATTCACAGTAACGCCATTTGGGTCTTTGACAAAAAATCTTTTAACTCCCCATTCTTCATTCTTTAAGGGATATACAATTTCCATGTTTTCAGCTAGTGCTTTTTCATACAATCCATCTACATCTGAAGACTCAATACTTATAGCAACATTCGAGTTGTCAATCTCTTGTTTATCAGAGCGTAATAGATTGATTTGGGCTGTTGGGTTTGATTCAGAAATAAAAGTCAATATCCAACCCATGTCCATTGCCAATTTCAACCCAACGAAGTCGGAATAGAATTTCTTGCTTTCTTCTATTTTATTTGAAGTTAAATCCGGAGTGATTCTTCTTAATTTCATTTTATTTAGGATTTATTGTTTTTCTACAAATTCTCACGTTGTTCTTTTTTAATTACCGCTAACGCATGTTAGCACACGTTATTAATATAATTCGTTGATCAATTTATCTGTTTCGAGAAGTTACTTGCATTATTCTATTAACTATTTCCGTATCACATAAGCTTTGGAATCAGCACCGGCGTATTGTTTTTGTATTCTTCATAGTCACCCATACCACCCCATTTATCATCTGCGCGTTTTTCCAGCATAGGTAAACCACTGATTCGGGTAAGAAGTATCGTGACAAATAATGGAGAAATCAGTGAGAAAAACTGCCAAGATTCTAGCACGGGTAGTGCAATAATGGCAACACCAATCCAAATTATAATTTCACCAAAATAGTTTGGGTGACGAGATTTGTTCCATAGACCTACATTAATGAACTTCCCTTTGTTTTCTGGATTTGCACGCCATTTTGATTTCTGCGCATCAGCAACTGCTTCAATAGCGAATCCAATCAGCCAGATAGTAATTCCGACAATGGCAAAAGTGTCCAATGGCAATTTTGCTGATGTAGTGATGATGACCAGCGCTGTAGCGAGGGTCAGACTTACCCACAATCCCTGAAGTGTCCATACAATTAGATAGCGCAGGAAATTGGGTTTTAGTTCGTCAAAGCGTCCGTCTTTTCCTTCTTTGAGAATACGTTTAAATAAGAAACTACCCAGTCGTGCTGCCCAGATTAAGACTAATGCCAGTACGATAAAAGTTCGTGCATCACGCACAGGTGAGAGCAAAACACCTGCCACAGTAACTGTAATAAAGGTAATACTACCTGTAAGATCGAAGAACTTTTCGGTTTGAAATATGAAAGCTGGTATGAAAGCGATCCAATTAATGGTAAAAGCAATAATCACGCAAAAGGCAAACAGAGGAAAGCCATCAAAAATTATAGCTCCATTCTGGCTGCAGGCAATCGCTATTCCTGTTCCGAACCCAATAGCAATTAGTATAACTAATGCTGATTTAATAAATTGTTTCATAATAGTTTTCAACTTTTTTCATCAATTTTCTTATTTATGGCAGCAGTTTTCTTAATGTGTGCCAACGGTTTGGCTATTATTTATATACATTATTACTTGTCGTTTATTCTTCAACCGGAATAATTATTATATCGTTTTCTTTATCTCTATCCATTTTCACTAATTTTTGTGATATGTAAAAAGTTAATTTAAAATCCTTTAGTAATGAACTGCCTACAAAAACATCATCAATATCCGACAAAAAGACTACTAAAGGCTCTTTTATCACGAAATTCCCAAAACTGACATTGTCGGAAATTTGAGCCTTTGCAGATTGAGTTGTCCCTGTTTGATTATTCCACACTTCTTTACCATTACGAATTGCCGTTTTGAAGTTTAAGGAGTCTTTATATGAAGACGGGAAATAAAGCCAACCAGAAGCACCAGTATCAAAATTTATGTTGGCATATTTGTCTCCTATTTTGGCTTTAAGGTAAGGCATCCGTCCAATCTCTTCATATTTAGAATATGTGGAATCTTTAAGCTCATTGGTTTCTGAAATAAAGGCAAATTTCATATTTGGATAATCCATCATAAAATTCATTTTACCAATTAAATTAAATCCTATTACTCCGTCAACATCAAGGTCTTCGTATACTGCTCCATAGACATTTAGAAATACACTTTTGCCAATCTGAATTTTGTTTGCCATTGCAATATCTCCTCGTTCTCTATCGACTATGATATTCATTTTCGCATCCAAAACAACGGATTGTTTAAAATTCATAACACTTGAGCCTAAGTCAATTAAGAATCTATATGGTCCTTTATTATTAATCATAATGTCCAAGCACGGCAAAGTGTTTGAGCCGGTTATCGATAGTGTATCTCTCGCTATATAATAGTCCTCAGATGCATATCTTATTTTGTTCAGCAAATTCTCACTGAATTGACCAAACGTGATATTAGGACTAACTAAAAGGAATAGAAATATTAAGATTTTCATAGTATTATATTTTCAAATGACAAGTAACTCTTTATTTACCGCAATAATACAAAAGACCTGTTAAATATCCATTATTAATGCGTGAAGTTTACGAATAAAGTTAGTTAAACAAATGAGCTTGATTAAAATTGCTTACTTCGGGAAGTCTTTTCCCGGCTGCTGCTGCAGATAGGACTGGGTGGTTATGTTGTTGGGAGGAGCGGTGAGAAAATTGTTGGAAAGATGAAGGGGTAGTTTTGGGGTGTAACATTTTTGTAAATGAGCTATGGCGTATCTCGGCACGAACCTCTCCAAATAATAACTGGCTTTGGAAAATCCACAAAATTTTCCAAGTGGGCACAGACAAAGCCATAGCTTATATATAGTGTTGGCAATAGTAATTTCAATAGAAAACTATTCAGATATTACAAATGTTTTCAGTAAGTTTTTACTTAAAGTCTTTGGCACTTCAGAAATTAAGGCATAGTTACCAGGTTCAAGATTAGCTCTAAAATAACCTTTGCTTCCAGCTGGCATATCGTTAACGCCACCAAGGAAAGTGAAACCCTCGGGAACTGGATCAATAAGTCCTTTGAGATTCAACCAGTTCATCCATGCTTCAATGGTAGTTAGATCGGTCTTTTCATCCATTTTTACGAGGTTTATATCATGTCCTTCAAAATTTTCATACTTCTTCTGATCTAAAAAGTTTACTGAAAAGGTATATGCACCGGGTTTTGTAGGAGGATTAAATACGATGCCTTTTTTACTTGAGATATCAATGGCAATATCAGCCGTAGGTTCTTCCATGGAAGATTTTTCGTCCGATACGATAAGCCCCTTATACATTCCCATATTCGTATGAAACATGCCATTGCTCATTTTTACATAGCATTCAATGATATAAAAACCAGGTTCTAGTTTTAAGATAGTTTCTGCCGTTTTCCCCGGCGAGATTAATCCTACTCCTCCAGGCCATTTTGTATCGCTATACCATTCAGGAATTTTACCAAAAGCCGCCATGGCTTCATCATTTTTTCCTTCATAAAGTTTGGTTATGCCTTCACCAAAAGGTGGTAATAACTCTTCTTTAAATTCTTTTACCGTAATACTATCATTATAATCGTCAATTAGAATAAAGTGAGGTTGTGCGGATTTGTTGATGTACCGCCATGTAGTCCATCCGTTAGGGATGGTATCCGGAGCTATAAAATCCATGTTCTCCGTTATTATTTCAATAACATTTTCCTTTTCTATGTCGACGGTTTTAGGTAAGGTTTCTTTTATGTCACTTTTACAAGACTGTATTAGAAATGAAAGTAGCGATACACTTGTAAATATTAGAACACTTAAAGTTATTCCAATATAGTTTTTAGTAGTTTTCATAAAAATTATTTTTAGGTTAATAGCTATTATTGCCAACGTCCCGCAAATATGAAACGTTTCGTTTTGAAAGGATTCTGTATGAATATAGGGAATGCAAATTTGAAAAACAAAACTTAATGTAACTGCTTCACCAGCAATGTTTTATATACGTTGTTGTGGTGCGTTTTCATCTTACCTTTCCAAGGAGTATTTTTAATTTATAATATTTATTATTAAGCCATAGAGGCAAACAAATGAAATCAAACACAAATACCCGTTGCTGGGTACACCTTATATGGGGAACGGATAACAGTAAAAAATATTTTGCTAATTATGATTTACGAAAAGCGGTTTCCAAATATTTCCAGGAATATTCTGCATCAAATAATATTTTAATGGAATGTAATTACGTAAACGCCGATCACGTGCATATGCTTGTAGATTTGCCCGACAGATTATCTCTGAATGAGATCGCGGCACTTTTTAAAAATAGTTCTGCGGATTGGATAAATATCAGCAACTTGTTAAGCGAACACTTTAACTGGGGAGAATGTTTCTCCGCTTTTTCAGTTTCACAGTCGAATGTAGATGCGGTAAAAAAATATATTTTGTCACAAGATGAGCTTCATCGTTCTGAAAGCTATGAGGAAGAGATCAATCATTTTTTTGAAGGTTATGGAATTATTTAACAATTATTTGTTATTCGGAATAAAATGAAAATTAAAAAGATCAATAAAGAAATTATTTACAATGCAACATTTATTTTATTTTTGCTGTCGGCCTTTAAATTTCTTTTTCACTTTATAATAAATGCAAACGGTGCCTATGGTTTTTTCAGGGATGAATTTTACTTTATTAGCTGCTCAAATCATCTTGCCTGGGGATATGTAGATCAGCCTCCTTTCTCTGTTTTAATGCTGGCAATTTCCAGATTCTTTTTAGGCGATTCATTAGTCGCAATTCGGTTTCTCCCTGCTTTGGTAGGGGGATTAACTGTATTTACAACGGGAAAAATTGCAAAGGAATTAGGCGGGGGATTTTTTGCACAGGTCTCAGCTGCAATGTGCATGATTATAGCGCCAATCTATCTTGCATTTGATTCTACCTTTTCATTAAATACTTTCGATGTGTTTTTCTGGATACTGTCTGTTTACATTTTAACTTTGATAATTAACCAGGGAAAAAAGAACCTCTGGTATTTGCTTGGAATAACTATTGGCCTTGGCTTAATGAATAAAATAAGTCTTCTCTGGTTATGTGCAGGACTATTCATTGGCTTGTTATCCACAAAAAACAGGAAAGTGTTACTAACAAAAGAACCCTGGATTGCCTTTTTAATTTCAGGACTAATTTTTCTGCCGTATGTAATCTGGCAATATGTAAATGATTTTCCAACAATTGAGTTTATGAGAAATGCACTGGAAAACAAATATGTTTTGCAATCTCCGGTTGATTTTTTCAAATCAGTATTTTTAATGGTAAATCCAATTACTCTTCCAATCTGGATTTTAGGTTTTTACTATTTGTTGTTTAATAAAAATGAAAAACGATACAGAATTCTTGCAATAATATTTTCTGTTGTGCTTATAATTTTGCTGGTTAATCCATCAAGTAAATCAAGTTACCTTGCGGTAGCGTTTCCCATTCTGTTTGCCGGTGGCGGTGTTTTCTTCGAAAAGTTTTTCGAAAAGAAAAATATATTTTGGCCTAAACCGGTTTATATATTGTTGCTCGCCCTGGGAATCTGGCTTGCGCCATTGGTAACTCCAATACTTCCGGTTGAATCATATATCTCATTTGCAAAATCTATTGGAATAAAACCATCAACTTCTGAGAAAAAGAAATTGGGAGAACTTCCGCAGTTTTATGCCGATATGTTTGGCTGGCAACAAATGTTCGGGACTATTAAGAAGGTTTACGAAAAATTAACCCCGGAAGAAAAACAAAATTGCGTTATCTTCTGCGGTAATTACGGTGAAGCCGGCTCAATTAATTTTTATGGAAAAAAATATGATCTTGCTCCTGCAATCTCAGGGCATAATAATTTCTATTTATGGGGACCGGTTAGAAAAAATGCGCAAATAGTAATTGTTCTTGGCAGCACTGAAAAATCTTTAAGCAGCATTTTTGAAGAAGTTATTCGCGCGGATACTTTGAGATTATCAAAATATGCTATGCCTTATGAAAACAATCAACCTGTATGGATTTGCAAACAGCCTAAAAAATCAGTTGATGAAATCTGGCCGACATTAAAACACTATGAATAAGAATAAAATATTACCTCACGGGGTAAAACCCAAAGTTAAAATCTGCTGTATTAACAGCATAGAAGAAGCAAAACTTGCAATAGAATTCGGTGCGTCGGCACTGGGACTTGTAAGCGAGATGCCTAGCGGTCCGGGAGTTATAAACGAAGATAAAATTATAGAGATTGCCAAATCCGTACCCCCGCCTATTGCAACATTTCTGTTAACAAGCAAAACTGATGCAAATGAAATAATCAATCAGCAAAGGAAATTAAGAACAAATACAATTCAGATTGTTGATGAATTAAAAACCGGAACTTATCAGGAAATAAAAGATGCATTGCCTGGAATTAAAATAGTCCAGGTAATTCACGTGCTTGATGATAACTCGATTAAAGAAGCAGTTAAAATTTCTAAAGGAGTTGACGCTATTCTACTTGATTCCGGAAATCCAAACTTAGAAGTAAAAGAACTTGGTGGGACAGGAAGAAGACACAATTGGGAAATCAGCAAAAAAATCAGGGAAGAAATTGAGATCCCAATTTTTCTTGCCGGCGGCTTAAATCACGCAAATGTCAGAGAAGCGATTGAAACGGTATCGCCATTTGCTTTGGACGTTTGCAGCGGTGTAAGGACAAACGGGAATCTGGACCCGGGCAAACTCAAATTGTTTTTCGACAAGGTACGTAATTCATCTTGTTGATTATTTCCCTCTTTTTCGCTTTGTTTATTAAAATAAAACTTTCTATTTTATTATTCCTGCACCGACAGTAATCGGTTTTCATTATAAGTGCGGAGACAACATGAAGTATCCTGCCTTAGGTAATTTTATAGATGGACAAACTATCCAGTGCGATAATAAAAAATTAGATGTTTTTTCTCCTCTCGACGGATCTATAATTTCAACCGTTCCATTATCTAATATCACTGACCTGGACAAGGCCGTTGACGCGGCAAAAAAAGCATTTCCCGCATGGTCATCATTACCCATTAAAGAAAGGGTACAGGTGTTTTTTAGATATAAACACCTGCTTGAACAAAATATTGATGAGCTTACTGAATTGGTTCATATAGAAAACGGGAAAACAATTTCTGAATCACGGGCTGAAGTGGAAAAAAGTATCGAGGTTACAGAATTTGCCTGCTCAATTCCTCAATTGACTTCAGGTGAGGTACTCGAGGTTTCCAAAGGAGTGGAATGCAGAATTGAAAGATACCCGGTTGGAGTGGTAGCATGTATTACACCTTTTAACTTTCCGAATATGGTTCCTAACTGGACTATTCCAAACGCGTTATGTCTCGGTAACACGATGATCTTAAAACCATCGGAACAGGTTCCGCTTAGCGCAAACAGGCTTGCGGAATTATTAAAAGAAGCAGGATTACCTGACGGGGTTTTCAATGTTGTACACGGGGATAAGCAAATTGTTGAAGAAATTTGTGACCATCCGGGAATTGAAGCTGTAACCTTTGTTGGCTCAACTAAAGTTGCGAAAATAGTTTATGCCAGAGCCAGTTCAACTTTAAAAAGAGCGTTAACATTAGGGGGAGCCAAAAACCATTTAATAGTTCTTCCGGACGCAAACACTAATATGGCGGCTTCAAATATTGCAGCTTCTATGTCTGGCTGTGCTGGCCAGCGATGTATGGCTGCTTCCGCAATGGTTGGTGTTGGATCTGTTGACCATATAGTTGATAAACTTTGCGAAGAAGCAAAAAAAATAATTCCGGGTAAAAATCTTGGAGCGATAATTTCTAAACAGGCAAAAGAAAGAATAGAAAATTATATTACGGAAGCAGAAAAAGACGGCGCTAAAGTTTTAGTTGACGGCAGAAATTGTAAAGTTGAAGGAAAGGAAAACGGGTTTTATGTCGGCCCGACAGTTTTAGATTATGTAAGGCCCGACATGAAAATAGCAAAGGAAGAAGTTTTTGGCCCGGTACTTTCTATAATGCGTTCTGATACAATAGAAGAAGCAATGAAAATTGAGAACAGTTCTTCCTACGGGAATGCAGCTGCGGTGTTTACACAGAGCGGCGGTGCTGCCAATTATGTTGCTGAACATGCCAGCGCCGGGATGATAGGTGTAAATATTGGCGTGCCCGTTCCGCGTGAACCGTTTTCTTTCGGTGGATGGAATGATTCGAAATTTGGTACAGGTGATATTACAGGAAAAAGCTCGATTGAGTTTTTTACAAAGCTGAAAAAAATTACGACCAAATGGAATCCGGAATCACAGGTAAACTGGATGAGTTAAAGAGATCATTCCCGCGAAGGCGGGAATGACAGATAATAATTAAAAAATTAAGCAAGTGAATTATTCAATAAAAAATAAAGAGAAATAAAATGCCAAGAATAGTAAAAGGTGGTTTAATACAGGCTACGCTTTCAATGTCAACCGAACAGCCGATTGAAAAAATTAAGCAATCGATGATAGAAAAACACCTGAAGATGATTCATGAAGCAGCAGAGAAAGGAGTGCAGATTCTCTGCCTGCAGGAATTATTTTACGGTCCGTATTTCTGTGCCGAACAGGAAACAAAGTGGTACGAAATGGTTGAAAAAGTACCGGACGGTCCGACTGTTAAACTAATGCAGGAGGAAGCAAAAAAACACGGGATGGTTATAATAGTTCCTGTTTATGAAGAAGAAATAACAGGGGTATACTATAATACTGCAGCGGTAATTGATGCGGATGGGAAATATTTAGGCAAGTATCGGAAACATCATATTCCGCATTGCAATCCGGGATTCTGGGAAAAATTTTATTTCAAACCGGGTAATCTTGGATTTCCGGTTTTTAAAACTGCCTTTGCAGATGTTGGTGTTTACATTTGCTATGACAGGCATTTTCCCGAAGGAGCCCGCGTACTTGGACTGAACGGTGCAGAAATTGTTTTCAATCCATCCGCAACAGTTGCCGGACTTTCGGAATATCTCTGGGAACTTGAACAGCCGGCGCACGCGGTGGCAAACGGCTATTTCGTCGGTGCCATTAACCGTGTTGGAACGGAAGCACCCTGGAACATAGGCGAATTTTATGGCAAGAGTTACTTTTGTAATCCACGCGGTAAAATAATTGCACAGGCAAGCCGCGATAAAGATGAACTGGTTGTGTCGGATTTAAATTTCGATGAAATACTGGAAGTCAGGAATGTCTGGCAGTTTTACCGTGACAGGAGACCGGAGGCTTACGGGGAGTTGACGGAGCTGGGTAAGTAAATACTAAACCCTAAATAATAAATACTAAACAATTTCAAAGGAGAAATGAGAAATTCAAAACAGTATGATTTAGAAGACAGGACATTAAATTTTTCCAAAGATGTTATAAAGTTTATAAATAATTCACCGGGTTCTTTAACAAATGATGAAATTGCAAAACAATTAGTAAGGTCATCCGGTTCAGTTGGAGCAAATTATATTGAAGCAAATGAATCGATTAGTAAAAAGGATTTTATTTACATAATTAAAATTTGTAGAAAAGAAAGTAAAGAATCACGATACTGGTTAAATTTAATTTTAACCAAAGAAAAATTAGAAGAACAACGAAAAAAATTAGTTCAGGAATCTACAGAGTTAATGAAAATATTCGGTGCAATAATTGTAAAATCAGACAAATAGGTTTATTGTTTAAATATTCGAAATTGTTTAGAGTTTAGAAATTCGTTTTTAGAATTTAACTTAAGGTTAATTATGACTTCAGAACAAATAGTAGAAATAACTTCCAAACACACTTACGGAACGTGGCGATACCAAAAAGGCTGGAAACCTCTGCATATTGTTGATGCCGAAGGTTGTTATTTTACAGATTCATCGGGGAAGAATTATCTCGATTTTTCGGCTCAGCTTATGTGTAGCAATCTCGGTCATAAAAATAAAGCGGTTATAAAATCTATTGCGGACCAGGCAGAAAAACTTTCTTTTATCGCGCCGGGCTTTACCACAGATGTCCGCGCCGAATTAAGCAAACTTCTGCTTGAAGTTTTACCCGAAGGTCTTGAAAAATTTTATTTTTCAACTTCCGGTACGGAAGCTAATGAAGCCGCAATTAAAATAGCGCGGATGTACACCGGTAAATACAAAATTATTTCACGCTATAATTCGTATCACGGTTCAACAGCTGCGTCAATTGCCGCAACAGGGGATCCCAGACGATGGGCGGTTGAACCAGCAGGAAAAATTGACGGGGTGATTTTTGCGCCGGAATGTAATTGTTATCGCTGCCCACTCGGGCATAGTTACCCTGATTGCAATATGGCCTGTGCGGATTACATTGAGCATATGATTAAAAATGAAGGTAATGTTGCCGCAGTTATGATTGAACCCGTTGTTGGTACTAATGGTATCCTGGTTCCCCCAAGAGAATATTTGCCCAAACTAAGAAAAATCTGCGATGATAATAATGTATTATTAATAGCGGATGAAGTAATGAGTGGATGGGGAAGAACCGGAAAGTGGTTTGCAATTGATAACTGGGGTATCAAGCCCGATATCTTAACAACTGCAAAAGGTATTACTTCTGCTTATGTTCCACTGGGATTAACGGCAACAACTATGAAGATAGCAGATTATTTCAATGATCATTATTTTGCGCATGGTCATACTTACGAGGCTCATCCGTTAACTCTCGCTCCCGCAATTGCTGCAATAAAAGAAATTAAAAGACTCAACTTAATTGAGAGATCAGCTAAGATGGGAGTTTATTTAAATAAAAAATTAGAAGATCTAAAAACCAAGCACAAGTCAATTGGTGATGTCAGGGGAATAGGATTATTCCGGGCTATTGAACTGGTTAAAAGCAAAAAAACAAAAGAGCCTTTCAACACAAAGGAGGATAAAATAAAAGGCAATAAATTAATGGTCGATAAGGTAACTGCTGAAATGATGAAGAATGGTGTATATATGCAAGGTTGGATCAGTCACTTTGTAATTGCGCCGCCCTTGATTATTTCTGAAGATGAAATTGATGCAGCTATAGGAGCACTGGATACAGCGCTTACAATAGTTGATAGTGAAGTAAGTTAATCTAAAACTAAGGGGTAATGTCATGAAAAAATTAATACAAGTCCTTTCCTTGTTCTTTTTCATTTCAGTTTGTTCTTATGGTCAGGTAACTAATCTGCTTGTAAATGGAGTGGGCTCAAGTTTTACAGGTGTTTCCGGTGAAGTATTTACCTGGGCCTATGATGTTCCCAACGCGGGAGATACAACGTATATTCAAATATGGATTGATACTGATAACAGCGGTACATTAAATAATTCTGTGGATGTTCTATGGCAAAGCTTTATACAAATAGATGGCGATCCTGAAGGGCATAACGGTCCCCCTGATATGTCCGATGGCGCAGATAGTCACGTATCTCTTCAAATGAACCTTGGTTTAGCACCGGCACATTACATTATGTATTTCAAAAATAATAACAATATTAAACTTGTTGCCGGACAAATAACTACTCTTGCTTCACCAGTTTTTACAATTTCCGGAAGAGTTACAAGTGGCGGAAACGGAATGCAGTATGTTGTTGTAAATCTTGAAGCTGAAAATGGAAACGCATTCTGGACAGGAATTACAGACGCAAATGGAGATTATTCAATTAAAATGAATTCTGATACTTCCGGAAATCCGTGGAGAGTAAAAATTGATAATACTATTATCTTCAGGCCCAATGTTTCAAACCCGGATAGATATAACCTGACATTAGATCAAAGTGTAAATACAACTTATTCAGGAAATGATTTTGTAATTGAAAATGCAGCGGCCCATATTTCCGGTACCTTATATAATGACGCAGGAGAACCTTATGTGGGTGGAGAGGTTAGTATTACTTCAAGTAATGTAAACTTTGGAAGAGGCATGTTAGTTGATTCCGTGGGTCATTTCGATCTGGGACTAACTGCATCTGAATTACCGATTTCAAATTTGAATTTAGGATCGGGTGATTCAAGAGATACAACTATTGTACGTGCGCAACATACTTTTGCTTCAGTGCAATCTGGAAATGCATTCACTCAGGATTTATATCTATTTAATACGAATTCTACTATTACCGGAAGAATAACTTTAAATGGTGCATCCCCAAATTATGCTATGTATCTTTTTGCTCTAAATGCTGATACCGGTCAGGCTGAAACACAGACGGACAATGACGGATATTTTAGATTTAAAGTAAGCACAAAGATTTACAATTATCAAATTGCTTATACTAATGATATAGTTCAAAATTACAACATCAACAATGTTGTTGTGCATGCTGGCGATACAAATGTAAATATTAATTTAATTCCAACTGATGTTAAACTTACAGATTCTGGAATTCCCTCTGATTATTCTTTATCACAAAATTATCCCAATCCTTTTAATCCGAGCACAGTTATCAATTATGAAATACCCAGGGCGTCTCAGGTAACTCTGAGTATTTATAATGTACTCGGTCAGGAAATAACAAAACTTGTAGATAAAGAACAGGCGGCTGGGAAATATTCAGTAGATTTTAGTGCCGAAAAACTTTCAAGCGGCATTTATTTTTATAAAATTCAAGCAGGAAATTTTACTAATTTCAAAAAAATGATCTTAATGAAGTAAAATAGCGTTTATTGAAAATAACTCAGGCTTCAGAATTATATGAGGCCTGAGTTTTTTATTTATATCATTTTATTTATTATTATTTATGAAGAATCTCGCTCCAAAACTTTCGCACGACCAATACGAAAAAAACTTCGAAGAAATTCATCCTCCGTTTTCTCCGAATTCCGCAGTTGCAGAGGCAAACAGGTGCCTATATTGCTACGAGTCTCCCTGTACAAAAGCTTGTCCCACACACATTGATATTCCTACTTTCATAAAAAAAATAAGCACCGGAAACCTATTGGGTTCTGCAAAAACTATTTTTGAATCCAACTGGGCAGCACTAACCTGTGCAAAAGCATGTCCGGTACAGGTTTTATGTGAAGGAGCTTGTGTATTTAATGATAAGGAGGAGCCTCCGATTCAAATTGGCAGACTTCAGAGGTTTGCGATTGATAATTATTTTGAAAAAGGAATGCCCAAGCTATTTAAGCGCGGGGATAAAAAAGAAAAATCTATTGGCATTGTGGGCTCAGGTCCCGCAGGATTAGCTTGTGGTGCAGAACTAGCTTTAATCGGATATAATGTTACAATTTATGAAGCTAACCAGATTCCAGGCGGGTTGAACAGCTGGGGCATAGCTCCTTACAAAACAAGACAGGCTGATAGCCTGAAAGAAGTTGATCTTGTAAAAAGTTTTGGTGTTAAAGTTCAGACAAATATGTCTGTCGGCAAAAATATTTCCTTTAATGAATTAAAAGACAAACACGATGCTGTTTTTCTCGGGATAGGTCTGGGCGAGAGTACCGACCTTAAAATATCAGGCGAAAACTTAACCGGTGTTGTGAACGCAATTGAATTTATTGAAGAGGTAAAAAAAGAAAAATGGTCATCTGTAAATATCGGCAAAAGAGTGGCTGTAATTGGTGCCGGGAATACATCAATTGATGCAGCCACAGAATCAATCAGGCTGGGTGCCGAGGAAGTGATGATACTTTACCGTAGAAGCGAAGAGGAAATGTCGGCGTATGAGTTTGAATTTGAACTTGCAAAAAAAGACGGCGTAATTTTCCATTTTCTGACCTCGCCTAAAAAAATAATTGGTAAAACTTCAGTTGAAGGAATTGAGTGTATAAAAATGACCTTAAGTGATGCCGAAAAAGGTAGAAGAAGAAAACCTGTTGAAATCCCCAATTCAAATTATATAATACCAGTTGATATGGTAATTAAGGCAATAGGGCAGGGAGCGAAAACAGAATTTTTAAATTCAATTACCGGGTTAAAGATTGAAGATGGAAAGGTAATTGTAAATCCTCAAAATTATCAAACAGGGAATGAAAAAGTTTTTGCGGGCGGTGATTGTATCAATGGTGGAAAAGAGGTTGTTAATGCGGCATATGACGGGAAAATGGCTGCGCACGGAATTCATAAATATTTATCAGCAAAATAAAATTTATAGTTAGAGGTCCTGATGGTTGACTTATCAGTAAACTGCGGCGGAATCAAATCTCCAAATCCTTTCTGGCTGGCATCTGCGCCGCCATCAAATTCTGCGTACCAGAATTGCAAGGCATTTGAGCAAGGCTGGGGTGGTACTGTATGGAAAACGGTAGGTGAGCCGGTAATGAATGTTTGCAACCGCTATGGCAGCATTGATTATAACGGACAGAAAATAGCGGGTATAAATAATATAGAACTCATAAGTGACCGGCCGGCTGATGTTAACTTCAAAGAAATTGCTGAAACAAAAAAGCTCTGGCCTGACAGGGCTGTTGTTGTTTCTTTAATGGTCGAATCAAAAAAGGAAGCCTGGCACGATATGGTAAAAAGAACTATAGACACCGGTGCCGATGGAATTGAATTAAATTACGGTTGTCCGCACGGAATGAGTGAACGCGGAATGGGTTCAGCAGTAGGCCAGGTCCCGGAGTATTGTAAAATGATCACCGAGTGGGTCACTGCAGTATCAACAATTCCTGTGCTCGTTAAACTTACGCCGAATGTAAGCAATATTGTTCTACCCGCCCGCGCGGCAAAGGCTGCAGGAGCTTCGGGTATTTCGCTGATAAATACTATTAATAGTATAATGGGGATCGATCTCGATACTTTTAAAATTCTGCCATCTGTAGCAGGAAAAAGCAGTCACGGCGGATTTGCAGGTCCGGCTATAAAACCGATCGCGCTTCACATGGTGTCCCAGGTCGCTGCAGATAAAGAAGTGAATCTCCCGATTTCAGGAATAGGCGGAATCAGTAACTGGCGCGATGCACTTGAGTTTATTTTACTTGGCGCTTCAAGCGTACAGGTGTGCACTGCGGTTATGCATCACGGTTTCAGGATAGTACAAGACATGATAGAAGGACTAACTTTCTGGATGGAGGAAAAAGGGTTTAGTTCGCTCGATGAAGTCCGGGGAAAATCATTGCCGCAACTGGAAGAGTTTGGTAATTTTAATTTGCTTCATAAAACAGTTGCCAGGATTGATCAGGATAAATGTATCCATTGTAATTTATGCCATATTGCCTGTGAAGACGGTGCACACCAGTGTATTGATTTGATTACTGAAAATGGAAATACTAAAACTGTTGTTCGCGAAAGCGACTGTGTGGGCTGCGATCTTTGTTCAATTGTTTGTCCGGTAGAAGGGTGTATTTCTATGATAAGGCAGGATGATGGAAAAGAAGAAAAAACCTGGAATGAACTAATGGCAGAATTTAAAAAAGAGGGAAAAGAATTGTCCTGGAAAAATCTGGGAGAATTTCAGAAAAAGCATGGAATAGTAATTCATTAGTTATTAGCTGTCAGAAACCAGCAGTTAGCTTTCAGTAATTAGTTTTAATAGAGAGGGGAAGGTGAAAGATTTTAGAAATTTAAAAGTATGGGAAAAATCTCATAGTTTGGTTCTGCAAATTTATAACATAACAAAAGTGTTTCCCAAAGTTGAATTGTATGGATTAACTTCGCAAATTAGAAGAGCAGCTGTTTCGATACCGACAAATATTTCTGAAGGATGTGGCCGTTCTAATGGAAAAGATTTTGCAAGGTTTATGCAAATTGCAATGGGTTCAGCAAGTGAACTTGAATATTTAATTTTTCTCTCATGTGAATTAAAATTAATTGAGAAGCCTGTTTTTCCTGAACTTAACTCAAAGATAATTGAAATAAAAAAAATGCTAACTTCATTAATGAAAAAACTGAGAGCTGAGAACTGACAGCTGGAGGCTAATTTTATGTCAACACTAATAAAAAACGGAAGAATAATTACTGCTGAACAGGATTATGTAGCCGATATCTATATCGAAAAGGAAAAAATCAAAACTATAGGTGCAGAATTAAAAGTTGATGCGGACAATATTTATGACGCAAAAGGGAGGTATGTAATTCCCGGCGGAGTGGATGTGCACACACACTTAGATATGCCTTTCGGCGGTACAACTTCATGCGATGATTTTGAATCAGGCACAAGGGCTGCCGCTTTTGGAGGAACAACATCTATTGTAGATTTTGCGGTTCAATCGAAAGGAATGAAAATGCGTGAAGCGCTCGATATGTGGTGGAAGAAAGCAGAGGGCAAAGCAACTACTGATTACAGTTTTCATATGATAATTACAGATCTTCCAGATGCCCATCTTGAAGATATGAACGACATGGTGCGCGAAGGAGTATCAAGTTTTAAATTATTTATGGCATATCCCGGTGTACTTATGGCCGATGACGCCACAATATTTAAAGCAATGAAGCAGACCGCGCAGAACGGGGCGCTGGTTTGTATGCACGCGGAAAACGGTAGTGTAATTGATACAATTGTTCAGAGAACACTGGCCGAAGGAAAAACTGCGCCTATTTACCACGCACTCACGCGCCCAACCACAGCGGAAGGAGAAGCTGTAAACAGGTCAATTGCTCTGGCGGAAATGGCAGGTGCACCGGTTTACATCGTTCACCTTTCATCGAATGATGCTCTTGAAAAAGTTGCCGAAGCAAGGGACCGCGGTTTACCGGTTTATGCTGAAACCTGTCCGCAATATCTTTTCCTGTCCATAGAAGAAAACATGAACAAACCCGGTTTTGAGGACGCTAAATACGTTTTCACTCCACCTCTTAGGGAAAAATGGCACCAGGAAAAATTATGGGCCGGGCTGAGAAAAAATACTTTACAGGTTGTTTCAACGGATCATTGCCCGTTCTGTTATAAAGAACAAAAGGAACTTGGCAGAGATGATTTTACAAAAATTCCAAACGGCGGACCAGGCATCGAACACAGGTTGCAACTTCTCTACCACGGTGGTGCCAGTGAGGGAAAGATTTCACTAAACCGTTGGGTTGAACTTTGTTCAACAACTCCCGCCAAGATGTTCGGTCTTTACCCGAGGAAGGGAACTATAGCTGTAGGAAGCGATGCCGATATAGTAATATGGGATCCCGAAAAAGAGCATACAATTTCAGCACACACACACCATATGTGTACAGATTACTCGATGTTTGAAGGAAAAAAACTGAAGGGTAATGCAGAAACTGTTTTCTCCCGCGGCGAAGTAATTGTGAAAGATGATAAATTTTTAGGAAAGGCCGGACGCGGACAGTTTGTAAAAAGAGACACATATGCGGGAGCGTGGAAATAAATATTATTCCATAGAGACGGGCATAGCCCGTCTCTAAAAAAAATCTATTAAAAACCCGGACCATCAAAAAAATGCCTTCAAAAAAAGATGTACTTCTCAAGTGGCGGAAAGAATTTCCAATCTTAAATAAATCTACCTATTTAATATCAAATTCACTCGGCGCAATGCCCCGTTCTGTTTATAAAAAAATGAACGAATATGCAGAAACCTGGGCGACCCGTGGAGTAAGAGCGTGGGAAGATAGCTGGTGGATGCTAAATGCCGAAGTCGGTAATTCAATTGCTCCCCTTATCGGTGCCGGTAAAAATGAAATATCGATGCATACAAATATTTCTTCTCTTCAGTCGATATTACTATCCTCATTTAAATTCAGCAAGGAGAAAAACAAAATAGTTTACTCTGATCTGGAATTTCCTTCTGATATGTATGTGTTCGAAAAGTTTGCAACAAGCCTTGGAGCAAAATTAAAAATAATAAAGTCGAAGAATACTATTGAGCCTCCGACTGAAAAAATCCTTGACGCAATTGATGAAAAAACATTATTGGTTCCATTATCATATGTTCTGTTTAAAAGCGCATATATAATGGATGTGAAAGCGATCGTCAAAAAAGCACATTCGGTTGGAGCAATCGTAATACTTGATGCATATCATGCTGTCGGAACAATTCCCGTAGATGTAAAAAAACTAGGTGTCGATATTTTGATCGGTGGAGTTTTAAAATGGCTGTGTAGCGGGCCTGGCGGTGTGTTTTTATGGATTAAACCATCGTTGAGAAAAAAACTTGAGCCGAAAATTACCGGCTGGCTTGCGCACGAGAATCCATTTGCCTTTTCAAAAGAAATGAAGTACACACAGGGAGTTTATAAATTTTTAAATGGAACTCCATCAATTCCCGCTCTTTATGCCGCGCAGGAAGGGCCAAAGATTATAGCCAAAGTGGGAGTAAATAATATCAGGGATAAATCGATTCGACAAACTTCAATGATAATTGAAGAGTCGCAAAAAGAAGGGTACAAAATTAATACTCCTTTGGATTATAAAGTAAGGGGCGGAACCGTTACAGTAGATATGCCGAAGTCGTATTTGATATCAAAAGCATTGCTCAAAAGAAATATAATTATAGATCACCGTGAGGGAGCAGGAATTCGAATTGCTCCTCATTTTTATAACAGCGATGATGAAATATTATTTGCTTTGAGTGAGCTTAAAAAGATTATTAATAAGAAAGCTTATTGAAATTGGAGGTTATAAAATTAGCCTGATATTTTCGGCTTGAGTTTCAAAGTTAAATTGAAAAACAATTGATAGCCTAAATCCTGTAAAACATTATCTAAAATAATTAGGGAAATTTCAGAATGACAAAAATGAATTCTGAATTGGTAGATACCGACTTGGCTGACATATCGGATAGCGATTTAATTAATGAAGACCTCGCGGCAACAAAAGTATCGCAAAGAACCTGGGGAACTTATAACATTGCGGCTTTATGGGTTGGGATGAGTGTTTGCATTCCGACTTATCTTCTAGCTAGTGGATTAATAGCGGGAGGAATGAACTGGTGGGAGGCGCTGATGACTATTGCGCTCGGTAATATCATCGTACTTGTGCCAATGGTTTTAAACGCGCACGCAGGTACAAAATACGGAATCCCTTTTCCAGTATTAGCGCGTGCATCTTTCGGAACTCTCGGCTCAAATATTCCAGCTCTATTGCGGGCGATTGTCGCTTGCGGGTGGTTTGGAATACAGACGTGGATTGGCGGACAGGCATTTAATTCATTAATAATATTGGTACTGCCCGCTTGGGCGGTTTTCTCGTGGGGCCCGGCAATTGGTTTTATGATTTTCTGGGCAATGAATGTTTATTTTATTGTGAAAGGAACGGAATCAATTCGCTGGCTTGAATCTTTTGCAGCACCTTTCTTAATAGTGATGGGGTTGGTACTTTTATACTGGGCTTGGAGCAACGGCGGCGGATTTGGCCCGATTTTAAGTCAGCCGAGCAAGTTTCAGACGGCAGGGGAATTCTGGAAATTTTTTATTCCATCGCTAACAGGTATGGTTGGGTTCTGGGCTACAGTTTCGCTTAATATTCCTGACTTTACTCGTTACGCAAAGAGTCAGAGATCACAAATTATCGGTCAGGCAATCGGGCTTCCGCCAACGATGGCATTGTTTTCTTTTATTGGAATTGCAGTTACTTCAGCAACTGTTGTAATTTTTGGTGAAGCAATCTGGGATCCTGTTGTACTTCTTTCAAAGTTTCATAATCCTGCAGTTGTATTTCTTTCTCTTTTGTCATTACTTATTGCGACTCTTACAACAAACATTGCTGCGAATGTAGTTTCACCTGCGAATGATTTCGCAAATTTGTTTCCGAAGAAAATTAATTTTGTAAAAGGCGGATTAATCACGGCTGTAATTGGAATTGTAATGATGCCGTGGAAACTGCTTTCTGATTTCAGTTCGTATATTTTTGGCTGGTTGATTGGTTACTCGAGTTTTCTTGGTCCGATTGCTGCAATTTTGATCTGTGATTATTTCCTTGTACGTGATCAACACCTTGAAGTAAAAGATCTTTATTTAAGAAATGGAATTTATGAATACAATAAAGGATTTAACCCTAAGGGAATTATCTCACTTGCCGCAGGTATTTTTGTCGCATTAATTGGATTAATAATACCTTCACTTCATTTCCTTTATGATTACGCGTGGTTTGTAGGATTCGCAGTTTCGTTTGTGGTTTATTATTTGATTATGAAAAAATAAAATGATGTTATATTCCCAAACCCCCAAACTTTGTGAGTTCGGGGGTTTTAAGTATTTCATGTTTTATAGCCGGGTAGAATAACTTACTATTTTAGCAATGTCATTTTAATTGTTTTTATAAAGCTGCCAGTTTTCAGTTGGGCTATATAAAGACCACTTGCCAGGTTATTTGCAATAAAATTTACTCTGTAAACACCAGCTGGTTGTTCCTTATCTACAAGAGTTTCCACTTCATTACCAAGTATATCATAAATTTTTAGGCTTACTTTTGATTCTTTTGAAATAGTATATACAATTTTGGTCGATGGATTAAAAGGATTGGGGTAGTTCTGTTTTAAATTAAAATTCTCCGGTAAATTACTTGTCTGTTCAATACCGGTTGTGATCAACGCTCCATTATAGCTTGTGTTATCGGCACTTATTACACCATTGTCTGAAGGGTTAGAATCAGTTGCAGAAACTTCAACCTGTGCGCCGTTTTTTGCTACGAATGCAAAACTTACGCTTGAAAAACCACCAACAGTGGTTGTTTCTTTAATTCTTAAAGCATCATAACTCATACCCCCCGGTAGAGTCATTGTGCCATAGGCATCAACCAGCGCACTTACAGTTACACTTGAACTGCCGGCCTGGGTACCGTTTATAAACTGTGCTTGAGTAAATGTCTGATTCCAATTTGAATTATAAGTCATTGGACTTACATATTGTTGTCTGAAAGGATTATTTTTTATCTCATTGATTATACCTGATTGTGAGCTGTTTGTTGTTGCCGTTCCCATTAAATCATAGGTGCCATTCAATTTGAAATATGACCAAATATCAGTTTGAGATCCACTAGAAGAAATTAGGCTATGAGTACATGCGTCAGCTCCTGAAAAATCGCTAATATAAGATGAAGTTGAGGGATCAACACTTTCGAAAGTTCCTGAGATGTTATTTGTCAAACCGGTAAAATCCCAGTTATTTCCGCCGCCAGTGGAACCTATGTCAACGTTTGATTGAGCCGTATCTGAGTAAATGGTTGTAGTGTTCCCTACTGTAAACATATTGGCTCTATCACTGGTTGTTATAGTAATCTGCGCCAAAACAGAATAACTTAACACAATTACAAAGAGTAAAAGCTTTTTCATTTTTTGCACCTATTATTTAATTAATAGCAAATAATTATTATTTAAACAATTTCCGCCACTAACAATTTTCTAATTGTCTGGAGGTAATTATATTAATTACAAGAACTGCTTATCTAAAAAAGCAGTTTAATTATTTTTGTTTTATAATCAGTAGGAATGGCTACCACTGATTTAGAGGAGATCACGCCCTGTATTTACAATAATATATAAATTCATTTACTTTTCATCAAGTATTTTCTTTATTAATTTTGATGTTATAAAGCTAATGTCCTGAAATAGGCCTAAAATTAAGTTTAACGAACTGCCCAGATCACGTCTGATATAATCGTTTTTCCTTTTTCAAAAGAAAATTTCATCAAAAAGTCAGGATGAAATCCAAGCAGGTAGTGATCTATTTTTTCTTTCAGCCAGGAAATTTCAGCTTTTAATTTCCAGTGAGGACCGTTGGAATTATACAAAACTATAAATAAACGATTTCTTAAATGTTTCCTTTGCTGCTGTGATTGGTTTTTGTAAAACCACTTAATTAAATCAGGTGTGTTCTTGATTGCTTCTTTAATTTCCATAGGAAAATTTTTGGGGAAGACAGAGGTTTTATGATCGAAAGCTGCGCCCTGTATTGTGAAATCTACCAGCCTGTCCTTACTGTCGCGTGCCGGCACTACATCCGGGAAGGTGCAGAAAATATGCTCTACTGCCTGTGCTGACCAGAAATTGTACCAGCGGTTTAGCGCGTAATTAAAGTAATCATCCAGGTCGGAATTTCCTGTAAAACGCTTTTCAATTTGTTCGAGGAGGTCATCAAAAAGAAAAGTTTTATAGATGAAGTTTGTTTTTTTATCGAATGTGTCGTTTTGTTTGCGTCCCCACTTATAAGGGTATACAAGTCTTTTTTTTAGTTCTTTTTCTATTTGTTTTAAATCTAATTGGCTCATTAAGCATTTGGGCTAAAGCCCTTTTTCTCTGTTAATATTCTTTATAAGTCAGCTTAAGCTGACTGCAATTGATAATTTTTATAATAACTTGCAGTTGGCTTTTTCGCAAGCCAACTGCAAATAATAAGATTACTCTTAATATAAATCATTTGCCGTCCGCTTCAGCGGACGGGCACAAGAGAAAATAAGATGCATTAAAAGGGCTTTAGCCCATTATCCTAAATATTTCCATCCATATTTTTTCATAAATTTTTCTACTTCTTCAGCAAATGTGATTTTTTTGTGGTGCTCTTCTTGTTCTAAAATATATTTTCTGATTTCCTTCAAATGACTCTCGCTTACACTTGTTGCCCAGTAATCATCCTGCCAGATAAATTTGTGTTTTATAACTTTATTTTTGTTAATCCAGTTCGATGATTCACCTTTTATAAGCTGTGCAACTTTACTGATATTTTGATCTTTGTTAAGGGAGATTAAACAGTGGGCGTGATCATTGAAGCCATTAATCGTATCAATCCAGATATTTTTTGTTTTTGCATTTTCTCTGATGTGTTTAAATGTTTTTTTTCTAATTTCTTTTGAATAAAGATAAGGCTCTCTGTTTTTTGTGGAAAACACTAAATGAATCCAGATGCTTACCCAGCTCATAATTCATCTCCTAGTTTATTATTTGCTGAGAATTGGGCTAAAGCCCAATAAATTGAGTATAAATTCATTTGTCCAGTTGACTGAAGTCAACTGCAAGTAATTTCACAAATGTTTAAAGATATTACTTGCAGTCAGCTTTAGCTGACTATCAAAAGTTATTAAACTAAAATTAGGGCTTTAGCCCTACCTGCGGTAGGCAGCCCCATCTTTTCCTAAGTTTTTTGAAATAAGAAAATATATTCGTGTTTGAAAATATAAAATCCTCCAACAAGGGCCCTGTATCTCCACAATTCTTTTTGGTTCATTTTACCTTTTGTCTCTTCAAAGTTTTTCACTATTGTGGATTTTAATTTATAGCCACGTTTCAGAACCTCCTGCATTGTATAAAATCCCAGTGGAATCCATTCACCGGCAGAATATTTATCTCCAATTACTACAGCAAGATATCTGTCTTTCTCAAGCAATGGATAGGTCCTATCAATAATTTCGCCGAATTTCTTTAAAAACTCATTTATGTTTTTTGCGTTGGATAGGTCTTTTTTATTCTCACTAAATTTAATAATATCCCAGTATGGAGGATGCATCATGATAAATTGTACGGATGAAATCCCGAAATTCTTCAGTACTTTTTTATAATCCAGTTTTGTGCTGTCTGAATTAATAATTTCAGTTTTTACTTTAAGTGGATTTTCTTCCTTTTTGATATTTTTTTCTGCTAGTTTTGTAACCTTTGGAAGTAACTCAATGCCTATACCGTTCCGTCCTAATCTTTTACACTCTATTAAAGTTGTTCCGCTACCAAGAAATGTATCAAGAATCCAGTCACCTTTTTTAGTGTAACGTCTTAAAAATTGATTTGGAATTTGTGGAACGAAATTTCCCCAGTAGCTGCCGTTGTGTGCGCCTGATTTATCACGTTTATCGAGGAGCCAGATGCTGTCAGTTAAAATATCATTATACTCTTTCCATCTGTTCAAATTCAGATCATTGTGTTTGCCTGTTTTTATTTCGGAAAGACTCTTAATTAATCTTTTTATATAGTATTTGGTTCGTTCAATTGTTTGTGCTTCGTATATCTGGTTTATTTCTTCGGATAAATACAAAGAATGGATTTTAATCTTGCTGCCGTTAGAAGAAAATTCTATTGTTGAATTTTTTTTACGAATATCCTCAAATTCCTTAATAATAAAAGAAATTCTGGATTTAATCTTCTTTAGATTATTTTCTTCCAGGAGTGCTTTTAGTTCCCCTGTTATGTTGAGACCTGATTTGATCATCTATTTTTGAGAATTGAAAGTTTGAATTAGGACAGGGACAAAATAAAATTTACGACATGAATTAGCAAGGAAAGGGAATTATTAATTTGTAAGGGAAAATAAGGGGAACGCAAAAGGCGCGTTCCCCGAGAATAAATTAAGAATACATATCTATATCATCAGTGAAAGCCGGTGTGTTATTTGGATCCGTATGTGTTACAGGGCTTACACCAACCAGCTCGCGCAGTGTATTTTTCATTTTCATCAATTGAATGAAAAGATCGTGTTCCGGAACAATATCTTCTGCGTGCATTGGGCTCTTGAAATAGAATGATAACCATTCCTGTATTCCTGAAAGATTACTTCTTTTAGCAAGATCCATAAGCAGAATAAGATCCAATACAATCGGGGCAGCAAGGATCGAATCTTTACAGAGGAAATCAATTTTCATCTGCATTTCATATCCCAACCAGCCGAAAATATCTATATTATCCCAGCCTTCTTTATTATCACCGCGAGGTGGATAATAATTAATTCTTACTTTATGATAATGTCCTTTATAAAGATCCGGGTATAAAGTTGGCTGAAGGATGGAATCAAGAACGGAAAGTTTACTGACTTCTTTTGTCTTGAATGAATTTGGATCATCGAGAACTTCTCCGTCCCTGTTGCCGAGAATATTTGTAGAGAACCATCCGTTCAATCCAAGCATTCTCGCTTTTAACATCGGGGCGATAACCGTTTTAACCATAGTCTGGCCGGTTTTAAAATCTTTTCCTGCAACCGGGACATCTTTTTGAAGTGCAAATTCAACGAGTGCCGGAAGATCAACTGAAAGATTTGGAGCACCATTGATGTGCGGAACTCCTTCAGCGATAGCAGCATAAGCATAGATCATGCTTGGAGCGATATCAGGATGATTTTCTTTTAATCCTTTTTCAAATCCTTCGAGAGTACTTAACTCGCTATTAATAGGCATGTAAATTTCGGTGCTACCGCACCAGATTGTAACAAGCCTGTCGCATTTATTTTTTTCTTTAAAATTTCTAATATCTTCGCGAACCTTTTCTGCAAGATCAAATTTTGTATTTTCTTTTTTTACAAAATCTCCGTGCAGGTTAACAACAAATTTTTGTTCGAATACTGCGGGGAAAGGTCTTATCGCATCCAATTCTTTTCTAACTGCAAGCAGATCTTTTTCGTGGAGAACTTTTGCTTCCATGGCAGAATCAAAACAGCTTTCGTCACGGATATCCCACCCTCCGAAAACCATATCATTTAGTTCAGCGAGAGGAACAAAATCTTTTATAAGAGGGAAGTTATTTTCGCTTCTTTTTCCAATTCTTATAGTTGCCATCTGGGTAAGTGACCCGATTGGCTTAGCTAAATTTTTATTTATGGCAAGTGTGCCTGCTAAAAATGTGGTTGAAACTGCTCCATTCAAACCAACAATTAATACTCCCAACTTACCAGTAGGTTTCTGTATATCTTCTTTCATAATTAGTCCTTAATTAAGTGATTTGTTTAGTCAAAAATTATTGGGGAAATAATTTATCAATTATCCTTTTAATTTCCACAATATTATTAATAATAAAATCAGCCGATCCTGTCTCTTCAGGCTTCGTCCAGCTGCTTACATCCAGCCATATCGTTTTACAATTTAATAACTTAGCTGGTTTTATATCCCTGTTGTAGGAGTCACCAATAACAACAGTGTTTTCGGGCAAAATGTTCAATTTTTCAATAGCAAATTTGAAAATTCCAGGGTCCGGTTTCCTGATATCAATTGATGTGGAATCAATCATAATATCAAAAAAATCTGAAATTTCTAATCCCTTTAGTGAAGCATCAAGATTTCCATAAAAGTTTGATACTACACCAAGTTTATAATTTTTCTTGAGATCCGTTAAGATATCTTTTACGATTTTAATTATTTCCTGTACATCCCTGTAGCATTCATCAGCTACTTTTCCCGAAGAACCGGCAGCGCCTCCAGGGAATGAATAATTTTTATTTTTCTCGAGATAGCTTAGTTGAAGAAATGCCTGCTTTCGAAGAGTAGTTAAAAAATCATCTTCCTTTTTTACTTCGGCATACATTTGCGGTTCTGCATTTACATAAGCTTCGTTATAATCTTCCTTGTTTATCCCAAGATTTGCATTATCGTATGCGGTTCTGAATTTTTCACTCCAGTGAATTCCGTTTGTATCGAGTGTTCCGCCAAAATCAAATAGTACTGCTTTCATCAGGACTCATTTCCCGACATATATTCAAAAATATCTTTAGTAGTCTTTTCTTTTTTCTTACCGTTGAACTGAATTAAAATTAGCCCAATTAAAATCCAGAAAAATTCTCTTACCCGGTTTACCAGTCCAATATAAATTCCAACACCTGCTGCTAAACCTAAACTATCCAGTACCAAATAAAGCCCACCTTCTCTTGTCCCGAGTTCAAATGGCATAAAGAAAAATATATTTATGATAAGTGAAGAACCGGCGCTTATATAGAATGCCTCCATAAATGAGATATCAACACCTATCGCTTTCAGGATAAATAAAAACTCTAGTGAAGCCACAATTCTTGCGGCATATTCAAAAAACAGTGCAAGATAAAAATGGTTTTTCCTTTCATTAAATAATTGTTTTATTTCTTCGTCTATCTTTAAAAGACTTTCTTCCTTTTTTGTCAATTTCTTATGTAAAGAGTTTAAGAATGGAAGTCTTGAGACAAAGTTTATAAGCGAAGCAAATATTCCTTTTTTATGTCTTGAAAAAACAAACCAGATTAAAACTGATAATACCACAAAAGCTGAGAGCAAGGTAATTTTTAGTCCTGATGCAAGTGGAAGTAAAATGCCGGCAAAGATTATGGCCGTTACCCAGAAAATGAAATGAGAAAGAAAATGAAGCATTGTGTAGAGGATAACAGAAGACACAGCAGAATGCAAACCAATTTTATCCTTTAGTGCAATTACTCTGTAAGGTTCTCCACCAAGGTTTACAAAAGGAGTTATATAATTGATTGCAAATCCACTTAAAGTAATTCCATAAATATTAGTGAAGGGTACTTTTTTATTTTTTGCATCAATTACGTAGTACCACGCCCAGGCATTTAAATAATAGACAATACCCCAGACACCTACGACTGGTACAAACCACCAGCCGGATTTTTTAACGTTCTCAATTATGTTAGATATCCCGAAGTCTGAAATTAACCAGGCAAAGACCGCTAAACCGATCAGGAAGAAAGCTGATTTTAAGTATTTATTCATCCAGTTCTATTGTTTTATTAGTCCTTGCAGATTCATAACATTTTTCGAGAAGTTGAATGGAAATAAGAGCTTCTTTTCTAAAGTCCTCTGAAGATTCTTTGTTTTCAATCTTGTTCACAAATTCTTTTATGAGTGCAATATAAAGAGAAAAATAATGTGATTTATCAGATGCGTCAGGAACGGCTATAGATTCTTCTTTTCCGTTATAATATTTCATTAATTGTTTTGAACCGTCATAGGATAAACTAGCATTATTGGAAACAGCACGTGCCGTGTTAACTCTTCTGTCAGCTCCCCAGGTAAGTGTAATCTCTACAAACGCTTTTTCAAATTCAAGATTCACTACGGCAGTATCTTCAACAGTATATTCCGGGTGATTTAGATTAATGGTTTTTGCTGTTACTTTTAATGGCTTTCCGCAGAGCCAGTTAACGAGGTAAAGATAGTGAATACCGGAATCAGCTAGTATACCGCCGCCACTTAGAGATTTATCGGTTCTCCAGGCGGGCTGAAAGGCTGTTCCTCCCTGGTCCGCCTGCATCCTGAAAACATTGAACTGAAGCAGCGATTTTGACCGAGGATCATTTTCATTTAGGAATGTTTTAAAATTCTGCCACGTTGGTGAATAACGATATTGATGGCATGGCATAAATACAAGATTACTTTCTTTCAGCAATTTATAAGTTTCTTTTGCTTCTTCGAGATTTAAAGTAAAGGGCTTTTCACAAAGAATGTGAACTTTATTTTTAATCCCTTCTTTTATAAGAGTGGCATGAAACTTTGGAGGTGCTGTTATATCAATAAAATCTATTTTTTCATTAGCAAAAAGTTCTTCGATGTTGGAATAGAAATTTAATTTTGGATAATCCTTTATTCCTTTTTCCCGGTTTTCATCCAACGGTTCAACAACAGCAACAAGTTCTGCCTTTCCTTTAAGTGCATCATTAAAAAAAGCTTTTACGTGACTGTTCTGAGCAATTTTTCCAAATCCAACAATCGCACCTTTAAGCATTTATTTAATTCTCCTTGTGAGATTTTACATTTTGTAGAAGTTGTTTGCTTGTAGTTTCGTGTTTCAAAACAAAGTAAATGAGAATTATATTTAATACAATTATTTCAAACAGGAAATAATATAACACGTTTGCAAAGAATACGGTAAAAAAAAGAAATATCATTCGAGTGTTAGTGGTTAGTATGTTACCATATTTTATTAATGGTTTATTAAGTCTCCGATATTCTTCTTTCAACCAATCCGGAACCATTCCGTTATATTTATTATAAACTTCTCTGTAAAGTGTTCTTATTGCTTTCGAAAGAAATTCCTGCTTCCGGGTGTAATCAACATAAAGTGACATCAGGAATTTCTTACTTGCGTTTTTACTCCAAGAAAGTGCTTTGTTTTTTTCTTTTAGATCTTTCAGCTCATCTATTATGCTTCTGCCTTCACCATAGGCAAAATAGAGATAGAAATTTCTGTAGTAATCTGCCATTGCACTTTGTAGTGAATGACTAAACCCTGCAATTGCCGCAATAAGAAAAATAAACGGATTGCCGCCTTCAATAATGAACCTTGCGCAAAGGTGAAGATAAATACTAACAAACATCAGGTTTCCCGCAACTCCATCAAGAATTTTACCGTAACGAGAGTGAATGTTTGTCATTCGTGCAAGCTGGCCGTCAGCACTATCAAGCGATTCTGCAATAATTAAAAACAGAATACCAATTAAGTTAATCGAAACATTTCTGTAGTAAAATAAATGGCCGGCAATAACACCAAAGACAATACTTAAAGTTGTGACAATGTTAGGTGTGAGTCCTAATGATTTTGAAACTACCGCCATGCCGTAGCCGACAGGGCGGTAGAATAATCTGTCAAGAAATTCTTCAGTATCTTTTGATTTAAAGGTTGATTCAATCTTTGATTTGATCGGAGACATATTCAAGCGCCTTTTCCATAATTGATATTCCTTCTTCCGCAATCTCTTCAGTAACAATTAGTGGAGGATAAATTCTGATATCAGCATTGTATCCCATCATAATCAAACCACGTTTTAAACATTCATGGAAGAACATTTCGGTATATTTCTTTTCCAGTTTTTCTTTTGAATTATTTGGTTTCACTAATTCAACGCCAATCATTAATCCTTTTCCCCTTACGTCGCCAATAATCGGGAATTTTTCCTGTAGCTGGCATAATTTTTTCATCATAAACTCACCAACTTTTGCAGAGTTATCAACAAGGCCATCTTCTATTATGGATTTTAATGTTACATAAGCTGCGGTTGAGCCCAGTGGATTTCCACCGTAACTGGAGGAACTTCCGCTCGGATTTCCGAAAGGTTTTGCAAAAATTATTTCTTCGCGGGACATAACACCTGTCATAGGAAAACCGCCGCCAAATCCTTTACCGATTGTCATAATATCCGGAATTATATTGAAGTGTTCCGTACCAAACATTTTTCCTGTCCTTCCGAAACCGGCTATCATTTCATCACAAATAAGTAAAGCACCAATTTCATCAGCAAGTTTTCTTAACTCCTTCAAAAATCCCGGAGCCGGAACAACGTTTCCTGCAGTTCCCTGGATTGGTTCAACAATAATTGCTGCTATGTTATTTGTTGTTTCATACCTGATTTTTTTCCTCAGAAAATCCACACAGGATTTCGACATAGTTTCAGGGTTTGAATCAATTGCGCAGTGTCTCGGATTCGGATATGGTGAATTATAAATCCCGGCCGGAAGAGGTCCGAGGCTATGTTTGAAGTTATCGCCAAGCAGGCCAAGTACACCCATTGTCTTTCCGTGAAAACCTTCCCAGAATCCAATGAATTCAGTTTTGCCTGTATAAGATTTAGCCATTCTCAAAGCAGCTTCAACTGCTTCGGCACCGCCACTGTAAAACTGGCTTCTGTTAAGATCACCAATGGTAACACTGGCTAAAAGCTTAGTAAGCTCAACTCTGTTTTTGGAAGTAAAGCTCCCTACGTGAATGTTGTCAAGCTGTTCCTTCATATATTTATTATATCTCGGGTGATTGTATCCAAGGCTTGCAACACCAACTCCGGCAAAAAAATCGATGTATCTGTTACCGTCTACATCCTGCATAATGCAGCCTTCGCCTTTTTCAAAAGTAATTTTTGAGCGGGTAGCAATTGTTTGAATTCCTGGTGCGATATAATTTATTTCTTCGTTAAAATATTTTAGTGAATTAGGTCCTGGTACTTCTGTTTTAATAGAAGCGTAACTATTTTTTGTTTCAGTTGTCAGCATATTTAACCGCCATTTTATAGATTAAGTTAGCAATGTGTTTTTTTGCTTCGTCTCTTACAGGAGCGAAACTTGGCCAATCATTCATATCGATGATAGAAATTGCTCCACTTGGTGAAACAATTGCATCGCCACCGTAAATATCCAGCCCAAGAATTTCTGCAGAGTTTGAAGCAAGTTCAATTAATTTATTCAGATCAAATTTTGTGTGATATTTTCCATTTAAATAATACCAGTTAAAAAATCCTGAGTCACGGACAGCATAGAATTTTATTACGTCCCCTTCAAGATGTTCCTGTATTATTGCAGTTTTGATTCCGCGTCTGTAAAATTCCTTCATCGTAGATTTATTTTCTTCTTTACTATAAACAAGTGTAACGTCTTCGCGATGCACTGCGTGAACGTCTCCGCGTTTAATCCAGAATTTATACGGGTCAAACCCCGTAAAGTCAATATCAATATCTGAATTTATTTCAACTTGTTTGCTTTTCGGGAATGGTATCCCGTTTTCAGGAAGAAGTCTTACCATATTTGTACGGTAACAATTTTTAACAGCGCGAGGTGAATTAATTATGAATGAGCCGTTTTTTTCAACCTCGAGCAATTTTTCAATTGCTTCCGGTCCCTGTGCCATTGAAAAAATAAATTCTTCATTAAAATTACTGTTAAGAACTTCTCCTTCGCCGTAGAAATTAACTTCTACATCAAGTTCTTTTAAGACTTCTGCAGTGGCTCTTAATATTAAAGAATCGTTCTCTACGTGATTTGGAGAATATTCTGCCTGGCGTGAAACGCCTGCCATTCTCAGTTTCATTTCTTAAAACTCCCGTTTTCTACTTTAATTCAAAAAATTAAAAGACTGAAAACTGAACGTAATCTTCTGGGTGTTCCCTGAGATTTTTTATAAGCAGGTTCAGTTCTTTTAAAACAGAATTAAATTGGTTATAAAATTTTGTGTCGTTAAATAAACCCCCGACCATCGTGCTGTCGCTTTCGGTTTTTGAAATTAAATTATTCAGTTTTACTGTAAGTGCATTAATGTTGTTGTATAGTGAATCGCTTACTAAAAGTTTACCAAGGGTACCTTTCCCTGATTTAACAGAATCTGAAATCGAATTTATATTTCCTGTTAATTCTGTTAAATTATTGTACAAGGTGGAATCATAAGCAAGCTTTCCAAGCGTACCTTTTTTCCGGGTAATTGCACCGGTAACAGAAGTAATATTTGCAATCAGTTGGTCAAGATTTTTTCCGGAAGCGGGGCTGTTAATCATTCTTCCAACCATGCCTTTTCCGTGTGCAATTGAATCGCTGATTACTCTGAGGTTTTTCATTACGCCTGAGAAATCATCCACAACCGGGTCAATTTTATCTGCGAATTTATCAAATGTAAGTGTCGGCTTAACCGTAATGTATTCACCTTGTTTCAGCGGTACTTCACCTTTCTGACCGATTGAAATATCTACAAACTGATCGCCGAGAAGCCCGATTGTTTTTACCTGGGCGGTAGAATTTTTTGTTACTTCCGGCTGATATTGTGTTAAAATATCCAGTGTAACATCAACTCCGTTTATACTGTCTTTACGGGCAAATTCAATGTTTTTAACAGAACCAATTTTTATACCGCCAAGGCTTACCATGGAGCCGCTATTTAGTCCCTGCACATTATCGACAAAAATTTTGAGCTGGTATTTACTTGTAAGGAAATTGTTCTCCGATCCTACGATAAACAGAAAAACAAACAGGATTACCAATCCTATAAAAACTGTTAATCCTACCTTAAGATTTGATAACTTCAGTAAATTTTTACTCATCTCGTAATCTTCTATTTATTTTAAAATTATTTTTTTAGAAGAGCAGCATCCTGATATACTTCGTAAAAGAAATCTTTTATAAATTGATCTTCGGAATTAAGCATATCGTGAACTGTTCCCGTTTGAACTACTTTCCCTTCGTTTATTACCGAGAGTGTGTCACCGATAGAAATAGCATCATTTAGAATATGTGTAACAACAATTGATGTCGCTCCTCTGTTGCTTACTCTTTTAATCAGGTCCAATATCGATTTTGAATTTATCGGGTCCAGACCTGTTGTTGGTTCATCATACAAAATTATTTCAGGATCGAATGAAAGGGCTCGTGCAATAGCAACTCTCTTTTTCATTCCTCCGCTCAGCTGATCGATACAGATTTTCTCAGTACCTTTTAAATTAACAAATGATAAAATTTCAGCTACTTTCTCTTTAATTTTATCAGGACTTAATTTGCTGTGCTCTTTTAAAAAGTATGAAACATTATCTTCTACATTTAAAGAATCGAAAAGGGCATTTGCCTGAAAGACAATACCCATTTTGCTTCTGATAGGTAAAATTTCTGCTTCACTCATTCCTGTAATATTGGTACCATCTACATAAACTTTGCCCGAATCAGGTTGCCAGAGCCCTAGAATAATCTTTAATATAGAACTTTTACCAGCACCGCTCGGACCGAGTATTATAGCAATCTCTCCCTTATTAATAGATAGAGAGATATCTTTTAAGATAACCTTCTCACCAAATTCCAGATTTACTTTAGAAATTTCTATCATTAGCTATAAAAGCTCCCATACAACCTTTGTGAAAATAAAATCGAGTACCAGCACAATTAGCGAAGAAACGACAACTGCATTTATCACGGTTTTTCCAAGAGCTACGGTTCCACCCCTGGTAGAAAATCCATAATAACAACTGATTGTGGAAATAAAGAATGCAAAGAAAAATGGTTTTATAAATCCAACAAAAATATCTTTCATCAATAGTGCTGAAAGCGCCGAGTGCCAGAAAAATGAAGTATCAACATTCAAAGATAATTTTGTTACAACCATTCCGCTTAATATCCCTGACATATCAGCGATTGCTGTTAAGGGTAAGAACATTACAACAGCGGCTATTGTTCTTGGTATAACTAGTTTCTCAACAGGACTTGTCCCGAATGCCCGAAGAGCATCGATTTGTTCGCTGATTTGCATTGCTCCAAGTTCAGATGCATTTTTAGCGCCGGTTCTTGCAGCAAGTAATAACCCGGTGATTACCGGTCCCAGTTCTCTGATCATTCCAAGTGATACCGTCCTTCCAACCAGAGTTTTAGCACCAAAGTGATCAAGTTGATGGCCTGTTTCAAGGGCAAGAATGATTCCTACGAAAACACCTCCTAGTAAAACGGGTAGAAAAGCGCGTGCGCCAATCCAGTACATTTCATTTACTGCATCGCTCCAGGTTCGCCAGAATTTTGATAAACCCTTGAAGATGTCAACCAGCATAAGAGAATATTCCTGCAGGCCATAAATTTTTAATTTAAATGAGTGAACTATATCATTCATAAAATATCTTTTATTAGAGAGGATATGGATAAACTATTCAAATGTGTGTTATCCTTTTGGAAACTATTTCCCTGAAAACCAGTTTCCAATATATTGTTAGGAAACTACTTTGTCAATAGTTAGTTTCCGCTGGTTGTCTTGAAAATTATCAGTACCCGGGCTTTATACAGGCTATTGTGCCAGGGTGTTTAAGAATTCTTCAGCTTTTTGAATATCTTTGTAATGATCCACGTCTATTATTTTCGAAAATTTATAGGCATGAATTTTATAATCTTCGGCAACTAGCAATTTCAAGAAATTTCTTAACCTTTTTGTACCCTTGTTTACAGCATTTTCCATTACATCAAATATGTTTTTTGAAAAATAGTAAATGCCGCCTGTAGCTAATTTAAAATTATTAGATGTATCTTCGAACTTAAGGATTCGCATTTCGTTATTAATTTCAACACATAAAGGTTTTTCATCATCAATAAAATCTGTCACAGCCAACAATCCATCATAATTATTTGATTCAGCAGTTGTTAAAAAATTTTTAAATTCGCCTTCATCAAAAACCGTATCAACAGTTGTAAGGCAAAAACTTTTATTTTTTAAAAATGGCTTTAGTGCGTAAAAACTATGAAGAGAACTGGGTGTTGATTTTATTATCAGGTTAAACGGAATATTGTAAGATCTTTTATTCAAATATTCCTGAACATCCGTAAATTCTTCATTAGTGATACAACTTATAGACTCAGCACCGTTTTCAATCGCAATGGAAATCAAGCGTTCAATCATCGGGACTTTATTTATTTCTACCAGTGGCTTGGGTAATGCAACTGATTCCATTTTTAATCTCGAGCCTTCACCAGCCGCAATAATTGCAAAATGCATTCTTATATATTTCCGTGAATACGTAATTTAAAAACCGGCAATGTATTACATGTAAACCGGTCAACAATTCTAAATAAAACCTTAAAAATTTAGCGGATTTTACCAAGATTTCAAAAGATTATCCAGCAAATTTATATATATATCATGATATTAAAAAGTCTGACACCTTACATAGATAATAGATTGAATGATGTAACATTCTTTATTTATTGAAGATTAGTATTATTAACAAAAATGGAAATACTGCATTTAGTGAATGTTCTTACGTTATTTTGGCAGATAGATGTAAAATCAGCTCAAATATCAAGATTGTGTCTTCCGGGAGGCGACACAATTAGTAAAAATGTAAAAATATTAATTAAAATTGTTTGGTTTTCGACTGAATATGATTAAATTAAATCTCAGGAGTGAAAATTTTTAGTAAATAAATATGTTTCATTCCAGGTTAAAGGTGTTGACTTTTATATATTTTTTTAGGACGTTAAATCTACATTTTACAAAAGGAAGGTTAATAGGATTAATTTTTACTGCATTTCTGTAATATTTTTAGGTATTTACAAAAAAAACTGATGGTGAAAAGCGGGCTTCTTACCATTGGGTATTTCTGTTTATATCTATAATAGAGGGCCATCCGCAGTAATATAATCATTAACTACTTTATTAAACACTTAGAGAACTTGGAAATTTGTTCTTAATTATACTGACGATAATTTAATTTCGTTATCGATTTTTGAGTAAAACGAGAAAAAAATTTCGCCTCACTAGCGAATTAAAGTTTAGTTACATAATCATTTTTTGTGATTGTAAATCAAACTACTCAATAACTAAAACAGATAGTGTAGTGATTGTATCTCTACACATTTGGTTTAAGTAACTATTAACTAAACAAACCACTAATAATAGGAGAGATAATATGAAACGAAAGATTACCATCCTGTTTTTCTTGCTGTTTTTGCCCACGTTCGTGTTGGCAGGTACAGTAGGAAAAATTCAAGGAAAGGTTACCGATCTCCAGACAGGCGAGGCGCTTATAGGAGCCAACGTACTTGTTGTTGGAACTTCCTTCGGTGCAGCTACTGATGTCAATGGGGAATTCGTGATCAATAACCTTGATCCGGGTGTTTATGAACTTAAGTGCTCATACTTAGGTTATAAAACGGTAACGGTATCCAATGTTCGTGTTCAGGCAGATCTTACAACAGAACAAGAGTTTCAACTACCTGCAGAAGGAGTATCTGTCGGGGAAGTTACAATTGTAGCTCAGCGCCCGCTGATCAACAAGAGTAACACTAACGCTATTCGCAGTACAACAGGAAAAGATATTGAAGCGCTGCCCGTAAGAGGTATTAATAACGTACTTCAGTTGACACCAGGTGTGGTTTTAAGTGATGGTAACGTTTTTGTACGTGGTGGTCGTGTTGATGAAGTAGGTTACTACCTTGAAGGTACAAATATCACTAACCCTGTATTTGGTGGCCGTGGAATTACTATAATCCAGGATGCAGTTGAAGAAATTCAAGTGCAGGCTGGTGGTTACACCGCGGAGTTTGGTGGTGCTAACGCAGGTATTATTCGTACACAGTTAAAATCAGGAACACCTGATTGGAAATTTACAGCTGAATATTATACGGATAACCTTAGCTTTAAGAGCAAAAGCAATAGATATGATGGTAAAAAAACACTGGGTGCTTATGGCTATGGTGAAAATGAATTTATAGGTACAATAAGCGGTCCTTTGTTTGCAAAGAATATAAAATTCTTTGGATTATTCGATTCACATTGGCAATTGGATCCAACTCCAAAACCATTTCCGGGAATTAACCTAGGGACTATTACTGATGTAAACTCAACAACTCCTGATAACAATACAATTGATTTCACTTATCCTGCAGGGCCTACATTGGCTGCATCAATCCAGAGTTATACAGGTACAGGAACCTTAACATTAGATTTTAATCCTTTGATATTCAGGTTTACGGGTTCTTTAACCTGGAATGACTACAAGAACGGTGGTGGTGGAAATATTACCAGATTACTTAATATGGAAAGAATGTCAGTAGGTACATCATATAACGGCGCCGGTACATTTAAATTAACACACATTTTAAGTCCAAACACTTATTATGAAGTAAGCGTCGGTTATACCAGAACTCAGTCGGTAAATTATGACCCTCTTCTTAAGTATAACTGGAAGGGTTATGGTGACTCAGTTGCCAACGCAAATGCTGGTGCGGTATGGCAAAGAACACCTTTCGATATTACAAATGGAAGAGTTGGTAGATATCAGCAACCCACTAGTTATGATATTTTAGGGTTTACATTTACAGCTCCTAATGCCGAATATGCTGGATTCAATAGAACAAAGAGAGAAGAATATGATTTTGCGGCATCCTTCTCGACAGAAATTAATAAAGTTCACTCAATTAAGTTTGGTGGTTCATTACAGATGTATACATTAAGGAGTTACGCTGTTGGAAATGGTTATGCAAGGGCAATTGCTTCTAACAACTTGCTTGACCCTGCAACTAGAAGAACCGAAGACCAAATTATGCGTACTTTAACTAATGGCTATGGTTATGATTACTATGGTAATGAGACTAATGCTGATTTCAATCAGAGCGGCGGACTTAATGACCCTGGCGTGTTGGCACCAAAAAAACCAAAATTTGCCGGAATTTACTTACAGGATAAAATCGAATATAAAAACCTTATTCTTAACGTAGGTGTAAGATTCGATTATATCGATATTGACAACCTGGCTCTTCTTGACCCTAGCCGCCCTGAGAGTGCTATCGATTTTAACTCAGGAGCTATAGACCCAAGTGGTCTTACAAAGACACCCTCATTCAGCGCTGTAAGTCCGCGTCTTGGTTTCTCTTTCCCTGTTACTGACCAAACAGTTTTTCATGCTCAGTATGGAAAATTTGTTCAGCAGTCAAGGTTGAGAGATGTTTACAACGGTGTTTACGGAATAGCAGCCAATTTAAGAGGTGGATTCTTTATAAGTACACCCACAGGCTGGAACGTAAGACCTACAAGAACAACTCAGTATGAAGTTGGATTCACCCAGCAGCTATCAAACTTTGCATCGTTTGACATTACTGGTTACTATAAAGATATACAGGACCAGGTTGAATTCGGACTTCAAAACGTTGCATTTGGTTCTCCTTTCCAGGCATATAATATTCTTAAGAATGGAGACTTTGCAACAACCAAAGGTGTTGAGCTTTCATTTAATATGAGAAGAGTTGAAAGGATCCAGGTTAATGGATCAGTATCCTTCCAGGACGCACAGGGTACAGGTTCTAACCCGAATTCACATGCAGGTATAGTTGGAGCACCACTTGATGGTGTAACAATATTTAATCCTGTTTTCGTAGCACCTTTAGACTTTAACAAAGCAATTACAGGAAACTTTAACATAGATTACAGATTCTCAAAAGATGAAGAATCTCCTGTTCTACGTCAACTTGGAGTATCAGCACTGCTGAAATTTGACAGCGGACATCCCTACACACTGGGTATTGGAAAAGGAAACGTAAATGGATCACTGGAAGGAGATGCAAGGTTCAGAGCTCCGGTCGAACCGTTGAACTCATCATCAACTCCCTGGACATACCAGGTTGATCTCAGGATAGACAAGACATTCTCCATTATGGATAAATTGAGTGCCAATGTTTATGTCTGGGTAACCAACCTTCTTGATACAAAAAACATAGAAAATGTATTCTTAAGAACAGGATCAGCAACAGATGACGGGTATCTAAGTGATCCAAACTTAGGAGGGACCTTACATCCGAGCCAGAGACAGGACTATGTAAATATGTATAATGCAATTAACATTGATTACTACCAGGGATATCAGGGAGCAACAGGAAATTACCTGTATGGTCCACCGCGTCAAATAAGATTCGGCATTCGCTTGCAGTACTAAGAATAAAATTTGACAGCATACTATATAAAAAGAATAGGAGTTTAATAATATGAGTTCAAAAAAAATAAATAAAATACTTATCTTAATGATAGGTATGTTATTCCTGGTCCCTGGTTTACTAAGGGCAGAAGGGAATAAGAAAGATGGTGGGAAAAGTCTTAACAAGACTAATGCCCAAATCGCTCAGACCTGGTTGGATATAAATAATATCTCAACCTACTTCTACAACAACGGAATATCGGATATATCTCCTGCAGGTAACTCAGGCTTTGTATTTCCACAGGGTAGCGGAAAAACAGCTGTGTTTACCGCAGGCTTGCTTTGGGGTGCAAAGGTAGCTGGTGATCCTGACCCGAGAGTGGGCGGTACAGCTTACAGAACAGGTATTGTACCGGGAGAAGTCCTCCCCGATGGAACAGCAGGTAATCCAGGATTAGACAAATACAGAATATATAGAGTAAGACCGGATGTATACCCTGGTGGCCCTGATGTAAACCTTGACGGAGAGGCTTCAAATGAAGGAACCAGTGCCGCAGCATTAAGAACCCAATTTGAAAAAGACTGGACAGAGTGGCCAACAGAGATGGGAGCGCCATATGTTGATAAAAACAATAATGGGACATATGATCCAGGCACAGATGTGCCCGGCGTACCTAATGCAAGTATGACAATTTGGTTCGTTGCAAATGATCTTGATCCCGGCCAATCAACGTACCTTTATGGTGCTAATCCATTAGGACTTCAGGTATCTGAGACTGTCTGGGCATATAACAGGACAGGTGCTTTAGGTAATATGTATTTCAGAAAATTTCAGTTTATTAATGTAACAAACAGGTCATCACTTACCCCAACCACATTTAATGATATGTATGTCTCTATGTTTGCAGACGTGGATTTGGGAAACGCGGGTGACGACTTTGTTGGTGTAGATACCGTACTCAGCCTTCAGTATTGCTATAATGCATCGGCAACTGATGCAACATATGCACCACTACCGCCCCCTGCTGTTGGATTTGACTTTTTCCAGGGTCCACTCGTAAATGGTGTTGCAGGACAGGATTTAAACAAAAACGGTGTGGATGATGCTTCAGATTACGGAATATTTAAAGGGCAGAAAGTTGGTCCCGGCAAGATAAATTTGCCAATGACTGCAGCCTATTATTTTGCAAATGGTGATCCTAATATTGGTGACCCTCCTCAGGGCGATATTGATGGCTCACGACAATTCTATAATTTCTTCCAGGGTAAGTTTGGTGTATCAGGCCAGACATTTAAAGACCTTGCAACAGGGGCGCCCACAACATATGCTCTAAACGGCGATCCGCAGACAGGCAGTGGATGGTTAGATGGTGTTCAGCTCCCGGCAGGTGACCGCCGTCAGGGAAGTGCATCAGGCCCATTTACAATGGCCCCTGGTGACACACAAGAAGTTGTGGTTGCAGAAATAATAGCAGGAGCTCTTCCTAATGTTAATAACATCACTGCAATAGGTCTTTTAAAATATTATGATGGATTAGCTCAGGTTCTTTATGATAACAATTTTGATTTACCCGCCGAACCCGCAGCGCCTGTGGTTAAAGCTGTAGAATTATCAAATCAGATCAATCTTGACTGGGGATCTGATTTAGCTGCAGTAAGTGCAACCGAAGGTTACAATATAATGTTCAACGGGCAAAATTATAAATTCGAAGGATACAATGTTTACCAACTTCCAAGCGCATCTGCTACTAAAGCAGAAGGTAAACTAATAGCTACTTTTGATGTAGCGAATAAATTCAGAGTTATTCTTGGTAAAGACTTTGATGCTAAAACAGGTCAAATAGTATTGTCTCCCCAGCAGTTAGGTAATAATACCGGGATAAGTCATTATCTTGAAATAACTAGTGATAAGCTAACTAATACACCTCTTGTTAATGGAGTAAAGTATTATTATGCTGTTACGGCATATGGTGTCTTACAAAGCTACGACAAAGACACCCCTATTGATAATTTCCCGTTGATTACAAGTGTTGAAAATGTGATCAATACTATGACGGTAGTTCCTCATGCTGAGAACCCGCAGGAAGTTTCCTTACCTACCGGGAGTTATGACAAAGTAACTCATACTGTTGGAGCTGCAGGCGGAGGAGTCTATCCATATATTATTAATCCAAGTCAATTAACAGGGGATAACTATAAAGTATTCTGGTCACAGCGCCAGGAGGTAAGAAATCAAAATGGTGACTGGGTTGCTGCAAGTACAGTATCCAAGAATATTTTACCAAATGGAGTTGATTCAATTAATTCCGCATCGGTAGATATCGCTGGTCTTTACGGAGCAACTGCAGGGACTTATGAACTTCAGTTTACTCTTAATTATACCTCTGTTGATTACGATTGGGTTGACGGAGTTAAACTTACATTTCCTTCAGGTGTAACAATCCTGAATGTTCCGGCTTTTAGTGCAGGAAATGGTGATATCTCCCCGATAGTAGAGGGGAATGTGGTTAAACTGGGGCTCACGGACAATTCTTATACCGGAAACGGTCCTTTCACCGGTGGTGAAACCTGGAGTGTCCTTGTGCAGGGATCTGTTCCGATGCCGGTTGACTGGGTTGTGTATGATGACGCATATGGCGGCGCACCTCTTAATGCATCAGGAACAACAACAGTTACAACAGTTGGGCAGAAAACAAGACTGGCTAAGTATTGGAACCTGCTGGATATGACAACCAATGAGATGAAACTCACTAACCAGAGTATTATGTCTCATACAAATCAATTTCCTGCTCGTGATGATCTTTCAGCAAATCTGCTGGTAAGTATACCGGATTATCTGCAACCACAGATTGATGGCTTTAGAATTGGTGTAAATGGAGGATATGCAGCCCCGCTTACTCAATCACAAAGTGACGTACCAACATTAAACGGAGTGAAGCTTACTAACACTGGTTCTTATTTTTATGATAATAATTACATACTTACAGACTTTACATATTTTGGCTATCCAGATGGTACAGTGAACTCTTCATTACCTGCATATATTTCAGGTGCATCTGGTACGACAGACCTTAATCAGCTACAGCAGGATGTTCAATTAAGATTTACCGGCGTAGTAGGTGACACGACTATAGGCGGTAATACCATTGCAATTACAAAATCCGGCGGTTCCATGATTACATTGATTGGTGCCAGTGGATATAGCATAGCAAATCATCCGTTAAATCCTAACCCGGGTTCTACTGCTCCTTTCCAAATAAGGGTTCCCTTCGAGGTCTGGAACGTTGACACTGACACGCAAATTAACGCATTGATGTGGGATAGATCAGGTGATCCTACCGCAGACGGTGGTGCATCCTGGACCCAGGTAAGCAGAGAATATTTATGGTTAGTCAATACTGCTTATAGTGAAACGGTATTGTCTCCGACCTCTCAGGATGTTAAAGACCATGGTACATGGAATGAGGTATTATACCAGTCTACGTTTACAACTGGAGATGTCTTGAACATAGTATATGACAACCCGGTACAAATAGGTGTAGACGAGTATCAATTTAGTCCAAGTAAATCTACTTACAATAATCTAGCTAAAGCTGCAAACGAAGTAGATAAAATAAATGTTTTTCCAAATCCGTACTATGGAGTAAACTCTCAAGAGCTTAATAAGTATAATCGTTTTGTAACATTCAGTCACTTACCAAACAATGCAACCATAAGAATATTTAATCTTGCGGGAGTAATGGTAAGAACAATAGTAAAATCCGGCTCAGACCAGTTCCAGCGATGGGATCTTAATAATGAAAATGGACTACCTGTTGCCAGTGGACTTTACATAGCATACGTAGATATGCCGGATGTAGGGAAAACGAAAATACTCAAATTCACAATCATTCAAGAACAGCAGGTTCTTGATAGATTCTAAGAATAATAAAAGATTAAACTCAAGGAGTAAAAATGAAAAGTATAATTAGATTTTTATTAATGGTATCTGTGCTTCTGCTTGGAGCAGATAGCATTTATGCTGGAGGCGGAAACCGCACAGGAACAGGTGGTGCAGCCCAGCTGCTGATTCCAGTAGGCACCAGAGGAATAGCAATGGGTGGTTCAAACATAGCAACTGCAACTGGAATAGAAGCGCTATTCTGGAATCCTGCAGGTGCAGCTAAAGTAGACGGCTCTGCTACACTTTTATTCAGTCATATGAATTATATAGCTGATATTGGAGTAGAATACGGAGCAGTAAGTGCAAATTTTGAAGGTTTCGGTGTATTGTCCTTTTCAGTAAAGTCGCTTTCAATAGGTGATATTGCTGTAACAACAAATACTGCACCTGACGGAACAGGTCAGGTATACACTCCACAGGAACTAGTGGCAGGTGTAACCTTCTCAAAGCAGTTGACAGACAGGATAGGTATAGGTATAACAGCAAACTATGTAACTGAGAAACTGGATCAGGCAAGTGCCAGTGGTTTTGCATTCAACGTAGGTGTGGCCTATAATGATCTTGCAGATATCAGTGGCCTTAGCTTTGGTATAGTTTTGAATAATATTGGTCCACAGATGAAGTTTGATGGTCCTGGGCTTCTTCAGTCAGCAACGGCGAGCACTTATAATCGTCCTCCTGGTTATTTCAAAGTGGATGCAGCGCCATTTGATCTGCCAACAAACTTCCAGTTAGGATTGAGTTATTCACCACAGATTGATGATGTTAACTCACTAACTATTAGTTCATTGTTCCAGAATAATAACTTCTCTGAAGATGAATATAAAGTTGGTCTAGAGTATGGATATGACAACCTTGTATTCTTGAGAGGTGGTTATACTGCAGCAGCAAAGAGCAGTGATCAGTACATCTATGGTTTCTCAGCAGGTGTTGGTATCAACTACGATCTGGGTGGAGTGGATGTAAAAGTTGATTACGCATACAGAGACGTCGATTTCTTTGGTGGTAATCACGTATTCGGTATAGCACTTGGATTCTAAAGATTTGAATTCAACAATTTAATTTGTTGAAGTAAAGTCTGAAAACCAAAAGCCCGTATAGTTGAAAAACTGTACGGGCTTTTTATTAGGACCATTGAAAGGGAAATCTATTTCAGGTTATTTAACAATTTTTTTATAATGTCTGAATCAGGTTGATTTGCTAAAGCTTTTTTGTAGACATTTTCTGCCTTATCTTTTTCATCAATTGCTTCGTAGATTCGTCCCATGTTTACATATGCTGAAGTCGACTTTGGATGTTTATACAAATATGAATTATAAGCATCTAGGGCTTTTTGAAAATCATTTAGCACAGCATACGTATTACCTAGGTTCAGATAGCCGTCTTCAATATCAGGATTCAGGGAAACAGCATTCTCAAAGTATGAAAGGGCTTTTGAGGGATCGTTTAATTTTAATGCATAAATATTGCCAATATTAAAATATGTATATGGGTTTTGATTGTCTATACGTAAAGCCTGAGATAAATAATTTAATGATTCTTTAATTTTATTATCATCATATAGCGCAAAACCAAGTTGTTCCAAATAAGAAGGTTCCTGCGGTTTCAGAGAGAGTGCTTTTCTAAAATCTGAAATTGCATTCTGTAATAAATTTAGTTTCATAGAAACTTTACCAGCATTAAAATAAGATTCTGAGAAATTATTATTTAATTGCGCAGATTTATTGTATGAATTAAGGGCCTCCGTCAACTTTCCCTGATCATAATAGATTTTGCCTAAATAAAAATATCCCCTATAGCTCTGCGGTACTTCTTGTAGCCCTGCGGTTAAATAGGTTAAAGCAGAATCAAGATATTCTAACCTGCTGTCATATTCTGATCGGTATTCAAAATATGCGATTCCTTTACGAATATTAACATTCGCATCTTTTATATTTATTTCCGCCACTAGCTTAATCAGGGGTCTTTTTTCAGGATGGCGAACACCTGACCAATCAATATTTGTTTTATTTGCATCTATCCGAATCCAGTGATCCGTAAGTGAAACTCCGTGTAAAGTATTTCTAGTTCCTGTATGATTCATATGGCAGGAAACGCAATCATCATCTTGATTATGTACATGGTCATTTCCTTTGGCCGGTAATGTAGCTGAGGCATGGCAGGAAAGACAAACCTTGTTGTAATGTCTTCTGGTGAATGTATGAATAGATTTGTGAGGATCATGGCAGTTTAGGCAACTAAGCTTTCCGTTGCTTTCTTTATAGCATCTGCTTAACATTAACCTATGAGGGCTGTCACCCACTTCAATTGCTTCTTTAGAAGTTATTGCCGGATAATAAACGGATCTGTTGGTGGATAGCAACTGTCCGGGTCTGAAATTGAACCAGCCGTTTTCTTTTTGTAATACCCAGGCTTTGCCTTCTAGGTGGCATTGCATACATATTGCCATTTGTCTGTTGATAGAAAGATTTTTAGGATTAATAATTGTTCGTATACTGTCAGGCAAATCGATCAGCTTTTTATCTTTTTCGTTTTCTTCTTTAAGGTGTAGTTCTGCAGGACCATGGCATCTTTCACAGCTGATTCCAATTTCATAAGGTTTGTTATAACGATCGATTGCTTCCGGGTCTTCGTGCATGTAGGAATTATGACAAAAAATACATTTTTTTGCAGCATATCTCGAAAAACGAAGATTCTGATATTCTCTGAATCCTGGACTGAGATCCCATTTTCTTTTATGTGAGTTCCAGGTAAGGGGAAGTTGATAAAACATTCCGTTTTCATCATAAAAGTACATTCTGAGGTTATTTCCTGAACCAATCGCATATTCGGCCTGCATAGTTCTTTCATGAATTATTTTATCATCAGGTCCTTTTCTATATTCTTTCTGGTAGAATTTATCACCTTCACGGTACATAGTGTAATAATAATCATTTATCTCATCGTACACCGCGTCTTTCTGAGGATATATTTCAACTACATTACTATCAGTCATCAATTCAAATGAACGACTCATTTCGGCTTTATTCCAGTATCTTGAAGTTGATCTGTGACATGGAAAGCAGACTTTTTGCCCAACGTATTTTACATCTCTTTTTGTGTTGAGATATGTAATCCCATTGTCTACAACTAAGTTTTTTACAGTATCCTTTTCCTTCGGCTTTGTTGTCGTAGAAAAATTGTTGATAATAAAAAAAGTTAATAGAGCTAGTACAAGGAGAATAAAAACAAGTACAGGTTTATAGTTTTTACCGAACTTGCTGGTTGATAAATTTGTCACGTTATTAATAAATTTAATTTTAATGTGAAAATGAATTTAATAAATTAATGCTACCAGTGGGATCTGAAAAATAATATGATATACAATCAGAATATATGGAAATTACGTAAAAAATATTGCAATTAAGTTAATATTAAAATAAATTTATTTTATACGTAGCAATAACATCCGGTTCGTTAACATGAAAATATTCACAATAATTTTTATACTGTTGTTTATCACAACAACCCTTTTTCCACAGAGTACCTCTTTTGTTGAAATAATAACAACTGTAGGTAATATTAAAGTTGAACTTTACAATAAAAAGGCTCCGGTTACTGTCTCTAATTTTCTAAGATATGTCAGGTCGGGAAAATTCCGGAATTCATCATTTTACCGTACCGTAACTATGTCGAATCAACCACAGAACAAAATAAAAATTGAAGTAATTCAGGGAGGTATAGAAGATACAACCAAAATGTTTCCTCCTATAAAGCATGAGTCAACAAAAACCACAGGAATATTGCATAAAGATGGTGTTATCTCAATGGCAAGAAATGAACCGGGTACTGAAACATCGGAATTCTTTATTTGTATTGGTGATCAGCCCTCACTCAATTATGGCGGTATGAGAAATCCTGACGGACATGGATTTTCTGCTTTTGGTAAAGTGGTAGATGGGATGGACGTTGTAAGAAAAATTCATAATATGAATTCTGTTAAACAGAGATTAGTCCCACCTGTTAAGATCATGGATATTATTTTATTAAATAATTAAAGAAATAAAACAGAAAAATTTATTATTTGATGAACTAGTAGTTGTTTTATGTATAACCTTAATTTTTTGATTCTCAACAAAAATTAAGCACTATAATATTCTCACTTTTTGCTCCGACCCAGGATTAAAAATAATATTAATACTAAATGACAGGCTTCAAGCAAAAATTAGTTGACAATTATATGGTTAATTCATTGAAATATTGCCTCCTTTTTTTTATACTAAAAGAAAGTAAAGGATATAAAGCAGATGTCTATTAAAGATAAATATTCCACTGTGTTAGAGCTTATGCGTGAATTTATGGCCAGAGAAGTTGTAGTAAGGGAAGAACGAGGTACTTTAATAATAAGGGGAAATGTCAGAGATAAGCATCAAAAACAACTGATTCTGGAAAAGGCAGATGAAGTCAATGTTGAAAATGGTTGGGACATTGATATTAAAATTATGGTTAAAAATTAATTGCCACTACGGATAATATTATCCGCAGTGACCTAAATTGATTAATATGAATACCTTACAGTATAAGTAAGTTCGGTTTCACTATTCTTTTTCACGGGAACTTGAAAAGATATATTTTGCGCATCATCTTTTTTAAATGGAAGCGAAGATTTCAGTATTTCCCAATTCAAGCCAAGCCTTCTGTCAACTTGCACTGCTACATTTTCTTCTTTTCGGTTTTTTAGGGTAATTTTGTAAGTATCTTCAAAAACCTTATTGCTTATTTTTTTATGATCTGTCTGGGTTTCTTCAGCCAGAATATCAAAAGCATCTCCTATCTTTAATTTTATCTTTTCCATCTTGGGAGTGTGGTCAATCATGTCTTCGCCAATAAACTCGTTTGATTCACCATCTGATTTATAAACACGGATTTTACCTTTTGGCATAGGAACACCAAGACTATTTTCTTTGCTGTTTTCAAATTCGACAATTACTGCGACCTTTTGCTGACCAGTTCTGCTTCTATAATTATTGCTGTACAAATATTTCTTATGCACCCTGATATTTTGGGCCTCAAATAGTGAAATCTGTTTTGTTTCATTTTGTGCGAGTGTTGTTGGCCTTTTTAAATTATAAATGTGATATTCAAAAAATGCTTTTTCCTGAAATTGATCTCCAGCAATTTCGCTCTTCCTCAGATATAATTCAGGTGAAGCGTAAACGTTCTGATTTTGATTTTTTACTAAGTTTAAATCACCGGCAACCAATTTTAGTTTAGCATTCTTAAATGTAGTGCCCGAATTATTTTCTATACTTACCCAGGAATTTAAATCTAATTTTGAATCATCCTTGTTTAGTACAACAACATATTCAGCATGCCAGTTCATACCCGAAGTCTGATATGAAATTTCAACATCTTGCTTACCTGATTCTGGCGAATGGACCATCCAGAGAAGTGTTGGTTTTGTAATTAAACCTTCGGGCAAAGATCCAACTGATAATCTGTAACCTGTCAGGCTCGGAAGCATTAAAAGTCCGCCATCTTTTTTCCTTAATACAATCTGGGAATTGCTCGCGGAAAGCAGGTTACCTTCAATTATTTCGTTATTATCACCAATTAGTTGAATGTCGCGATCAATATATTTTGCAAGTATTTTATACAAGCTTACCAGATCATACTGATAATTTTGTTCTAGTACATCACCATTCAAATTAATATGTACACTTGTGGGGTCAATGTTTTGTGCTACATCTGTAATCGCTAATGTAGAAATCCCGCTTTTTATATCGATATTTCTAACATCTTTAACTACTCCAAGATTCTGGTTATAGACTGTAACCGCTATTGATTTTTGTTCTGTTTGTTGTGCAATCAAAAGCGAGGGAAGCAACATTATGCTTAATACGAAAAACGCACTTTTATTTTTCATACAGTTTCTTTGCTCCTAAATTTTTCGGGCTTTAATTTTGTTTACACCAAGTTATTGAAAAGGTTCCTTAAAACATACGAAGTCTCAGAATTTGAACAAAAAAGCTTCTTTGTTTAAATATAAATTGGTTTTGAGATATTCAGTTTTCTGGAAATTTATTATTAAGTTAAAGCAAGTACATTATAATAGTAGAAATATGGACAAGGAATTAAACAAATTTAAACATAGCCTAATTATACCGATAAGTTTTATTTTACTCTTATGGGCAATAAAATTGTTCGAGGTGATAAGTGGAATAAGTTTTGTTCAGTTAGGCCTGTTTCCACACAAAATAAGCGGTTTAATAGGAATTATTACAGCCCCACTCATTCACGCAAATTTTAATCATCTGATCTCTAATTCAATTCCGGTCTTATTGCTTAGCGGAGGACTCATCTATTTTTATCCAAAGTCTGCTTTTAGGGTTATGGGAATGGTATATATTATTCCTGGTATATTTGTTTGGTTTTTTGCTCGTCCGGCATACCATATTGGCGCAAGTGGACTAATTTATGGGTTTGTTTCATTTCTATTTTTCAGTGGCCTTATTAGAAGGGATAATCGTTCGATAGCTTTGGCTTTGATAGTCACGTTTCTTTATGGCGGAATTATATGGGGTGTTTTACCTATAGACAGGGAAATTAGCTGGGAATATCATCTATTCGGAGCTTTAACAGGCATTTTTTGTGCTTTTATATTTCGTAAACTTGATCCTGCAATAAAATATGAGTGGGAGGAGGATGATTACGAAGAAGATGGAAATTATGATAGAGATAAGGTTTCTTACAATTAATATTTTATTTTATCATAAAAATATCTCTTAGTATTGGTTTCAACCCGCTGAATAAAAATTCTACTGCGATCACCATTACTATCAACCCCATAATTCTCATTAATACTTTGTTGCCGCTGTCACCTAAAAAAGCCATCACTTTTCTTGCGCTTAATAGTAAAAGTAATGTAATTCCGAGAATCAAAAATATCACTCCGAACAAAACAGCTTTCTGCTCAATTAAACTTGCATCGTTCATCATAACTATTGATGCTGTTATTGCACCGGGTCCGCAGATCAATGGTATTGCCAGCGGTGTAATTGCAATGTCTTTTGCAAATTCTTCCAAATTTTCTTCATCTGATTTTGTGCGTATTAGTCTTGCCTGAAGCATATCAAACCCTGCAAGAAAGAAAATTATTCCACCAACTACACGAAGGCTATTTACAGAAATCTGAAAAAATTCAAAAATAAACTTGCCCGAAAACGCAAATACAGCCAATATAATAAATGCCGTTGATACTGCCTTTACAGCAACCTGCCTTGCTTCTTTTGATGACATTTGAGCTGTCATAGAAGTGTAAACAGGAATGATTCCCAGCGGATTTACCATTGTAAAAATAGAAGTGAATGCGAGTAATCCGAATTCGAAAAGGTTGTGCATTTGTATACTGGTTTAAAGTTTGATACGTAAAACTACTGGTTTTTTAAGTTTATCCATAGGGAAAATTAAGCCGTCTTTATCAAAGCTGTTCCATTGAGAATTTGCTATGAAATAAAAATTATCGTTATATAAAATTCCTAAAGTAATTTCATCAAACAATGGATTATTTGCTTCCAAAGTTTCCCATCGGGTTACTTTATTTTTATCATCATTTAAATAAATCCTTATCACGCGCTGAGGACTTACACCATTTTGTGTAGCGATTAGTGAATTATTGTAGAAATATAATCCGTCAATTCCCTGCGGTACAAAATATTCAGAAGGTTCAATGTAAATTAATTTGCCTGACTTAAAATTAAACCTGTAAAGTCCGAGTGCATAATCAACTAAATATAAATTGTTATTTTCTTCATCTAGATCCAGTCCCTGCAAAGAAACAAATCTTCCCGGTTTTATTATTTGTTCAATGTTGTCATCTGAGTAAGACAATTTATAAACAGTATTATCTTTTGAATCACTTATGTAAACATTACCTTTTTTATCAATTGCCAGATCGCCAAAAACGTGGGCAGTCCCTTTATTATCAAAAAAATATTTTTTTATTAATTCTCCCGAATCCAGATTATATTTTAACAGCGCGCCTTTTCCATCTTCTTCTTTATTAAAATTTATCATTTGCGGCATTGGTGAAGTGCAGGCATATAAAAGACGACGCTCAGCATCAATCTTCATCCCGAATACTGACCACAGACTGTCCTGCATTTCAGATTTAAAATCTCCTGTTGCTCCGTTTTTATCTATCTTTACAATTTTACGTTTATGAATTGAACTGAGATAAAAAGTCCCGGTTTCCGGATCGAATACAACGCTTTCAGTAATAAGATCTTTTTCCGGGTATTCCAGTTGAACGCTGGAATTGTTAGTCGGGAGTGAATTCTTTTTCAACTCCCTAAGAATGATCCTAAATTCATCCTTATCCAAGCACCGCTGCAAAATCTCCGTCCTTTTCCACCTGGTAAAAAAGTCCCATTTTTGCCATTTTATGCAGTATTTTAAAGGCTTTTTCGTACTGATTGTTAAAAACATAGGAGACAGCCAGGTTATATAGCATCGTCGGGTGATTTGGTCTGAGGGCAAAGCCTTAGTCATGTTAACAAAAGGGAGTCGTACTTTTTTGCCTGGTAATAATTCATAGCTGCTCTGTAGAAATTATTTCCTTCCTTAAAATTTGGCTCCTGCCCGAAAGTGGTTACAGCAGAAATTAATATCAAAAAAAAGATCAGTGATTTTAAAGTTTTCATAGATCGATTTTATTTTATTTCTGAATAGGTTTTTTGAATCAAGGCCCACGCATTTATTACGTGCTCTTCTTTTGTACGAATTCCCGATACAACAAGCCGGATAACAAATTTATCATTCAGTTTTGTATGTGTAATGAATAATTTACCCGACTCATTTATTTTGTTAATCAGTTTTTCATTCAGAGCATCCAGTTTTTTTTCATCCATGTTACCCGGATTTGCCCTGAAGCATGTTGTGCTGAAAGGTGTCGGCGCCATTCTTTCAAATTTGGATGTTCATCTATCCATCCCGCAAAAAGTTTTCCAAGTCTCAGATGTTCTCTGAGGATATTCTGGATTCCTTCCACACCGAAGTATCTGATAACAAACCATAATTTTAAAGAACGAAATCTTCTGCCTAGCTGGATTCCGTAATCCATATAATTTTCAACTTCGGAATCGTGACTGGTTTTTAAATACTCAGCAACAAGACTGAATGCTCTTTTCAATGTATCTTTGTGCTTTGTATAGAGTACGCTAAGATCAATAGGTATGAACATCCATTTGTGCGGGTTTACTACTATAGAGTCCGCGTTTTCAACACCATCTAATATGTTTTTCATTTCGGGCAATATTGCTGTAACTCCTGCGTGTGCGGCGTCTACGTGAAGCCAGATTTTTTCTCTTTTGCAGATTTCAGCAATTTCAGGGACGGGATCTATACTGGTTGTTGAAGTAGTTCCAACGGTTGCAACTACACAGAAAGGCAGCCATCCCTTTTTTCTGTCTTCATTAATTGCTTCTCCAAGTTTTTTAGTGATCATTTTAAAATCTTTATCCACAGGAATTTTTCTAATTCCTTCCAGGCCAATACCAAGAGTAAGTGCGCCTTTATCAATTGATGAATGAGCGTGTTCGGAACAATAAAGTTTAAGTCTTGGGATTTCCTTTCTGCCCGAAAGTCCTTTTTTTCTCGTTTGAATATTTACATTTTCTCTTGCCGCAGCAATTGCGTGCATTGAACTTACAGAGGCAGTATCATAAATTATTCCCCAGAAATCATCCGGTAATGATAACATTTGTCTGAACCAGTCCAGAGTAGCCTGCTCAAGCTCCGTTGAAGCAGGTGACGATTTCCAGAGCATTCCGTTAATGTTAAATGCACTTGAAAGAAGTTCGGCTAAAATTCCCGGAGCAGAAGCCGTAGAGTTAAAATAAGCCATAAAGTTGGGGTGGTTCCAGTGAGTCATTCCGGGCATTATAATTTTGTCTATGTCTGATAGAACATCATTAAATTGTTCTGGCTTGTTAGGTGGATTTAAAGGAATTTTATTTTTTACATCACCTGGATTAATGTTGCTTAAAACCGGATATTTTTCCGCATCTTTTAAGTACTCTGTTATCCAGTCGATTAACTGATATCCGTATTTTCTGAATTCTTCAGGCGGCATATCAGAAAGTGAACTTGTATCGTAGGTATTTTTAATGTCTTCCATTTTTTACCGGTTTTTTAATTCTAAGAAAATTTACCTCTTTTTGACAAATTTTGTCAAAAATGAATAATTCCTAAACAAATATAGCCAAAAACACCTCATTTTTTACGTATAAATGTGGCATATACTTTGAATAATGTAGCATAATTTTTAACTAAATCTGAAAATAAAATGAACAAGAATCTAAAAAACTTTTTTTATCCTAAAACATTCTGCATAGTTGGTGCTTCATCAAAAGAAAAAAGCATAGGTTATGAACTATTAAAATCAATTAAAGAATATGGTTATACCGGGAAAATTTTGCCTGTAAATCCCAAAGCCGATGAAATACTCGGATACAAATGTTATGGCTCGATTGAAGAAATTACAGAGCCGATTGACCTGGCAATGGTTGTTGTTCCTAAGGCGTTTGCTGAAGATTCGATTGATAAATTATTAAATAAAAATGTCGGATCAATAATTCTCGTAACTGCAGGCTTTAAAGAAGTTGGAAAGGAAGGTGAAGAGGCAGAAAAAAGGATACTTAAAAAAATAAAAAATGCCGGTGCCCGGATGGTAGGTCCAAATTGTATGGGCATTATTACAACTTTTAATGAAATTAGTTTAAATGCTACTTTTGTTGCGGAGAAACCTGAAATAGGGCAGACTGCATTTCTTTCGCAGAGTGGTGCTATAGGAGCGGCTATTCTAAATTCACTGAGAGAAACAGACATCAGGTTCGGACATTTTGTCAGCGTTGGTAACAAGGCGGATATTTCTGAAAATGATCTGCTGCCGTTCTGGGAAGAAGATAAACAAATTAAAACTATTACTTTTTATCTGGAAAGCTTCGTTGATGGTGAGAAGTTTATTAATAATTTTACTGATAAAAAAATAACAAAACCCGTAATTGTTTTGAAGGCGGGCAGAACTTCAAGTGGAATGAAAGCAGCACAATCGCACACAGGCGCGCTTGGAAGCAGCGACAGGGTGGTGGAATCGGTGTTAAACCAGTTTGGAATAATAAGGGCTAATCTTTAAATGAACTTTTTAATTCCGCTAAAGGGATTTGAAAATTTCCCACTGCCAATTGGCAATAAGGTTGCCGTTGTTACAAATGCAGGTGGACCCGCAATTTTAGCCGTTGATTCATTGGATAAAAATGGATTAAAGCTTGCCGATCTTTCAGAAAACACAAAAAATAAATTGAGGGAAATAGTTCATCCGGAAGGAAGCGTAAATAACCCGGTTGATCTTCTTCCTGGTGGTACAGCAGAACAATTTAAAACTGTAAACGAGATCCTGATTTCAGATGAAAATGTGGACGGAGTAGTTTCAGTGTTTGTCGAGCCCGTTATGGTTCCGGCACTTCCTGTTATTGAGGGAATCAATGACATTAAAACAAAGAAGCCATTGCTTCAGGTAGTTATGCCTCTTCCGGAATTCTGGGAAAATTACAGGAAAAATTCTGCAACAAGGAAACCGCTATTCAGAAATCCGGAGGATCCGGCAAAAGTTCTTGCGGACATGCTTTTTTATTCAAATAATATGAAGGGGAAAGAATTTTTATCAGCTTCGACCAGTAAATTTAAAACGAACCACCCCGGGTTTCTACAACCTACTGAAATAGAACAACTTACGAAAAAGTACAAGCTGCCTTCGGTCAGTAATCAATTTATAAAAGCCGATAGTATTAACAAACAACTGAGCAAGATAGAATTTCCTTTAGTTGTTAAGGGTATCTCTAAGGAGGTTGTACATAAATCCGAATTGAACGCCGTTAAAGTTAACATAAAAAACAAAAAGGAATTTAAGGAAGCGATTGACGAGATAAAGAAGAGCTTTGCGAAAAAGAAAATTGAAGTTGAGGAATTTCTGATCCAGCCGTTTGTGAAAGGGAAACACGAAATTCTTATAGGCGGCTTCCGCGATCCTTCATTCGGTCCGATGATTATGTTCGGAAGCGGCGGAAAATATGTCGAAGTGTTTAACGATACTTGTTTAAAATCTGCATACCTCTCGGATGAAGATATTGATCAAATGATTAATGAAACAAAAATTGGAAAAATTCTGAAAGGAGTGCGTGGCGAAAAACCTTTCCAAATTTCAAAACTTAAGAAAGTGATTAAATCTTCTGCTAAAATGATGCTCGATAATCCAGGCATAAAAGAATTTGATTTTAATCCTTTAATAATCACCGAAGATAAAACTATTTTTGCTGTGGATGTAAGAATTAAGATGTGATGCTATTTTATAACTAAAGCATTTACCAAAACTGCGGCACCCGCAAGCAAAAGTCCAAAACCGATTAATCTTGCCAGATTTTTTTCTGATACTTTAAGATTAAAATGATTGCCGATGAAAGCCCCAACGATGAATCCCCCCACAATAGGAAGGCTGTAGGTGAAATTAATATGTCCAAGCATGTAATGACTTACTGAGCCTGTGAGACTTGTAAACACGATCATAAATAATGCTGTCGCCGCAGCTACCGAAGGGGGAATTCCAAAAACATTTACCATTATTGGAGTTTTTAAAAACCCGCCCCCTATTCCGAAAAGGCCAGCCATCATTCCGGCAATCATTCCAAATACTGACGCAAGCAAAGTGCTTATTCTGTAAGCGCCTTTTCCTGTTTTCCTTATAATGCGCGGTCCGAATTTATTCATTTTAAAAAATATATTGTCTTTGCTCATTGCAATTTTGTTTTTTTGACCTTTGCGGTATGTGTATGCACCAACTAAGGAAACAAAAACTGCAAAGATAATTTCGAGAGAGAAAAGGGGAATGATTGAAGTCAGTAAAGATCCCAGCACGGTTCCGACTATGGTAGGAACTTCCAGGAATATGCCCGCAAGATAGTCAATCTTCTTGCCTTTGAAATTAAAATAAGTTGAGATCATTGAACCTGGCAAAAGAGCAAGTATGACCGAACCCACGGCAATGTTGATCGGCACATTGAAGAAAATTATCAGTACCGGTATCATAAAGATTCCGCCACCAAATCCGACGACAGTACCGAATGCACTGAAAATAACAGCGAACAAAAAGATGAGAGCAATTTCCATAAAATAATTCTTGCTAAAAATTAATTGGCCAACAGAAAGCTAAAATTGAAATTAGTTAATTAACAGAGCTTCAACAAAAAAAAATCACCATTTATTTAGATGAATCCTGTCCTGTTTATATCTTTCCGGTTGTTCCGGTTTTTCTGCCGGGTAACCGATAACAGCCATTGAAACCGGTACAATATTTTCGGGCATGTTAAAAAGCTTTTTAATCCCCTCAACAATTTCATCAAAGGGATAAATTCCCACCCACACTGCACCAAGTCCGAGAGAATGAGCAGTAAGTAGTAAATTTTCTGTTGCTGCCGAAATATCCTGAATTAATAGTCCAGCATTTTCCTGAAATTCTTTATCACCGCAAATTATTATCGCATGGGATGCATCTTTAATCATTTCAGCGTGAGGTGCGGCTTTCAAAATGTCATCAAAAATTTCTTTTTTATTTAATACAAGAAATTGCCAGGGCTGTTTATCAAAAGCGGAAGGTGCGAACATAGCACACGATAATAGTTCCGTAATCAGGTCTTCGGAAACTTTTCCGGTTTGATATTTTCTTATGCTCCGGCGTGTTCTAATTCCTTCTAAAGCATCCATTTTTCTTCCTAAAAAGTAGAGTAAATTTTATTTAGCACATCAAATATACCAAAGACAAAAAACAGTATCGATTTTATTTAAAATTAGCGAGAAATTCCCTTTTTTCGTTGGATTTTTAAACTTCTCACTATCAAGAAATACCCATTTTTTCCATATGGAGAATTGTCAATTCCGATAAAAAACCTTTAAAAATTAGCTTAAAATGAAGCATTATCCTTGGTATGCTTTTGGAGAATATAGGAGGACAAAATTAACTTTTATCATTACTTCGAACGGAAAAAAGATGGAAAGAAAAAAAGTAACTATTGATGGAAATGAAGCTGCTGCGTATGTAGCATTTAATACAAATGAAGTTATTGCGATCTACCCGATAACACCTTCTTCGAATATGGGCGAATGGTGTGATGCCTGGTCTGCTAAAGGAATGAAAAACGTATGGGATATTGTTCCTTCAGTAAGCGAATTGCAAAGTGAGGGGGGCGCCTCAGGAAGTGTTCACGGTGCTTTGCAGGCAGGTGCGCTTACAACAACTTTTACAGCATCACAGGGATTGCTTTTAATGATCCCGAATATGTTTAAGATTGCCGGCGAATTAACTTCAACCGTTTTTCACGTTTCGGCAAGATCGATTGCTGCACAGGCACTTTCAATTTTTGGCGATCACAGTGATGTTATGGCAACCCGCGGAACAGGGTTTGGTTTAATAGCTTCCAATTCTGTTCAGGAAGTTATGGACACAGCATTGATTGCACAGGCTGCAACTCTCGAATCAAGAATTCCTTTCGTTCACTTCTTTGATGGATTCAGAACCTCCCACGAAGTAATGAAAATTGAACAGTTGACAAAAGAAGATATGATGGCGATGCTTGACCAGAAATTAATTATTGAACATAGAAACAGAGCATTAAGCCCGGACCATCCGGTGATGAGAGGAACGGCACAGAATCCTGATGTTTACTTCCAGGGAAGAGAAACGGTAAATAAATATTATGATGCCTGTCCTGACATTGTTCAGAAAGCAATGGACAAGTTTGCGAAAATTGTGGGAAGGCAATATCACTTATTTGATTATGTCGGCGCTCCTGATGCAGAAAGAGTAATTGTAATGATGACCTCTGGTTGCGGAGCTGCAGAAGAGACAGTTAAATATCTGACGGAAAAAGAAGAAAAAGTTGGATTGCTGAAAGTCAGACTTTACAGACCGTTCTCAATTGACCACTTTATAAATGCGTTACCTGAAACAACGAAAGTAATTACAGTTTTAGATAGAACAAAAGAACCCGGCTCATCCGGTGAACCTCTTTATCTTGATATTGTAAACGCGATTTCTGAAAAACACATTAATGGTGAATTAAAATTCGCTTACCCTAAAATTGTCGGCGGGCGTTACGGACTTTCTTCAAAAGAATTTACCCCGTCAATGGTTAAAGGTGTATTTGATGATGCTAAAAAAGATAAACCCAAAAATCATTTTACAATTGGTATTCAGGATGATGTAACTAATACAAGTCTCGCTTACAATCCGGAATTTTCAATTGAATCAAACGAAACTTTCCGCGGAAAATTCTACGGACTGGGTGCTGATGGAACAGTTGGTGCAAACAAAAACTCTATTAAAATTATTGGCGAAGGAACAGATTATTTTGCTCAGGGTTATTTTGTTTACGATTCAAAGAAATCGGGTTCAACTACAATTTCGCACTTAAGGTTTGGTCCAAAGGAAATAAACTCAACATACCTGGTGCACACAGCAAACTTTATTGCCTGTCACCAGACTGTATTTCTTGAAAAAATGGACATGCTCTCTGATGCTGTTGAAGGAGCAACATTCCTGTTGAATACAAAAGCATCTAAAGATGTAGTGTGGGATATTTTACCTGAAAAAGTTCAGAATGATCTTATAAACAAAAAAATGAAATTCTTTATTATCGATGCTTATAAAGTTGGAAACGAAACAGGAATGGGAGCAAGGATTAATACAATTATGCAGACCTGCTTCTTTGCTATTTCAAATATATTCCCGAAAGAAAAAGCTATCTCAATGATCAAAGATTCGATAAAGAAAACCTACGGCGCAAAGGGTGATAAAATTGTTCAAATGAATTTTGATGCTGTTGATCAAACAATTGCAAATTTGTTTGAAGTAGAAGTGCCTGAAAAAGTAACGAGCAAAATTCAGCTTCAGCCGGCAGTCTCTGGCAACGCACCTGAATTTGTTCAGAAAGTTACAGCTTGTATGATTGCAGGAAAAGGTGATGACCTTCCTGTAAGCAAGATGCCGGATGACGGAACTTACCCTGTTGGAACGGCTCAATGGGAAAAGAGAAATATCGCGCTCGAAGTTCCTGTGTGGGACGAAAGCATTTGTATACAGTGTAACAAATGCGTTGTTGTTTGTCCGCACGCTACTATACGCGCAAAAGTTTACGATGAAAAATTATTGGAGAATGCTCCGGCGACATTCAAACATATGCCTTTCAAAGGAAAAGGTTATGGAGAAGGGCTTGCTTATACAATACAGGTTGCAGTAGAAGATTGTACCGGCTGTACGCTTTGTGTGGATGTTTGTCCTGCAAAGAACAAATCAAATACCAGCCTGAAATCAATAAATATGGAAGAGCAGCTTCCGTTGAGAGAAACGGAAAGAGCAAACTGGGATTTCTTCCTTAATCTTCCTGAATACGACAGAACAAAAATCAATACAGGACAGGTAAAAGATTCTCAATTCCTCGAACCTCTGTTCGAATTCTCAGGAGCTTGTTCTGGTTGCGGTGAAACGCCCTATGTAAAATTAGCAAGCCAGCTCTTTGGTGACAGAATGGTTGTTGCAAACGCAACAGGATGTTCATCAATTTATGGCGGTAATCTTCCTACTACTCCATGGACAAAAAATAAAGAAGGAAGAGGCCCGGCATGGTCAAACTCACTTTTTGAAGATAACGCTGAATTCGGATTGGGTTTCAGGCTGGCAATTGATAAACACGAAATGCAGGCTCAGGAATTAGTTAAAAAATTCGCTTCTGATCTTGGAGATACTCTGGTTAATGAAATAATAAATGCAGATCAAAAAGATGAAGCAGGTATTTATGAACAAAGACAGAGAGTTGATGAAATAAAGAAAAAAATGTCCGATGCAAAATTTGCAAAAAATAATGATGCAAATGATCTGCTTAGCATTGCTGATTATCTTGTCAAAAAATCTGTCTGGATTATGGGCGGAGACGGATGGGCTTACGATATCGGTTACGGCGGCTTGGATCACGTACTTGCTTCAGGCAAAAACGTAAATGTGCTGGTTCTGGATACAGAAGTATATTCCAACACAGGCGGGCAGATGTCAAAGGCAACACCAAGGGGTGCTGTTGCAAAATTTGCGGCCGGCGGAAAACCTCTTGGCAAAAAAGACCTCGGACTTATGGCAATGACATACGGAAACGTTTACGTCGCAAAAGTTGCGATGGGATCAAACGATGCGCAGACTGTAAAGGCATTCCTGGAAGCTGAAGCATACGACGGTCCTTCATTGATAATCGCCTACAGCCACTGTATAGCTCACGGAATAAATATGGGCACAGCAATGAGAAATCAGAAAGCCGCTGTAGATTCCGGCTACTGGCAGCTTTACAGGTTTAATCCTGAATTGACAAAAGATGGAAAGAATCCATTCAAACTGGAATCAAAAGGATTGAAGATACCGTTAAAAGATTATGCTTACCTTGAAACCAGGTACAAAATGTTGACCAAATCTGACCCGCAGACTGCAGAAAAATTAATGAAAGAAGCACAGCAGGATGTGTACGATAGATGGAACACTTACGAAAATATGGCTGCCGAAAAACCGGCGGAGAAAAAAGAAAGTAAACAATCGTAGAATTTAAAGGAAAAATAAAATGAATCTCGAAACAAATTATTTAGGCTTGAAATTAAAGAATCCGATTGTTCCATCTGCGGGACCGCTTTCACAGGAAATATCAAATTTCAAAAAATTTGAAGATGCCGGTGCTGCTGCTGTTGTGATGTATTCTTTGTTCGAAGAGCAGATTGAACACGAAGCACTGGAACTGGATTACCAGACTTCCGTAACAGCGGATAGTAACCCTGAAGCTACTTCATATTTTCCTGAAGATCTCGAATTTAAACTCGGGCCTGAACAATATCTTGAACATATCAGGAAAGCAAAAGAAGCTGTTGATATCCCGATCATCGGAAGCCTTAACGGAAAATCATTGGGTGGCTGGACGGACTATGCTAAGAAAATTGAGCAGGCTGGTGCAGATGCTCTTGAACTTAATATTTACAGGCTTGCAACAAACCAGGAGCAATCAGGATTCGATATTGAAAAAGATTATCTCGATATAGTTAAACAGGTGAAATCATCTGTTAGCATTCCAATCGCAGTAAAATTGGGACCATATTTCAGTTCAATGGCGTGGATGGCAAAACAGTTTGAAGAAGCCGGAGCAGACGGATTGGTTTTATTCAACAGGTTCTACCAGCCGGATATCAACCTTGAGAGTCTGGAAGTAACTCCGGATGTGTTATTGAGTACTCCAATGGATATGAGGCTTCCTTTAAGGTGGATCGGAATTTTATACGGAAAAGTTAAACTCGATCTCGCCGCCACAAGTGGAATAGATACGGACCAGGATGTACTTAAAATGATTATGGCCGGAGCGAAAGTTACACAGATGCTCTCGAGCCTGTTAAGAAACGGAATTGAACACATTACAGATGTGCTTACAAAAATGATCTACTGGATGGAAGTGAACGAATATGAATCACTCGATCAGATGAGAGGAAGCATCAGTCATCAGAATGTTGCTGATCCTTCTGTTTTTGAACGCGCAAACTATATGAAGGTTCTCAACTCATACAAATAAAATCTCACCACACCTATTGCGGATGGAGTAGGGGACGCACTTAATGCGTCCCCTACAACATTAAAAATATTTTTTATTTCATAACAATCATTTTCTTCCTGTCGAAAAACTCGTTTGTTTTTATTGTGTAAAAATAAACTCCGCTGCTCAGCCTGCTTGCGTCAAAATTAGCGGTATAAAACCCGGCAGGCTTGTCTTCATTAACAAGGGTTGCTATTTCTCTTCCGAGTACGTCATAGACTTTTATTTTTACAAAGCCTTCTTTTTTGATAGAATAGTTTATGAGCGTTGTTGGATTAAAAGGATTTGGATTATTTTGCTCAAGTTTATTTTCTGTTGGTAATGAGGCCGTAGTGCGCGCAAGCCCTCCATCTACAGTTACATAAATTATATTAGAGGTGGCATTATTATTCTGGTTATCTGTAACAACGCATTTCAGTTCAAAATCCTGGTCATCATATCTTGTAATTTGCTGGCTGTGATCCTGCATCATAATCCAGTAACCGGCCGGGGGTTTATTAATAGAAGCCGTTTTGGGTAGAGTGCCCGGGTAAAGTAAATACCAGTCATATGTATAAGGTTGATAACCACCACTCGGATTGGCTGTCCACGTACCGTTTTGGCCGGAATTAAGATATGTGTTGCCTGAAATTGATGCGGAAAGAGGGGCAGGTACGCCAAGTGTAGAGTACCCGAATTGAACGTTCGAAGGAGTCGTAGGATACCAGCCAAGAAATCCACCAGATAAAGAATATACTTCATATACATAAGTGTAAATAGTTGCACTGTTATTTGTTACGGTACCGGGCACAACATTGCAATAGCCCATTCCATAATTTGAGTTTGCGGCTGACCAGCCTGTAGTTGCGACACCTCTACCCCATATATTTGGATTTGTCAGAGAACTAAAATAAATTGTTTTTCTAACTTCATGTCTGTATGCAATATGATTACCATCTGGTAAACCGCTTGCACCATAAGTATTAAGGTAAAATGCTGGGCCTTTATAATAATCTGTTCCACCTGAAGCACTTAATTGATTAAATGAATAGGGGTATCGTAACAAATCTAATGCCTTTTTTGCATTTACGCGTCCGTAACCATATTCATTTGTATAATTTTGACCATTCATACCAGGTACTTTATCTGCAGAAAGTTGAATTATATGTTCAATGTCATCGTTATCAAGATTTGAGTTATAGCCTTTCAGTAAGGACGCAATGCCTGTTACTATAGGCGTAGCCATTGAGGTCCCGGCCAAATAATCGTAGTAACCTCCATAACTTGCATTATAATAAGCCACTGTAGAAAAAATATCAAAAGGATCTCCAGCGCCCGAACCTCCGGGAGCGGACACATCAATCCACGAAGCTGCTTGAGAATATGATGCACGATTATCTGTAGCAGTAGTTGCACCAACAGATATAATTCCCTGTCCATAGTCTGCAGGGTATGTTGGGCCTGTGGCACCTTTATCATCCATAGCTACTACTGCAACGCGATTCATTTTGTAAGCATAAGAAAAAGCTGATCGAACAACAAAACTATAATTAGGCCCGCCCCAACTATTGTTCAATATAGAACAATTTTGATTTACTGCATCTACTATAGCATTGTAGATAAAAACATTATCATTTTGATGGTTCTGAGAATCAAAAATTCTTTTAGAATATATCTGGGCATTTTGATCCACGCCTGCGATTCCCGGTCCATTATTAGTCTTTGCAGAAGCTATTCCCGCAACATGAGTTCCGTGTGTATAACTGTTGTAAAAATATGGATCGTGCCAATTGTAATCAGGTAAATCACCGCTGGATTTTCCACTCAGGTCCTCCTGATCTGTTTTCACACCTGAATCAATAATTCCGATTTTAACCTGTGAACTTCCTGTAAATATCTGCCAGGCATCTTCAGCTTTAATATCCGCGCCAACAGTACCGCCCGATTGGCCGGTATTTTTTAAATACCACTGTTTTCCATAATGTTGATCATTTGTATATAACTGCCATCCCCCATTTTTTTCTGAAAATATTACGTCGGATGAATTACGTAATGTTGACATAACAGAATCTGCAACACTATTTGGAGGTAATTCAATTTTATATAACCAGGAAAGATTAAGCATCTTGATGGACTTTCTGTCTTTTGTATATCTAACAGTGTCTGCTAAGTTGAAACCTGAATATGCTCTCTTAATATTAAAAATTTTTAGCTTCTTGAGAGTTGAAAGAAATGCTTTGGATTTTACATTGGTGGAATCTAATCCGAATGAATCTTTCAAATTTAGTCCTACATTAATTGTATTTGGTTTTAAATAGACAAGAATTTCATTTGAATTTGATTTTTGTGATAAGAGTGATGAAGTGCCGACAATCAGGATGAATAAGGTCATAAAAATTCTGCTAAATGTTAAATGTATATTATTTTTCATTATCAAATTCTCCTTTAAGCAACTTGTTTTGAAAACATGTATATTTTAAGCCAACATTAGGAAACAGAAAGCCCTCGCAGGAATAATTATCCTGAAAATAAATTCTTTTGGCGAAGAGTATTTTCATTCCGTTTAAACGGAATCGGGGGCTTTTTTATTAAATATTCATATCATTGGAAATCACCGCCATAAATAATTTTTAATTTGTGGACAATGGGTTAAAGGTCAATTGCTGTTGCTGCCCGGTGTTAATATTAATTATCCAAAGTGTCCCATTTTGAGGGGGCCAACTGTCAAAGCGGTATTTTGTATATACGATAAAATTACCTGTTGGATTCCAGGAAAATGAAACGCCAGAACCCGTTTCTACCCCTTCTGTTGTTAACTGGTGCTTACCCGAACCATCAGCATTCATAATCCAAATTTGTGGTTGACTATTAACTGGTTGAGATGTAAATGCTATTTCTATACTATCAGAAGAGTATTTAAGGTAGCGATTATCATAATTGTATTCACCTAAAAATTGAAGAAAATTGCGTTTTTCAGTTTGTGTATTAAATAACCAAAGAGAATCGCCAATTACCTGACCCGAAGATGTGACTGCCCTAGTTAAATAGATAATATCTAAATTATTAGGCTTCCAATCTGGATAATTACCGAATGCAGCCAGAAATCTATTTTGTGCACCATCTGACGTCATTAACCATATTCCACATCTAATTATGGTATCACAAATTGATTCATTATAAGCAATCCACTGTCCGTCTGGGCTCCAGGAAGGAAAGAAGTTTCTGCCTTCAGTTGTAAGTTGCACAAGCGTTGTTGTATCAAATGTTGTGCCTGTAAATTTCATTTTATAAATCTGTGCGTTTGCTACGAAAGCAATCCACTTACCATCAGGCGACCAGGCAGGGCACTGCAGTTGATAAGGTAATATTCTTCTCATATTTGTACCATCAGAATTGACAAGCCAGAAGCCTGATGAGTCGCTTTCCAGTTCATACTTATCCGGGTATATATTATTACCGGAGTAGTGAATACTTTTTATAGGCGTATGATTGAATCCGATAAACTCTCCATTCGGATACCAAATAGGGCTATTATAGGCTATAAACGGTATTGTTGTTGGAGGGAAAATTCCACTCCTATCTACAGGATTATCATTGCAGGAATTCAAGAAAAAAATCCCCGTAAAAGAAAGGATAAAAATCAGTAAGTAACGAAGTTTCATAATACTTGTAATTTTATGTCCAGTTTGCTTAAGTATTCATATCTCCCAAAAAGTTAATATAAAAAGCAGTTAATAGTCAATATAGGAATCCTATATTTTTAAATGTTTTTTCCAGCAAGAAATTTCAGGATAATTTCATTCCTTACTGCAAAAATAAGCAGGTCTGTTGTGGATTTAAGGCTTAGTTTTTTCAGAATATGTGCTTTATGCTGTTCAACGTACCTACAAAAATATTAAGATACCGGCAATTTCCTTATTACTTCTTTCTTCGCTAATTTGTAGTAATATTTCTTTTTCTCTCATTGTTAATCGTTTAATAAGTTGAATTGTTTACTGTAAAACTTTTTCAGCATTTTCTTTTAACTGCCAGTATAAAACTTCTTCAGTTACAGGGTTGCTTGGTTTATGATTTGCATAGTTACGTGCACAGGCATATCTTTTGGGGAGCAGCGATGTAATTTTGCTGTAATAAAATGTACAGCCTTCACTTACTAATTTTATTATTTTTATTAGCTTCTCTTTTCCCTGTTTTACCGAAGGCAAAGTACTGTTATATTTCCAAACGGGGAGGTATCTTGTTTATGCAGGATCCCGTTAATTTGGGAATTACGTAACCTGTTGATGTAATTTCTATCTGTAATATCTGTATATAATATTTTTTTAAATTCTTCTAAAGCGTTCATTCCATTTACAAAATCCAATACATCATCTTTGTTGAATGTGTGGTAGTTTATGAATATTAAAGAAGGTTTTTTAGAATTGTTTTTAATAAATTTTGTTGCATCAGTGAAATTGCGGAAATTATCGCTGATATTAATGTGCTTTTCTTCTCTTAGGATTTCTTTAGCGACTACGGCTGTATCAGTATGAGAAGACAGAATATATAGATTTGTCTTTTGCATCTCTGCAAAGCTCTTATGTGTGAATGGAAAAATATTACTGTTTATAAATTATACCGGGGGCGGGGGAATATCAAGGAAAAACGGTGTGTTTCGCTAACCTGACCGAAATCCGCAGTGGGCATTTCTTTATTGATCATTGAATAATTTTGTTGAATATGAAAATTATTGCGGGGAAGTGATATGTTATTTTCGTCCTGTCCGTTGGTTAAAATATTGAGGGGGATCTTTGTTCTTAATTTAATCTGGCTGCCACAGAACTATCCGTGACAGCCGAAAGAAATTATTTCCTTATTTCATAACTATCATTTTCTTTCTGTCGAAAAATTCGTCTGTTTTTATTGTGTAAAAATAGACGCCGCTGCTTAGCTTACCTGCATCAAAATTAACAGTGTAAAACTCGGTAGGCTTGTCTTATTAACAAGAGTTGCTATTTCTCTTCTGAGTACGTCATAGACTTTTATTTTTACAAAACTTTCTTTTTTGATAGAATAATTTATGAGAGTTGTGGGATTAAAAGGATTGGGATTATTCTGCTCAAGTTTATTTTCTGACGGTAATGAGGACGGGCTGCGTGCTAGTTTTTATTTACAGTTACATAAATTATGTTAGAATTACGGTGTTATTTGGTTATCTGTAACAACGCATTTTAGTTCGAAATCCTGGTCATCATACCTTGAAATTTGTTGGCTGTGATTTTGCTTAATATAATAGTTGGTTAGTGGTTTTTTTATAGATACAGTTTTGGGTAAAGGGTAAAGTAAATATAGTTATATGTTAGTTTTTATTTTTTGTTTTTTTTTTTTTTTGATTTTGTTTTATTTTTTTGATATTAGATGATAATTTTTTTTATAAGATTATTTATTTGTGTTTTTTATTAGATATGAGATATAATAGATTAGATTGTTATTTTTTTTGTTTTATAAGTTTATATTATTTTATATTTTGTTTTTATATTTTTATTTTTTATTTATTTTTTATTTTTAGTTATATTAGTTTTATTTAGTTATTATTAATTTAAGTTTTTGTGATGTTATATGTTGTTTATTTTTTTGTTTAGTTATGATTTTGTTTGTTAGTTTTAATTATATATATTTATTTACTTAATCTATAATAGTTTTATTTATATCTGTTATATGTTGTTTTAATATATAAGTTTTGAATAAATATATAATGTTTGTTTTGTTTTTATTATGTTAGTGTTATATTTATATGTTTAGTTATTTGTTTGAGTTATTATTTTATAATATTTTGTATTTTTTAGTTAAAATGTTATTTTTTTTTTATTAAAATTTATTAAAAATTAATGTGTTTATTTTTGTTATAATTGTTGTGATATTTGAATTATTTGAAAAGTTAGTATATTTATTGTTGTTGTTATTGTTTTTTTTTAAAAAATATGTTGTTGAAATAGATATTTTTTTTATATAGTTATTAGAATTTTTTATAATTATGTTATATTGTATGTTAGAGATGAAGAGATGTATTTTGTTTTTTGTGTTATGTAATAGATATATTATGTTAGTATTGTTAGTATTGTTTTTTGAGATTGTTATTAGTTAGTTGTTAAGATAAGCGAATACATACGCGACATAATGACCAACCTCATTGCTCCAAGGTAGTCCTAGCCATCCACTTAAATCCGAATCACTATTGCTATTATTAATTACATTAACGTTTTTGCCAAAACCAAAATTTAAACTGGGATCTGAAGATGCTTCAATGACTGATTTGATAAAAGCGCTTACCCCACCACCATTTGCACCGGATGCTTTAAATGCATAAAGTTGACAACCAGAATTAATAGGTCCCCAACCACCAGCTATCTCAACCACACCGTTAGTATTATTATTTAATGCGCCTAAAATTCCAGCTATCTTTGTTCCGTGAAAGTGATCTGGATCAGGAAGAGGGTCTGTTACAGCATCATCATTTACATAATAATTATTTCCCCCCGCTACTCTAAATCCATATTAATGCCTCCTCCGAGATCTGTGTGTCTATAATCTACACCATCATCAATAATTGCAATTTTTACATTCGAATTTCCGGTTGTATAGTTCTAAGCTCGTGGTAGATTGATATTATAAGGAGTATTATAAAATTGAATCTGCTCTTGATACAAGGAATCGTTTGATAGCCAGCTATCTTTAGAAAACTGAATATCCGGGAATACATATTTTATATGCTTGTTTTTATGCTTTAACTCATCAATACTATTAGAGCCTAGTTCTTTGTTTGTTCTAATGACGAATAGCTTTTGATAATTGGTCACATCAAAATCTATACCTCGTTTTGTTTTCAAATATTTAACATTGCTGTCCAAATTACTTAATAATTTTGTCATACTCGTTAATTTGGTGTCAGAGATTAAACTTCTTATAAAATCAAGATTTTTGTTCTTGTCTTTTAATATTTGCTCAATATCTAAACTCTTATTAGCACTTTTAAAGTTATCAAGGTTAACTAGAGTATCTAGCACTACAATGTAATCTTTTGCATCTTGGCTATGTACAATACCGTTAATTGTAAATATAAATAGTAAAAGAAAAAACATAAATTTCATTTTGAATATCCCCTTTATAGTTTATAAAAAACACCAAATAATAAGTTTGTGCTAAAATGTTTTGCATTTAGTTCGAAACTTGAAAAAATGTTTGAATCCTGATAATTAAATTTTAATTCTGATGAAAAGTCAACTTTATTACTGAGAGAATAAAGTGCCCCTATCGATACCCCCCCCCCTAAGCCCCCAGCGGTTAGGTTGTCTTGATAGTCTGGGTATGAAGAGTATGTATACTTTATATGGTTTACGAGATAATACAAACCGGATCCAAGAAATGGCTTTATCCGTGATGAAGGAAAATGAAAAAAATATTTATAAATAGCTGAAATATAATATGTCCTAAAGCCCAAGTTTATGAATGTCGAATTATTTCTTGCGCTAATTTTGTCCCAAGCGAGTGATATCTCAAGTTCGAGTGATTGGTTGTCTTTTAGTGGGAAAGCAAAAGATATCGAAGAAATAGGGCTTGGTTTCTCCTGATCCCAATAAAAATATGGATCTGAGGTTTGTAACCCATCAATCCAGGCATTCAAAGATTGGAAAACCACGCCCCCTTTTATTCCAACTTTAATAGTTTCAATGTTTGAAGTTTCAGATTGTTTTTCCTGTTTTCTTCTTTCTACTATTTGTGAAAAAGAAAAGTTGGTAAATAGATATAATAATAATAAAGGGAATACTAAATTAAAATATTTTAAGTTCATTTAAGTCTCTCATAATATATTAAATAAATTCTGAATAGAAGCTAACGGGGTCAATGGTTATAGTCAATACAGATTTTCTGTATTTTTAAAAGTTTTTTTCAGAGAGGAATTTCAGGATTGTTTCGTTCCTTACAGCAAATATAATCAGGTCTGTTGTGGATTTGAGTCCTAATTTTTTGAGCATATGAGCTTTGTGTGTGTCTACAGTGGCTGTTGATATATTTAGTTGCTTTGCTATTTCAATATTCTTCCTTCCTTCGGCTATAAGCAAGAGTATTTCTTTTTCTCTTAAACTTAACAGCTTTATTAATGGTATGGTTTCTTGCAACATTTTTTCCGTATTTTCAGGTGTTTGCCAGCTTAGAACAGCTTCTGTTACAGGAGTATCAAAAGCAGCTTTTGTTTCATTGCGCGCCCAGGCATGTTTTTTGGGGAGATGTTGTGTAATTTCGCTGTCATAATATGTCCCTCCGTCACTTACTAGTTTTAATATTTTAATAAGCTTTTCTTTAACCTGCTTTAATTCTGGTAAATATCTGTTTTGCTTAACGAACAGCGGAGTGTCCAGTTTATGTAAAATCCCATTTATGTTAGAATTGCTTAAATTGTTTATGTAGTTTTTGTTTATGCTTTTGGTATATAATATTTTTTTATAATGGGATAAAGCACTAATATCAGAAGATTGGTTTACAAAATTTAAGACGTCTTCTTTTTTGAACGAATAATCGCGTATAATAAATATTAGAGGTTCTTTTATAGGCGTGGATATTAAAAGCTTTGTCACTTCATTGAAGGTATTAAAATGTCCGGCAAAATTAATGCTCTCTTCCTCTTTAAAAATTTCCTTTGTCGTTTCCGCTAAATCAATGCCGGAGGCAATAGTATATAGGCCTATATTTTGCATTCCCCCAAAACCCCTTTTAGTAAACAGTAATTAAAGCTGCATATAAATTATAATGGGTGGATGGGAATGTCAAGCAAATACGAGGGATTTCCACAACCTGACCAAAATCCGCGTGGGCTTTTTTTATAAATTTTTTGAATTCTAATTATTATGTATCTTGTTAAATAAAAATAAATAAGAGATTAATGAAAACACTATACCTTATAAGACACGCTAAATCAAGCTGGGAAAACAGAAACTTAACTGATTTTGATAGAACATTGAACGACCGCGGGAAAAGAGACGCCCCCTTTATGGCAAAGCTTTTAAAAGATAAAAAAATAGCGAGTGATCTGATCCTTTCCAGTCCTGCTGTGAGAGCCTTTACTACTGCAAAAATATTTGCAAATGAATTTAATATATCTGAAGAGAATATTGTAAAGAATGAAAGTATTTATGAAGCGGACAGAAGCGATCTGTTAAAAATAATTACAGCTATAGATGATTCAATTAATAATTTAATGCTATTCGGACACAATCCCGGAATAACATATCTTTCAAATTATCTCTGTGATTTTGAAACGGATAATATTCCTACCTGCGGAGTTATTAGCATGGAGCTGGATTTTGATTCGTGGAACTACCTTGGCAATAAAACGTGTCGTTTTAAGTTTTTTGATTATCCTAAAAAATATTTGTAAAAACTCATCCTCTTTTTATCCCCCTTCTCTTACAAGAGAAGGGGGTTAGGGAGTAGAGTTAGATAAATTGCTTTTTATTTCACTTTTAAAAGATACAATTTAAATGAAAATAGCAATTGTAGGCGCAACCGGTGTATTAGGAAAAAATCTTATCGCTTTATTAACAAAGCACAGGTATGAAGTTTTAGCCCTTGTCAGATCTGTTAAAAAAGCGAAAAACATATTACCACCTCAAACAAAAGTTGCAGAATATGATTTATTAAATGAAGAGGATGATGACAAATTACCTTCTTTACTTGAAGGATGTGATTGTGTAATTCATGTTGCAACTTCAATCCCCACTGATTTTAATAAACCCGGGGCGTGGGACACAAACAACAGGCTGCGAACAGAAGGCACAAAAAAATTAATCGACGCTTCTTTGATAGCAGGTGTGAAAAGGTACATTCAGCAAAGTGTCGTAATGGCATACAGCGATGGGGGAGATGAATGGATTAACGAGGAACACCCGCTTGATGAAACACCCGACCGCGAATTAATTTGTGCACCGGTTATCGAAATGGAGGAACTTGTAAAAAATATTCCCGAAAATAGAATGGACTGGTTTATTTTACGCGGAGGAATCTTTGTAGGTAAAGGAACATTCCAGGAAAAAACTTTACAGGATTTGAAAGACGGTTTAAATATTGTAACCGGGAATGGTGAAAATTTTGTTTCTTTTATACACGTAGCTGATATGGCTGAAGCAATATTAAGATCAGTTGAAAATGAAACAGGAAATATTATTCTGAATATTGTTGATAAACCCGTAAAGCAGATCGACTATTTGGGAATATTAGCTGAGAAAATCGGCGCTGTAAGTCCGGTTCAGAATAGCAAATTACCAACCCCGCCATCTTTTCGATGCAGCAATTTGAGAGCACAATACACTATAAACTGGAAGCCAACTCATAGCATTTTGCCGTTGTAGATATTTATCGTGGTTTTGAAACATAATTATAAAAATTCTGTAAAAAGCTAAAACAATATGAGGACTTTGAGAAATGTTTGAATTTCATTTATTAAATATTGAGAGCAGATCAGTTTTACATAAAACAATTTTACTCTTATTATTGCTTACAACATTTCTTGTAGCGCAGGAAAAAAGTAATCATACTCAGCACACAATGAATGATTCAACCTTGATTCACAGACAGCATATGATTCATTCCCAAAGTCCCATGGTAATGCCGTTTGATATGAGCAAAGTTACACACTACTTTATAAAAACAGACGGCGGCGGTGTTTTAGAGATAAAGGTCAAAGATCCTGTAGATAAGACACAAATTTCTTTGATCAGAAAACATTTGGGAAAAGAAAGAATCCTTTTTTCAAAGGCAGATTTCAAAGATCCTAAAACCCTTCACGGAAAGAATATGCCCGGATTAAAAATCTTATCAGAATCTGCTGGGAAGTATAAAGTTGATTACAAAGAATTGCCTCTGGGTGCCCGGCTTACTTTTAATTCGAAAGATCCAACGGTTGTAAATGCTCTCCATAACTGGTTTGATGCGCAGTTAAAAGATCATGGTAAGGATGCGAAAAAGCATTTAGACAAAAAGTAATAAATTATTTTTATCCATCTGCACGAAAAATTCTTTTATACAAAACTCAAAAACAGGCTAATTAGCACCATATTCTAACTATTATTGATTTTATAATTAAATATGCTTGACAATATATTTAAGCATACTTAAATTTCTAATATTAGCGGACTTAATTATGCAAAATATTTCGAAAGAAGATTATCTCGGGATAATCTATAAATACAAAGACGAGAGCGGGGAGATAAAAGCAAATCTTATTGCAGAAAAGTTACAGATATCAAACGCAGCTGTAACAGATATGCTCAAAAAACTTTCCCGTGACGGACACATTAATTATGAAAAATATAAAGGCATTCATCTTACAGAATCAGGTGAAGATTATGCAAGGAATATAATTAGGCGCCACAGGATCTGGGAAGTTTTTCTTAACCAGATTGTAGGAATGCCGTGGGATAAAGTACACGAAGAAGCAAACAGACTTGAGCATTCCGCTTCGGATGAATTAATTAACAGGCTGGAAGAAATGCTGGAGTATCCTGAATATGATCCCCATGGTGATCCGATTCCTTCAAAGGAAGGAAAAGTTCCGAAGATGAGAAAACATAAACCTCTTGCGGAGTTAAAAACTGGACAGGTAGGTTCAGTAATCCGTGTAAATGATTTTGATGAACAGTTCCTGAATTATATTTCGAAGATAGGTGTTAAATTGAATGAATTAATTCTTGTGAGGGAGAAAAGACAATTCGATAATTCGATGCAGGTAATTGTTAAAGGCAAGCCCTGTAATATCAGCAGTAAGGTTGCAGAAAATATCTTTGTAGAAATTACATAAATCATAAAAATATATGAGCAAGGAAAAATCATTAGGGGAAGTTCACTCTTCCGTAGACATAAGTAAACAAAAAAAATTCTGGCGGAGACTCTTTCTTTTTACCGGCCCTGCTTTTATGGTTTCTGTTGGTTATATGGATCCGGGTAACTGGGCAACCGACCTTGCGGGCGGCGCTCAATTCGGTTACAAATTAATCTGGGTTATTCTGCTCGCTAATTTAATGGCAATTCTTTTCCAGACTTTGTCAGCAAGATTAGGAATCGTAAGCGGAAGAGATCTGGCACAGGCCTGCCGCGATCATTATCCTAAAAAGATAAACTACATTTTATGGATACTTACAGAGGTTGCTATTGCAGCAACTGATCTTGCAGAGATAATAGGATCTGCCGTTGGATTGTATCTTCTTTTTGGTATTCCAATTATGTGGGGTGTTGTAATTACTTCATTCGATGTGCTTATCCTTATGATGCTTATGTCCTTGGGCATAAGGAAGATGGAAGCGTTTATACTAGCTCTCGTTGCTACTATCGGAATTTGTTTTGGCTTCGAGATGCTTCTGTCAAAACCGGATTTGGGTGCAATATTAACGGGGTTTATTCCCACTACGATGAATACCGACGCACTTTATATTTCTCTGGGAATCATTGGCGCAACAGTGATGCCGCATAATCTTTACCTGCATTCTGCGCTTGTGCAGTCGCGTAATATTGAGAGAACACAGCTTGGAATGAAAGAGGCAAATAAATTTAACCTTATTGATTCAGTGGTTGCTTTAAATGCGGCATTTTTTGTGAACGCTTCAATATTAATTCTGGCAGCAGCAGTTTTTTTTACCAGCGGCCATTCGGAAGTTGCATCCATTATCGATGCACATGCTTTGCTGGCACCTCTTCTCGGTAATAGTTTTGCTCCAGTAGCTTTTGGAGTTGCTTTACTTGCTGCAGGACAGTCCTCTACAATTACCGGTACTTTTGCAGGCCAGATTGTTATGGAAGGTTTTATCGGGCTGAAAATCAGGCCGTGGCTGAGGAGATTAATTACACGCATAATAGCAATTGTACCGACATTATTTGTACTTAAAATTTCAGGCGATCAAGCAGTTGATGAATTGTTGATTTTATCACAGGTTGTTCTGTCCCTTCAGCTTCCTTTTGCTTTAATTCCACTTTTACATTTTACTGCCAGTAAAATAAAAATGAATGAATTTGCATCCAGAAATGTCTTAAGAATAGTTGCCTGGTTTTCCGCCGGTCTGATCATCGCTTTAAACTTAAAACTAGTTTTTGATTTTGCTTCTGAAAATATTTCCGGTCAGGGAATGTTGCCAATATTTATTAAATTTGTCTTTATTCCGTTTAGTTTTTTTATGGTTTTGTTGCTATTGTGGATTACAATAGAACCTTATTTAAAGAGAGAAAAACTGGAGAAAATCCTTCCTCCTGTAGTAACGCTTAAGAAAACGAAACATCACGAGAGAGAAACGATGGGGTATAAAAAAATTGGAATAGCCCTTGAAGGAAAAATGAACAGGGATCAGCAAATAGTTGAGGGAGCTTACCCGTTTATAAATTCAACCGATGCGGAAATTTATTTTATACATTGTGTGGAGACAGCAACAGGAAGATTTATTGGCGATATGGTTGCCGATAAGCGGGCCAATGAAATGGATGAGTATTTAAAACAATTTTCAGGAAAATTAGAAAAGGAAAATTTTACAACCCACACTGTAATCGGAGGCGGTGAACCTGAAGATGAAATTGCAAGAATCTGCAAAAGTGAAAATATTGAATTGCTGATTGTCGGAAGTCACGGACATAAATTTGTGAAAGATATTATTTATGGTTCAACAGTCAATGAAGTGAGACACAGGGTACGAGTTCCGGTTCTCGCAATTCCTGTTGATAATTAATATTTCTAAAATCAAATAAAAATATTTACAATGGAAAAACTTGATAAAGAAACTATTAGTACCTGGAGATACCATCTGCAGGATGAAATAGATGCGGCATTTCTTTACCGAACATTAGCAGAGCTTATCCATAACGAAAAAAGAAGAAATATTTATTTGCAATTAGCAAATGTTGAGGATAAGCACGTTGAAGCGTGGAGAGATCTTCTGATAAAAAATGAAATAAAAATCAGAAAAGAAGAACCGTCAACTAAAGCAAAAATTACCGCATGGTTTTCTAATAAATTTGGTCCTGCATTACTTACAAAAATGATGCTGCAGGAAGAAGCTACTGAAGTAAAATCCTATCTGGGTTTATATAAGGATAATCCGGAAGGACAGACCGGCGATATTGCACTTCGACTTGCACGCGATTCTGCCGAACACGCGAACAAATTAATGGATACTGATGATATAAGCGAGGAGCCGTGGCACAGTTCGGAATCAGGTGGAATTTTAAGGAATGTAGTTTACGGGTTTAATGATGGGCTAACGGCAAATTTTGGTTTGATTGCAGGAGTAATTGGTGCGAGCGCAGCTCCACATTTAATTTTAATTTCAGGTATGGCAGGATTGATTGCCGACGCCCTTTCGATGGGGTCTTCCGGATATCTTGCTGCAATAAGTGAAAAGGATGTTTTCGAGCATGAAAAAAGAATGGAAAGGGATGAAATAAGATTGATGCCGGAGCTTGAAACAGAAGAACTTGCATTGATTTATGAATCAAAGGGTATGAATCCCGATGATGCAAAAAAGTTAGCTGTTGAAGCAATGAAAAATCCGGAACAGGTGCTTGATGAAAAAGTACGAGAAGAGCTTGGCATGGTTGAAAACCCTCAGAGTCCCCTGAAAGAGGGATGGATAACTGGTCTGGCAACTGCAATCGGGGCATTAATTCCCGTTTTTCCATTCTTTTTCTGGGAAGGCACGATTGCAATAATTATTTCATTTATAATTTCAATGACGGCCCATTTTGGTGTCGGCGCTGCAAGAAGTTTTTTTACGGGACGCGGTATTTTCAGAAGCGGTTTTGATATGTTCGTGGTAGGTTTTGGTGTTGCCGCAGTTGGTTATTTTATTGGGGAATTAATTCTGAAATTTTTATAAATAAAAAAGAGTTATGGTTATGAAGAAAATCAGAATATTGTCCTGGAATGTTAACGGACTTAGAGCAGTTCACAAAAAAGGTTTTCTGGATTGGTTTAAAAAGAGCAGCCGGATATTCTTTGTCTGCAGGAAACAAAAGCGCAGGAAGAACAATTACCGGACGAAGTAAGAAATGTTGAAGGATATCACTCATATTTTTCATCAGCTGTAAAAAAAGGTTATAGCGGCGTTGCTATTTATAGCAAAGAAAAACCAAAGAGTGTAAAAAAAGGATTTGGCATTGAAAAGTTTGATAGTGAAGGGAGAATTTTGGTCGCAGAATATTCCAATTTTACGTTGATAAATATTTATTACCCAAACGGGAAAGCAAGAGAAGAAAGACTTCGTTACAAAATGGATTTTTACGATGCATTTCTTAAATTCGCAAACAAGCTGAAGAAAAAAGGCAAAAATTTAATAATCTGCGGTGATGTAAACACGGCCCACAAAGAAATTGATCTTGCCCGCCCGAAACCAAATGAAAAAGTGTCCGGATTTCTTCCGGAAGAAAGGGCATGGATGGATAAATTTTTTGCTAATGGTTATCTGGATACATTCAGAATGTTCAACGAGGAGCCGGAAAACTATACCTGGTGGGATGTGATAAGCCGTGCGCGTGACAGGAATGTTGGCTGGCGTATCGATTATTTTTTCATCAGTGAAAGCCTGAAAAATAAAATTAAAGACGCATTTATAATGTCAGATGTTATGGGTTCCGACCACTGCCCTATAGGAATAGAAATTTAGTCCGATGATAGAAGTTAACCCCCGCAGGATAAGATTACTTCAGGATGGAAAAAAATTACCCGGTCCTGTTATTTACTGGATGAGTCGCGATCAGCGCGTTCACGATAACTGGGCTCTTTTATTTGCACAGAAACTTGCCCTGGGAAACAATTCTGAACTTGCTGTAGTTTTTAATCTCATTCCCGATTTCCTTGAAGCTACAATACGCCAGTATGGATTTATGCTTAAAGGATTGCAGCAGGTAGAGAAGGAATTAAATAAATTCAACATTCCATTCTATCTTCTGCAAGGGAAACCCGATAAAACAATCTCAAAATTTATTTCCGGGAAAAATATCAGCATAATTATTTCTGATTTTGATCCACTGCGGGTTAAGAGATTATGGAAAAGAGATCTTGCGAAAAAAATAAATATCCCATTTTACGAAGTAGATGCGCATAATATAGTCCCTTGCCTTTATGTCTCGCAAAAAATTGAATACGGGGCTTATACTATCAGACCCAAAATTCACAAAGCTCTGCCGGAGTTTCTTGAAGAGTTTCCACAGGTAATTAAAATGAAAAAACCGGGGAAGTTTTCTTTTCAAAAAATTAACTGGGAAGGAGTAAGAGAAAATCTTAAAGTAGATTTTTCAGTTAAGGAAGTTAATTGGATAAAACCAGGTGAAAAAGAAGCACGAAAGTGTTTAGGTGAATTTATTCTTGAAAAGCTTGATAAATACAACGATGAAAGAAACGACCCCACTAAAAACGGACAGTCTAATTTATCTCCTTATATACACTTTGGACAAATATCGGCTCAACGTGTTGCGCTCGAAGTTCAAGAACTAAAAAATCATTCCGACTCATCAGAAGCATTTCTGGAAGAATTAATTGTAAGAAGAGAACTGTCAGATAATTTCTGTTATTATAATTCTGAATATGATTCATTCAAAGGATTTCATGAGTGGGCGCGGAAATCATTAAACGAACATAGAAAAGATAAAAGAGAATTCGTCTACTCATTAAAGCAATTTGAAAATGCAAAAACACATGAAGAGTTGTGGAATGCAGCACAGATGGAATTAATGAAAACAGGCAAACTTCATGGATATATGAGGATGTACTGGGCAAAAAAAATTCTTGAGTGGACAAAATCACCGGAAAATGCACTGAGTATAGCCATTTATTTAAATGATAAATATAATTTAGACGGGCGTGATCCGAATGGTTATACTGGTTGTGCGTGGTCAATCGGTGGCATTCACGACAGAGCATGGACAGAAAGGCCTGTCTTCGGGAAAATCCGTTACATGAATTACAACGGATGCAAACGCAAATTTAATGTAAATGGGTATATAAAAAGATGGAGGTAGGGTTCGCATTTTATGCGAACCTTTTGATGGAAATTATTTTAATCTGATTATAAGGAAACGCATAAAATGCGTTCCCTACATGTACAGATTTTCCGGATAATTTTTTTCGTATTCCCATTTTAACGGGTTTTCACTAATATACTTTCTGATTAAATACAATTCTCTTTCATTTCTTATGATCCTGTCGTAAAATGATTTTTGCCAGATCCTTTGCCTACTTTTTGGAATTCTTCTAATATCTTTAGTGCATGAACTTTTAAATTGTTGAATTATTTTAGATACAACCATTTTATTTCTTGAAATTGATGCTTTATTCTTTCTGTTAATTAGTATTAAATGAATATGGTCAGGCATTATAATAGAATAATCAATTTCAATATATTCATATAAATCTCCAAGTAATTCTAAATGATGTTTTACTAATGTCCCGAATTTATTCAATTTCATTTTTGCATTATTTATCCCTCCAAATAATTCTTTTCTCTTAAATACGCATATAGTAAGGAAATAATATCCCGCCAAAGAATAATCATACGGTTTAAGCCTATTAGGTTTTCGTTCCCTGCGCCCCATAATTTTAATATAACAATTATATCGTAGTTCACATTTTATGCGAACCTTTGGGGTCTTTCCAAATGAGGACAATTTCCTTAAATTTACCGACCACATTTCAAAAAAAATAGCCTTAATAAATAATGAAAAATTACAGAGTTTTATTGTTTTATAAATATGCCCCGGTACAAGATCCTGATACTTTTATGCAGGAACACCTGGTGTTTTGTAAATCTATTAACCTGACCGGACGTATTTTTATAGCAACCGAGGGAATAAATGGAACGGTGTCTGGAAAAGTAAATGATATTGAAAAGTATAAATCCAAACTTAGAAGTTATCCGCAGTTCGCCGATATTATTTTCAAAGAGGATGAAGAAGAAAAACCGGCACATTCAAAAATGCATGTGCGTGTTAAAAATGAGATAGTAAATTCAAAATTATTTAATACAAAGCTTGCAAACGGGGGAAAAAGATTAACCCCTGAACAATTGAAAGAATTTTATGAAAACGGAAAAGACTTTATTATTGTAGATGCGCGAAACTGGTATGAAAGTGAGATAGGTAGATTTAAAAATGCGATAACTCCGCAAATTAAAAAATTCCGCGATTGGCCTACAGCAGTCGAAGAGTTAAAAGAATATAAAGACAAAACGGTAGTCACGTATTGTACAGGTGGTATCAGGTGTGAAAAAGCCTCAGCTTATATGGTTGAGCAGGGTTTCAAAGATGTTTACCAGCTTGACGGTGGGATTGTAAGTTACACTAAAAAATTTCCGGATACCTTTTGGGAGGGCGCTGTCTGGGTTTTTGATGAAAGGTATGTTGTAAACCCGAATACAAAAAATGAACTAAGAGAAATTGCTAACTGTGTATTTTGTGGAAAGAAAACTTCGTATTATATTAACTGCCATAATCTTGAATGTGATAAAATTCTGATTTGTTGTCATGAATGTAAAAAAGAAATGGATTATTGTTGTTCAGAAGAATGCAGGAATTCCCCGAGAAAACGTGATCATTATTACGGCTGAAAATGAATAAAGACCTTGTTCCTTATAGCAGATGGGACGAATTAAAAAAATGGATACCATCCTTAATCATCCTTCCAATGTGTGTTTACCTTGTTATGGATCGGGGAAATTACGGATTAATTGATAACGCCGATCTTGTTATACACGAAGCGGGTCATTTCTTTTTTAAATTTTTCGGCAAATTTATCTATGCTGCAGGTGGAACCCTGATGCAGATAATACTGCCATCAATTATCGCTTTTTATTTTCTTAAAAATATGTACAGACTGGGTGTTCAGGTTAGTTTGCTGTGGCTCGGTCAAAATCTTATTAATATAAGTGTATATGCCGCAGATGCGCAGGCACAAAAACTTCCGCTGCTTGGGGGAAACAACGTTTATCACGACTGGCATTATCTGTTAGGTGAAATTGGCCTGCTGGATTACTCTTCAGAAGTTGGTTATTTTTTCGTTGGTCTTGCAATACTTGTTTTTATTATACTTCTGATGATGCCATTAATTATAATTGATTAAATCTTAATGAAATATCTTGTTTTAATATCTTTATCAATAATTCTTATTTTTTCAGCACTTCACGCACAGGAGATTGTAAAGAAATCTTATTATTCCGGAGGAGAGTTAAAATCAGAAATTGTATATTCGGATAGTTTACGTGATGGTGAGGCAAAATTTTATTATCAAAATGGTAATCCCGAAGAGATAAGAACATATGTGAACGGACGTGTTGAGGGAACTGTTAAAACCTATTATGAAAATGGCAAGATTAAAGAAATCTTTACCATTACTGATGGCAGACGGGACGGACCGACTTCACTTTTTGATTCCACAGGAACATATTTAAAAGATATTGTTTACACAGATGGGAAATTAAATATAGATGAACCGACGTCTGTACAAAAAGAAAATGGGGATTCTCTTTTTGCAGCAAAAATTGAAAAACTTAAAAGAAGCAGCACAAAAGCTGCTGTTCCCCCTGATTTTACCAATGAACACTTGAAAAATGATCCTGTCTATTTTACGAAACCGGAAGTTCCCGCCAAACCATTGGGCGGAATGGCCTCAATTTACAAAAAGCTGGTTTACCCGGATAATGCACGAGAAAACAATATACAGGGAATTGTTGATGTAATAACTTTTATTGATGAAAAAGGAGATGTGGTTAATACAAAGATTGAAACAGGCTTAGGATATGGTTGTGATAAAGCAGCAGAATCTGCGATAAAATATACAAAGTTTAAACCGGCTAAATTTAAAGGGGAGTCAGTTAAATCACAGTTAAAAATTTCTGTAGAATTTAAAAGCTATAACAACTAATCAATTAAGTTAAATCCAAAGGTTTTTAAGAAAGATTGTATTACAGGATTACTATTTTTTAATTCTAAAAAGTAGTTCGAAAATTCCCTTCTAAGCGGGTAGTCCTTTCTTAGTTTATCAAAATATTTCCCTTTTTTGTTTTCCTGCAATTCCAAAATATTCCTTAATTGTTTATCATCATTTTTAATCCTATAAATTGCAGAAAATAGTTCTTGCAGGCTATTTGTTTCTTCTTGAAAATTTATCTTAATTATTTTCTCAGGTACTTCCGGAAAAACAGGTTCCCATTCTGGTTTTTTATTCAGGAAATTGCAAAGCGCATTATATAACATTACAGTTCCATTTACTTTTCCCTCGTAAGAATATCCGGCAATATGTGGAGTGGCAATGTTTGTTCTTTGCAGCAGATCGTTATTAATATTAGGCTCATTTTCCCAGACATCCAGTACCATAGAAAGGTTATTTTTATTCTTTATATCTAATAGTGCTTTATTATTAATTACGGCTCCCCGCGAGGCATTAATAAGTATGGTATCTTCTTTAAGCTTTTCCAATTTTTGATGATCAAATAAATGGAATGTCTTATCAACGCCATCCATATTTAAAGGAACATGCAGAGTAATAATATCGCATTCCAATATTTCATCCATCTCAATATAATCTTCTCTTTTTGTTAATCTTTTTAAGGGTGGATCATTTTTCAAAACCTTCATTCCAAGAGATGAAGCTAATTTTGAAACACGGCTTCCAATATTTCCAACACCTATAATGCCAATTGATTTTTCACTGAGATTAAATTGCTTTTCGCTCGCAATGTCAAAAAGGGAAGTAAAAACATATTCAGCTACGGCATCTGCGTTGCATCCTGCTGCATCGGCAAAAAAGATTCCCTGGGACGTAAGATATTCCTGATCTATATGATCCCGCCCGATTGTTGCCGTTCCTACAAATTTTACTCTAGAGTTATTGAGCAGATTTTTATCAACTTTCGTTACTGATCTTACCAGGAGAATATCAGCATCAATTACTTCCTTGTTGGTAATTTTTCTACCCGGCAAAAGAAAGACGTTACCCAGAGAAGAAAAAGCTTCGGAAGCGAGTATTATATTTTCATCTGCTACAATTTTCAGCATGGATATTACCCTTAAAAACAATGTCGGAAGAGCACTTTGTCACTGTTTTACTTGTTGATCGTTATATTGTTTTTTCACATATTAAAAAGTATCTTTGCAAGCCACAAAATAAAATTAATAAACACAAAATATGTAGAAACTTACAAAAATAATCCGGTCACTTTAAATTAAGGAGCTATAAGATGTTAAGCCAATTGCTTCAACCAGAAATCACATCACTAATTGAAGAAAGGAAACTTAGCACCTTAAAAGAGATTTTAAGTGAATGGACACCCGCCGATATTGCAGAACTTATATCCCAACATCCTGAAAACGAACAGGCAATTATATTCAGAATTCTTCCTCACTCAACAGCAACAGATACATTCGAATACCTTGAATTTGAACAGCAAATGAACCTTTTAAAGGCGATGGGCAAAGAAGAGGTTGCAAAAATATTAAATGAAATGTCACCTGATGACAGAACTGCATTGCTGGAAGAATTACCCAGTTCGGCAGCCAAGCATTTAATTATGTTACTCTCACACGAAGAAAGAAAAGTAGCTCAAACGCTTTTGGGTTATCCGGAAAACAGCATCGGAAGGTTAATGACTCCGGATTACCTGGCTGTTCAACCAGAATGGACTATAAAAGAAGCACTGGATTATATCAGAAGTAATGGAAAAGATAGCGAGACACTTAATATTATTTTTGTGGTAGATGATAAGGGGAAATTGATTGATGATATAAAAATCAGAGAATTTCTATTAACTCCACTGGATAAGCGTGTACTAGATCTGATGGATGAAAATTTTATTGCAATGCACGTAAACGATGATCAGGAAACGGCAGTTGAAATATTTAAGAAATATGACCGTATTGCTTTACCTGTCGTAGATAGTCAGGAGGTTTTAATTGGCCTGGTAACGGTGGATGACGTATTAGACGTTGCTGAAGAAGAGGCTACAGAAGATATTCATAAACTTGGTGGTGTCGAAGCCCTCGATGAATCGTATTCAACAATTTCTTTTGCTAATATGATCAAAAAAAGAGCGGGGTGGCTGGCAATACTGTTTGTCGGTGAAATGTTTACAGCCACAGCAATGGGATTTTTTGAAGGTGAATTAAGTAAGGCTATAGTTCTTGGTTTGTTCCTTCCATTGATAATTTCCAGCGGTGGAAATTCGGGTTCGCAGGCATCAACACTTGTTATCCGTGCATTGTCTTTGGGAGATATTTCTCTAAAAGATTGGTTTTTTGTAATGCGCCGTGAATTCATTTCAGGAGTTGTTCTTGGAGCTATACTTGCTGTAATTGGATTTTTAAGAATCTCCATTTGGCAGGCAACAAGCGGAATGTATGGCGCTCACTGGATGCTTGTAGCATTTACGGTTAGTTTTGCTCTTCTCGGAGTTGTTATGTGGGGAACTCTTGCCGGCTCTATGCTTCCTATAATACTTAAAAAATTCGGAGCAGATCCTGCCGCCTCATCAGCCCCACTTGTCGCAACAATAGTCGACGTTACAGGGCTTATTATCTACTTTACTGTTGCAATAGTTATAATGCACGGAACTCTTTTATAATAATACCTTTCTGTAAATTTTCATTCTACAATCGGAGAACAGGTTTATTCTGATAAATATTATTATTTTTATAATTGCAACCTCAAATGATTTAAAGGAATTAAAATGAAAGGAATTGTACTGGCCGGGGGAGCGGGCTCACGCCTTTATCCAATTACAAAAGTTTACAGCAAACAGCTGACTCTTATTTATGATAAACCGCTTATCTATTATCCGGTCTCAGTCTTAATGTTAGGTGGAATTAAAGAAATATTAATTATTTCTGATAAAGACACTATTCCACTTTATCAAAAATTATTTGGTGATGGAGAGCAACTGGGGTTAAAGTTTGATTATGTGGTACAGGATGCTCCAAATGGAATTGCAGAAGCATTTATTCTCGGAGAAAAATTTATAGGCAATGATAGTGTTACCCTGATACTGGGAGATAATATTTTTTATGGCTCGCTCGACTTCCTGTACAGAGCAGTTAAAGGAAATGACGGTGCCACAATTTTTGGATATCAGGTTCGTGATCCTCAGAGATATGGTATTGTGGAGTTTGATAAAGATGGTCTTGCAATTTCAATTGAGGAAAAACCGGAAAATCCGAAATCACAATATGCTGTTCCCGGAATTTATATTTACAATAATAATGTAATTGAAATTTCTAAAAACCTTAAGCCTTCGGCAAGAGGGGAACTGGAAATAACGGATGTTAATAAAGAATATTTGAAAAAAGGTAAATTAAAAGTAGAAAAAATAGGAAGAGGAATTGCATGGCTTGATACCGGGACGCCGGAGGCATTGCTGAAAGCATCAAACTTTTTTGGATTGATTGAAGAAAGACAAGGCTTAAAAGTTGCCTGCCTGGAAGAAATAGCTTTGATTAAAAAATTTATTTCAAAAAATGATTTTGAAAAACTTTTGTCAGAAATGCCGAATTCCATGTATCGTGATTACCTGAAAAATTTAACAAAAGAGTTATAAAGTCATATGAAGGTAGAGAAAGCAAACCTTGAAGGTCTTTGTATTATTAAACCCGATGTTTTTGGTGATACCAGGGGATATTTTTTTGAATCTTACAGCGCCGGGAAATACCGGGAGATTGGGATAGACTCGGATTTTGTCCAGGATAATATTTCCAAGTCTGTAAAAGGGACTTTAAGGGGGTTGCATTTACAAATTGGTAAAGAAGCTCAAGGAAAACTCTGCCAGGTAATTTCAGGAATGGTACTGGATGTTGCCGTTGATGTTCGTCCGGATTCGACTACTTTCGGAAAATACTTCTCTATTGAATTATCGGGAGAAAATCATACCCAACTCTGGATACCTCCGGGATTTGCTCACGGATTTTCAGTTTTATCAGAAGAGGCAATATTTTCTTATAAATGCACAAATTACTACGATAAACAAAGTGAAAGATCAATACTCTATAACGATCCCGAACTTGGAATTGACTGGAAAATCGATAAGCCGATTGTTTCAGAGAAAGACCTTAATGCTGAAACTTTTGCCAAATTCAGAGGGAAATATTTATAAAACCATTCAGATAAACACTTTATCTTTCCATTTTGCTCGTATTATAATTAACTTTACTAATTATAAATCTGAAATATGGAAGGAAAAATGAAAGTCCCTTTATTAGATCTTAAACCCCAATACCAATCTTTAAAAAAAGAACTAGACGAAGCAATATTAAAAGTTGCAGAGTCTCAGTATTTCATTTTAGGCCCGGAAGTAGAAAAAATGGAAAAAGCTTTTTGTAATTATTTAAATTGCAAAAAGGCAATTGGTGTGTCTTCAGGAACAGATGCTTTGCTTTTGGCTTTAATGGGGATAGGCCTTGGACCCGGTGATGAAGTAATTGTTCCTACCTATTCTTTTTTTGCAACAGCCGGTGTTGTATCTAGGTTAAATGCGACACCTGTTTTGGTGGACAGTGATCCGGTTACATTTAATATTGCTCCAAATCAAATTGAAAAAAAAATAACTAATAAAACCAAAGCAATTATTCCTGTACACCTGTACGGACAAAGCTGCGATATGGACTCTATCATGGAAATTGCCCGCAAGCATAAGTTAAAAGTTATCGAGGATGCGGCCCAGGCAATTGGAGTTCAATATAAAGATGAAAAGTTTGTCGGTACAATAGGTGACATAGGTTGTTATTCATTTTTCCCCAGTAAAAATCTAGGCGGTTATGGAGATGGTGGATTAATTGTAACAAATGATGAAAAGCTGGGTGAACATCTTCATATATTGAGAGTACACGGAGGGTATCCCAAATATTACCACAAGTATATTGGCGGTAATTTCAGAATAGATGCAATACAATCCGCAGTTATAAATGTTAAACTTCCACACCTGGATAATTGGTCAGCTAAAAGAAGAAGTAACGCGGAGACATATAATAAATATTTTATTGATTCTGGTCTTGCGGAAGAAACCGGGGTAACAGAGTTTGACGGGAAGAACAAAATTCTTTTGCCGAAAGCTGTCTATAAAGATAGCGGTGCTAAAAATTACCATATCTTCAATCAGTATATTATTCGTGTTGAAAAGCGGGATGAATTAAGGAAATACCTGAGTGAAAATGAGATTGGTAATGAAATTTATTATCCTGTACCGTTTCATTTGCAGGAATGTTTTGCAGACCTTGGCTATATGAAAGGCGATTTTCCCAACGCGGAGTTTGCGGCTGATTCTTCAATTGCATTGCCTATTTATCCTGAATTAAACCAGGAGCAAATAAAATTTGTAGTTGATAAAATCAAAGAATTTATAGAAAAAGGATAATCCTGATTATTAATGATGAAAAATTACAAGAATCATAAAATTTACCTGGCAGGTCATAATGGTATGGTCGGATCTGCTATAAAAAGAGAGCTCGAAAAAAACGGTTATCAGAATCTAGTCTATAGAGATTTATCGAAACTTGATCTAACAAGACAAGCTGATGTTGAAGGCTTCTTTGAAAAAGAAAAACCGCAGGTTGTAATTATTGCTGCTGCCAAGGTCGGTGGAATCTTGGCAAATAATACTTACCGTGCCGAATTTATTTATGACAATCTTATGATCGAATCCAATTTAATTCACGCAGCACATAAAAACAGGCGTTGAAAAACTCATTTTTCTCGGCAGTTCCTGTATATATCCAAAGCTTGCGCCACAGCCGCTAAAAGAAGAATACTTATTGTCCGATTATCTTGAGTTTACTAATGAACCTTATGCAATTGCAAAAATTGCAGGAATAAAAATGTGTGAAAATTATTTCAGGCAGTATGGCAGTAATTTTTATTCAGCAATGCCTACGAACCTTTATGGTCCGCATGATAATTTTAATCTGGAAACTTCACACGTTCTCCCAGCATTAATTAGAAAATTTCACGAAGCAAAAAAGGAAAGCAAAAAAGAAGTAATGCTTTGGGGAACAGGAAAACCCAAACGTGAATTTTTGTATGTTGAAGATCTGGCGGAAGCAATAAGGTTTTTACTGGAAAATGTTGAAGCAAAAAATATTTATGAAAATAATATTTCACAGATTAATGTTGGTACAGGTGAAGATCTGACAATTAATGGACTTGCAAAATTGGTTTCTGAAACTGTAGGGTTCAATGGCAAAATAATTTATGATAGTTCTAAGCCTGACGGCACACCGAGAAAATTAATGGATGTTTCACGGATTAATAATCTGGGATGGAAGTATAAAACATCTTTAAAAGATGGAATTGAAAAATCATATAAATGGTTTATTGAAAACCAAATTAAAAATTAAAAAGGTATTAGTGGACAAGGACCTTAGAGAAAGACTTTTTAAGTTCAGTGTTAGTACTATTAAATTCTTAAAAAAGGTTAGAAGTTCTCCGGAATTATCCGTTTTAAAATACCAATTAACAAAATCTTCTACCTCTTGTGGGGCTAATTATGAAGAAGCGCAGGCTGCAGCAAGTAAAGCCGACTTTAAGTATAAAATTAGTATATCATTAAAAGAAATCAGGGAATCAAATTACTGGCTGAGAATATTAAAGGAACTGGATATTACTAACAATGATGATATGGATAAATTAATAGATGAATCAGGACAATTAATGAAGATTCTTGGCTCTATTTCAAGTAAACTTAGTAAGAACGTCAATTTATAATTTTTCCTTTTGAATTTTTAATTCTTACACGGAGTGTAAATGAAAAAAGCATTAATAACAGGAATAACCGGACAGGATGGAAGTTATTTAACAGAAATACTTCTTGAAAAAGGATATGAAGTTCACGGTATTATTAGAAGAAGCAGTTCATTTAACACAGGAAGAATAGACCATCTCTATGCGGACAAGGGAATTCTAAATAAAAAAATGTTTCTTCACTACGGTGATCTTGTTGATACTAGTAATTTAAATCGTCTCCTTGAAAAAATTGAACCTGACGAAATCTATAATCTAGCTGCACAGAGTCATGTAAAAGTTTCTTTTGAATTGCCTGACTATACCGGGCAGGTAGATGGCCTTGGCACTCTAAGATTTCTCGATGCGATACGTGAGGTCGGACTTAAAAAAGTTAAATTTTACCAGGCATCAACCAGTGAACTATATGGAAAGGTTCAAGAGGTTCCCCAAACAGAAAAAACGCCGTTTTATCCACGCTCACCTTACGGGGTTGCTAAACTTTATGGATACTGGATAATTGTAAATTATCGGGAAGCCTACGACCTTTTTGCTTGCAATGGAATTTTATTCAATCACGAATCTCCGAGACGTGGTGAAACTTTTGTAACAAGAAAAATTACACGGGCAGCTTCCAGGATAGCTACTGGAGTTCAAAAAACTCTTGCGCTGGGAAATATGGACGCAAAAAGAGATTGGGGATTTGCACCCGAATATTGTGAGGGAATGTGGAAGATTCTTCAACACGAAAAAGCAGAAGATTTTGTACTTGCTACAGGTGAAACACATACAATAAGAGAATTTGCTGAATTTACTTTTAAAGAAATTGGAATTAATCTGGAATGGACAGGAAAAGATGAAAATGAAAAAGGAATTATAAAGAGTATTGATTTTGAAAGAGCGAAAAAATTGATCAAATATAATAGTTCATTTGGCTATCGCCTTGATTTTTCAAATGAATTGAAAGAGGGCGACACCATAATTAATATTGATCCGAATTATTATCGTCCTACAGAAGTTGAAATGTTAATCGGTAACCCCGCAAAAGCGGAAAAGGTTTTAAACTGGAAAGCCCAAACAAAGTTTAAAAATCTGGTTAAATTAATGATTAAAGCTGATCTTGAAAAAGTATTGATTCGTGGTTTTTGATCGACTAAACCATCCATTTCTTCCAAAATAATGCGAAAAATTTTCGTAGCATAAGAAATTACTTCATTAATTCCTTAAATAAATTTAATAAACAAGGTTTTAGGCAATTGTTTGCCCTTATTTTATGGCATTGTCCTTGTCGATGATATAGAGATGTATTAAACAATGGAGGAAATATGTATATGCAGAGAAAATTTTTAAAATTAATGGGAATTTATTTATCACTATTTGCAGCAATGACTTTTTTATTTGGTTGCTCGGATTCTACGGGTCCCGCTACAGGACAAGGACAAATTATGATGAAAATGGTTGATGCCCCGGGGGACTATGACCAGGTAAACATTGTGGTTACAAAAGTTGAAGTTCATAGTGACGTTGCTGATTCGACCAGTGGATGGGTAACAATTAATAATAACACATCTACTTATGATTTATTATCACTTAGAAATGGTGCAAATGCAATTCTCGGAGATGCCACTCTTGATGCCGGACACTATACACAGATAAGATTAATTATTGGTGCAGGAAGTAATGTTGTTGTTAATGGAAAAGCTTACAGTCTTGATATCTCAAGTGGAGCCCAAACAGGGATTAAATTAAATCATGAATTTGATATTAAAGATGGACAGGTATATAGTTTGCTTTTAGACTTTAATGCTGAAAGCTCAATTATATTAACCGGAAATAATCAATATAAATTAAAACCTGTAATTCGCGTAATTCCTGAAGTAATATCCGGTACAATTTCGGGAAAAATTACTCCATTAACTGTGAAGACTACTGTAACAGCCAGTAATGGAATAGATACATTTACAACTGTTTCTGACACAACTTCAGGATCATTTAAATTAGTAGCATTGCTTGCAGGAAGTTATAATTTAACTTTTACACCTGCAGCTTATGCAAACTATAATGATACAACAAAAGCCAGTGTTTTAGTAACAGCAGAACAGAACACAGATATTGGAACTATAAATCTAAGTTCTAAATAATTTGTAGAATTTAAGGAGAAATCAATGAAAAAAGGAATTTTGATTGCAGCAGTAATAAGTATGTTATTGATTTTATCAAAACCAGTATCCGCCCAGGATCACGGGTTCGGACTTGGTTTTGTAATTGGTGAACCAACAGGATTAAGTGCAAAATTATGGACATCCCGGGAGAATGCATTTGACTTTGGCCTTGGGTGGTCTTTAGGAGGAGACAGAATAAGTAATTTTAATGGCACTCACCATGGTTCAAGAATTCATTTTCATATGGATTACCTTTGGCATTCTTTTAATGCGATACATTCAACTGAAAGATTTCCACTGTATTATGGAATAGGTGGAAGATTTAATAGTGGAGGCGGATACAATAGCTCATTTGGTGTTAGGGGAGTATTCGGAATAGCATGGCTTCCTCATTCAGCACCACTCGACGTATTTTTGGAAGTTGTTCCGGTACTACAGTTAACAAACTCAACTGGCTTTGGAATTGATGCAGGGCTCGGAATGCGATTTTACTTCAACTAGGTAAAGAGAAATTAGTTTTGAAATTGTTAAATAGTAATAAATTAATTAGAGGCAAAAAAATGAAAAACTTAAAATTATTAAGTAATCGCGGTAATGTTGAGATTGAAAATAATCTTTCGATGCTTACTTCTGCTTCAGATTCCGGAGAAAATGAGAATATATTTTTGATTGGATTAAATATACAGGGAAATGCTGAAATTTTGTCTGCTAATAATTCGCCAGGTATGAAGTCAAAAATACCAATATTTATGCTAAAAATTGATGCTAACAAGTTATTATCCGCAAAAAAAGCAACTCAAAACATTTCTAATAATAATGGTAATGTTAGGCAGAACAATAATTTATCTAACAAAACAGAGCAGGGTTCTCAAACTATTACTTATGAACTGGAATCAGTTAGTGAAAGACCAAAACATACTAACCTTTCTTTCCGGGAAGAACAGGTCTTAAAATTAATTGCTCTTGGCAATACCAGAAAAGAAATTGCAGCACAATTATTTTTAAGTATTAGTACAATAAATACTTATCGTGCAAGAATTCTCGAAAAAATGGATATGAAAAATAATGCTGATTTAATGAGATATGCATTTAAACATAAGCTAATAGAATAAAACAAAATCTAGTAAATAGACTTCTTTATTTAAAAAGGGACGAAATTTCGGCCCTTTTTTATTTTAAAAATAATTAGAAGTAATAGAATAAAGTAATTCTATTTTGTTAATAGATTTAAATAGACTTAAATTTGTACTAATGCAATCAACTAAACTTATTTAAAATGAGATTATTCTAAATTTTTGTTCATAATACTGCATATTATAAGAGATTTTTGTTATAAATCTATTTTGTTGGGTTCAATCGGTTCTTAATTACTGGAAACTTTATTGTAAAAACTGTCTAAGTATTCATTTATAGATAATATGCATTAGCCTTGATAACTGAGAATATTGTTTAAATTTATTTCTTGACAATTGGAGTATAGGAATTGCCCTAATGATTTAGGGCGAAAATCACTACCTGGCTAAAGTGATTAAAATATGCAAGTTGTAATTATCAGAGTAAAATAATTAGGGAGAAAAACTATGTTCGATGAAAAATATCAATTTACCTGTGTAGACAGGTTCTTAAAATATGTTAAAGTTGATACTCAGTCAGACGAAGAATCAACTTCTTTTCCCAGCACGGAAAAACAAAAAAATCTTTCAAAAGCACTTGCTGAAGAATTGAAAAAAATGGGACTGCAAGACGCACACATGGACGAATGGGGTTATGTTATGGCAACATTACCTGCAAATACCGATAAAAATGTTGATCCAATTGCATTTCTTGCACACGTTGATACATCACCTGCTGTATCAGGAAAAGATATAAATCCTGTAATAAACAAAAATTATCAGGGAGGAGATATTCCCCTAAAAAATGGTGGATGGGTTATAAAGGTTAGTGATAATCCGGAACTTAAAGATATGATCGGTTATGATATAATCACAACTGACGGTACAACACTTCTTGGTGCGGACAATAAGGCTGGTGTAGCCGAAATTATGGACGCTGTTAATTACTGGTTGAGTCACCCTGAAGTAAAGCACGGTACTGTTAAGATATGTTTTACACCGGATGAAGAAGTCGGCCGTGGAACAGAAAAAATTGATTTGAAAAAATTAGGAGCAAAATACGGATACACGGTTGATGGTTCGGCAAAAGGTGAACTTGAATCGGAAACTTTTAGCGCAGATATGATGGTGATAAAATTTATCGGGAGAAACATTCATCCCGGTTATGCTAAAGGACAAATGATCAACTCAATTAAAATTGGTAGTACTTTTATTGATAGTCTTCCAAAAGATAAACTCTCACCTGAAACCACAGAAAAAAGGGAAGGCTATGTCCACTGTACAGCCTTCAACGGTAATGAAGAATTAACAACATTAAAATTTATTATACGAAGTTTTAAGACTTCTGATCTGAAAGAATATGAAGAAATGCTGAAGGAACTTGCTGGAAAAACAGTTGAGAAATATCCTGGTTCAAAAGTAGAAATTGAAGTTATTGAGCAATATAGAAATATGAAGGAAATGCTCGATAAACACCCTATGGTTGAAGCAAATGCTCTTGAAGCATTGAAGAGACTGAATATTGAACCGATTATGCACCCGATCCGTGGTGGCACGGATGGTTCAAGACTTTCATTTATGGGACTACCAACTCCGAACATTTTTGCAGGAGAACATAGTTTCCATTCACAACTCGAATGGGTTGCTGTTCAGGACATGCACGATGCGGTTAAATATATTATTGAAATTGCAAAAGTGTGGGAAGAAAAAGCGTAAATTAATTTATCCCTGAGGGTTTAAACACACCCTCAGGGATACAAATTACCATTCTCTAACTTCTTTTCGGATTTACCCTCTTTATAATAAACAGAACTGTAAATACTACTATAATTCCAGTTGCAAGCACAAGCATCAGAACCCAAAAATCTTTTCCTTTTGGGATAAACGTATAACAGGTTTTTAAAACACTTGCAATTGTAGATGATATCTTTCCTGATTGAGCACCTTCAATAGCAACTTCAAAACCTGAAGGAAGTATCTGAAAATCACCTTTATTTGTATATCCCGGGCTTACATATTGAACAATTTTTCCGTCCTTGTCCACAAAGACCAAAACACCTTTATGTAAAAACCCTCCCCGTGTTCTTTTAAATTGAAATCCTGCCACATCAGTTAATTTATAAATGTTTGTGCTGTCTCCTGTCAGGAATACCCAGGCAGAATCAGGAATTTTTCGATTTATCAATCCCACCATTGCGTGTCTTTTTTGTGCAGCCATTTCAGGGGTTTCATTCTGATCGATGCTGATACTTATTATATCATAATCCTTTCCTGGCTCATATTTCACTTTCCCGATTACATCGGCTATCTCTGTCATTAACGGTGTGCAAATTCCTACACACCTGTAATAGCAAAAATCAATAACGGTAGGTTTGTTGATAAGATCTTTTAATAGTACGGTGTCTCCTTTCGAATTTACAAAAGCTAAATCCAATGGAATTTTTTTACCGAGATGTTGCTCAACTTTTGCAGTATTGTAATCAGCGTAAGTTGAACTTAATGAAATAAATAAAGTCACCAGAAGAAATAGAATAATTCTGGTGAATAATTTTAATTTCCTTTTCATAATAATTGATTGTTTTAATTCTGAAGAACCAGAAACTTAACCAAAAGAGTTGAATTAATAAATGGACTTAATTTGGTATAAATCTAAAGAAGGTGATAAATTCAAAAAACAGTGTTGAATATTTTTACAATATTAAACTTTTATTGAAAATGGAGTAAAGTCTGTATCCCCGTCATAATAATCTTCATTTTCCTTTCTCTTAAGAAAACCGACTACTTTGTATGTAAGCGGTGTTGCGACAATTTACCACGTACTTTTAATACATAATTTGTAATCATAACCTGAATAACCAAATCAGTTGACCAGAAACCATAAAAGCAATTAGGTAAAATATTATTGATCTGCTGCCTAGAATTGACAGAGTTTTTTTTCTCCGAGAAAATGGCCATACATTTAATTAAATTTATATTCTAATTATGGAAAAATTTATATGAAAAAGCCAGAATTAATGGCTCCCGCGGGCAACTGGACAATGCTTCGCGCGGTGGTTAAATCCGGCGCTAATGCTGTCTATTTTGGTACAGACCAGCTGAATATGAGGGCAAAGGCCAAAAATTTTCATCTGGAGAACCTGCCGGAGATTGTAGAATACTGTAAAGCGAAAAACGTTAAAACTTACCTGACAATTAATACTATAATTTACGAGAGCGAAATTGATGAGGCCTACGAGTTGATTGGTAAAGCAAAAGCCGCAGGAATTGATATGATCATATGTTGGGATTTATCAATCATACAATTATGCAATAAACTGAATATGCCCTTCGCTGTTTCTACACAAGCATCTGTTTCAAATTCTGCTTCGGCAGAAATGTATAAAAATTTAGGTGCTAAAAGAGTTGTACTTGCGCGCGAGTGTTTTCTTGAAGATGTGAAGAAAATAAAAGCAAAAGTAGACATTGAAATTGAAGCCTTTATACATGGAGCAATGTGTATAGCGGTAAGCGGCAGGTGTTTTATGAGCCACGAAATGTTTGGCAAAAGTGCTAATCGCGGGGAATGCATTCAGCCGTGCAGGAGGGAATATGAAATTATTGACAAGAGTACGGATAAATCATTGATACTTGGTGAAGATTACGTTTTGTCACCCGAAGATCTCTGTTCGGTAGAGTTTATTGACAAGCTAATAGAATCCGGAATTGATTCCTTCAAAATTGAAGGAAGAAAACGCAGTCCTGAATATGCAGCGAAAGTTGTAGAAGTTTACAGAAAAGCGATTGATTTTTATTTTGAAAAAAAATTAACAGACGATACAAAAAAAGAATTGCTGGAAGAGCTTGGTGAGGTTTATAACAGGGGATTTTCTACCGGGTTTTATTTCGGAGTTCCCGGTGAAAATGAGTATGCCGGAATTTACGGAAGCAAAGCGACAACAAGGAAGGAATTTGTCGGCAGGGTTACAAACTATTTCAAGAAACCGCGGGTTGCCGAAATAAAAATGGAAACCGGTGTGCTCAGTGTAGGTGATAAAATTTTATTCATTGGTGAAACAACAGGAGTGGTGGAATTAAAAATTCCAAATATCCTGTTAAAAGATAAGTCAGTTAACAAAGTTGAGAAAGGAAATTTAATTACAATTCCGTGCGAAGAACTTGTTCGTGCAAGAGACTCGGTTTATGTTGTAAGGCAACTTGATAAAGTAAAAAATTAAACTTCCCTGTCAAATATCCAGCTGAATTTTGCTGATTGTCCTGCGAGCGAAAATCTGGTTGCGACTTTTAGATATCTCTCGGATAGATTACAAAGATAATCCTGAGCTTTTGCCGCCATGTCTGATAATCCCTTTAGATTTTCAATTTCCCATCCCTTAACAAGATTAGAAATAATATCCGCATAATCTTTTGCAGTATAGACTTCAATTCTCTGGGCGACATTTGAAAAATTAGAAAACAGGTCCTTATTTTTTCCATCGTGCATTAGGTGTGCAGGCATTGTAATTTTTAATTTCATCATTTTTGCAAAAGATAAAATAGCTTCAACCGGGTCAACTTCAAAAACTTTTTGCATAAAAAGCCTGTAAGCTTTTTCATGTCGCGCTTCATCGCCGGCGATTAACCCGCAGATTTTGTGAAGTCTTTCGTCACCGGCTTTTTTTGCCATTCTTGCAACATTTGAGTGGGAAATTTTTGTCGCTCTTTCCTGGAAAGATGTATATATAAATCCGAGGTAAGGGTCGTTTCCGGTTTGTGTATCAAAACCGTTTCTTATCAGGTGATGAATTGTAGTTTCGACCGCGCGCATATCAACCTTACCGGTAAGAAATAAATATTTGTTAAGCAGATCGCCATGCCTGTTTTCTTCGGACGTCCAGCCACGTGTCCATTGAGCCCATGGTGAATTACTCGCGCCGGTTTCATCTTTAATACCGCTTAGCCTGTTGAGGAATGTTTGATAAGTCGGCAGAGCTTCCTCTGTAACCATATCGCCGATAAGTACAACGAGCAAATCATCCGGTAGTGCTTCAGCTCTCTGTCTGAACTCATTTATTTGCTCTCGCCAGTTTTCAGCCGTCATATCCGGCAGCATATCGCTCGGTTGCCAGCTTTCATTTACTGGTTTTAAAAGATTATCGATGTTTTTCCCAACAAAATCTTCCATTCCTTTTATCACTTCCAGTCTGGAATGGATAGACCTTTCCTGATTAGTCATTAAATATCCTGTTAGATTTTATAATTAAGTGAACTTAGTGCCAATAAAATAAGGCTGAATCGATTAAATTACAATTTTCTTTGTTATTACTGAATTTAGGCTTCTATAATAAAGTGATATTTAATTTAATTATTCCCTGGCCTAAATTCATTACTTTGATAAACCTGCCTATTTCAGTATTTTTACCAAATATTTATAAAATAATTAAGATTTATGAGATTAAGCAATACATTTATACCGACCTTAAAAGAAACACCAAATGATGCGGTTGTAAAAAGCCATATTTTAATGCTCAGATCCGGAATGGTCAGAATGATCGGTGCCGGGATTTACGCATTTCTACCGCTTGGTTACAGGGTGATAAGAAAAATATCAGAAATTATCCGCGAAGAAATGGATGCTATCGGCGGACAGGAATTTCATTTGCCGGGCTTAAATCCACGAGAAATATGGGAAGAGACAAACCGAGTTGAAGCTTTCGGTGACACATTATTTCACGTAAAAAACCGTGATTATGTCCTTGCCCCGACTCACGAAGAAATAATAACCTACCTGGCACGAAACGTTGTTAAATCGTACAAGGACATGCCCCAGATCTGGTACCAGATTCAGACTAAATTTAGAAATGAAGCAAGGCCAAGGAGCGGTGTAATACGCGGAAGGCAATTTTTAATGAAAGACGCATACACGCTTGATTCATCATGGGAAGGACTTGATACAGGATACGATTTACACGATAAAGCATACAGAAAAATATTTGACCGGTGTGATCTTAATTATTTTGTTGTCGGTGCGTCCAGCGGTGCTATGGGTGGAACAGGTTCTGAAGAATTTATGGTTAAATCGGATGCCGGTGAGGATACGGTTGCACATTGCGAAAAATGTGGCTATGCGGCAAATGTAGAAGTTGCAGAATCAAAAGTTTCTGAAATCGGAAGGGCAAAGGAAAGCGAAGAGGTTAAGGAAATTTCTACGCCAAATGTACATTCAATAGATGAGCTTTGTGAATTCTTAAAAATTAAAGAAACTCAATGTGCCAAATCAAGAGTTTATATAAATGATGGAAAACCGGTTTTGGTTTTAATGCTCGGGAATGAAGAAGTAAATGAAACTAAGCTAAGTAAAGCACTTGGTGGTAATGTACGTTCAGCACACCCTGAAGAACTAAAGGAAATTACAGGTGCTGATGCAGGATCAATCGGGCCGATCGGGTTCAGGGGAAAAATAATTGCGGATAATCGTTTAAAGGATGCCAATAATCTTTACAGTGGTGCCAATAAAAATGATTTTCACCTGGGTGGTATTGATTTTAAACGTGACCTGCCTACTCGCCTCGCGGCGGAGCGGGCCGGACAGGCAGGTGTTAAAACAATTGAATATTTCGATCTTCGCAGCGTTGTGGCCGGTGAAGAATGTATAAAATGTGGAAATAAACTTGATGTATTTACCGCTATTGAACTCGGACATATCTTTAAACTTGGTACAAAATATTCAGACTCAATGGGCGCAAAATTCCTGGATGAAAACGGGAAAGAACAACCAATCATAATGGGAAGCTACGGAATAGGTGTAGAGAGAGTAATGGCGTGCTATATTGAACAACACAACGATGAAAATGGTTTGGTCTGGGACAAAACACTTGCTCCTTTCCACGTTCACCTGATGGGGCTGAATCTGAAAAAAGATGAAGTTGTTCAGGCAAGCGAAAAAATTTATAAAGAAATGACTGCGGAAGGAATTGAAGTTCTTTTTGATGATCGCGTAGATGCCCAGGCTGGATTTAAATTTAAGGACGCAGATTTGCTTGGCATGCCAATACAGGTAATTGTAGGTGATAAAAAATTAAAAGAGAACAAAGTAGAAGTTAAAATCCGTAAATCCGGCGAAAGATTTGACGTGAATGTTGAAGAATTAATTCCAAAAGTTCAGGAATTATTAAAATAAAATTAATATAATTTTTTTGATTAATACGGGGCGTTCAATTGAGCGCCTCTTTTTATTTATACACTATGGTACAAACAATAATTTTTGATTTATCGGAAGTTTTAATTGCCGGGTTAATCGGTATTGAAAAAGAACTGGCACCCCTGGTTAATTTGTCCGCAAGAAGAATTTCCTTGAAGGACTCTGGACGGATTCATTCTGGGTGTTGATGAAAGGGGAAAATTACTGAAGACGAATATTTGTCTGATGTCTTTAAAAGAAATAAATGGGAGGTCGATAAAAATATTTTTAAGAAAGTTATCAGGAAAAACTTTCACAACAAAGTTGAGGGGATGATTGGAGTGGTTGAAAAATTGAGTAAAGATTACAAGCTTATTTTACTATCTGATCATGCCGAAGAGTGGGTTAAGTATATTAATGAAATTCATCCATTCTTAAATTTGTTTCACAAAAAATATTTTTCATTCCAATTTGGGGAAATTAAAAGAGAGAAAAAGGCGTTTGAATTATTGCTGAGTGAAAACAATTTAAAGGCATCCGATTGTCTTTTTATCGATGACAGTCCGGCCAATATTAAAGCAGCTGAAGAGGTTGGGTTAAATGCGATATGGTTTGAAAATGTTAATCAAACTAAAAAAGAATTAGTAAAGCACATATCAACAAACTAAGAAATTATTTTATTTAGTCCCCTTTTTTTATAACTATACCCGAACTGATATAAATTAATAAATTATTCTTGTTTTTATACCCGGAAAGGTATAAATTATGTCAGTAGTTTTAAATTATACCTGTAAGGGTATAATATTGCTTTAATTATTAAAAAATATACCCATAAAGGTATAATATGAACAATATATCAAAATTTGTAAAAGAAAAACGCAAGAAAATAGGTTTATCACAAGAAGAACTTGCAGCCAGAGCCGGAGTCGGTCTTAGGTTTGTACGTGATCTTGAACAGGGCAAACGAACATTACAATTAGATAAAGTAAACCAGGTATTAAATTTATTCGGACATAAACTTGGGCCGGTAAAAAAATCATTTGGAGATACTGATGTCTAAAAAAGGGAAAGTTTATTATAAAAATTTCTATGCCGGGATAATAGAAGAAAACGAAGATGGATTTATGTTTAATTACGATCAGAATTATATTAATTCTGAAAAATCGCAACCGATAAGCCTTACTATGCCCGTAAGAAAGGAACCGTATTCAAGTAAAATGATTTTCCCATTTTTTGATGGGCTGATACCGGAAGGATGGTTGCTGGATATAGCTGAAATAAACTGGAAAATAAATGAAAGAGACAGGATGGAACTTTTATTAACCTTTTGTAACGATTGTATAGGGGCAGTTCGCATTGAACGAGAAAAAATGGAAATAGAAACCAATGAAAAATAAATGTCTGTACTGCTATAATACTATGAATTCAAGTGAGACTGATTTTCACGGTTCATGCAGCAGAAAATTTTTCGGAACCCAAACGCCACCCGATATCGATTTTGATTTGAAAGATATTGATGATCTTGCGATTAAAATCCTTGGAAAAAGTATTTCTGTAACCGGGGTACAACCAAAATTATCACTTGATATTGAAAAAGAAAAAGATAAAAGAAGATTTACAATAGTGGGCTTGTGGGGGAAATATATTTTTAAGCCTCCATTTAAACAATATCCTGAAATGCCGGAAATAGAAGATCTAACAATGCACTTGGCGGCCGCTTTAAAAATACAAACCGCTGAACATTCATTAATAAGATTAAAATCAGGAGAACTTGGATACATTAGCAAAAGATTTGACAGAACTAAGAAAGATAAACTGCATTTAGAGGATATGGCTCAATTAACCGAAACTCTAACGGAAAGAAAATATAGTGGTTCAATGGAAAAGGTAGGGAAAGCAGTTCTTAAGTATTCTGACTATTCAGGAAATGATGTTATCCGATTATTCGAATTAACCTTATTTAGTTTTATAACAGGAAATGCAGATATGCATTTAAAAAATTTTTCCTTATTAAGGAATATTGACAATGAAATTATTTTATCGCCGGCTTATGATTTACTGTCAACTAAATTGTTAATTCCAAAGGATAAAGAAGAACTTGCTTTGACAATGAACGGTAAGAAAAACAATATAAGAAAATCTGATTTTGATAAATTTGCAGAGGGGCTTAATATTAATAAAGTAGCTCTTGATAATATTTATAATAAATTTGTTGCTACGCAAAGAGAAATTACTGAATTTATTGATATTAGCTTTTTAGAAAGTGACACTAAAGAAAAGTATAAAGAACTTATTGAAAAAAGATATTCCAGGTTATTTTAATAATTAAAAAAAGGGTCGCAAATTTTGCGACCCTTACCCAAATTTTACTCTTCTTCTACTTTTGCTCTCATAGAATCCATATACATATAAATACAAATACCGGCAAACATAACAAGAGAAAGTAATTCTGCAGAATGAGATTCAGCCCATTCAACAGCAACCCAGTTATAACCTAAATATCTGAGGAATGCGCTAACAACTCCCATCAAAGCACCACCGGCAATAAATCCGGAAGCGATTAATGTTCCACGTTCTTTTCTGGCGTTATTAAGTTTTTCATCTTTACTTCTTGTTGAAACAAAGTGAGCAATTAATCCACCAACTAATAAAGGAGTATTCAGTTCAAGAGGAATGTACATTCCAAGTGCGAAAGCTAATGCGGGAACTCTCATCATTGTTAAAATCAGTGCCATCAAAGCACCGGCAATATAAAGCATCCACGGTGCCGGCTGGTTTGCCATCAAAGGTTGTATTATTGCTGCCATTGCATTTGCCTGCGGTGCAACAAGCGCACCCTGCCCGGTGAAACCATAAGTGTCATTCAATATTAATATTACATACCCAACAGTTGCTGCCGATACAAGTGTGCCCAAAAATTTCCATCGTTCCTGTTTATAAGGCGATGAACCAAGCCAGTAACCGATTTTAAGATCGGTAATAAATGAGCCTGACATTGAAAGTGCTGTACATACAACACCTCCTATCAGCAAAGCTGCAATCATTCCGGATGTTCCTGAAAGCCCGACTGAAACCAGGATAACTGATGAAATAATTAAAGTCATAAGTGTCATACCTGAAACCGGGTTTACCCCAACTATCGCAATTGCCGTTGCTGCTACTGTTGTAAACAGGAAAGAAATTATCAAAACTATTAGCAGGCCAACGAGCGCATAAAAGAAAGTATTAACTACTCCCATATAAAAGAAAACAAGTATTACAATACTGGTTGCTATTATAGAAAGTGCTATTACTTTCATTGTAATGTCTCTGTGTGTGCGAAGTTTGTCTTCAACAATATTTTTAGCGCCGGCTATTTCTTTCACTGCAAGTGAAAATGCCGTGCCTATTACCTTTGAAGATTTTATAACTCCGATAACACCAGCCATTGCAATTCCGCCTATACCAATATGCCGAACGTAGTTACTGAATATTTCTTCAGCTGACATATCATGGATTAGCTTTGTAACATTTGCACCTATCGGTACTCCTAATCTATCTCCTATAAATGCAACTAATGGAATTAAGACGTACCATGAAACAAAAGAACCGGCACAGATTATTGCGGAATATTTCAAACCAATTATGTAACCAAGACCGGTTACAGCAGCACCTATATTTATCTTAAATACGAGTTTTGTTTTGTCTGCAAGAGTTTGACCTAAAGGGATAACCCTGGTTGAAAAAACTTCGCTCCACCAACCAAATGTTGCCACGATAAAATCATACAAGCCTCCAATAAGCCCGCTCATAACAAGAACCATTGCCTGCTTTCCGCCTTTTTCTCCTGCAACCAGCACTTCAGTTGTGGCTGTGGCTTCAGGGAAAGGATATTTACCGTGCATATCCTTTACAAAGTATTTTCTGAAAGGGATAATAAATAAAATTCCCAGCACTCCGCCGAGCAGAGAGGCGAGAAATATTTTATAAAATTCAGCATTAAGATTTAATATATACAAAGCAGGAAGTGTGAAAATTGCGCCGGCTACAATTGAACCGGAAGTTGAACCGATTGACTGGATAATCACATTTTCACCAAGCGCACCTTTACGTTTTGTAGCAGCTGATAAACCCACTGCGATGATTGCAATCGGGATAGCGGCTTCAAAAACCTGCCCTATTTTTAAACCGAGATAAGCTGCAGCCGCAGAAAAAAGAACAGCCATTAAGACACCCCATAGCACCGAGTAATAACTTACTTCCGGTACAATTTTATTAGCCGGCATCACCGGCTGGTATTCCTCACCCGGTTTTAATTCAGTATAGGCATTAGAGGGAAGTCCTTTAACTTGTATGTGTTCGTGATCTTCACTCATAAATTTTCCTTTTTGTTTAATGGTTACTTTTGATTTATGATTTCAGTTTGAGTTTTATTCTGATCCATTTTATTATAATCCAGTTCAGAACCGAGAACACTGTGCGGGATTAGATAAATAAGGAAAAGTAATACCGAGGCCCCGACAACCCACCAGCCCGGTTTTTTAGATCTCTTCAACATAAATGCTGCTATAAGCCAACCAATCAAAGCGATTAATGTTTTGTTATCGGTCAGATCGATTCCGAATGGAAAGCCTGTCCAAAGTGCCCCAAACGCGTAGTATTGAGTTAGGGGTCCGAGTATCATTCCTCCCAGGATTAAAAACCCTATTGTCCAGGAAGTATATAATTTTAATCTTCGTTCTTTGTTAAAAACTTCGAGTCCGGTTCTGGTTGACAAAAGCATTGTTCCAAACATTGCGAAAATGTGTGGTATAAGAATGAACAACGGAACTGCGCCTTTGTATCTTATAACTACATATTTCTGTTCTGCAGGAATTGAAAAGCTGGTGTTTTCTTTTTGTATTAAAACTCTGTATTGAAGTTTTCCTGCCGGAGGTTGTTTTGGAAGTAATGCAGAAAGAACGCCGTCTTTGTTTGTCATTTCAACTTTTGTAAACTCGTCATCCGTTTTGAAGCGTTTCCATTCCAGAATTCCCGAAAGAGTTTTATCTTTCGTATCAACATTTATTACACAATCATCAGTGCTGTTGTGACTTCTGTCCAGATGATAATCTATAACATTGTTGTCGATTGTGATTTTACCGGATAAAGGATACGTGGGTCCGGTAACCCGTTGGTAGTAAGCAGATAAAAGAGTAATAATTACTGCTAAAATCCAGAACAGAACAGATCTTCTCATATAGTCCCCTTAATCTTAATTTTGTTCTGCTTAAAATTAAGAAGATTAGTCCAAACCGCCCAATTAAATATTGATTATTCGGTAAGAATTTTCAAAATCTTTTCTTTAAGTTGCGCATATGAAAGGAAAACTTTACCTGGTTTCAACCCCGATAGGAAATTACGAAGATATTACAATCCGTGGCCTTAATATTCTGAAATCTGTGGATTTTATTATATGCGAGGAATTTAAAGAATCCCGCAGGATGCTTGCGTTTTATAAGATTGAAAAAGAGCTTTTTGCTCTGAATGAGCACAATGAAAAAGATGTTATTGACGATATGTTGTTGAAGCTGGTTGAGGGTAAAACAGCGGCTTTAATTTCTGACTGCGGAACGCCTCTTTTTTCTGATCCCGGTCATTTGCTTGTTGATCTTCTTATCTCTGCAAAAATACAGGTTATTCCAGTACCCGGCGCTAATTCGTTATTGCCGGCGCTGACAGGTTCAGGTTTCGATTTTGAAAAATTTTACTACTATGGCTGGCTTTCACCAAATAAAGAACAAAGGCGCCAACAGTTATATAAATTGAAAAGTGTAAAAGAAGTTATTGTAATTCTTGACACACCTTACCGACTCAGGCAATTACTTGCCGATGTTGTGAAAGTTATGGGGAAACATTTGCGTGCGGTTGTTGCATTTCAGTTGACAATGGATAGTGAAAGATTTTACCGGGGAACAACGGCAGACCTATTACAAATCGCCGAAGATAAAAAGTTGAAAGGGGAGTTTGTGCTGATACTTGAAAACAAATGATTATGTTTTTATTAGCAACGCTACATTTTCAATATGATAAGTATGCGGGAACATATCTACAGGTTTTATCTTTACTAATTTATATCCGGACTCAGAAAATAATTTTATATCTCTTACCTGTGTTGCGGGATTACAACTTACATAGACTAACTTTTCCGGATTTAATTTTATAACATCTTCAACAGTATTTTTATGCATTCCGCTTCTCGGCGGATCAAGAATTACTACATCCGGTTTTGGTAATTTCTTTTCTTCTACAAGCGGGGTAAAGGATTTGTAAAGATCGGCAGTAATAAAATGAACATTTTCAATTCCATTTAATTTCGCATTTGCTCCGGCGTCTGAAACTGCAGATTCCACAGATTCAAAAGCATAAACTTCTTTACAATTACCAGACACATAAATTGAAATTGTACCTGCCCCGGAATAGAGGTCGTAAACTATTTCATCTCCTTTCATTTCGGCAAAATCCAGCGCCGTTTGATAGAGTTTTTCCGCCTGCAAAGAATTTGTCTGAAAAAATGAATTCGCGCTTATCCTGAATTTATACCTGCCTATTGTATCGTGTATAAAACCGTTTCCGCAAAATACTTTTTCATAATCACCAACAGCTACTGCGGCTTTTCTAAGGTTCACATTATTGATTATTGTTGTTATCTGTGGAATTTCTTTAAGTATTGTGTCAGTATACAAATTTATTAATTCTTTGTTCTCGGAGGATGTAACAAGGTTTACCATCAAATCATCTGTGTGATGAGATTGCTTAATTACAAGATTTCTCAAAAATCCTTCGTGCGTTTTAGTGGAATAAATTGACGTGTCTCTTTCCTTAAAAAAATCTCTCGTGAAATTCAAAATCTTGTTGCTCAATTCTGATTGCAGGAAACATTCATCTATGTCGAGAACTTTATCAAACACTCTGGGAATATGCAATCCAACCGCAAAATCTCTATCAATATCCTCGCCTGATTTTATTTCTTCAATTGTCAGCCATCTTTTTTCTGCAAAGGAAAATTCCATTTTATTTCTATAGTAGAAAATTTTTTCGGATGGCAGAATTTCTTCAATTTCGAAATCCCTGAAGCCTCCCATCTTCGTGAAAATTTCCTCTACCTGCTGCTGCTTGAATTTCGTCTGAACCGTGTAATCAAGATCCTGCTGTTTGCAGCCGCCGCACGTTCCAAAATATTTACAGCGCGCGGTTATCCTTAATTCTGATGGTTTTATTATTTCAGCAACGCGGGCTTCGGCGTAAGATTTTTTAATTTTAGTAAGGCTTGCTTTTACAACATCACCGGGATATGACCCATCGACAAATATTACATATTTGTTTTTTGATTCGTCAATTGCTTCCGGTACTATGCTGCCTTTATCTACTTTAGCAATTCCTCTTCCCTCAAACGCATACTTTTCTATTTCAAGTTCAATTATTTCGCCTTTCTTAACATTCACATTTATACCTTTTTCAATATCAGAAATTTAAAACCGATGTATTTGTCGGCACCCAGTTTCAGATAAGCGTTTGATTCGTGACTAATTTTTTTCAGAAATTTTTTATGGTAAGCTTTTTCCTGTTCGGTTAGTTTTTCGATATTCTTTATTAGTAATTCTTTGCTGGTTAAATAGAAATCCCTTAAGGTAGAAGAAAGATCGTCTTCGTATAGTATCTCAAATTCTCTATCTTTATAATAATCACTTACTTCACCCGTTAACAAAGGGGAGACATTGGAAGCATCCCAGAGTTCTTGTACAAAAACCGGGGCATCGTTTTCAAGTTGCACGATTTCGCCGGGACAAAATAATCCGCCCGGTTTCAAAATGTTTTTTATCTCTTTTACAATTTTATTTCTTCTGCTGCTTGATATTGTTCCCTGCGCGTAAACAATATCGAATTTATCATTCTGGAAATCCGTGTTCTCAAACATCATCATTCTAACTGAAATATCTTTGTAATCTTTCAGGTAAAGGCGTGAAGATAAAAGTGTCTCGTCGTTATCAACTATCTGGATTACGGACGCGGCTTCCCGCTCCAGGAACATTTTTGAAATTTCTTCGCTTCCCGCACCGATAACCAAAACGGATTTATCTTTGATTTCAAATTTATCGGCAAATGTTAAAAACTGGTATACCGAGCCGGGTAGAAAAATCTCTTTATTTGTATTGTCAGCCATCTTTGTTTGGTTTTAAAGAGTAGTAAAATTAAACTCAAATTTACTGAAAACCTGATCAACATAATACCCGGTAAATCTGGACGATAATAAGGAAATTTGAACACTTTAAGAAATGTACAGGTAAAGGTTGTTTTAAAAGAATTATTTGTATTTCTTTTCCAGAAACTTTTGAAGTGGGCACCAGTTGGTAAATGATGACTGCAGGAGGTTTGCTCCAACGAAGGCCGTTATTAAAAAGAAATATGGGCTTATAAAATAGCCGAGTGCAAGACTTAACAGTATAAAAATGCCTGCAAATCTTCTGATTAATAATTGTATCATAAAAAACTTTGTTTTTTTGATTAAAATATGTGCCCGAAAATTTTTCCCGGGCACTGGTAAATAATTACCCGATAAACTTTTCAATATTTAACTGGAATGCGTGTACGTGATTATTTTTTTGATCAACTTTGCATTTTTCAACTGCCGCCATTACTTCTTCTGCTTTCTTTTCATCGCACATTGTAAAAAACATATGTGAACTGTCCAGCGCGTGCTTACCGGCAAACCAGTTGTCGCTTTCATCATCTTCCATCATGCGGTATCCTTTTATATCTGATTCACTGAATGCAGATACTTTTACGTCCTGTAGAAGTTTTCTCGCCATATCGGAAAGTTCCTCAACACACATAATTGCTATTAACTTCATTTTTTATATTCCTGTTTATAATTTTTTATGAATATGCCCGGTCTCGTTTTGAAACCGGGCATACTGAAATTATTCTGTCACTTCATTTTCATATTTTTTGTGTTCTGACATATAGTAGATCAATGGAACCATAACCAGTGACAATGCAGTTGATGCGATTGAACCACCGATTAGTGAAAGAGCGAGTCCCTGGAATATCGGGTCAAATATGATTATGAACGCTCCTATAACCACAGCGCCGGCTGTTAGTAAAATCGGTGTAGTTCTCACAGCTCCCGATTCCAGAACTGCCTGCTTTAACGGAATTCCTTCTTTCATTCTTAGTTCGATAAAATCGATAAGAAGTACGGAATTACGAACCATTATTCCGGCCAGCGCAATTGCTCCGATCATGGAGGTGGCAGTGAAAAATGCGCCGAAGAATAAATGGAATAATAATATTCCAATAAGTGAAAGCGGAATTGCGACCATCATAATTACAGGTACTTTGAATGACTGGAACCATCCGATTATCAACATATAAATGATGATCAGTGCAACAGCAAAAGCTATTCCTAAATCACGAAATACTTCATAAGTAATCTGCCATTCACCGTCCCATTTAACCGATATGTTTTCTTCATTAGTCGGCTGATGAGTAAAGTACTGTTCAACGTTTAATCCTTCTTTCTTGTTCAGCTCGTCTATTCTTTTATCAATGTCCATTATCGAATAAATCGGGCTTTCAAGATCTCCCGCCACATCGCCTAACACGTACACAACGCGTTGCTGATTTTTGCGGTAGATGCTTTTATCCTGTATTTTTTCTTTTATGTGAACGAGCTCGGAAACAGGAACAAGGCTTCCTTTGTTGGACATAACCTTAATACCTTTCAGATCATTTAAACTTGAACGCTGATTTTCCTTCATCTTAACATTAATAAATAACGGGTCGTCTTCGTTAGGCTGATAGAGAAGAGATACGTCCATTCCATATAAAGATATTCCCATTACTCCCACAATCTGTTCCGGTGTAATTCCGGCAAGAGCGGCTTTCTTTTTGTCCACTACAAATTTGTACTGGGTCTGATCGCTTTCTACCATCCAGTCTACATCAACTACATTTTTTGTGGTTTCGAAAATGTGTTTTAGTTTTTTAGCATACTCAATCTGTGATTTATAATCAGGTCCATATACTTCCGCGACTAAAGTTGAAAGCACCGGAGGTCCCGGTGGAACTTCTGCAATCTTAACATTGGCGTTGAACATCTTTGCAATTTTCTGAACACCGGGTCTGATTCTTTTTGCAATATCGTGGCTCTGGTCTGACCGGTCGCCTTTATCAATTAAGTTTAATTGAATATCGGATACGTTTGATCCTCTCCTTAAATCGTAGTGGCGTACCAGTCCGTTAAAGTTAATCGGTGCTGCTGTACCTACATAAGTCTGGTAATTTACGATTTCAGGAACAGAGCGCAGGTAACCCGCAATTTCTTTTGTTACTGCGGCGGTCCTTTCAAGTGTTGTCCCCTCAGGCATATCAATAATTACCTGGATTTCATTCTTGTTGTCGAAAGGCAGCATTTTAACAGTAACAAGTTTGAAATATACAAGGAGCATCGAAGCAAATAACAACGCTACCACTGTAATAATCATTCTCTTTCTTTTTTTAGGAAAGTCGAGAAGCGGAACCATGATTTTTTCATATAACTTGTAGATGTATGTCTCTTTAAGATCATATTTCTTTTCAGGTTTACCTTCTTCTTCTCCATATTTCAACACTCTGAAAGCGATATACGGGGTTATGACCAACGCAACCAGCAGTGAGAAGAAAGTTGCCAGTGAAGCGCCGATAGGCATCGGGGCCATATACGGTCCCATCAACCCGGTTACAAATGCCATCGGGAGTACCGAGGCAATAATCGTAAAGGTTGAAAGAATAGTCGGGTTACCAACTTCATCGATAGAAGTAAGCGCTGCCTGATATTTTGTCTGCTTCTGCATTTTGAAATGCCGGTGCATGTTTTCAACGATAATAATTGAAGCATCCACCACGATACCGGTTACAAAAACGAGGGCAAATAATGTTATTCTGTTTAATGTGTAACCGAGCATATAATAGACAAAAAGCGTAAGCGCGAATGTGATAGGCACTGATGTGAAAACCACCCAGCCGCCACGCCAGCCAAGGAAAAGAGCCACTATAAATGAGGCCGCGAGTATGGAAACGAGCAGATGCAAAAGCAACTCATTTACTTTGTCAGATGCTGTTTTACCATAATCCCTTGTTATGGCCACGTTAACTCCCTTTGGAATTACCCGCCCTTTCAGGTTATCAATTTTCTGAATTACTTCTTTCGCGATCTTTTTCGCGTCTGAGTTTTTAATTTTTGAAACAGAAATTGTAACCGACGGAAATTCAACGCCGTCTTTGTAGCCGACTGTTTCTAATTCTTTCGAACCGTAGCCAAACTCGGTATAAGTTTGCGGTTCTTCCGGTCCGTCTGTAATATCAGCCACGTCTTTTAAGTAAACGGGACTGCCATTGTAAACCCCGAGTACAAGGTTTTCAAGATCTTCTTTGCTTTTAAAGAAATTTCCTGTTTCAACAATGTACTCCTGATCGTTCTGGTCAAAGCTTCCTGAACCGGACTGCTTATTCGCCTGTTGTATCCTCATCATTACAATCAGCGGATCAACATGATGTCCGGCAAGTTTATCCTTATCCAGGTGAATGTTTATTTTTCTTTTTCTTCCACCGATTATTTTAACATCAGAAACGTCGTTTACCTTTTTAATCTCATTAGACAACTCAGATGATATTCTCCTGAGCTGGTAGTCATTGTATGTCTTACTCCACAATGAAAAACTAAGTATAGGTACATCATCAATCGACCGTGTTTTAACCAGCGGCATGGAAACACCCTTGGGCATTTTATCCATGTTTTTCATTATTTCGTTGTAAAGTTTTACAACGCTTCTTTCAAAATCTTCGTTAACATAAAATCTTACAATTATCATCGCCATACCCGGCATCGAGGTAGTATAAACGTACTCAACACCCGGAATGTTAGACATCATTTTTTCCATCGGGATAGAGATACGTGACTCAACTTCTTTAGGGCTGGCGCCGTTATACTGAACAAAAATATCTGCCATCGGCACGTTTATCTGAGGCTCTTCTTCACTTGGTGTCATATAAACACTGAAAATTCCGAGAGCCAGGGTACCGATAATGAGCAGAACAGTAAGTTTAGATTGCAAAAATGCTTTTGCTAATTTTCCTGAGATTCCTAAATTCATTATAGTACCTCTACTTTTTGACCATCTTTAATTTTGTTTTTATCTTTTATTAATACATCACCGGCCTGCACTCCGGACAAAATCTCGATTTTACCATCCATTTCCTTTCCGGTTCTTACCCATCTTAAAGTTGCTTCATTTGATTTTGATACTGCGTATACACCAACAAGCTGTCCTCTCTGTACGAGAAGATTTTCATTAATCGCAATTACAGGTTTTGTCTGGTCTTTAAGAATAACTTTTCCGTACATACCGGATTTTATTTTTGAGAAGTCAGGATTGTTTTTATCAAGGACTACTTGTACTTCAAACTGTTTGCTGTAGGGGTTGCCACCGGGGTTTATTTCAGAGACTTTTCCTGTAAAAGGCATTTTGGAAATTGCGTCTACGTAAACCTGTACTGAGTTTCCTCTCTGGAAAAGGTTTACCTGGTCGGCCGGAACCTGGGCTACAACTTTAAAGTTGCTGAAACTTTCCACTATCATTAAAGGATGTCCCGGCGCAGCGAGGTCGCCCTGATCGAAAAATTTATTGACAATGTATCCGTCAAAAGGAGCTCTTATTTCTGCGTAGCTTAAAACATCGTCAATTTCTTTTTTCATTTCCTTTGCTGATTTCAATCTTTGCTTTGCCATTTCGTAAGCAAGAGTCATATCTTCAAGTTCTTTCTTGCTAGCACTTCCTTTGTCATACAGATCTTTTATCCTGTGGTAATTGGTCTCCATATTGTTGTATGCCGCCTGTGCCTGAGCAATACCGGATTCAACCTGCTGTTTTTTGGCGCCAATGTCAGCACTCTTAATCTTTGCAAGCAACTGGCCTTTATGCACCTTTGTACCGGCTTCGTAAGGGAAGTAGCTTATTTCGCCCATTAGTTTTGTGCTGAGCTTAGACTGCTTTGATCCCTCAACATTTCCCGGGAATTCATACTGGAAAGGAACGGCATCCATTGATATTTTTTCAACGGATACTTTCACGGGTTTGTTTAAGTCTTTTGTATTTTCGTTACTGCCGCAGGAAACAAAGAAGACAGTTAACAGCAGAGACGAAAGCAGAATTGTAAATTGATTTAATTTTCTCATTTTTTAACCTTTATATTATTTTATTTCAAATTTCTTTTCGACCATGAGTTCTATTTTAAATACGCTGACATTATAGAAGTAAACAGCCTGCAGATAATTTAAATGAGCTCCCGAAGCTGCTGTCTGTGCGTTCACAAGATCGGTAGTTTTTTCAAGACCTTTTTCATACCTGTCGCGAGTAATCTTTAACGATTCATCGGATTGTTCGGCTGCTGTTTTTGCAAGCGCGACTTTTTTCTTCGCAGTTTCAAGGTCTCTGAACGCTTCGTCAATTTCATTTTTTCCCTTTGCCAGGGCCTTGTTGTATTCAATCTCTGCGTGGTCAAGCTCAGCTGCTGATTTCTGCACGGCGGCTACATTCTGGAAACCGTTGAAAATTTTCCATTGCAGGTTCAACCCGACCATCCAGTTCTTTGCACCGTTTCCGAAAGCTTTGGTATCATTGTATTCATAGATTCCGAAAGCATTTAATCGCGGCAAAAATTTAAGCTGGTTCATAAGTTTCATACTTTTATATGAACTAACCTTGTGAGAATATGCCTGTATATCCGATCTTTGTTCAATTGCTGATTTGGTATCAAACGTTGTGTTAGAGACCTGAGGCAGGCTGAGAGTATCAGTAGGCTGGATCTCTACCGTTTTATCAAGGCCGAGCATTACTTTCAAATTGTCATTTACTTTTTGCAGTGCGTTTTCAACTTCGACTTTCTTGCTTTCCAGGCTTGCTACGTAAACTTCGCCGCGAAGGTAGTCCGCCTTTGTAATCATTCCTTCATCATAATAATCTTTAATAAGTTTCCTGTTTGCCTTAGCGGTGTTCAAGGCCTGGTTAATTACATCAAGACTGTTCTTTGTCAGAACAAGCTGGTAATAAGTTGCCTTAACCATAAAGTCGATATAATTTTCTGTTCTTTGTTTTTTGTAATTCAAAGCAGATAGTCCCTCGGCTGCGGCGTTTCTTCCAAAGAAGCCGTCAAGGTTAATCAACGGCTGAAGCACTTCAAGCTTTGTATTATAATTTTCAAAATTATTCGGATTATTCAGCAGCATGGGATTGAAATCCGCCATGGAAACTATTTTTTGTTTTAACTTTAATCCGAATACGTTTAACGGATCATCTGTTTTAACATAAGTTTCGGAAAGAGTTACCTGTGGTAGAAAAACGGCAAGCGATTTGTTTTTATCAGCCTGCATTTTATCTACTTCTGCCTGTGCCAATTTTAATTCATAGTTTCCTTTCTTTGATAATTGTAAAGCATCTTTCAAAGAAAGCGATATTTTATCTTTTTGCTGAGCCGGCAGCCCGGAAAAAAGTAATATCAGTGTTACTGACAATAATTTTATAAATCTCCCGTTGAAGAACATTCGTACCTCTCAATATTTTTTGATTTAGTTCGGTTTGTTTTGCAAAATTGCCCGGACGGCTTTGTTTCTCCCCTTAAATAAATTATAAGGTTGTAATTTTTACTCTTTACAAAACATTTTTAGTATTTAGCTAAGTTTGATGCATCAATTTTAATTTGGTCTCAGAATTTGCGGAAGGAAAGCCTGGGGCGCTAATTTGAAAGGCATAATAGCTCTAATGTTGCAAAAATCTGCAATAACTGTATTTTACAATTTTGCTGGATTGCCTTTCAAGGGCAGTTCCCCTATTTTTAATTAATACAGAAATTCAAACTGAGGAAAAACAAGCCGGAGGCTTACAAGGATGAAAAAGCTAATCACACTCCTTTTATTTATTCCAATAATATTAATAGCACAGCAAAAAAGACCTATAAGCGTAGACGATCTATGGGCAATGAAGAGAGTTGGCGGGATTGAATTATCACCCGATGGTAATACAATTGCTTTCACTGTAACAAGTTACAGCATGGAAGCAAATAAAGGCAAAACGGAAATTTATCTGGTTAACACGGATGGCTCAAATCTACATCTGTTCAAAAGCACTGATAAAAGTATAAGCAACCCTAAGTTTTCACCTGACGGAAAGAAGTTGGCCTACGAATATAACGGACAGGTCTGGTGGGCTAATCCGGACGGTTCCGATGCTAAAGAAGTAACCGATATTTATTCAGGCGCTTCCGGTTTTGAGTGGTCAGCCGATGGTTCAAAAATACTTTTTGTTTCTGATGTTTATGCCGATTGTCCTGATATGGCCTGTAATAAAGAAAAGGATGAAAAAGCAAAAGAAAGAAAATCCAGCGCGAAGATATTTACTCATTTAATGTACAAACACTGGAACAGGTGGCTCGGTGAAAAACGCAGCCATCTTTTTATGTACGATCTTGCTTCAAAGAAATATTATGATTTGAATTACATGAGCAACCACGATGTTCCACCTCTGGACCTCGGAAGTGCCAATGATTATAATTTTTCTCCTGACGGTAAAGAAGTAGTATTCACGATGAACGAAGCAGAGAGAGTTCAAAACAGTACAAATAATGAAATCTATACAATTGAGTTAAAAGATGTAAAAGAAAACGCCGAGATACCTATTAAGAAAATTTCCGTTAGCAAAGGAAATGATCACGAACCTGTTTATTCACCAGATGGAAAATATATTGCTTTCGGATCTATGAAAAGAGCCGGTTTTGAAGCTGACCAGGTAAACCTGATGCTTTATAACAGAGCCACAGGTAAAATTGAAAATATTACTCCCAAATTCGATTATTCAGTCGGAGATTTAGTTTGGTCACCAGATTCAAAATACATTTATTTTGATTGTGCAAATGAAATATTTAATTCAGTTTATAAAATTGATATTGCAACCGGAAAAATATCAATGCTTTTGAAAGAACATATAAATAACGGATTAATTCTTTCTCCTGATGGAAAAATAATTTACTTCAAACAGCAGAGATCAACTCTTCCTTATGAAGTTTTTGCAATGAACAGCGATGGAGGCAACGTTCATCAATTAACTTTTATGAATAAAGAGTTGCTTTCACAACTTGAGATGAATCCGGTTGAAACTTTCTGGTCACCCGGTGCAGAGGGCGCAAAGGTTCAGTCAATTCTGGTTAAGCCCCCGTTCTTCGATCCGAATAAAAAGTACCCGATGATATTTTTAATTCACGGCGGACCGCAGGGACACTGGGAAGATGATTTCCATTTCCGCTGGAACACAGAAATGTTTGCATCACAGGGTTACGTTGTTGTTGCCCCAAACCCGAGAGGAAGCACGGGCTATGGACAGAAATTCACAGATGAGATTTCCGGCGACTGGGGTGGTAAAGTTTATACTGATCTTATGAACGCGTACGATTATGCTTTGAAAAATTTTAAATTTATCGATAAGAAAAATACATTCGCTGCGGGCGCGTCTTACGGCGGATATATGATTGACTGGATAGAAGGTCACACCGACAGGTTTAACGCCCTGGTTTCTCACGATGGTGTATTTAATACCGTTAGCATGTATGGAACAACAGAAGAACTCTGGTTTCCTGAATGGGAATTTAAAGGAACACCCTGGACTAACAGGGAATTATATGAGAAATGGAATCCACAGAGGTACATACAAAATGCAAAAACACCAATGCTTATTTTTGAAGGTGCGAACGATTTCAGAGTACCGGAAGAACAGGCATTCCAGTTGTTTACTTCGCTGCAGAGACTCGGTGTACCGAGCAAATTTATCTATTTCCCTGATGAGTATCATTTTGTTGTAAAACCACAGAATGCTAAGTTATGGTGGAATTCAATTTATGATTGGTTTAATAAATATAAAAAGGATTAGTTGATATGAATAATGAAGAAGTTGATTTCGCTGAACTCGGTGACCTGGGAGAACTTGGCGTGGACGAACTTGACTTCGGGGGAAATATTGGAAATCGAAAAGAATCCGCTGAAGAAGTAGATAAAAAAATAAAGTTCGTTGAAGAAAATCTCTGGGAAAAACTCGAAAGAGTCGGGAAAAAAATATCTTTTGCAAGAGACATTCTCGCGCTGGTTAATTATATGCGCGATCCACTTGTTTCATGGCACAGGAAGGCGATTGTAGTTGCCGGTTTGATATATTTCATTTCTCCGATTGATGCGATTCCTGATATTAGTCCGTTAATAGGTTATATGGATGACCTGGGAGTAATTACGGCACTACTAAAATTTCTTGGAAGCGAACTTACGCCTTATTATCAGCCGGGATACAGATCCTAAAATATTGTAATAATATTCTAAAACCTGTCTACTTGCAAGACAGGTTTTTTTCTAAATTTTAGCCTGAAGTTATAGGTTGCTTAAAATTATGAAAACAATAATTGAGCGGGATACAAGAGTTCGTATATCCCTGGTTGTAGGGTTTATTGCATTTTTCTTCGCAGGTTGGGATTCACTCGATCAGAACCATCTTATTCTTGGGGTGAGTAATTTTTCGCTTGCTGGCGCAAACATTATCAGTCTGCTTTTTATTAAAAGAAAAATGTCAACAGCAAATATTATTTTGTTAATGCTTAATGCAATTCTGGCGTTTATTGTTGCATATGGTTATTACGATACAGGGAAAAAAACTCTGCCGGTTGCATGGATGATAGTAGGGGTAATATACTTGTTAGTTTCAATTAAAACTTATAAAAAGAAAAAACTTAATCCTGAAAGCACGAATCTCAGTAATGAATGAATTTATTAATATTCTGATGAGGCAATATGAATTTTAAAATATTTTCAATACTGGTTCTTATTATTATTGCCGCTGTTTTTATTACTCAAAACGTGACAGTGGTTGAGGTAAATTTATTATTCTGGCGAGTTTCAATTTCTCTCGCCCTGCTGATTGTTTTTAATCTACTTCTTGGCTTTCTCCTTGGCTGGTTTATTAAAAGTTATTTTAATTATAAAAAATCAAAAATTAATAAGCCCATGGAAGAAGAATTACCAAAGTCACAATCTCCTGATCAGAACATTTCTTAAATGAATTCAGCAGATAAATTTGATGTAATTATTATTGGTGCTGGCGCTGCCGGACTTATGTGTGCAGCAACCGCCGGCAAAAGAGGAAGAAATGTTCTTGTAATAGAACACAACGAAAAAGTCGGGAAGAAAATTCTAATATCAGGCGGGGGAAGATGTAATTTTACAAATTTGTGGATTCATCCTGAAAATTTCATTTCCCAAAATCCTCATTTCTGTAAATCTGCATTGAGCCGTTTTAATGAGCAGGATTTTATTTCTCTCGTTGAAAAACACAAAATTCCATATCACGAAAAAACACTCGGACAACTTTTTTGTAACGGTAAATCATCGGAGATTATCGATCTTTTATTAAAAGAATGTGAAGATGCCGGAGTTCAGATCAGAACTAATTGTAAAGTTAGGAAAATTGGAAAAGGAGACTGGTTTAGTGTTCAGACAAACATCGGAGATTTAATTTCTGAATCGTTGGTTATTGCAACAGGAGGTGTGTCAATTTCAAAAATAGGCGCAACTGATTTCGGTTACCGTATAGCGAAGCAATTCGGATTAAATATTATTGAGACAAATCCATCACTTGTACCATTTACCTGGAACAAAAATGATCTAAAAAATTATTCTGAACTTTCAGGGGTTTCTGTCGATTCAATTGTTAAATGTAACAGAAATAATTTCAGGGGCAATATTCTTTTTACTCACAAGGGATTAAGTGGACCGGCAATTCTTCAAATCTCGAATTACTGGGATAAAGGCGATGAAATTACGATTAATCTATTGCCGGAAATAAACTTATCTGAAAAAATTAAAGAATGGAAGAGTGAAAGTCCGAAATCTTTATTGATGACTCAACTGAGTACAATATTACCCCGCAGAGTTGTTCAGAGGTTCATAGAATTATTTAATTATGACAAACCACTCAATCAATACAATGAAAGGGATATTGAAAAATTTTATAATTTATTTCACGAATGGAAAGTAATTCCTTCGGGGACAGAAGGTTTTGAAAAAGCAGAGGTAACAAAAGGCGGAATAGACACAAAGGAACTTTCTTCAAAAACTTTTGAAACTAAAAATAATGATGGGCTTTATTTTATTGGTGAGGTAATTGATGTAACAGGATGGCTGGGTGGTTACAATTTTCAGTGGGCCTGGTCGTCAGGATATTGTGCCGGGCAATATGTTTGAGCTAAATTGCATTTCATCAAAATTCTCATATTAATACATTTATGCATCCTTAAATCCAAATTATTCGAATAATCGCCTTTTTAGGCTATATAATTTGACATTGGGACGTAAATTGTTATTATATATAGTAGTTACAGCATTGATACGATGTTATCTTGCTTTGAAAATTATTTATACAGGAGGAAAATATGGAAGACAGGAAGGAATATATTGATAATTTTGCAAACCAGTTAAAAAAATGGGATTCAGATATAAGTGTGATGCAGGAAAAAGTTAAAAACTATACCAGCAATGCCAAAATTGATTTACAGAAACAGCTTAATAATCTGGAGTCACAAAGAAATATTCTAAAAATAAAACTGGATAAAATAAAAGATTCAAACATTGAAACATGGAAGGAATTAAAAGAAGGCACAGAAAAAAGCTGGGTCGATTTTAAAGAAAGGATATCTAATATTTCCGAAAAAATAAAATAAAGATATTGGGTGATTCAATGCCCCGCCAATTTGGCGGGGTTTTTTTATAATATTCATTTACAAACAAAGGATTAAGCGGACCGGCAATGGGTTTAGGTTAAATTTAATAGTAAAAGAAAATTTCTGAATTCATTCAATTATTCTTGTTTCTTAAGTCTTAAGAAATTAGCTTTAAGCAGAAATAATCTCATAATTTCAAGGAGGGTAGGCCATGAAGAAAGTTATTCTTTTAGTGACAGCATTCATTTTCTCAGCTTCACTTGCATTTGCACAGGTTGAAATGCAAAGTGGCAATTTTACTGCTACAGCAGCTAATCAGGGTTATACATTGGACAAAAATTCTGGTGATCGTACTTTTCTGCTGGAAGTTAATTTTCCTGTTCCTTTTAATAAAAAACCTAAAATTGTTCTTAGCGTAAGTATGCTTGACAGCGACGGACAATTCAATCAGAGATATAACCTGAAAGCTATTTCTGTTTCGAGAGATAATTTTACAATTAAAATCTCTACCTGGGCTGATTCAAAAATTTATGGTATTGGAGGTACATGGATTGCTCATACTGAGTAATTCCTGAAATTTTAAAGGAAAAGGCTGTCATTACTATTAAGTTGACAGCCTTTTCTTATTTTAAATATGATTTATTTTTAATTAAGGTAAAGAGATGGAAGGCGGAAATAAAAGGTCGGATATAAAAGTTGGGCTAAGAGTAAAAATCGTATTGAAGAAAGACCAGAGAACAGGAAATCTTACAGAGGGAATTGTAAAAAATATTCTGACAAATTCAGCTGTTCATCCGCACGGAATAAAAGTAAGGCTTGAGAGTGGTGAGGTTGGAAGAGTAAAAGAAATTATTACAAAGAAAGTATAGAGATTATTATGAATTTTAAAGTTAAAAAAAGTGACATAATTTTCAGCGGGAAAGTATTTGATCTAAAAGTGGATCAAATAGTTTATGACAGTGGAAATGAAGGGATAAGGGAAGTTGCAATGCATCCGGGCGGAGCTGTTGTTATACCGATAAAAAACGACGGCAAAATTGTTATGGTAAAACAATTCAGGTATCCATTTCAGAAATCTTTACTGGAATTACCTGCGGGTAAACTAGAAAAGAATGAAAACCCAAAACATTGTGCAGTTAGAGAGCTTGAAGAAGAAACCGGTTATAAATCTGATGATGTCAAAAAACTCGGTTTTATTTATACAACTCCCGGATTCTGTTCAGAAGAACTTCATATTTTCCAGGCAAAAAATTTAATTCCAGGGCCACACAACCGTGAAGAAGGTGAATTTGGAATGGAAGTTTTTGAATTTACAACCGCGGAAATTGAGGAAAAGATAAGAAAGGGTGAGATCGTTGATTCCAAAACAATTTGCGGTATATATATGATGAAGAATAATTCCCCGGATAACTAAATTTTTACTATTATACACATTTTTGTTTGCTTTCTGTAAGTCAGGCAAAAATTTTGAAATTGCTGCTAAAATAGACTAAATTATTCGAACCTTAATTCTTAGAGTTTATGTTAAAATCCCTTTTAGTTAAAGATTACGCACTTATCGGACAAATAAATGTTGAGTTCGGCCACGGGCTCAATATTATTACGGGTGAAACAGGTGCGGGCAAATCAATATTAATAGATGCAATGAGTCTTCTGCTCGGTGAGCGAGCATCCACTGAAGTAGTGAGGAAGGGGGCTCAAAAATCTATTGTGGAGGGAATATTTGAAGTTACAGGTAACAAAAAAGTAAAAAAAATTCTTGAAGAAAATGAAATAGATGTACTTCCTGAATTAATAATGCGCAGAGAAATTTCATTAAAAGGAAACAATCGCTGCTTCCTGAACGACACGCCGGTTACATTGAACATTATTAAAGATATTGGTGATTTGCTGGTTGACCTACACGGCCAGCACGAGCATCAATTACTGTTGCGTACCGAAACACATATAGATTTTCTTGATGAATTTGGAACAACTGAAGAATTATTAGGCCGCTATAGAAAAAATTATGTCCTCCTTTCTGAAGCAACGAATAAACTAAACGAGATAAAAGAAAAAGAGAATATCTTAAAAGAAAAAAAAGATATTTATTCGTTCCAGATAAGAGAAATTGATGCTGTCTCACCGGAAGAAGGAGAAGAGGGGAAAATTAATGAAGAATTAAATATTCTGGAAAACTCAGAAAAATTATCCCAGCTGACTTCATCAATATATGACTCTCTTTATGATTCTGAAAATTCTGTAAATGACTTGCTGGGAAAAATCAAAGATGAAATAGAAGAACTACTTGAGATCGATAAATCTTTTTCCGAGATCGATAGTGAATGTAAAAGCGCAGTTACATTAATAAATGACATTTCAGAATTTGTTAGAAGTTATAATTCTAAAATCGATATTGATCCGGAGCACCTGGATGAATTACGAAACAGGCTCGGTGCAATTACTATGCTGAAGAAAAAGTACGGAGGATCAGTCAGAACTTTGCTTGAACACAGAAAGAAAATAGGCGAAGAATTTGAACTCGCGGAAAATTATGCAGGTAGTATTGAAAAACTTGAAACAGAAATAAGGAAATTACGAGAAAGCTGCGGCGCTTCAGCTGAAGTTCTTTCTAAAAAGAGAAAAGAAGTCTCTAAAAAAATCCAAAAGGAAGTGCAGGAAGCATTAAGTTATCTCGGGATAGAAAACTCTGTATTTAAAATCGAAATAAACCAGGTTGCTGCAGATAAAAGCCAAGATTATATCCTGGTAAACGGAAAGCCGCATAAATATAATTCTTCAGGTTATGACCAGATCCAGTTTTTTATTTCTACTAATCCTGGCGAGGACCCGAAACCGCTGGCAAAAGTGGCTTCTGGCGGTGAAATTTCCAGAGTGATGCTGGCATTAAAATCAATTCTTGCCAAAAGCGATAAACTTCCGTTGTTAATTTTTGATGAAATTGATACCGGTGTAAGCGGACGAATCGCACAGAAAGTCGGGCATTCACTTAAGGATCTTGCAGGAGTTCACCAGATTATTTCAATTACGCATCTTCCACAGATTGCGGGATTAGCAGATCACCATTATGCGGTTGAAAAATCCTTAACAGATGAAAGAGTTTCCAGCTCAATAAGAAAATTAAATAAAGATGAAAGAATTGAAGAAGTCGCAAAACTAATGAGCGGCGAAAAGATTACAGAAGCCAGTTTGAAAGGCGCAAAAGAATTGATGGGAATTTGACCTAAAGATTAATAAAGTGAGAAGTATTGAAAGAATCAGCTTTATATGTCCACATACCATTCTGCGATCACAAATGTATATATTGTGATTTTTATTCCATAATTACTTCCGACAATATCCGTCCGTTTTTAGATTCTATAAAAAAAGAAATAAAATTTTATTCTGACCTTTACTCAGAAGACAGAAAATATACGTCCGTTTTTTTTGGAGGGGGAACACCTTCATTAATGGAACCGGAATATCTTGCAGAGATTTTAGATTGTTTAAAAACAAATTTCTCTGTGGGTAGCGATGCCGAAGTGACAATGGAAACTAATCCCGGGACAGTTGACAAAAATAAATTAAAAGCATTCCGGGAAAACGGTATTAACAGGATTAGTATCGGGATACAATCTTTTGACGAACAGGAATTGAAATTTTTAACAAGAATTCATGATAAAAAAACTGCAATTGAAACAGTAAACAATGCCAAAGAAATCGGATTCGATAATATAAGTATCGACCTGATTTTTAATCTTCCCGGTCAGACCAAAGCAAAGTGGAAAGGAAATCTGGAAATTGCATTAAGTTTGCCGATAAGACATTTATCCGCTTACAGCCTTATACTGGAGAGGGGAACGATTTTGAATAAAATGGTACTTGATAAAAAAGTTATAATGCAAGACGAAGATTATGACGCGGATCTGTATGAAATGACAATTGATTTTATGGAAGGGAATGGATTTTTTCAGTATGAAGTTTCAAACTTTACCAAAGCAGGATATCAGTGCCGGCATAATTATGCTTACTGGCGGTACAGGGATTATCTAAGCTTCGGAACAAGTGCTCACTCGTTTGTAAATGGTAAAAGATGGTGGAATTTTTCGAGTCTGAAAAAATATATTTCTGAAATTGAAAAAAATGGCTTTGCAGTTGCTGGTTCTGAAGAAATCAGCGAGGAACAAAAGTTCAATGAATTTGTAATGCTGGCTTTAAGAAGCTCGGGACTGGAATTTAAAGAGTTTAGAAATAGATTCGGTGAGAATTGGATAAACGAAAAATATGATTATTTTAGAACTTTAATGGATAAAAACCTTGTCTTATTAAATGACCAGCAAATAAGCCTGACAAAAAAGGGTTACGCTATCTGTGACGAAATCTTAAAAGAAATTCTTTAAGCATTATTAAATAAAATCTAATCGATATGTTCAAATTAAAACTTCACTGGCAGATATTAATTTCTCTTGTACTCGCAATTTTATTTGGATTCTTTTTCCCACAGGATGTAGGATATGTAAAATGGATGGGTGATCTTTTCCTTCGTGGATTAAAGATGATAATTGTTCCTCTTATTCTTACATCCATTGTTACAGGTGTTGCAAACATAGGTGACGCACAGGGCCTGGGGAAACTGGGGCTCAAAACGATTCTCTATTACGTTACCACAAGCCTGTTTGCAATACTGGCAGGACTTACGCTCGTAAATCTTTTTCAGCCCGGAGTTGGAGCAGATCTTGGATTTTCAAAAAGTGTTGACGGTATTAGTGCAGCTTCAGGAGGGTTGGGCAATATTGTTCTCAGGATGGTACCGACAAACTTTTTCCAGGCACTTGCTTCAGCAGATATGCTGGCAATAATTTTCTTCTCCATTCTTGTTGGCTTTTTCCTGATGAAAATCGGAGATGAATATAAAGATCCGTTATTGAATCTTTTCAACGGCGGTTTCGAAGTAATGATGAAAATAACTTCATTTGTTATAAAATTTACTCCTCTTGGAATTTTCGGAATCGTCTCGGTAGTTGTTGCAGAGCAAAAAGATATTCTTGATGTTGCACAGAGGCTTGGCATTTACATGCTGGCAGTACTTCTCGGATTATTTTTTCATGCTTTTATTACTTTGCCTTTACTTTTACGGTTTATAGGAAAAGTAAATCCATATAAACATTTCCAATCAATGACAACAGCCCTGTTGACAGCGTTTTCTACATCATCATCATCTGCAACACTGCCACTTACAATGGAAGCGGTTGAACACAATTCAGGGGTATCAAATAAAATTACAAGTTTTGTCTTACCGCTCGGTGCAACTGTTAATATGGATGGAACGGCATTATATGAATGTGTTGCGGCGATGTTTATCGCGCAGGCATATGGAATTCATCTGAGCTTTTTGACCCAGATGGTAGTAGTATTCACCGCATTGCTTGCATCTATCGGCGCGGCAGGTATTCCGATGGCAGGTTTGGTGATGATTTCTGTTATTCTTTCGGCTGTGGGTTTGCCGCTTGAAGGAGTTGGTTTAATACTGGCGGTTGACAGAATACTGGATATGTGCAGAACTACTGTTAATGTCTGGAGTGACAGCTGTGGGGCAACAATTATTGCAAAGACCGAAGGGGAAGAATTAAAAGTTTAAATTTTCCAATTCCTTAATTGAATCAATTATCAAATCAGGCTCTTGTTCTTCAAGGGTCTTTTGGGTTCTGTAGCCGTAAGTAACACCACACGTTTTTGCTTTAGCATTTTTACCGCACCCGATATCAAGCTCGGTATCTCCAACCATCAAAGATTCTTCCGGAGTAATGTTTAATTCCCTGCAGATAAACAAAAGTGGCTCAGCAGATGGTTTGTGCGCAATGCCGTTTCTTCTTCCGGTAACAAGGTCAAAATATTTTCTAAGATTAAAATGATCTATTATTTTATCAGCCTGGCTTTGTCCTTTTGTAGTTAACAGTGAGGTAAGAATATTTTTTGATTTTAAATACCCCAGTGTTTCTTCAATTCCACTATATAAAACTGACTCATCAATAAAATCAAAATAATGTTTTTTATAAACTGTCATAAAAGAGTTGAAATCCATAACGGGAATATTAAACTCTTCGAAAATATCCTCAAAATGGTGCCCGATCCTTTCGTAAAAAAGATCTTCCTTTAAATTTTCAACTGGAATATTTAATTCAACCAGGGCTTTTCGTGTGGTTTTATAAATCGTAGTATGCGATTGTACAAGCGTACCGTCAAGATCAAAACAAATGTGTTTTATAGGGGATAAATTATTTTTCATCATTTGCCTTTAAATCAGGAGTAATGGTTGAACTGGGATACTCACAAATTTCCCCTCTGCAACATTCTTCAATGTTAGTTCCGCAAATAGCACATTGGCCATGTCCGTGAACCCAGATAATAGATGTTGGCTGATTGCACCAGTTACAGAATGTTATATTCTTATTATTGTCCACTTTTGCTTAGAATTATTGTTTTTTAAAATTGGGCTAAGATAAGAATAATCGTCGCATTTACAAAACAATAAAAATAAGATTTAAAGTGCATGTATTAAAAAAGTGGTATACTGTTTTGCCGTACGGAGTAAAAGTTTATTTGTTGGAGTAATCTTTATTGATGGCCGAAAATTAAATTATACAATTTGTCTTCTGAAATATACAATCCTTCTTATAAGTAGCTCTTAACTTCATCCTCTGATTATAACAGAACAAATTATAAAGGTACTTTTTTATAATTCAAACCATTTATTTTTTACTCACCATTTCAATTCTTAAATTCTTAATTTTGTAAGTTATAAGTAATACAACAGGAAGGAATAAAATGAGTCGTTACGATGTGATTATTATTGGTGCAGGACCTATTGGCCTTAGATGCGGAATTGAAGCTGTAAAAAGGGGAAAAAGTTATTTAATAATTGAAAAAGGATGCCTTGTTAATTCACTTTAGAATTATCCTACAAATATGACATTCTTTTCTACTTCAGAAAGACTGGAGATTGGTGAAGTCCCTTTTGTCTCTCACGGTGATAAACCAACCAGGAGAGAATCACTTGAGTATTTTCGCCGGGTTGCTGAATCCTGGAAATTGAATGCGAACACCTACGAAACTGTAAAAGATATAGAAGGTGAAAAAGATAATTTCATTGTGAATACAGACAAGGGAAAATATACCGGACGGAATGTAATTATCGCCACCGGGTTTTATGATAAACCAAATCTAATAAATGTTCCCGGTGAAGACCTTCAAAAAGTACATCATTATTTCAAGGAAGCCCATCCTTTTGCATATCATAAATTACTAATAATCGGAGCCGGTAATTCAGCTGTGGATGTTGCGCTTGAAACATACCGTCGTGGTTCTGATGTGACAATGGTAATTCGGGAAGATAAATTAAAGGACAGTGTTAAATACTGGGTGAAACCAGATTTAGAAAACAGGATAAAAGAAGGAGCGATAAAGGCATATTTTAATTCTGAAATTTCTGAAATAAAAGAGAAAGAAGTTGAAATAAAAACTCCGGATAGTATTGTTACTGTTGAAAATGATTTTGTTTTTGCCATGACTGGCTATCAACCTGATTTTAGTTTCTTAAAAGGAGTGGGAATTAAATTATCAGATGATGGAGCAAAAACTCCGCAATTTGATGACAGTACTTTTGAAACAAATAGGAAGGGAGTTTATCTTGCCGGTGTTGTTTGTGGCGGAATGGAAACCGGTAAATGGTTTATAGAGAATTCCCGTGATCACGCAATAAGCATTTTTGAGAATATTGAGAAGAATTCTAAAAGTTAGATTAGTAAAGAAAAGACTTGTTTTGTGCTTTTAGGTCAATTTTTATTACGTTATTTGAGATATCTTTTTGTTTGAATTCCTTTCATTTATGGTGTATTTTAAACATTACAGTATAAGAACATTTTAATTAAGGGAGAAAAAAATGGTTAAGAAACTTCAGGAGTTATTAGGAAAAGAAGCTGATGAACTTTTAAACTATAAAGCAAAGTTTCCTAAAGAAAAACTTCATTTACCTGGTCCTGATTTTGTTGACAAAATAGTTGCAAAATCAGACAGAAACATTAATGTCATGAAAAATTTACAATGGCTTTATATGTCAGGCCGTCTTGCAGGTACCGGCTACGTTTCCATTCTCCCGGTTGATCAGGGAATCGAACATAGTGGAGGCGCTTCATTTGCACCAAACCCGGATTATTTTGATCCGGAAAATATTGTTAAACTTGCAATTGAAGGCGGTTGTAATGGCGTAGCTTCTACACTCGGTGTACTTGGCAGCATTTCAAGAAAATATGCTCACAAAATTCCTTTCATTGTAAAACTAAACCATAATGAATTATTAACGTATCCAAATAAATTTGATCAGATAATGTTTGCAGGAGTTGACCAGGCGCTTGATCTTGGTGCCGCAGCAGTTGGAGCCACAATTTATTTTGGATCAGAAGAAAGCTCCAGGCAGATTATTGAAGTTAGTGAAGCGTTTAAATATGCACACGATCTTGGGCTGGCCACTATTTTATGGTGTTACCTTAGAAATCCCGCATTTAAAACAAAAGAAGCTGATTATCATACTGCTGCTGATTTAACTGGGCAGGCTAATCATCTTGGGGTAACCATTGAAGCTGATATTATTAAACAGAAAGCTCCTGATTGCAACGGCGGTTTTAACGCGATTAAATTTGGAAAGACCAATAAAAGAGTCTACAGTGATCTCACTTCTGATAATCCAATCGATCTTACACGTTACCAGGTAATGAACAATTATATGGGACGTGCCGGACTAATTAACAGCGGCGGCGCGTCGGGAGATAATGATTTTGCTGATGCTGCAAAAACGGCTGTAGTTAATAAACGTGCGGGCGGTATGGGAATGATTTCAGGTAGAAAAGCTTTCCAGCGTCCGATGGAAGATGGAGTTAAACTTTTAAATCTTATTCAGGATGTATATCTTTCAAAAGATGTAACTGTAGCTTAAGTTTATTTAATATAAATAAAAAACGCCGTGATTTATTTTCGCGGCGTTTTTCATTTTAAAGGAAATTAAATTTTATTTTGATAATAAATAATCAGCTATTTTTCCTAAATCTTTTATATCGATGTTGTTAAACGGAGGCATCATAATACCCGGATATTTTTTCTTGTATTCCTTGAATCTGTCCGCAGACATAAATGATTGAGGGTTACGAAGGTAGTTTATCAGGTTTTGTCTGGACCAGTTATCTTTGACGAGCATCAGACTGGGACCTTTATTGGTTCCTGTAAGATCAGCTCCGTGACAATTAACACAACCAAGTGATGAAATCATTTCCTTTGGTGATAATGCTTCGCCAGATTGCTGGCTTTGTCCCATCATTTGCTGTGGACTTAAAGTACCTTTATTGTGTAATTCACTCTGGTCTGTAACTTTTGATAAAACAAATAAAATCAAGAACAATAATAAAAAGGCGGCTACCCATATTTGAGGTTTTGTCATATTAAATCTCTATAATTATCAAAAAAATACTTTGAAATATAGGGGCTGCGTGATACAGTCGCAAATGAGAATTGTTGTTTAAACCTTTATTTTTTATCAAAATCTCAACAATTCTTAACGATAATTTACTCTGAAATGTTGTTTTTTAATTATGAAAGAATGATAGAACTTATTTATTTACGAAACCTGATATCATTATATTGAAATAAAAGAAGTTAAATTTTATGATTCAAAACAGATTATCTAAAGAGAAAAGTCCATATTTACTACAACATGCTGATAACCCAGTTGACTGGTATCCATGGTGTGATGAAGCTTTTGAAAAGGCAAAAAGTAAAGACAAACCTGTTTTTTTATCTATTGGTTATTCTACCTGCCACTGGTGCCACGTGATGGCACATGAATCATTTGAAGACGAAGAAGTTGCAAAGTTGATGAATGATGCCTTTGTATCGATAAAAGCTGACAGAGAAGAACGGCCTGACATTGATGGAATTTATATGACAGTTTGCCAGATGTTGACCGGAAGCGGGGGTTGGCCATTGACAATAATTATGACACCGGATAAAGAACCGTTCTTTGCAGGAACGTATTTTCCCAAGGGACAGCGTTTTGGAAGACCGGGGATGTTGGAAATGATTCCACAAATAAAAGAAGCCTGGAATTACAGGAGAGAAGAAATAATAAAATCAGCAGATAAAATATCCTTTGCTGTCGCTCAAAATTCAACTCTTCCGGCTGGCGATTTTCTGAATGATGAAATTCTAGAAAAAGCATTTACAGATTTTCAAAAAAGATTTGATGAAGAAAATAGTGGCTTTGGAAATGCACCAAAATTTCCCACGCCTCATAATTTCTTTTTTCTACTAAGGTACTGGAAAAAAAGCGGCGATAATTCGGCTCTTGAAATGGTGAAAAAAACTCTAATCGAAATGAGAAAGGGCGGAATTTATGATCACGTTGGTTTCGGGTTTCATCGCTATTCTACCGATTCTCACTGGCTGGTTCCACATTTTGAAAAAATGCTTTACGATCAGGCGCTTCTTGCCACGGCTTATATAGAAACTTACCAGGCGACTAAAGAAGAAATTTTCAAAAGTACAGCCGAAGAAATCTTGCAATATGTTATGTATGATATGACATCACCCGAGGGGGGATTTTACTCCGCTGAAGACGCTGACAGTGAGGGAGAAGAAGGAAAATTTTATTTGTGGGATGAGGAAGAACTTCGGAATATTTTGGGAAAAGATTCTGATTTAATAATTAAAATATTTAATTGTGAAAAAGATGGCAACTGGGTTGACCCGACAATTGGTGGTGCTCCGGGTACAAATATTTTACATCTGGGAAAATCATACGAAGAATTTGCTAAGGAAAATGAATTAAAGACAAATGAATTACAAAACAAAATAGACCGGGCAAGAAATAAATTATTTGAAGTCAGAAAAAAGAGAATTCATCCATATAAAGATGATAAAATTTTAACCGACTGGAACGGGCTGATGATTTCGGCCTTTGCAAAAGCAGCGCAGGCTTTTAGCGAAAAAAAATACATCGAAATAGCAGAAAAGACTGCAGGATTTATTTTTCAAAAATTAAGAACAAAAAACGGAAAACTGCTCCACCGCTACAGACAGGGAGAAGCAGGCATTCCCGCAAATATAGACGATTATTCCTTTCTCATAGCAGGGTTGCTGGACCTTTATGAAACTTCATTCAAAGTTTCTTATCTAAAAAGTGCAATTGACCTGAACCAAACATTGCTAAATTCATTTTGGGATAATACTAACGGCGGATTTTATTTCACTGCTGATGATAGTGAAAAATTAATCTCGCGCCAGAAAGAAATTTACGACGGAGCAATTCCCTCCGGAAATTCTGTAGCCCTGTTGAATCTTTTAAGATTAGGCCGGTTTACCGGGGACACAATTTATGAAAAAAAAGCAAATCAACTTGTAAGGGCTTTTTCAAATGTAGTTAAAAACTCACCGATTGCCTTCAGTCAGTTTTTGGCGTCGCTGGATTTTGCTTTTGGTCCTTCAAAAGAAATCGTTATTGTTGGAAAAAAGGATAATTCAGAATCCGAAAAAGTATTAAATTTCATCAGGGAGAAGTTTATTCCCAATAAGGTTATATTTTTTAAGGAAGAGGAAGCTCAGGCTCTTGCAGACATTGCTAAATTTACCATCGATCAAAAGCCGTTAAATGGTAAAACAACGGTTTATGTCTGTGAAAATTTTAATTGTAAAATGCCGGTAACAGAATTAAAAGAACTTGAAAAATTGTTAAAATAATGAGCACCAAAAAGAAAAAAATAAAAATTGAAATTAAAAAAAAGAAAAAAAGAGTACCGGTTCCTAAAAAACCGCCTAAGGTAATCAGCGATAAGAAAACTTACGACAGGAATAAAGAGAAAGAAAAAGCAAAAAAGGAAGAAGAGGAATAACGAAATGCCAAAAGTTTCTGTGATTATTTCGTTTTACAACAGGATCGATTACCTTAAGTTAGTACTTGCGGGTTTCGAACGGCAGACGTTCCGGGATATTGAAATAATTATTGCAGACGACGGCTCAAAAGAAGAGATAGTTAAGGAAATTGAAAAACTATCATTAAAAGTATCTTTCCCGCTATTACATCTATGGCATGAGGATAAGGGATTCAGAAAAAATAAAATTCTAAATCGGGCAATAACGGAAGCCAATTCTGATTATTTGATTTTTATAGATGGTGATTGTGTTCCGCATCGGGAATTTGTGAGAGAGCATTATGATTACAGAAATGAAAACAATTGCCTTACAGGGCGGCGGGTAAATCTGTCAGAAAAATTTACAAATAAATTGAATGAAACAGATATTAAGAACGGCTACCTCGAAAAGTCGCTGCATCTTATGATATGTGATGGCTTGTTTGGTAAATCGGATTATGTTGAAAGAGGATTTTATGTTCAGAATAATTCTCTGAGAAATTATTTAAACAAAAAGAAACGTGGACTTCTCGGCTGTAATTTCTCAATCCATAAAAACGATATGATTGCAATAAACGGTTTCGACGAGAGATATGAACTTCCCTCAATCGGAGAAGACAGCGATGTTCAGTACAGGCTCGAATTAAACGATGTAAAAATTGAGTCACTTAATAATATTGCTGTCCAGTATCATTTATACCACAAGCTACAGGAAAGACCGCAAAAAAATCTTGATTTATTCGCTAAAATCAAAGAATCCGGCCTTTTATTCACTCCTTTCGGAATTAATAAATAATATTTTTAGAATTCTTGCATTATTCTAAGCCTCACCTTATATTTGAAGTCATATTTCCAATTATACCTAAATAATTAAGGCAAATAATGCTCGATGACTTAGATATTAAGATACTCAATCTTCTTCAGAATAACGCCAGGATTAAGAGAAATGTAATTTCTGAAACGGTGGGCTTATCGCTTCCCTCCGTGAGCGAGCGTCTTCATAAACTTGAAGAGAAGGGATTCATACAGGGATATTTCACGAAACTTGATCGTAAAGCTTTCGGATATGATATACTTGCATATGTTTTTGTGACAATGGATTCTTCAAAACATTATAAATCTCTTATAAGCAAAGTTGAAAAGAATCCGATGATAATCGAATGTCATTCTGTTTTGGGTGAAGGCTCTCATCTTTTAAAAGTTATAGCAAAAAAGACGGCTTCGCTTGAGAAACTCCTGGGAGAAATACAATCGTGGCCCGGCGTTGTTTCAACTAAAACGACATACATTTTATCTGCAATTAAAGAGACAACTGAAATAGATATTCAATAATTAATAATAAAAAAGGAAGGTAGCATATGGCAAAGACAGTTTCCGCAATTGACAATGTTCTGAAATTTATAAAATCGAAAGGGATAAAGTTCGTTGATATGAAATTTATGGACTTTCCGGGTCAGTGGCAGCATTTCACTGTTCCGGTTTCTCAATTTGATGCCGGATCTTTTGAAGACGGTTTTGGTTTTGACGGATCATCAATTCGCGGATGGAAGGCAATTAATGAAAGCGATATGCTCATCATTCCGGATCCCCAAACAATGTTCCTGGATCCGTTTATAGAAGCACCAACTTTAAGTTTAATTTGTGATGTTTACGAACCGGCAACTAAGGAAAAATATTCGAGATGCCCGAGAAGCATTATGCAGAAAGCAAATGCATACCTTAACTCAACTGGTATTGCCGATACCGCTTATTTCGGTCCGGAAGCAGAGTTTTTTGTTTTTGATGATGTGAGGTTCGATTCAAAACCCAACGGAAGTTTTTATGTTGTTGATTCAAGCGAAGGAAGATGGAACAGTGGTCGTGAAGAGGCTCCAAACCTTGGATATAAACCAAGATATAAAGAAGGTTATTTCCCGGTTCCGCCAACCGACTCTTTAATGGACCTGAGAAATGAAATGGTTATGAATTTAATTGATGCAGGAATTGAAGTAGAAGCACAGCATCACGAAGTAGCAAGTGGCGGGCAGTGCGAAATTGATCTTCGTTTCCAGCCAATGCTTGTGTCAGCCGATCAGTTATTAATGTTTAAATACATAGTTAAAAACACAGCAAAGAAAAACAATAAAACAGCCACTTACATGCCCAAGCCAGTGTTCGGTGATAATGGAAGCGGAATGCACGTTCACACCAGCCTTTGGAAAAAAGGTAAACCTCTTTTTGCAGGTTCAGGTTATGCCGGACTTAGTGAAATGGGACTTTATTTTATCGGCGGACTTTTAAAACACGCAGCCTCGCTTCTTGCATTTACAAATCCAACTACAAACTCATATAAAAGATTGGTTCCCGGATTTGAAGCACCCGTAAATCTTGCTTACTCACAGAGAAACAGAAGTGCATCTGTCAGGATCCCGATGTATTCTTCAAGTCCTAAAGCAAAACGAGTCGAGTTCCGTTGTCCCGATCCTTCCTGCAATCCATATCTTGCATTTTCAGCTATGCTGATGGCCGGGCTGGACGGAATCATAAACAGGATCGATCCGGGTGAACCACTTGATAAAGACATTTATGATATGTCGCCTGAAGAATTGAAGGGCGTTCCATCCACACCGGGCAGCTTAAATGAGGCATTGAAAGCTCTTGCAAATGATCATGAATATTTATTGAAGGGTGATGTCTTTACAGAAGACGTGATTGATACCTGGATTAAATATAAAACTGAAAAAGAAATAAAACCGATGGCGCTTCAGCCGCATCCGTATGAATTCCATTTGTATTATGATGTATAGATAAATTGTTTCGGTAGGTTAAAGGCGGGTATATCCCGCCTTTTTATTTTATCCATTCTTTCCAGATTTTTGGCTGGTGACCAACTGTTGCTTTTCCTTCATTTCTGACTATTGGAGTTTTTAATAACAGCGGATCAGATAATAGTTCTTCTTCAAGATCATAAACCATGTATTGCAGTCCGCGTTTCTGAAAATGTTTCCCTTCTCTGTCTAATAATTCTTCCAGTGGGATTGAGCGGGAAATATTTTCAAGTTCACCTTTTGCGATTCCTTTTTCGTTAAGATCGCGGAAATGAAAAGGGACGTTTCTTTCTTTAAAAAATCTTTCTGCCTTTTGTGTGTCCCGGCATTTTTTTGTGCCGATAATTTGAATGTTCATAATTAAAAGTCCGTAAAAATTTCCTGTGTTCTTTTTGCTCTTGGAAACCGGCTTTTGATTCCAGCCTTTGTAACTACTGCAGTACCAAGTACAAAATCTTTGTATTTAATTACGCATTGCCCTTCAATAGCAATTTCTTTTTTTATTATTCCACCTTCAAGGTATTTTTTCAGTTCATCCTGGTTTTCAATTTGGTAAATATTTTTAGAAATATGATTCTGGAAAACCTGTGCGGCCTGAGTGTGTAAGACGAGCCTGCCATTTTTATCAATAATACCCAATTTTGTACCGATTCTCTGGAAATGTCCCGGATATGGATCACTCCATTCTTTACTAACCAGGAAGACATCAATCGATTTAAAAAGAAATTGATAATCTGATAAAACCTCTTCCGGAATTCCGAAATCATCATTTATATTTTTCAAAAGCGGACGAATCACTTTCTTTTCGGAACTAAATAATTTTAATTCTCTTTGATTCGGGAGTGTTTGTTCCGGTGCTTCAGTTTCGCCGGTCTTCTTCAATTTAATTATAAAGAATCCGTCTGTGTTTGCTTCCCATGGTAATATTCTTCTGGCTTTTTCCAGTTCATTATTTAATTGTTTCCCACTATAACTTGTAAATGCCGGGTGTGACTCTACGGGTAAAGCAATTTCCATTACTTCAACGGGATATTTTTCAAGTACCTTGTTCAAAACCAGTTCATTTTCTTCAGGGGTTAGTGTGCAGGTTGAATACACAATTTCTCCGCCCACCTTTGCCATTTTAATTGCCCCAATAAGAAGCCTTAATTGCAAATCACCAAGTCTTTCCGCACGTTCAATCGACCACCAATCATTTACCTCGCCCTTTTTTTGTATTATTCCCAGCCCGCTGCAGGGTGCATCGACAAGTACTTTATCAAAATGATGAGTGTAATGTTTGCTTAGCCATTCACCTTTTGTGTGAGTTACGCCGGTATTTACAATGTTCATCCGGTCAAGATTATAGACAAGCATTTTCACTCTGTTAAGCTGAACCTCGTTGGAAACCAGTGTCCCGCGGTTTTCCATCATTTCAGCGAGCTCTGTTGTTTTAGAGCCGGGAGCCGCACAAAGATCCAGTACTACATCATCGTGAGAAGGATTAAGAATAAGCGGTGGAATCATCGAAGATAATCCCTGTATGTAATATTCTCCAATAATATGTTCTATTGCTATACCTAAAAGATTTGAGTCTTCGGTAATCTTTAAAGCATAATTAAGGTTCTTAATTTCTTCAGTTTTAATATTGTAGTCTTGAAGAAGGGTTTGAGAAAGTTTTTCTCTGGTTGTTTTTAATTTGTTTACCCGAATATAACGTGAAGGTTTTTCGTTTATAAATTCAAGATATTTTTTAGCGGAGGGTGATCCGTATAGAGAATCGAGGTAATCGTAAATTTTATTACTGACCTGCTTGTTATCCCGCAAGTCGTGGCTTTTCTTATTTTTCAATATCTGTTTAAGTTTAACACTCTGAAAATTTCATTGACTAAAGCATTCCCTCTTTTTTCACCGGGGAATGTTTTTTTATAATCCGCTTCGATTTCTTTTATAATTGTATCCAGGTAGTTTTCGTACTTACTGACGGATGATTTAACTTCTTCCGGGTTTTCAGGGATATTTAATTTTGTTATTTTATTCCTGCTTGCGTAGACTATAAACTTTGCCTTACTCTGACTGTCGGCCTGCATCACCGCGGTACCATCAATTGTAAGAACTTCAAAACTGCCGAAAAATTCCTCCCCAATAACAAGCGATTTTCCCGGGAGTTCTATCTTTTCAACCTTGCTTTCTTTTGTAAAATCATCAGGAAATTTCCTGATACCATCTTCAGATAGTGAAGTTGTCCATTTTGTTATAAATTCTTTTTCTTTCACAAAAAATATATTTGTTATGAGTTAAGAATCTTATTGTAATAATTTTCGTATAAAGGTAGAACCGATTTTGTATCAAAATTTTCCACAGCTCTTTTGCGAGAGTTGTCTGAAAAGAGTTTGTGCTTTTTATCATTTGTCAAAAGATCGATTGCATATTTTGCCATTCTAGGAATATCCCCGATTTCTGCAATAAATCCTGTTTCGTTGTGACGTATTAATTCCGGCAGGCCGCCAACACTTGAACTAATTACCGGGACTCCACATGCCATTGCTTCAAGAGCAGCAAGTCCGAAACTTTCCGATTGAGATGGAATCAGGAACAGATCTGCAGAATTTAAAATTTCTACCAGCCCTTCCTGTTTTCCTAAAAATTTAACGTGATCGTAAAGTTTAAGCTCCCGGGACAATCTTTCACACTCCGATCTTTCCGGTCCGTCGCCAATCAGCAATAATTTTGCAGGTACCTTTTTTCTTACAAGTTCAAGTGTCTTTATTGTATCCGCTACACGCTTTACTGCCCTGAAGTTTGAAGTATGAACGATTATTTTTTCATCTTTCCCGGCAAGGTTTTTCCTGAAGCATTTATCTTCCTGAGGTTTGTAAACGTCAGTGTCGATAAAGTTAGGTATTACTTCAATTTCTTTTTCAATGTTATAATTTGTTATGGTTTTTTCTTTTAAAAATCTTGAAACTGCTGTAACGCCATCGCTTTGTTCTGTACTAAATTTCACAAGTGGAAGGAAAGAGGGTTCCAGCCCAACAAGAGTAATATCTGTCCCGTGTAAAGTCGTGATAATTTTTAGATCTCTCTTATCCTTTAACATTTGTTTTGCGAGATATGCGCTGCTTGCATGTGGAATTGCGTAATGTACGTGAAGCAAATCAAGTTTCTCATATTCCGCAACCTCAACCATTTTGCTGGCAAGTGCAAGACTGTACAAAGGAAATTCAAACAGCGGGTAGCTGCTCATTTCAACTTCGTGAAAAACTATGTTTTCTATATAGTGATTTAATCTAAAAGGAAGTGCGTAACTAATAAAGTGTATTTCGTGACCTTTCTCTGCTAATGCTTTTCCAAGTTCAGTAGCCAGAACTCCGCTGCCACCATAGGTAGGATAACAAGTAATTCCAATTTTCATAAATTTCAGCTCTGTAGTTTATTTAGGCAAAAAGTGCGGTAAGAATTTACCGCACTCACAACCACAAAAATACATAAAATTTAATCAATAGGCTTGTCCACGACCAGTCTGTGGTCCAGGTTTGCGATTTTACCGGCAACACCGTAGACCAGTGTCGCAATTTTTCTCAGTTTTTCGAAATTAATTTTATTGACTTCATCGGTATCCCGGTGATAGTCCTTCCTCATATCATCAAAAAAGAAGACTATCGGGATCCCGTGTTTAGCGTAATTGTAGTGGTCGCTTCTGTAATAAAACCTGTTGGGATCGTTCGGGTCATCGTACTTGTAATCAAGTACCATTTTTACAGTTTCTGCGTCGGCTTCCTCCACAACCTTTTTCATCTCGCTGGAAAGTTTATCCGAACCGATCGAATATATTGAATCAGCGCTTTCCCTCCCGACCATATCAATGTTTACCTGGGCAACTACTTTGTTCTGTTTTATCAGGTCGAGATTATTCGTCAGGTACGCAGAGCCTAGCAGGCCTTTTTCCTCGCCTGTGTGGAATACAATCAGTATCGATCTTTTGTTGTTTCTTGATTTTGCAAATGCTTTTGCAACCTCCATTACCGTTACTGTCCCCGATCCGTCGTCGTCCGCCCCGTTAAAGACTTTCCCGTTCTGTACACCGAGGTGATCGTAATGAGCACCTACAGCCACGTATTCATTTTTTAAAACAGGATCATTTCCCTCGATAACCCCCACAATGTTTTTTGCCACTTTAGTTGTGGAGTTTTTCTTTACATTTGCATTTAAATCACCATTTAAATCGAAATAGGGGAGCGTTTCACCTTTTTCTGCTTTTGCTGAAAGATCGTCGTATGAATATTTCTGTCCATCCAGCAAATCTTTTAACACGGAAGATTTCACATAAAGAGATAGAAAATTTCCGCCTTTTTCATCTTTCTTTTCAGCTATGCTGTATGACGGTCTTTCAAAAAATCTTTTTATAAAATCCCACTTCACTTCATATTGTTTGCTGATTGTAGTAATGATCCCGACGGCTCCGTGTTTTTTTGCTATCTGAACTTTTTCCCGTGCGTTAGCATATTTTGAAGGTTTGTCGCCGTTAAAAAATGTTGAATCTTTTCCCGAAGGTTCGCCGTCCATTACCAGAACGATCTTCCCCTTCACATCCAGTTCTGCATAATCATCATATTTATATTCCGGGGCTGTAATTCCGTAGCCGGCAAAAATCATTTTTGTCAGTAACATTTACTTCATTTGAGCTGTTGCGGCTGTCGATGAAAAAATCATCCGGGAAAGCGAATTTTTTTGTAGTGTTATCCGTAAAACTGAAATAAGAATTTTTATCGAAACTTCTTACATCAACATCAAAAGGCTGAAGATAAGAAGTATCTCCGAAAAATGGTTTAACGCCGTTTCTCTGGAGCTGTGTTTTTATATAAAGAGCGGCAAGCTGTTCACCACGTGTTGTGGTCTCTCGTCCTTCAAGCTCATCCGATGCCAGAAATGAAAGATTCAGCCTTATGTTGTCTTTATCAATCAGTTTTGCGCGACTGCCCGAGGTGATATTATTTGTACCTGAACAGCCGGCTAGTAACGCAAACAACAGCACAAAAGAAAGTAATTTATTCCGCATGTTAATACTCCATGTTTGATTTAGCCATTTGTTCAAGATAAGAAAATAATCCAAAATTTTAACATTATTTGTGATGAATAAAAAGTGAATATTATGTTTATTTTTAGATGTAAGAATTAAAGATTTTATGAATATTCTCGTAATGGGCCAAACCCTGGAAGACCATATAATCTACAGGGAAACAACAAGCATAAAGCCCGGAGGAATCTTTTATTCGGTTCTAGGGCTGAAAAGCATTATAGATAAAAATGATAGCCTTTCTCTCTGCTCCTCAATTTATAAAGAAAATATGAGTTTGTTTTCGCCGGTTTACGATGATATTGATAAATCATTGTTCAGTTATGTTGATGAAATACCGAAAGTATATTTGAATATATCGGAAGAGGGTGAAAGAGGCGAGTGCTATTCTCTGGTAAGTCAGAATTTGTCTTTAGATAAAATTACAGATTTTAATATTTATGACGGTATTCTGATTAATATGATTACCGGGTTTGATATTAATCTTGATCAGATAAAAGTAATTCGTTCAAAATTTAAAAGGGATATTTTCTTTGATGCTCATACACTTGCTCGCGGACTGGGAAAAGACGGCACAAGAAATTTCCGGGTAATACCGGAGTTTGAAAAGTGGGCGCAAAATATTGATATACTCCAGGTTAACGAAACGGAATTTTCATTTCTGTTTGAATTCAAAAATGATAAAGAGATAATCGATAAACTTTTCAGTCTCGGTGTAAAAATAGTAATAATAACAAACGGAAAAATTGGAGCCAGGGTATATTACAAAAAGGACGGCGAAATTGTCAGTAGTTTTGTCGCATCAAAAAAGATGGTGGTTAAAAATAACGTGGGCTGTGGTGATATCTTTGGGGCGGTATTCTTTTATTCATATATTTGTGAAAATGATATAGGAATTGCGCTTCGGCTTGCTAATAATGCGGCAGGATTTGCTGTTGCGTATGATAATTTAGAAAATTCAGAGGGTTTCAGAAACGATGTTACCACAGGACTTGATTAAAAAGAGAATACTGGTTACCGGTGCCAACGGAATGCTAGGTCAAAGAACAATTAATTTTTACAAAGCAATTGAAAATATTCAATTGCTTGGAACTTCCGTGGAAGAAAAACCCGTTTTTAATTATGTCGATTATATTAGTTGTGATCTTTCAGACAGGGAACAAATAAAGAAAATTATTTCCGATTTTTGTCCTGATTTTATAGTGAATGCCGCAGCATTTACTAATGTAGATCTTAGTGAAAGCGAAAAAGAGTTGGCCTGGAAGATTAATGTAAAAGGAGTGGAATATTTAGCAGAAGGTGCAAGAATAATAGACGCACATTTAATTCATATTTCATCAGATTATATTTTTGACGGAAAAAACGGACCATATTCAGAAACGGATAAACCAAACCCGGTTGGGTACTACGGAAGGACAAAGCTGGCGAGCGAAAACACCCTGAAAATCAGCGGATGTATTAATACGGTGCTAAGAACAAATGTGCTTTATGGAATTGCGGACGGCAGACCTGATTTTGTGAGGTGGGTTGTAAATAGCGTCAGCTCAGGGAAACAGATTAATATTGTTACAGACCAGGTGAATAATCCGACATTTATAGATGATTTGGTACAGGCAATAAACAGGGTAATAGAGTTCAGAAAACAGGGAGTTTTTAATATTGGGGGAAGAGAATTTCTTACAAGGTTTGAATTTACCGAATTAATTGCCGATTTTTTTAATCTTGATAAAAACTTAATAAAACCTATACTTACAGAGGAACTTAATCAAGCGGCAAAAAGACCCCTCAATTCCGGGTTGTTAACTTTAAAGGCTGAAACAGAATTAAGTTATAAGCCTCATACTATAGGGGAAACACTCGCATTAATGAAAAGAGAACTCAATTTATGATAAATAAATATGAAGCATTTATTTTTGATCTTGATGGTACTATTTACCGCGGTAGTAATGTTATTAAAAATGCTGATCAAACTATAAATTTCCTCAAAAAAAACGGTAAAAAACTCATCTTTATTTCCAATAAAACCACAGGTACTATTTCAGAATATTACAATTTTCTGAAACAGGGCGGACTGGATATTTGTCCAGATGACATTCTAAATTCTACAGTAATTTTGAAAAAATTCCTGGTTGAAAATTTCCCCGGTTCATGTTTTTACGCTATTGGTGAAGAAGTTTTTGTAAACGAAATAAAAGAAGCCGGATTAAAATATTCTGAAAACCCATCCGAAATTAATGTTCTTCTGGTAACATTAGACAGGACATTAAATTATCAGAAACTTGAAATTGCAGCAAGAGCCCTTGAAAAAGGCGCAAGATTTTTTGCTGCGAATATAGATGATACCTGTCCTGTTGAAGACGGCGAAGTACTTGATGCCGGAGCGACAATTTCAGCACTGGAAAAAAGGACACATAAAAAACTTGAAAATCATTTTGGTAAACCATCCGAATTTATGTTTGATGAAATTACGCGCAGGCTGGCTGTTGATTTATCAAAAGTTTTGCTGATCGGGGACAGGCTTGAAACAGACATCGCAATGGGAAATAAATTTGGAATTGATACAGCCCTGGTTGCTACTGGAATTAAAAATTTTCCAAATGGCAATAAGGATATTAAGCCCACTTATTATATAGATTCAGTTTTTGATCTTTTAAAAACCACTGTTTGATAACAAAATTTTTACCACAATAATTTAATTTTTCGTTTATCAAGAATATTTACCGCCCATCAATTTCAGCCGGTTAGTGCACAACTTTTCCGTGATCCACAAGTCTAAATACTAAACACCAATAATTGAAAAAATCATTGCTTTTTGTGTAGCGATAATTCTCAGTTATCATCAAAATTAACCATTGAACCAAAAGATGTCATTTGAGTAAAAAAACGGGCTTATTTTAACTCTTAAGATGATAATAAAAGAGCAAAAATAACCCGGAATAATTTATTATCAGTTAATTCAGGAAATATTTATGAAAAAAGTATTAATACTAACTATTTTGATTTTGGGGCAGTTGTACGCATTACCTTCCAAGGATTCGTTAAAAAAGAAAAAACTTCAGATTATTGCTGTTCGTACTACAGAAAAGATTGAACTGAACGGAGTATTATCTGAAAAGACATGGCATAACTCAGATAGTATTAGTGATTTTACGCAAAGAGATCCGAATGAGGGGGAGGCACCAAGCCAGAGAACTGTTGTACATATCGCTTATGATGATCAGTACATTTATATAGCTGCAAGAATGTACGACTCTAATCCCGATTCTATACAAGCTAATCTTGCACGAAGAGATAATGATTCCAATTCCGATCAGTTCACCGTATTCTTTGATCCGTATAATGATAAAAGAACGGGTTATTATTTTGGTGTAACAGCCGCAGGTACTTTAAAAGATGGTGTATTGTACAATGATTCATGGGATGATAATTCCTGGGATGGTGTATGGGAAGGAAAAGCTAAAATTGATGATAAGGGGTGGACTGTAGAAATAAGAATACCATTTTCTCAAATAAAATTTAAATCTGCGGATATACAAACCTGGGGCGTGGATTTTAAAAGAGATATCGCCCGAAATCACGAACGGGACTATCTAGTTTACATTCCTAAAAAAGAAAGTGGGTTTGTTTCACACTTTTTTGAACTGACAGGAATAAAAGATATTAAACCATCCAATAAACTTGAGATACTTCCTTACATAACTTCAAAAGCATCTTACACTGCGCACGATGCCGGTGATCCATTTAATAACGGATCTCAATACTCAACCGGGCTTGGTGCAGATTTAAAATATAATCTTGGAAGTAACCTTACTTTAAACGCAGCAATAAATCCGGACTTCGGACAGGTAGAAATTGATCCCGCTGTAATTAACCTGAGCGATGGTGAAACTTATTTTTCTGAAAAAAGACCTTTCTTTGTTGAAGGTTCAAATATTTTCAGCTTTGGCTACGGCGGTTCTAACAATAACTGGGGATTTAACTGGGGCGGGCCGGAATTCTTTTACAGCAGGCGAATAGGAAGAAACCCTGAAGGAAGTTTACCCGATGCAGATTACAGCGATATACCATCGGGTACACATATACTCGGGGCCGCAAAATTAACAGGTAAGATTGGTGATAATTTTAACGTAGGTGTTATTCAGTCTGTAACACAAAGAGAGTTTGCAAAAATAAGCCTGAACGGAAAAACCTCTGGCGTTGAAGTTGAACCGTTGACTTATTACAGTATAGTGCGCGGACAAAATGAATTTAACTCCGGCAGACAGGGGCTCGGATTTATTTCAACATATACCAATAGATTTTTTAAAGACAGCAGGCTAAGTAACGAAATTAATAAAAGCGCATTTACAGGCGGAATAGATGGATGGACTACTCTTGATGAAGATAAAAAATGGGTAGTAACCGGATGGGCCGGTTTAAGTCATCTTACAGGATCAAAACAAAGAATGATCGATGTTCAGGAGAACCCGAGGCATTATTTCCAGAGACCGGACCTGCCGTCTTTAAGTGTGGATAGCTCGGCTACATCACTTACAGGTTACGCAGGAAGATTTACGCTTAATAAACAAAGCGGCGACTCTTACCTCAACGCAGCATTTGGTTTTATCAGTCCTGGCTTTGATGTGAATGATCTCGGTTTTATGTGGAGAACGAACCAGGTTAATATGCACGTGGTTACCGGGTACAGGTGGAGAAATCCCGGAAGCTGGTACAGGAGCGCATCTGTAAATGTTGCAGGATTCAGATCTTATAATTATGACGGAGATATTACTTGGGAAGGATTATTTACAAACGGTTATGTAACCTTCTTAAATTACATGGAATTTTACTGGAGCAGTGCTTTTAATCCGCATACGGTTAATGACAGGGCAACCAGGGGTGGTCCTGCAATTATCAACCCTATAGGATACGAAATAAATCTTGGCGCAAACAGCGATTCAAGAAAGGACATAGTTCTGAGTTTGAATTATAATTTATATAATCAGACAGATAATTCTTACAGCTGGGGATTTGAACCAGATATTTCTTTCAGGCCAGTGCCGAGTCTCTATGTTAGTATTGAACCCAGGTACTCAAGAAATTATGACCGCTCGCAATATGTTGGAACATTTGATGATCCGTATGCTGTAAACACATACGGAAAAAGATATGTGTTCGGCGAGTTAGATCAGAAAACATTTTCTGCCGGCATAAGAGTTAACTGGACTTTTACACCTTCTTTAAGTTTGCAGATGTTTGTGCAGCCTCTTATTTCAACAGGTTCGTATAAAAATTATAAAGAACTGGCAAAAGGCCGCACTTATGATTTCAATGTTTACGGGCAGGGTAGTTCAACATTTGATAATAACAATTATACGGCAGATCCCGATGGAAACGGCCCGGCACAGCCAATTGATATAGGAAACCAGGATTTTAACTTTACCTCGCTCAGAGGCAACGCGGTTTTAAGATGGGAATATAAACCCGGCTCTACATTTTATTTTGTGTGGACGCAGACAAGAAGCGATTATACAAGTAACCCGGATTTCCAATTCGGTAAGTCATTCAAAAATATGCTTGATCTGCACCCGGATAATATATTTCTCGTAAAGTTTACATATTGGTTTGATATGTAATATTTCTCTTATTATTAGTGGATAAGTGAATAGTGAGACCCCGCCTTTTTAGGCGGGGTTTTTATTGAAATTCAGTCGCTTTTACTCACTGATTATATGCGTTTTATTTTTTATTGTAAACTTTTAGTTTAAGATATTTCTCAAATGGTTCGAAATCTTTATCGTTGTGTAATAATGTAAAATTATTCTCAATACAAAAAGTTGCAATCACAACATCTATAGTCTTTCTAATTGTTACACCTTTTTTCCTTAATAAACGATAATTATTTGCACTTTGAACTGCTATATCTTTTCCACCAAGATTAAAACAAGGGAATGAAGAAAGGATGGTTTTTGCTTTCTCAAAATCTTTATCACTTCTAAAACCTTGCAATACCTCAGTCAAAACGTAATCGCCAATTACAACTAATTCTCTTCCAAGAATTGAATCTAGAACTTCAACCTGCCAATTATTTTTTCCATTAAAATAATCTATAAGGACTGTTGAATCTAGCAAGATCATTTATCAGCTCTCATTTTTTCAATATTACCTTCCCATTGAAGTTTCCCACGTAAAGCTTTTAACTTTGATTGATTTTTAATTTTAATCAATGTTTTCAATCCCTCCTCAACAACTTCTTTTTTCGTCTTCAACCCGGTTGATTTAAGAGCTAAAGTCATCAATTTATCGTCAATTACAATATTTGTTCTCATAAATTTACCCTTTATCCGATGTGTAATAATATATAAAATATACACATTTGTTTAGCCTTTTACAATTCTTTTTCCGGCAACTAACGGAGTCCTATTGAGTTAACGGTCTGAAAAGAGGTCCCATTTCATTAAATTGTAATATTAAAATTGGTTTGAGATCATCTTGGAGAGCGGGCCTCGGTAAACTGCTATTCTTGATTTTTCTTATTTTTCAAATAAGTGTGCATAAATTTGCCGAACTTTTTATCCTTCTGTCTTTTTTCATAGTATGACATTTCAAGATACATTGATTCTTTATAAATCTTAATGTAATTGTCGTATCTTTCTTTAGAAATTTCCCCGGTCTCCACAGCTTTTAAAATTGCGCAGTCCTTCTCAACTGTATGAGTGCAGTCCGCGTAGCGGCATTGTTCTGATAATTCCGCAATTTCATTGAATGTTTCATCGAGGCCGGAATCAATCGAGATTATACCAAGTTCCCGCATCCCGGGGTTGTCTATTACAATGGAGCCGTTTTCTAAAACGATAAGTTCACGGCGTGTAGTGGTATGTTTTCCCCTTCCGTCTTTTTCTCTTATTGGCCCGGTCTTGTATAAATCCCTGTGCAGCAAATTATTTAATAGTGTGGTCTTGCCTACACCCGATGAGCCGAGCAGGCAATAAGTATGTGAGGGAGCAAAATGGGTCCTGATTTTTTCAATATCCCCGGGGTTGTTGTTACTGAAAACTTCAATTTTAATTCCCGGAATAACTTTATAAATATCTTCTTTCTTTTTTTCTATTTCATCAGTGCCTGCAAGGTCGCTTTTACTCAAGAAAACAACCGGGGTAATATTGTTTTCGTTTATCATAACCAGGTAGCGCTCAAGTCTTCTCAGGTTAAAATTAGAGTCGAGTGATTGCATAATAATTGCTGTATCAATATTTGCTGCAATCAGCTGATAATCTATTTTTTTACCCGGTGTTTTTCTTTTCAACAAAGATTTACGGGGAAGTATATCGTGGATCACAGCTAAAGAATCATCATCGAATATTTGCGCAAACACCCAATCGCCAACAGTGGGTAAGTCCAGGGCGGAATCTGAATTAAATAAAAATTTGCCGGTCAATTCTGCGTAAATGTCTTTCATGCCGTTTGAGACAACAAAACTATTTTTATTTACATTGATTACTCGTGCAATCTTATAGTCGTTTAATTTTTCCGTTTCAACTTTTTCCCTGAACCAATCATCAAAACCAAGTTTTTCAATATCCCTCATATTTCCCCCAAAATAAGATTACTTACACTATCAAATTTAGCACTGAAATCAAGAACTAACTACTTTATCCGAATCTCTTATTATTTCATACAAGTTTTTCATCACTAAGAGCGTGCATGGTTCTGTTTCCTTAGAATTTCACTGCCTTATTTTTGAGCCAGTATTCCGTAGTGATACGGCTGCAGGTTAATATTGTGCTTCAATATTGAAAATTCCGCATTGATTAATAAACTTTCTAAATCTTCTGGCTTTGGCCTGATTTCCATTGCCGGCCCGCGCGGTGTAGAGGGATCATAATTCCAGTGAATAACTCCGAGTCTTCCGTTTTTCTTCAGAATCCTACATGCCTCTTTTAGTATGTTTGCAGATTCTTCAGCGTGAAGAATATTAAAAAGAAAAACAAAATCGATTTCTTCATTTCCCAGTCCGGTACCATCTTTAATAAAATCTTTATTAATTAAAGCTACATTCTGCAGGTTCTCTTTTAGTAATTTCGAATTAAGTTTCCCGATCATTTCATTTTCAATATCGAAGGCAAGAACTTTTCCTTTAATTCTCTTTGCTGCTGGTATTGCAAATGTTCCGTAACCGGAGCCCAGGTCGGCAAGTTTTTCAATCTCATTATTTACTTCCAGTTCATCCAGAATTTTTTCCACATCGAAAAATTCACTCCAGGTTTCCTCTTCCGGCATTCCACTTTCCCTTGCTTTCATTTCTTCCCTTAATGCATATCGTAAATATTCAAAATATGTTATCTAAAATAATAAAAATGTTTCCTTCTTTTTCAGCATATTTTTGGCATAAAAAAACACCCCGGCAAGCGGGGTGTCTTAATGAGAATTTTAAGAAGCTCAAATTTATTTCTTCCCGGCTTCGTTGGAAAGTTTCTGAAGAAGATTTTGCAGATTCTCCAGCTGCTTCGCAGCCTCAGAAAATTTCTTCTGTCCGGAGTATTTCAGGTAATTATTGAACGCTTCATTTGCGCGTTTTATAAGCTCGCCGTTGGGAGTCATAATTTTCTGTGATGAAGAAACATTCTGCTTAACAGGTGCGCTGTTTGCTGCCGCGTTAAAGAATTTATTCAGCGCCTGTTCAAAAGTCTGCGCGTAACTCATATCATCCCCGTGCATCACAACTACTAGCCTGAGTTCCGGATATGCCGCAGTTTCAGCCTGCAGGTAAATCGGTTCAACATAAAATAATGTGTTGGCAACCGGTATTGCGAGCACATTACCGCGTATTACATTCGATCCTCTCTGATCCCAGAGAGTAAGCTGGCCGGAGAGGAAACTGTCCTGATCAATTTTTGTCTCTACCTGCTGCGGCCCGGTTATCATTTTTCCTTTCGGGAACTGGTATGTAATTAATTTACCGTAATTCTCCGGATCGCACATTCCGGCAATCCACCCGATAAGCACCTGCCTGTTTTTCGGAGTGAAGGGAAGAATCAGGGAAAACTGTGGCTTGTTCGAGCCGGGTAGTTGCCAGATAATGTAGTATGGTTCAACCGGTTGAATATTGCTGTAATATTTTTCCGTCGCCCTTACCCAGATATCTTCCTGGTTATAAAACACTGTGGGGTCGGTCATATGATATTTCTCATACATTATTCCCTGCGTTAGTAGCATATCCATTGGGTAGCGGATGTGTGCGAGAAGTCCCTTTGTCATTTCGGATTCAGGTTTAAAAAGAGTTGGATAAATTTTACTCCACACTTTTATCAACGGATCATCTTTATCAACAACATAAAAATCCACCGAGCCGTCGTAAGCGTTTACAACAACCTTAACAGAGTTTCTTATATAATTTGCGCCGTTGAATATTTCATTAACACTACTGTAAAGACTTCTGCCATTTTTGCCTTCGCCATAACCGATCTCTTCATTTGAACTGAACGGCTCACTGTAAGGAAAATAACTTGAAGTTGTATAAGCGTCGATCATCCAGTAGAGTTGGCCGTTATCCAGAACTATGTACGGATCGTTATCGAATTTAAGGAACGGCGCAAGAAGTTTTACGCGCTCTTCAATCTGTCGGTGAAACATAATTCTGCTGCTGTCGGTCGGGTAATCTGAAAAGAGCAACTGCGTTCCGTCTTGCTTCCATCCGAATAAAAATTTCCGCCACAGGCTGCTGAGCATAACTCCGCCTTTACCGTTGTAGCGGTTATAAATATTCTGGTTGCCGTTGGGGTAATCAAATTCTTTTTCTTTTGAATTAACAACTACCGGCGCGTTTGTAAGTTCACCGTAATAAATCCGCGGCTGATTTACGGATAGTGCCGAGTCCTCGCTTTTTGTGGGTATGTCTTTTATTAGAAGATGCGGCAGGCCTTGTTGTGTAAATTCATTTACGGTAGACATTGTAAGTCCGTAACCGTGTGTATACTGAAAGCGCCTGTTTACAAATGTCTGGCTCTGTTTCGGAAGGTTGTTAATATCCATTTCTCTCGCTGATACCATTACCTGGCGGATGTTCCCGTTAATATTGTACCTGTCAACATCAACACCCGAGAATTGGTAGTAAAGTCTGAAACCCTGGAACTGCCTGTAAGTAGCACCCAGCGCGCGCCAGTCCCACAATCTTATATTATTAAAAATAGCCGGATTATTTTTAACTGTGCCCATAGTAAAACTTCCGCTTTCCGGAAATTCTTTTTCCTGCACCTTGTCCAGGCCGAATCCAAGTCTTGTAAATTTTATGTTATTCTGAATGTAGGGACGCTCATAAGTAATCTCATTTGGCTTTACCATGAATGCCTCAAAGAGACCGGGTATAGCTGAAAGCCCGATGAACCATAACAATATTATTAGTCCGGCAGAACCTGATAAAATATAAATCGGTTCATTTGTGGAATTTATTTTAAACTTGTTGAATATATTCCTGTACCTGTTTCTTAATGCCGGAACTATAATTACTATACTCATCAGAATCATTAATATGATAATAATATTATAAACGGGTATTAATATAGTAGAGTCAGTCCATCCTGGCCCGAAAACAACTCCACTGTCTGAATACATCAGGTGATACTTGCTTAATAACTTCCCGAATGCCAGCACGAATAAGAAAATTGATGAATTCAGGTAAATTGAATTGTGAAGCTTTTTCGTGGATGCTGAAACAGAGGGTGGGAGGTAAAAGAAAATTCCCTGTTGATTCATTCTTACAAATGCAGAAATAAAGGAAGCGGCAAGTGATATAAAAGTGACTGTGAATAATAAAATATAAATGATGTCTAAAAACGGCAGCATGAACAAATAAAATCCCGTGGTGTTTCCGAATAGAGGGTCGGTTACTGCTGTTGGAACGCTGTTTAGATATTTAAGTATTACAGACCAGTTAGTATAACCCCACATCGCACCTAAAAAGGTGGCTATTAGAATTGCGGACCATTTTACGTATTTGAAATCTTTGGGAATAAACATTGTCAGCAAATAGGTACCGCCAAATGAGACTATGATTCCCGCAACAGCACAAAGTATGCTATAAAGCATTTCGAGCCAGAATCTGTCTGTGAATCCGAGGGCTCTAAACCATAGAACTTCACCCCAGAAGTCCATAAACCAGAAGAATACGGCAGTCAAAAGTGCAATAATAACTCCAAGTGCAATCTTGGATTTGTTTTTTGCTTTTAGTCCATTAAAAAATATTATTGCAGCTATTGCAAGCAAAATTAGATATATAGCAGAGTACATTTTAATTCCCTTATTATTAAACTATTCTGATAAAGTCAGCAAAAATTTCAGAATGATTTTAAACGTAATCATTCCTGAGCTTTTATACCAATAAGTGGAATAATTTAGCATTCAAGGGGGTTTTTAAGTATCCGGAAAGTTATAGAGTTGAAAATAGTACCCACGACGTGATTCGAACACGTGACCTACGGTTTAGGAAACCGTTGCTCTATCCAGCTGAGCTACGTGGGCAGGTAAACCAGAGACTGCAAATTTAGTGAAGTTTTAAATTATTAAAAAGAAATGTGACGACTGCTCCGAACATTATTTTGAAATATTCTGCAACAACTTAGTTTTTTTCGTTAATTTTAATACATAAGAAGTAAATCTTTAACCCGGTAAAATAATGACAAAACTGGAAATATTGGAAAAAATAAGGTTAGCCGGAGTTGTTGGTGCAGGCGGCGGGGGATTTCCATCTCACAAAAAACTAAATACAAATGTTGAACACATCATTGCCAACGGCGTGGAATGCGAGCCGCTTTTATACAAAGACCGTGAAGTGATGTTAAAAGAAACTGAAAAAATGCTTCACGGACTTGAGATTATCCGTGAACTTACTGACGCAAAAAAAATAACACTCGCAATAAAGGAAAAAAACAGGGATGCTGCGGAAATTATAAAACCACTGGCAAAAAAAACGGGCATAGATATTTTTATTACCCGGAACGTTTATCCAGCCGGCGATGAATATATACTTGTTTACGAAGTAACAGGAAAAAGAATTCCTCCGAATGGAATTCCATTAATGATCGGATGCCTTGTTAATAATGTTGAGACCTTAGTAAATATTGCAAATGCTCTTGAAAATGTTCCCGTTACAAAAAAGTTTATAACAGTTACCGGTGCAGTTAAGAATCCAATAACTACATCCCTTCCTGTCGGAACGAGTTTTAAAGATTGTATTGATTTGGCTGGCGGATTCACAACAAGCGATCCGGTAGCATTAACAGGCGGAGTGATGATGGGAGGAGTTGAAACGGATTTTTCTCTGCCCGTTACTAAAACACTTGGCGGACTGATAATTCTTCCTTCGGATCATACACTTGCTGTAAGAAAATCTTCACCTCAAAAAGTATATAACAAAGCCGGTCACAGTACCTGTGATCAGTGTTCCTTCTGTACTCAACTTTGTCCCCGCTACATTTTGGGTTACCCGATACAACCGCATCTGGTAATGCGGTCGCTGCAGATGACAGGAGAAGCAAAAGACAGATTGAATCAATGGGCTTCAAGCTGCTGTGAATGTAATGTTTGCACACTATTTGCCTGTCCGGAAAAATTGGACCCTAAAAATATTTGTGTTGATACTAAAGTAAAATTGCGTGAAGAGGAAAAAGGATTTACCAGGGAGGAGGAAGAGGAAGTTTTCAGGGATGTTCACCCGGTAAGAGAAGGGAGAGAAATCCCTATAACATCTCTGTATCAACGCCTTGGGCTTAAGCATTACGACAGGAAGGCAGAGTTTAAGAATATAGATAAAAATATTTCTGAAGTTTTAATACCTCTAAAATATAATTTTGGTAAATCCGCTAATCCTGTTGTAAAGATTGGCTCAAAAGTAAAAGAAGGAGAAATGATAGCCTCAACTGAAGAAGATGATCTGGGTGTCCCGGTCCATTCCAGTATTGATGGTATTGTGAAAGATATTTCAGAAAAGGGAATTTTGATTTCTAAAAATTATTAAAAAGGTTTTTGAATGAAAGCAGCTATTGGCCTGGTTGAATTATCAAGTATTGCCAAAGGACTTGAAGTTTCGGACGCAATGCTGAAACGAGCTGATATTGAAATAATTGTTAACCGCACAATATGTCCCGGCAAATATATGATTCTTATCGGCGGTGATGTTGATGCTGTTAATACGAGTATTGAAACAGGAATAGAAATCAGTGCTGATGAACTTGTCGATCATTTTATTATTCCAAATGTCCATCCATCAATTTTTCCTGCTATAAGCGGGGTAAATCCAGTTGTCGATCTGCAGGCACTCGGTGTGATAGAATCGTTTTCTGTAGCATCTATTATTGAAGCTGCGGATGCTGCCGTAAAATCAGCTTCTGTTGATTTAATAACTGTTTATTTAGCAATGGCAATAGGGGGAAAGGGCTACGTTATGTTTACGGGGGATATCTCTTCAGTTGAGACGGCTGTTGAAACCGGGGCTGCGGCTATTGCAAAGAAGGGTTTGCTGGTACAGAAAGTTGTTATTCCGCATCCCAGGAAGGAAGTATTACAATCGTGGATTTAGTTTTTTAAGTTAAAATGACTATTTATTCATATCAGAAAACGATTTACCGGTTTTCCCCAGTGTAATTACAAAAAGATTTCCATAAATAAAAATTAAAAGCCCTGACAATTCAGGGCTTTTATAATTTATAAAATAATTCCGTAAAAATTACCGGAGCAGAATCATTTTTCTTGTTTGTGAAAAATTTTCAGAAGATATTCTGTATAGATATACGCCGCTGGGCAGTGCGGATGCATCAAACTTAATTTCATGACTACCGGCTGATTGTATTTCATTAACAAGCTGGTGTATTTGTTTCCCGATCGCATCAAAAATTGTAATTGTAACTTTGCCGGAAAGGGGCAATCCGTATTTTATAATTGTGCCGGGATTAAAAGGATTGGGATAATTCTGTTTCAGGTAATAATTAGTCGGAATAGAAGAGGTTTCAGATTCTAGACTGGTTACCGTGTTTGCAGTGATTGTTCCTTTCATCCCGGAAGATGCGTGAGGCACACAGACATAGTAATGAACCCCAGCGGAAGTTATTACCACGGTCCCACCTCCGAATGGCATATCGAATCCGCCATTCGAAGTATTTCCGTTCGCATTCCATGTAGCTTGGTCAACTTCCCTGGGTTTATGAATTGAATCGAGAACAAATTTTACAGTATCACCGACATTTATTGTGATATTTGCAGGGGTAAATGTCAGGCCGGAATTTGTAATAATGTGCGTCTGGGAATAAGAGGGGACAAAAAATAAAGTCATAAACAGCAGTAGAAAAATTACCCTTTTCATAAATAACTCCCATTATAATTTAAATGAAATTATATTTTAAATTTATCAGAATATGCGGTACGGTTTAGGGAAATGATTTAGGCTACAAAGAAATTTCTACTGAGTAATATGGAAAACAATAAAAACCGGATTATTTAAAATTAGAGCAGCAGAACCTCAGGCTTAAAAAGATAACTTATAAGGAAGATATAGTCAACACCAATTTTCAAATGAAACTCGCCTTTTTTACTAAGAATTTAGCACACCCAATAATTTATGGGCAATAAAGTATATAACCGCAGTCGTAAAAAACCAGCCTAATATATCAAGTATAAACCCGGCTCTGATCATGTCTCTTATTTTTATATACCCTGTACCGTAAACCAGTGCGTTTGGTGGTGTTGCAACTGGCAGCATAAAAGCCATTGATGCCGCAATTGTTGCCGCAACACAGAGTGTAACCGGGTCATCGCCTGTAGTGGCCGCAATTGTGATTATTATAGGTATCATCATGGAAATGACAGCTGTATTTGAAGTAACTTCTGTTAGCAGGTCAAGCATTAGAATAAGTGTAAACATAAGAACTATGGTAGATGGTGAGCCGAGAAATGCCACGACGGATGTCGCTATTAAATTAGCCAGTCCCGTTTTGAACATTCCGTCCGATAAAGCGATTCCCCCGCCGAATAGCAAAAGTGTTCCCCAATCCACAAATTTTGCGTCCGACCAATCCAGGACAAACTTTTGTTCTTTCCAGTTAACAGGCAGCAGGAATAAAAGGAATGCACCGAAAAGGGCAATTATATTTTCATCGAACCATGACAGGTTTTCAAAAAAAGATTTAGAAAAAATGTAATTCCAGAAAGGATGTGAGACCCACAAAATTACTACCGTAATAAAAGCCACTACAGTAAGTTTTTCGGCTTTAGTCCATAGTCCGAGTTTTTTCCTTTCTTTCACCACAAGCTGTTTGCCGCCCTTTATGTTTTTTACTTCGGGAGGAAAAACTTTTAAAAGCACAAACCATGTGATAGGTATGAATAATATTACAAACGGAATACCGATTTTCATCCAGTCGACAAAGTTTATATCTGCAATTCCGGAGGATTTCAGAATCGAAACGCAGATTCCGTTTGGTGGTGTTCCAATAATTGTACCCACTCCGCCGATTGATGCTCCCCAGGCAATACCAAGCATAAGCGATTTACCAAAGTTAGATTCTCCTACCTTGCCTCCTCCCTGGACAATGATGCCCGCTCCCAGAGGCAGAAGCATTGCCGTAGTTGCCGTGTTCGAAATCCACATTGAAAGGAATGCAGAAATAGACATCATTCCGAGCAATACAAGTTTCGAATTATTTGCGATGTTTCCGCGCGTGAGAATATAAAGCGTGAGCCTGCGGTCGAGATTCCATTTTTGCATAGCAGCCGCCAGAAGAAAACCGCTAAGAAATAAAAATATTATCGGGTTCGCATAATTAACAAGGATGTTTTTTCCCGTAAACATAAAAACCTTGTCATTGAAAAAGCCGGTAACGTGAAACAAGGGCAGAACAATACCCGGTAAAATTGCTGTTATGGGTATGGGTACAGCTTCTGTAATCCACCATATTACCATTAATAGAAGGAGAGCAAGCGTCACCTTTGTTCCGTAAGCCAGTTGTAACACCTGCTGGCCTGAAGCGCCGGAAGGTAGCATTGCCTTTGCGTTTTGAATGAAACTATCGGGTGTGGAAATTAAAAGAATTGTAAAAAATATTACGGGACCTAAAAGAAAACCTGCTGTTTTACGGTATTTCTCAAAACCTTCCAGGGCTGAGGAATAATTATCTTCCTGACTCATGGCGGCCTCATATATTTCTCTAGTTGAAAATTACAACAATTATCCTTAAAATCCTTAATGAGTTGAATTTAAAAGTGAAAATTTTACTTCATTTTAAACAAGAAAAGTTAAATTTGAACACACGGGGCAATCAATTATAGCATGATTATGCTTCCCTAAATTTAAATACCGTTTAATATATTGTTGCAGGGGAAATGCCGCGAATTGTTCTGTTCAGATAAAAGGCTTTTTGATTTTTAAGATTCAATGGCCGGTAAGAAATGAACATATTAATAAATCTATTCAAAGAGATAGCGGTATTTCTTGTTATAGCCTACCTTTTTAGCAAGACCCCCGCATTTAAATTACTGCTTACCAGGAAATTCAATCGTAATTACTTTTTTACTCTTTATGTAATTTTCAGCGCCGTATCCATTATCGGTACTTATTTCGGAGTTCCGGTGGAAGGTGCAATCGCAAACAACAGGGTGATCGGCGCCGTGATAGCCGGGCTGATAGGCGGCCCGACGCTGGGATTTTCTGTCGGCCTGACAGCCGGAATACACAGGTACTTTATAGGAGGATTTACAGCAGTTTCCTGCGGCCTCTCGACAACTGTTGAAGGATTACTCGCGGGGCTTGTTCATTATTATTTTCTGAAGCAGGAAAAGAACGAGAGAATATTTGACCCCGACGTGGTTTTTCTGACAACACTTGTTGCTGAAATTTTACAGATGATAATTATCATCGCGATATCCAGGCCGATTGACAGGGCCATTGAACTTGTGGAGCTTATCGCGTTGCCGATGATAATTACAAACTCATTCGGGGCGACATTAATAATGAGCCTGTTCAGGGATCAAAGGTATAATTATGATAAAATAGGGTCAGCGTATTCTAAACAGGCGCTTAGAATTGCCAAAAAAATTCTCGGGGTTCTTAGCAAGGGCCTGAGTCAAAGCTCGGCTGAGAAGATAGCAAATATTATAATTGAAGAGACAAATGTTGCCGCTGTTGCAATTACGGACCGTGAAAATATACTGGCCTTTGTTGGTGTGGGGGACGATCATCACAAACCAGGTAACCAGATCGCTTCCGAATATACCAGGGAGGCAATTGCTGAAAATAAAATAGTTTTTATCGATGGTTCAAACGGGTCCTACAATTGCCCGCTTTCTGAAGATTGTAAACTTTCAACTGTACTTGTAGTGCCTATGAGAGTAAATGAAGAAGTTATCGGCACTATAAAACTTTATGAACTAAAGAATAAATTCTTTTTAAAGATAAATGAAACTCTTGGTGAAGGAATTGCAGAGCTGGTTGCAAACCAGCTTATTGCGGCGAGGTACGAATACCAAAAAAATATGCTGACAAAATCAGAATTAAATTTGATCCAGGCAAAGATTAATCCTCACTTCCTGTTTAATTCAATCAATACGATAATTGCAGTAAGCCGCTGGAACGCCGATAAGGCGAGGGACCTGTTGATGCATTTGTCTAATTATTTCAGAAAAAACCTGAAGAGAAACGCCAATCTTTCTACAATTAAAGAGGAACTGGATCACGTAAATTCGTACCTGGAAATTGAAAAAGTAAGATTCCAGGATCACTTAAAAATATTTTTTGAAGTTGATAAGACTCTGCTTAATATAAAAATCCCGACTTTTACTTTTCAGCCATTAGTTGAAAATGCAATAAAACACGGTGTTTCAAAACTTCTCAATAACGGTGAGGTTAGGATCAAAATTTTCAGGAATAACGGGAATCTGCAGGTAGATATTGAGGATAACGGCGGATTGTACGTTGAAAAAAATGATAAGAGCGGACTGGGAATTAAAATAGTGGATAAAAGAATTAAACATCTGGTCGGAGATGAGTACGGTGTAAATATTCATTGTGAATCGGATACAAAAACAATTGCAACTATTTTATTGCCCGCGGGAGGGATGAATTGAAGATAAAAGCGATAATTATTGAAGACGAGATAAATGCGCGCAGAGAACTGGAATACCTGCTTGATGAAACCAATAAAGTGGAGGTTTTACAGAAATGTGCAAATGCATTGGATGGTATAAAGGCAATTAATGAGTTGATCCGGATAGTATTTTTATTATTAAATTGCCGGAGATTAGCGGTTTTGAAATGTTATCGATGATTGAAAACACCAGGTTACCACGGGTCGTCTTCGTTACTGCTTACGACGAATTTGCCATTGAGGCCTTCGAAAATGACGCGATTGATTATTTATTAAAACCGGTTGAGAAGGAAAGACTCTATAAGACTATTGAGAAACTCAACAAGTTAATTGTTGGAAAGACCCCGCAGAAACTGAATATTGCGCCGTTAAAGAGAATTCCAAGCGCGGGGGCTAATAAGGTAAAAATGGTCGATGTGGACACAATACAATATGTCCACTCCGATGAAACGGGTGTTTTTTTCATCGACTGTGATAAAAAACATTTTACAGAACTCACTTTGAAAGTACTCGAAGAAAAAACAAATTTATTCAGATGCATAAACAATATTTAGTAAACCTGGATAAAATTGACGAGGTTCTGTTTGAAGAAAATTCAGCGGCAAAAATTCAAACAAGCTGTAAACATTTAATACCGGTCAGCAGGCATTATTTAAAGGAACTGAAAGAACCCTGGGCATTTAATGCATCTTAATTAATTATTCCGCCTTTTAATTTTATATACTGCATCTTAAAACATTTCTTTTTGCTATAAACATAATTTGTTTGCTATGTTGAAAAACATTGAGCGGCAAAATCACAATTATAAACGTTCACTACCTTTTGGATGAGTGTAATTTCACCACTCATAAGCTACATTTAATTTTTTAATTCATTCTTTAATCAGGGAGATAAAAATGAAAAAAATTGTAGTACTTTCCACCTTCCTTTTTTTTACCGGCATTTTGTTTGCACAGAACGTACCACGGGTGGAAAAGAAACCCTGAAAATTAAGGGTTTTGTAAGCACGACATTTTTCGGACAGAATCAGGGATTCGTATTTGGCAACGGGCAAAACGCGGAGTTCGCGGCGCCCCCGGAATATACCACCAACTGATGGTTTTACGGAGGTGATATACGGAACAGCAGGCTTACAATGGTATTCAATGGTCCCGAACTTACAAATAACTGGAAATTGGGCGGTGTACTGGAGTTTGATGCATTCGGAGGATTTAACGGCGCTGGTGCTTTCAGTGCAGAGCAGCCAACACCCGCCTTCGTTTAGCTTATCTGGATATTGTTCATGATAATCTTACAATCAGGCTTGGCCAGGCATGGACACCTTTATTCGGTAATGTACCGGTTTCAATGTCACACATAGCTTTTCCTTTGGGATACGGATCAGCTGGCGATGTTGGCTGGAGATTCCCCGGCATATATATGTATTATAAATTTGCTTCGAACAGTTCTACCCACGTGGGATTAGACGCCGCAGTTTTTGAAGGATCCTGGAGCGGGCCGGGTAATAATGTAAATTTTGGAACAGCCGGTAATTCAGGTACACCGCAATTTGAGGTAAGATTAAACCTGAATAGTAAAATTTCAGAAGGTACTGTTTTTAAAGCATATGTTGTTGGGCATATAGACAGCAAAAATCTGGCAGGGACAAATGTGGATTCTACCAGTACTCTCTCCGGGTCAGCTGCTGAAGTTGGCGCGAGCATAAATTCGAATGGATTTTTATTACAGGGTAATATCTACATGGAAAAAATATCGGCCAGCAGTTTGGTCAATTAACGAGATACAAAGTGTGAATAAAGATTTATCTTCTACAGGAGGCTGGCACAATAAGCAGTTTTACGAGCGGTAAGGCATTTATGGATTTATGGCATGGAGAGTGTAACAAAATCTATAGCAATGGCAGCTATAGATTGCGATAGGATAAAAAATAACCTGTTTGATGTAATGGTAAAATATCAAACTGGTTGCTTGGTTGGGAGTGGAATATCTGCAAAATAAATTGACTTATGGATCAAATGAAGATAGCTAAAGGAACTTTGTTTTTTCAGCGCTTTATATAAATTTTAATTTAAAATGTTAAAGCCACTTTCTACGAGTGAGGCTTTAATGCTTGTAGTATGTTTAATAAAAACAAGGAACGAAAATGGAATTGTTACTAATAATGATTTTAGCTTTTGTTGGCTACCTTGTGATGTATAAGCTTTATGGAAACTATATTGGCAATAAATTTTTTGCGATTAATGATGACAACAGTTGCTTCTGTTGAAATCGAAGATGGTTTGATTCGTCTACAATAAAGAACTCACTTCGAAATCCTCACATCTATCGCAAGTACTATCTATTTATTTTATTTTTACTACTTTCAATATTTGTGTTATTTTAAGTCAGGAGTAATGTCGGGTAGCTGTATGTTTTAGCACTCCCTTAATAAAAAATATTTAATTTCTGAGAAATATTTGTGTTATTTTATAGTTTATTTTTTTATAAATTTTTTTTTTTTTTCTTATATATATTTTTTTTTTATTATTATATATTTTATATTATTTATTTTTATTTCTATTATTATATTTGATTTATATTTTTTATTTTTTATATCCTAATATTATTTTTTTTTTATATGATTTATTTTATATTTCTTTATTTTTATATCTCTTTTTTTTTCTTATTTTTTTTCTCATTTGATTATTTCTATAAATATAATTAATTATAATATATTTCTAATAAATCAGGAGTAATGTCGGTTTAATTCAGCTGTAATTTTCATTACTCCTCTTATATATATGAATTGAATTTACTTATTACCATTATGATATATTTCTACTAATTTCTATATTCTTTATTTCCAATTATACGATATATTTCAATAATAATATTCTATCTTTGTCAGATATTGTGTTATGCTGAAAAGATGTTTAGCTACACTCGTAATTATACAAACTGTCGCTGGAATAGGAATGGTTATATTACTGCTGAATGCAAAACATATTCGGAGTGCGGGTATCGACCAATTATGTATCTAGGGTTGGTGCTGCTAGCTTGGTTCTAAAGTTGGCGCATTGTAGACGGAGCTATAATATGATCGGGGCTATCGGTGTACCTAAGGCTGTATCGGTGGTGCTCATGGGCGTATCGTAGCTTCCTCTGCTGTACAACACCGAACGCGATCCGTATTCAGAGATATGTGCTGACGAAATGTTCCGAAAAACATTTAAAAAATAGTTTTTTCAACTGCAACAGTAGTTTTATTTGCTTAGCTTAATTTTTCATCATATGCAAGTGGAAAAGGTGCTTTATTATATGGCTCTTTTTGGAGCTGTAAATCAGATAACTGCTTCATTAACCTTTTATTATTGCTATTTATCTAAAACAGAACAATAAAAAAGCTTGGCTGATAAGCGCTATCCAGGCCGTGTTCATCATAAGACCTCATGAACTATTATCAAAAATCAGATAAGCTCTAGAGCAAAAAGTAATATTTACTGCAAATATATGTTATAATTATTATGTCAATGGTCTAGATTGCAACACAAGTATATCTAACTTTTCTCAACGAAGACATCAAATTTTCATGACAAGAGTGAACCTGCAACAGAAAACGTGTAAGGATAGGTTCTTTCAAATTATTTTAATTTGGCAACACTGTCCGTTTACCACTGTACATTGTTGTCAACAAATTACGATAGCAAATACAGGCAGGTATGATTAAGGAAGAATTAAAGAGAACATATTTCAAATTATTATTTACACTCTCCTTTTGTTGGTCCTGATTTACCTATGACAGTATATGGAAATTATTAACTGGAGAGAATTGGAATTAAACAGGATCGTCTCCGTTGCTATATTGGTACTGACAGCTTTATTCAGTCTGGCTTTGCTGATTTTTTACAGGACTTTTTTTGTAAACAAAATAAAAGACTGTAAATCTATAACCGGTTATGAATTTTTAAAATTTGAAAAAGAGTTGATAATTATTGTCATGATAGCTACATATTTTGTTCTCATTACGGTATTGCTGAATCTTACAGGTTTTTATTATGGTGCGATTGTTATTATTTCACTTTATGCTGTATACTATTATTTCCCTTCGGAGAAACGAATTAAGTTTGAAAAAAAATTATTCAGGATAAGTGAAGCTCAATAAAAATATTTTATTTAGATATAAAGGGGATAGCTTTGACAAAAAAGTTTACAGTAAAATTAAAGATAAGCTGGTTAAAGGGTGGAATTATTATGATGCAATGGCCAGGAGCACGATGGTGGATAAAATAGAATATGAACTTGGCGAAATGGAAAATAGTTCGGACTAATAGTGCTCGGCTTTTTATCGGCCTTCTATCACTCTAGATGAATTTAACACTTGACCTGCTGACTGAAATGGAAAAGCATTTTGTTTTGATGCTCAACAAGGTAGATACTGCTGAGAGAGATATGTCAGATCTTTTATCTGAGTTTGATGTTATATGAAAAATGATTCAAAAACGAGTTGTCTTTTCTATCTAGGAAAAGGTGGAGTTGGTAAGTGAACTTAGTCGGTATTAACTGCTGTGCATCTGGCACAGTACGGTTTTAATGTACTGCTGGTGTAGATAAATACGGCGTATAATTTTTAAGATATATTTGAAAAAAAATTTTCTGAGAAAAGTATATATTAACCGAAAATCTAGAAATTAAAGAGATAGATATTAATTACTGGATAAAAAAATATTAGATGAAGTTGAATCACAGATCAGACGTACCTATTCATACCTTTAGGCGCTTAATCTCGAACAGTATTTCGGTGTTATTAAATATTCTAAGGGATAGAGGAATATGCTTTGTTACTGGCCTATAGGGAAATATTAAGACGGAATAAAGAAAAAGATTACATCATTTTCGATATGTCTCTGACCGCATTAACTCTGAAGTTTTTCGGATTACCGGAGATTTCTCTTTTATGGCTTGAGAAGCTGCTTGATTTAAGAAATGAAATTATTAAAAAGAGAGAAATAATTACGAGGGTTAAATTTGGCGATAAGGAGGTGGAGAGAGATAAAATTCTCAACAAGCTCAATCAGCAGGTTAAATCATATAAGGAAGTAAAAGAAATTTTCAGAGATAAAACAAAGACAAAAATTAATCTTGTTATGAACTCGGATAAATTGTCCTTTTCCGAATCGGAATTAATCGTAAAAAGGTTGAACGAGTTCAGCCTGGGAATAAACAATGTAATTATTAACAAATATTACCCGGAGTTTATACCTAACCACATTGAAGATAGATTTGTTTTTAAGCAGATACTGCTTTTCCCTAAAAGTAATACGCCTTTAATTGGTCTACAGACGCTAAAAAATTATTTGCTTCAGAAAGAGCCGTTTGAAAGTAATTTTGTACGGGAATAGAAAAAAAGGAAAGACATGCAAAAAAAAATAGATGAAGTTTTTGAAAGGATAAAAGTGCCGGAATCGGGACTTTCACTTGCACAAAGCAATATTATTGAAAAATTAAGATTTGTTGAATCAAAAAATAAACTGGTTGTCGTTAAATATCCGATGCATTCCCCGGAAGGATGCTGCACGCTGATTTCTAATGCAATTTTAAACAGCGTGCTTAAAGATCTGAGGGAAGAATTAGAAAAAGCATTTCCCCTGCTTGCTATTGAGGTTCTTTAGTAAGGGAAATTAAATAAGTGAAACATATGATAGTCTTGAATTGAGGGGATCCGGTCTGTTATAAAAGCTGTGTGCTGATTTCCCGACGTTTTGCTCTGCAAAAAAACTGTTTTGTGAAATTAATACGCAAAACAATAATTAAACTAAACTAAACGGAGGTACTATGTCAGAAAGCACAAAAATTTTCGATTCAACTGCTAATCCGGCTCCATTAGGGTTACTCGGATTTGGTATGACGACTGTTCTCCTCAATTTACACAACGCAGGATTCTTTGCCTTAAGCGGCATGGTTCTTGCAATGGGTGTCTTTTACGGCGGAATGGCCCAGGTTTTTGCAGGCTGGATGGAATGGAAAAAGGGAAATACTTTCGGAACGGTCGCATTCACTTCTTACGGACTGTTCTGGCTGACCCTCGTCTATCTTATAGTAATGCCGAGCTGGGGAGGTGTAGCCAAGGCCGATGAAGGCGGAATGATAGCATATTTATTTATGTGGGGTCTATTTACTTTTGTCATGTGGATTGCTACCTTGAAAAAGAACAAGGCATTACAGGTAGTCTTCTTCACATTATTTATTTTATTCTGGCTTCTTGCACTCGGCGATGCTACCGGGAATGCAACCTTAAAAACATTTACAGGTTGGGAAGGAATTCTCTGTGGTCTGTCCGCAATTTACCTGGCGGCGGCGGAGATTTTAAACGAGACTTATGGAAAAGTTGTTCTTCCCATTGGTTAATTCATTTTTTCAAAATTAAAAGATCAGGAGTTAATCTATGGACGAAAAGAAATCTAATGATGAAGTAACTGAGTCGCAGATTGCGGTGCACTGGAAAGAAGAAGATTATTTTAATCTGAGTGAAAAATTTTCCAAACAGGCAAACGTAAAAGATGAAAAGATTTTTGATCGATTCAGTATGGACAATTTCCCGGATTGCTACAAAGAGTATGCTGATATGCTTGATTGGTACAAACCATACGATCAGGTTTTGGATTCAAGTAATCCTCCGTTCTTCAAATGGTTTACAGGCGGTAAGATAAATGCATCATATAATTGTATTGACAGGCATTTAGCAAAACATAAAAATAAGACCGCTATACATTTCGTTCCTGAACCTGAAAATGAAGCAATTGTACACATGACTTTTCAGGAACTTTATGTTAAGGTAAATGAATTTGCTGCTTTACTACAGGATTTCTGTGGGGTCAAAGCCGGCGATACTGTCACACTTCATATGCCGATGATACCGGAGATCGCAATAGCAATGCTGGCCTGCGCCCGTATTGGTGCAGTTCACTCACAGGTATTTTCTGGATTTTCAGGAAAGGCCTGCGGAGAAAGAGTAGCAGATGCAAAAAGCAAGGTTCTTATCACTGCTGATTCATATTACAGGGGTGGCAATCTTATTGACCATAAAGAAAAAGCTGACATTGCTTACGAAGAAGCGTTGAAGGAAGGACAGAAGATTGAGAAGATACTTATCTTTCAGCGATATCCTGATAAATATTCCGCTAAGACACCACTTGTTGAGGGTCGCGACTTTTTAGTAAATGACGTAATCAAAGATTACTACCATAAAAAAGTTGAGCCTGTTCAGCTTCCTTCAGAAGGAAATCTCTTTATAATGTATACTTCCGGTTCTACAGGCAAACCCAAAGGGGCACAGCATTCTATCGGTGGATACTATATCCTATGTAACCGGCACATCAAAATATGTTCAGGATATTCATCCGGAAGATGTTTACTGGTGTATGGCAGATATAGGATGGATTACGGGACACTCATATATTATTTATGGTCCTCTAGCACTTGCTGCATCTTCGGTAATATTTGAAGGTGTTCCCACTTATCCCGATGCAGGCCGTCCATGGCGTGTTGCCGAAGAACTTGATGTGAATATATTCCACACTTCTCCAACAGCTATTCGCGCATTACGACGTGTTGGTCCCGATGAACCGGCAAAATATGATTACCATTTTAAACATATGACTACAGTCGGTGAGCCGATTGAACCGGAAGTCTGGCGATGGTATTACAATGTTGTGGGTAAAAAAGAAGCAGTTATTGTTGATACATGGTGGCAAACAGAAACCGGCGGATTTCTTTGTTCAACATTGCCCGGCATTCATAAAATGAAACCGGGAAGTGCGGGTCCGGCTGTACCCGGAATCTATCCCGTAATTTTTGATGAAGACGGAAAACCACTTCCGGCAGGCAGCGGAAAAGCAGGTAATATTTGTATACAAAATCCATGGCCCGGAAGAATGTTAACTATCTGGGGCGATGATGATAGATTTGTCAGACAGTATTATCAGCGTTACAATAAAGACCCAAAAAGCAAAGACTGGCGCGACTGGCCTTACTTTGCAGGAGATGGCGCTGTTCAGGCTGCTGACGGATTTTACAGGATTCTGGGAAGAATTGATGACGTCATAAATGTTGCCGGGTCATCGTCTGGGGACAAAGGAACTTGAATCTGCTGCGCTGATGTGCACCGAAGTCGGTGAAGCTGCAGTTGTTCCGGTTGCTGATCCGATTAAAGGAAAAATTCCGCATATTTTCGTTTCACTAAAACCCGGAATTAAGGGAACTCCTGAAATTCAGAAAAAGGTTTCAGACACACTTGCAAAAGAAATAGGACCTATTGCGAAACCTGGCAAAGTCTGGATAGTTTCTGATATGCCCAAAACACGTTCTGGTAAAATTATGCGAAGGATTCTATCGGCGGTTGCTAATAAACAGGATGTTGGAGATATAACAACACTGGCAAATCCGCAGGTAGTTGAAGAAATAAAAAATTTAGCATAAGCGGATTTTTATTTAATGGAGGTTCTTAAGTTTGTTTTGAACCTCCATTTTTTATATATATTCCTTTACTGTTCTCATTATTTGGTGGAATCATAGTGTTATGTTCCGAATAATACCGGAAGGACTGGAATATCATGAGCACGTCTTACTTAAAGATGGTCAGGGGATATTTCTAAAACCAGCCGTAGAAAAAGATATACCATTCGTAGATTCGTTTATGAAACGCCTTTCGCAGGAAAGTCTGCGAATGCGTTTTATGGCGTCCATTTCTGAAGTATCACAAAATCATATAAAAGATCTTTGCAGTGGCGATTTCAAAGAAAGCGGATGTTTGCTTGCAATCATTGGTGAAAAAGAGAATGGAAGAGTTATTGGTCTCGGAAACTATGTTGCCATAGGAAACGGCCACACTGCAGAAGTTGCATTTCTTATTGAAGATAAATTCCAGGGAAAAGGAATCAGTACAATCATTCTTGAAAGGCTCGCGGGATTAGCGGCTGCAAACGGATTTATTGATCTGGAGGCTGAAGTCCTGCCCGAAAATCAGCCGATGATGAATGTATTTAAAAGTTCCGGTTTTGAAAAACACCGGGTTTGGAGTACAGACACCGTACATTTTGAATTACCCGTTAATGGTGGAGCACAAGTTTGGGAAAGAGCTCAGTTGCGAGAAAGAATAGCAGTTGCTAATTCTCTAATTCCATTATTACATCCAAAAGTTATTGCAGTTATTGGGGCTTCAAGAGATACCTCATCCATCGGAAACCTCATCTTTAAAAATATATTAAGCGCAGATTTTAACGGGAATGTCTATCCTGTTAATCCACAGACTGATTTCGTTAACGGTATTAAAGCGTACTCATCATCAAAGGAAATTCCTGAGCAAATTGATCTTGCTGTAATTTCTGTAAAAGCAGAAAAGGTTTTTGAAGTTGCAGAAGAAGCGATTAGTGCCGGAGCCAAAGGTCTGATTGTGGTTTCCGCGGGATTTTCTGATGCCGGAGAAGAAGGAAAGGAAAGGCAAAAGAAACTTTTTGAACTTGTAAGATCACGTGGAGTCAGGCTTTTAGGTCCCAGTTGTCTTGGAGTTATGAATACTAATTCCGATGTAAAATTAAATGCAAGCCTTGCACCTGAAATTATGATGCAGGGTCAGACAGGATTTTTTTCACATTCGGCGGCTCTCGGACTTGTGATTCTGGACTACGCAAAAGAAAAAGGGTTGGGCTTTACTACATTTGTGTCAGCGGGTAACAGGGCAGATGTTTCAGGCAATGATTTATTGCTTTACTGGGAAGAGGATCCGGATACAAAGATTGCCATTCTTTATCTTGAAACTTTTGGTAACCCGCGAAGGTTCGTTCGAATTGCAAGAAGAATGTCTTATAAAAAACCAATTCTTTGTGTGAAAGGTGCAAGAAGTTCTGCCGGAAGAAAAACTGTTGAAGCTAAGAGCGGAACTCACGCCGCTGGTGAAAGGGAAGTTGAGGCATTATTTCATCAAACCGGTATTATACTTGCGCCTACTCTCGAAGACATTTTTGACGTTGCTGTTGTACTTGCTCATCAACCACTACCGGAAGGTAACCGCGTAAGTATAATTGCAAATTCATCGGGAATGGCAACTCTTTTTGCCGATGCCTGCGAAATGAATGATCTTAAAATTGATGGACCCGGGGTTATTGATCTGGGTGCTTTTACATCACCTGATAAATATGAAGAAGCTGCTTTTAAAGCGCATTTATCTGAAAATGTTGATTCTATTTTAATTGGTTTTGCCTGCGTAGGAAATTGTGATGCTGAAACCTTTGCACAGGCAATAAGAAACGGAATCAGCAAAGCAGAAAACCAAAGTGGTAATGAAAAACCAGTACTACTTTGTCTTATGGGTGCTGCAGGCACAATTTCACTTGTTGATGAAAACAATAATACTAACCGTAAATTTCCATCATTTCGTTTCCCTGAATTAGCTGTTAATGCTTTGGGTAGAATTGTTCATTACGTAGATTTTAAGAAACAGCCTCTGGGAAATCATGCCTGGTATGAAGATGTTGATGCCGGCGAAGCAAGAAAAGTAATTCAGAAAATATTATCAAAGAGCAAATTGCAGGATCAGTTTATAGATCTGGATAAAGATTCTTCGAAAGAATTACTGAAGCATTTTAATATTGAAACAACTGATGATAAACATTCACATCTCGATATTGTAAACCTGAAAGTTAAACCCGATCCTTTGTTTGGGCCTCTTCTTGAAGTGAAAGTTTCAGGATTTGATACCATTTTGCATATTACTCCAATTACCGACAGGGATCTGGAAGAAACTCTTCAGCAGATTCATTGTGACAAGAATAGCGGATTGGGCCAGACTCTTGGTAAGCTTTCTCAAATGATTGAAGAAATTCCGTGGCTCTGGGAACTTAATGCAAAAGTTGTTCTTGATAATAAACCATTATTAATTTCAGATGTTTTTATTAGAATCAAATCCGGTGGGGTCGAACGTCCAGTTTATTAATTATAAAAACCGGGGAGAAAAATTATGCTAATCAGCGAAGTAATGAAAAAAAATCCTGTTACGGTAAACTTCGATATAAAATTAAATGAAGCTTATAAATTAATGCAGGATAAAAAAATCAGGCACCTGCCGGTTTTAAAGGAAGAAAAACTTATTGGTGTTGTAACTGACAGGGATCTTAGATTAGCGACAAGCAAATTATCTGAGCACCCTTTTGATCCGGAAACCGAAGTTGAAAAAGTAATGAGTCATCCAGTTAGTACTACCAGCCCTAATGATCCGGTTGAAAGAGCAACCCAGGTTATGCGGGAACTTAAAATTGGTTGTTTGCCTGTAGTTGAAGAAATGAAACTAGTCGGGATAGTAACAAATACTGATTTGCTTGATGCACTTCTTATGTTAACCGGAGTCCACCAGCCATCAGGACGTCTGGATGTCCGGCTTCCAAATAAGACAGGTGAACTAGCCAGGCTTACAGGGTTGCTTTCCGAACAGAAAGTTAATATTCATTCCATTCTAACATATCCTGATAAAGATGGAAAAGTAAGGCTGGTTTTGCGTCTTGGAAGTATAGAGATGAAAATGCTTGCAGAGTTGATTTGTAATGCGGGTTTTGAGGTAATCTGGCCGGTACATATAGCATGTGTAAAATAATTTATCATCCCAAATATAATCTTTACGATCTTGGTGAAAGTCATCCATTCAATCCTGTTCGTGTTGAAATGGTTCTGGACCTTCTGCATGAATTGAATTATGCAGTTGAACCAGAAACCCCTGATCCCGTCACTCCCGAAATGCTTTATAAAATACACGATAAAAATTATGTGGATATTATTGAAGCATTGAGCAGGGGAGAAAATAAAACCGAATCGGAACAGCTTGGACTCGGTACTATTGATAACCCTATAACAAAAGGAATGGCAGAAGGTGCTAGATACCAGGCTGGCGGAACATTGCTTGGCGCAAAATTATTGCTTGAAAATAAAACAAAAAAAGTTCTTCAGCTTGGCGGCGGATTTCATCACGCGCACAGTAACCTTGCTTCCGGATTTTGTATTTACAACGATCTTGCTTTAGCGATTAAAGAAATGACAGATAAAGGGCTGCACGTTGTATATCTCGATATAGATGTTCATCACTCAGATGGAGTGCAGAAAATATTTTATAATGATGATAAAGTTATGACAATTTCTCTTCATGAGTCAGGAGAGTTTTTGTTTCCCGGAACCGGATGGATTCACGAACTAGGGCAGGGAATGGGACGGTCGTTAAAACTAAACGTTCCGCTCGATCCGTTTACCGAGGGTGAATCATATCTTGAAGTTATGGATGGAATAATTGAACCGGCATTAAAATGGTTTAAACCTGATGCTATGATTGTAATGGCAGGAGCAGATGCCCATTTTTCTGATCCGTTGGCTGATTTACTTTTAACCACGATGGATTACGAAAAAATATTTAAGAAAATTCTAAAATATGCCGATGATTATAGCAATGGAAAAATTATGTTTACACTTGGTGGAGGATATTCGATTACTGCCACACCTAGAATCTGGACTATTCTTTACTTGTTAATTATGAATCTGGAAATTCCCGATAAACTACCCTCAAAATGGATAAAAAGATGGTCAGAAAAAATCGGTAAAGAAATTCTTGGGTTTCTACATGATCAGCTACCAGCATATGAACCAATACCAAGAAAATCAGAAATAGAAAAACACAACCGCGATTTGATTCGCAGAATTAGTGACTCCGTTGTTCAGTACTGGATTTAATTTATAAGCATTCATTAACCGTTCGTCATAAACCCCAATTTCTCAATCAGAAATATGTAGCTATTTTCTTTGTGAATTTATAAAATAAAGCATTAAAAATTGTTTAGCATTTATTTTATAGAGAGCCATGAAAAAGTATATTATTTTAATGTCCATTTTGATTTTCATCATGATTATAGATGGATGTAAAAAAGAAACTACTGATCCAGGCAAAAACGATGTTTTAACATTTAGAGTTAATAATAAACATAGTGGCGTTTATCCCGGAAAAGGGATTGATAACCCGGCCGGGTTTAATTGGATATTTAAAACTGATGGTCCTATAAGATCAGCTCCCGCAGTTTATAATAATACAGTCTTTTTCGGAAGCAGTGATGGTAATTTCTATGCCATTGATTTTTCAACAGGGAAAGAAAAATGGCACTTTAAAACCGGAAGCGCAATTCAATCTGTCCCGGCAATTTCAGAGGATAAAATATTTTTCACAAACAGGAATGGAATCCTGTTTGCTTTGGATATTAGTAGTGGGAAAAAAGCCTGGAAAATAGAGTTCGGAAAAGATCTTCCTTTGGATTGGGGCTTTGACTATTATCTTTCTTCACCTGTTGTGGAAAATGAAAACATATATGTCGGAAGTGGAAATGGGAAATTTTATTCTATTGCGGCGGGCATCGGTGCCATCTCCTGGGAATTTAATTGTAATTCAAGAATAAGAGTTGCTGCGGCAATTAGTAACAATTTGGTTTTATTCGGTGATATGGCTGGATATTTTTATGCACTGAGTAAAGATGCCGGAAAATTAATCTGGAAATATGAGGTTGAAGGATTGAAATATCATAATTCCAAATTCGGATTCGATAGACAATCTATTATGAGTTCAGCATCTGTTTCTGGTAAAAATGTCGTCTTCGGTAGCCGTGATGGAAATTTGTATAATCTGGATTTACAATCTGGAAAAGAAATCTGGAAAGTAAGTTACGGCACATCCTGGGTAATTACTTCACCTGCTATCTATAACGGGGTAGTTTATGATGGAAGTTCGGATGCGAAAGTTATACAAGCAGTGGACCTAAAAACGGGAAAAGAAATTTGGAAATTTAATTCCTACCAGGCCGTTTGGTCATCTCCTGCTGTAACTGAAAACAGCCTTTATATTGGAGATTTTTCAGGTACTTTATTTGCAATTGATTTGAAAACCGGGGAACAAAAATGGTCTTATAAATTATTAACAGGTTTTATTGCCTCATCGCCAGTTGTAGTAGGTGAAAATATTTTAGTAGGTGGTGACGATGGGAATTTATACTGTTTAAAAGGAAATCAGACGAATTCAAATAAAGAAAATTTTAAACGTGCCGTTTACTATGAACCAGCAAATGGATTTAATTGGTTTCATAATAGGGTAGATGAAGGTGTTAAAAATTTCTTTCATAGGTCGGGTTATGAAGTCTTGGACAAGAATTCACTTGCTAAATTCTTTAAAGATCAGATCGACTTAAAATCAAAAAGCGTAGTGATTTTTGCTTCTAATAAAGTGCCTTTCACAGTGTTTGATGAATCAGGAAATAATTTATTAATAAAAGATTATTTAACAGCCGGTGGTAAAATTGTTTTTCTCGGTGCAAATCCACTTGGATATATATTCGATAAAAAAACTGATAAACTTACCGGAATTGATTTCAGGATTCCTTCCAAAGTTTTTGGAGTTGATTACAAAGGCGAATTAACCGATGCGCTGAAAGGATGGTATTATTCTAAAACTACGGAAGAAGGAAATAAATGGGGATTAACAGGCTGGTGGGTAGGAACGGCCTCGGTTGATAAAAATCAGGTTTCAACAGTTTTAGCCCTAGACGAAGACGGAAAGGCCGCAGCATGGGTAAAGAATTTTGGCGGCCCCGAAGGTACAGGACTGGTTCAGTTATGGGTTGAAAGGAATAAGCTTCCCGATTTGTCAGGGATTAAGTCTGCTGCAGAATATGGATTTTGAGCCAAATCTTAATTTTTAGGGATTTTATAACTCTTTTACCAAATAATGGCAACTTTATGTCTTTTAAAAAGTATAAAGAGAACATAGAATTAGCTTGAAGTTTTCCTTAAAAGTATTAACTTAAACACATACGCAATAGCCAATTATGCCTATGAGAATTGTTCGTTTACTATTTATATTTTTATTTACTGCAACTCTATTTGCGCAAAATTACACGCAGAAATATTCTGCCAGTTTAAAAAACGAACTCAGCAGAACTTCTGACGATGGCTCCGTATTGGTATGGATATTTTTTAAAGATAAAGGTTTGTCTTTAAATAAATATTTTGAAAGCCCCTCAAACGTGGTAAGTGAAAAATCATTAAAGAGAAGAGAAAAAGTTTTACCCAAATCAGAATTAATTGGATTTACAGACCTTCCCGTAAATAAAAATTATATTAATCAACTTGAATCTATTAACGTTCACGTTAAGCAAATTACAAAATGGTTTAACGGAATTTCCGCGATTGTTCAAAAGAGTGAATTGCCGAAAATTTCTTCGCTGAATTTTGTAAAAAAACTTGATGTGGTTGCTGTTTATAAAAATCCGGAAATGCCGAAAGTAGAAAATGAATTGCCTTCCGAAAATAATTTCAGGAAATTACAAAATAATACTTATAATTACGGCAATTCATACGCAGAGCTTGAGCAGATTAATGTTCCTGCGGCGCACGACAGCGGCTACACCGGTGCGGGAGTTATAATAGCTGTAATGGACGCGGGTGTCAGTAATCTTTCGCACGAAGTATTTAATAGGATGATCAACAACAACCAGATTATAGCGAAGTATGATTTTGTAAACCATGATTCTAATATTGCAAATCAGACGACAGATGCTGGCGATGGATCACACGGAACCTGGACTCTTGCACTGATTGGCGGATTTAAAGAAGGCCAGATGATTGGGCCTGCGTTTGATTCAAAATATATTTTGGCAAAAACCGAAAACACTGACAGTGAGTCTACTATTGAAGAAGATAACTGGATTGCCGCAATTGAATGGGCGGATAGTATCGGTGTAGATGTGACCTCCACTTCGCTTACTTACAGGTATGATCTACCTAATTCCGGAGATGTATATTATTCTTCGAGCCAAATGGATGGGAACACTGCTAAAATTACAATTGCAGCGGACCTTGCAGTTAAAAAGGGAATTATCGTAGTTGTATCGGCAGGAAATGAGGCGGTCTATCATGCCGGTGATCAGAATACACTTGGTGCACCTGCAGACGGGGATAGCGTTATTACCGTTGGAGCTGTAAGTATTAATGGAATAAGAGCATCATTCAGCAGCTATGGGCCTACCGCTGACGGTAGACACAAGCCTGATGTTATGGCTGATGGTGTATCTAATTATATTCCGGACGCAACCTCGGGAAATGTTAATGGATATTTAACGGGAAGTGGAACTTCTTTTTCTTGTCCTTTAGTAGCTGGAGTTGCTGCACTAATTTTACAGGCACATCCGACCTGGACTCCCATTCAGGTTACAGATGCTTTAAGAAATACAGCATCAAATCACAATGCACCCAATGATACTACAGGCTGGGGAATTATTGATGCTATGGCGGCAATTCACTATGGTAATACATTACAGGTTCAAGCACCGACTTTAATTGCGCCCGTTAACGGCTCCACAAATCAACCTGTTAATATTACTCTTAAGTGGAATAAGATTGCAAACGCTTCAAAATACCATCTGCAGGTTTCCAAAGATTCGCTTTTTTCTAACTTTGTATATGATGACTCAACACTCTCTGATACAACACAGCAATTAATTTCTTTAAGTGATGGGACAAAGTATTTCTGGAGAATTGGTGCAATGGGCAACTCAGGCGGCTCTGCATTTTCAAATACTTGGAAATTTACTACAACTGGTTCAAATAACCAGCAGACAATTCCCGATACATATGTGCTCGAACAAAATTATCCAAACCCGTTCAATCCTTCCACGGTGATTACATATAAAATTCCTGATGGCGGATTTGTAACTATGAAAGTTTACAACCTGCTTGGTAACCTTGTTACAACACTCGTTAGCGAAAATAAACCTGCGGGAACTTACACTGTAGAATTTGATGCAAAGAAAAGAGCAAACCCGCTGCCGAGTGGTGTTTATTTTTACCGTCTACAGGTTGGGAATTTCGTCTCTACGAAAAAAATGGTAGTAATGAAATAATCTCTATCCGGTTTTCAATTTTTTTATTCCGCTTTTACTATATCTTTTCAGATAGTATCTTTTCATTTTTTCAAAAGGAAATTTATCCCTGTAGAAAAAATACTGTAAACCCAATCCGTCAAATCCGGCAAAAAATATTCGTGCTTCTATCATAGGCTCTTTTATTCCTATTTCCTTAAAAATCTTTTCAATTATTTTAAGGTAAAACTGGGCAAATTTTATATTAAGAGATTGAGAAGTTTCAAATATTTCAGGCTGAAGAGACATAACAAAATACAAACGCCAGTATTCTTCCTGGTTTTTCATATAATCAAACATTGCATTTATTATAAAAGCTATTTTTTCGTAAGGATCATTTATCTTCTCTAGATATTCCTGCAGAATATTGCCTGTACTTAAAGCCTCCTCAAATATTGCTTCTAATATTTTCTCTTTGCTTTCAAAATAATTGTAGGCAAGCCCTTTCGATATTTTTGCACTTTTAGCGATGTCGCTTATTGAGGTGCCATGGAAGCCTTTGTTTGCAAATAGCTTTAGAGAACTATCTAATATAGTTCTGCGGGTTTTGTTTCTTATTTCTTCGTTTTGTTCTTTTGTCCGGGGCATATTTTTAACTGAATAATTGTTCAGTTAAAAATATCTTTATTATTTTATTTATTCAAGCTATTTGCTTACGCTGTAGTGTCCTAATTTCATTTACTGTCATCTCGAACTGGTTTCGGGATCGGCTATTTAATAAGATTCTGAAATAAATTCAGAATGACAGTTTGGCTTTTGTTTGTAAATGATGAAATTAGGACACTTAGCTTATCCTGTGATATACTTGACAAAATACTTAAAAAGTCTTAATTTTTGACTGAACGTTTAGTCAATCTAAAATGGAATAGAGATGAAAAAGTTGATTTTGCTAATTGTTATTCTGTTTACGGGAAATATTTTGTTAGCTCAGAGTGCTGAAGAAATAGTAAAGAAAGCGGAAGATGCTATTAAGGGTAAAACATCTCGTGCTGAAATTGAGATGATTATCGAAACTCCCGATTACACAAGAGATCTTAAAATGGATAGCTGGTGGGTAGGTAATGAAAAAGCATTGATTGTAACTAAAGCTCCGGTAAAGGAAAGAGGCAATAAAACATTAAAGATAAAAAATGAAATGTGGGAATACTTAAAGAATACGGAAACCACAATAAAAATTCCCCCTTCAATGATGTTGCAATCCTGGAACGGATCGGATTTTTCAAATGATGATCTTGTGCGGGAATCTAATTTGAGCAAGGATTATAATCAAAAAATAATTGCTGAAGAAAAGGTGAGCGGACAGGATACGTGGAAGATCCAATTAATTCCCAAACCTGATGCACCGGTTGTCTGGGGAAAAATCTATTACTGGGTAATAAAGAAAAACTTTCTTCCCTCAGTGGTTCAATATTTTGATGAAAAGGGAAATATGATTCGTTACCTGGTTTATTCAGATGTGAAAAATTTTCACAGGCGAAAAATTCCGTCAAAATGGGTAATGCATAACAATAAAAAAGAAGACCATTCTACCACTATAATTATAAAAGATATAGAGTATGACATTAATATTCCGGATAGAATTTTTTCATTCCGTGAACTTGAGCGGGGAAATTAAAAGTGAAACTTCTTATAAAACTGGCATGGCGAAATATCTGGCGAAACAAGAGGAGATCACTTCTTACGCTGGCTGCGGTAACCTTTGCTGTGTTTATGGCAATTGGAATGAGAGGAATACAATTAGGTACTTATGCTCTTAATATAAAATCTGCTGTTGAGCTATTCTCGGGTTACCTGCAGGTACAGGCAAAAGGATATATAGACACACCAAAATTATCACTGTGTTTTAAAGAAGACGATAAACTTTCGGAAGCATTGAATAACACAAAAGGAATAGATGGATATTCTAAAAGAGTTTATGCTGATGGATTGATCAGTTTTAAGGAAAATTCCAGAGGTGTGGCAATTTTCGGTATTGAACCACAAAAAGAAAAAAAGGTAACAACATTTGTAGAAAATATTGATGATGGGAAATTCTTTTCAAGCGACTCTTCCAACGAAATTGTTGTGGGCACCCAGTTATTGAAAAATCTGGATGCTAAAATTGGAGATGAAATTGTAATCCTTGCGCAGGGATATGATGGATCACTTGGAAATCAGAGATATAAAATTGTCGGTACGGTGAGACTTGGAGTTCAGGAGTTTAATTCTACTGTTGTATTTATGGGGCTTAAAACTGCACAGTCATTGCTTGCAATGGGCAATAATATAAATGTGATTGCTATCAAAGCAAAAAACATTAATAATCTTGGGGAAATAGAAAAGACACTATCAACAAAAATTACTGACAAAAATCTTGCAGTTCTTCCATGGAATAAGGTAAACCCGGAACTTCAGCAGGCAATACAACTGGATAATGTAAGCGGGATATTATTCCTGGGAATTTTAATTGTAATAGTTGCCTTCGGAATTTTAAATACGGTTTTAATGTCGGTTACAGAAAGATTCAGGGAATTTGGAGTAATATTATCAATCGGGATGCCTCAAAGAAAACTGACATACGTTGTTTATCTGGAGACAATGTTTCTTGCGATTATTGGTCTGGTATTCGGAAATATACTCGGGTATTTTATTAATTATTATTTAATACTTCACCCCATAGTATTTGGCGGAGAGATAAAAAAACTATATGAACTTTATCACTTTCTGCCGGAATTAAGGTCATCTCTACAGGTTTCAATTTTCATAAATGTGTCTCTATCAATAATCGGGATTTCAATACTATCCTGCCTGTACCCGGCTTACAAGGTCTATAAACTTGAACCACTGAAAGGAATAAGGCAGACTTAAAATGAAATTTATAATCAGGGAAAGACAATGTTGATAAAATTAGCATGGCGGAATATCTGGAGAAACAGGAGAAGATCACTGATTGTGCTGACTTCTGTTGTTGTTGGACTTGTTGCTATTGTCATCAGCGACGGGCTTTCAAACGGAATGATAGGCCAGATGTTATTTAACCAGATCAATCTAAATATTTCCCATATTCAGATTCATAAAAAAGGGTTCAATAATAATAAAACAGTAAAAAACTTTATCTCCGATTATAAAAAAGTTGATGAGGTTTTAAAAGATGATTCCTCGATAAAATCATACAGCAAAAGAGTTTTTATAACAGGAATTTTAAGCAGTGCGAACAATTCTTCCGGAGTAAACATTTATGGAATTGATCCCGAACAGGAAGCAAAAGTTTCGATAATAAAAAATTCAATGATAGAGGGAAGTTATTTAACTAAAAATAAGCGGGATATTATTATTGGGAAAAAACTGGCAGAAAAGCTTGAAGTTGAAGTTGGTGATAAAGTGGTAGCAATGGCAAATACGCTTAAAGGAAATATTGGTTCAGAAGTTTTCAGAGTTGTGGGAATTTTTAAAACGGCAAGTTCAGAATTTGATAAAACTGCAATTTATATTCCAGCTGGCACTGAGCAAAACATGCTGAACATTGGCGATAAATATTATGAGTATGCAATTATAACAAAAGATTATGGCAAGGTTGATGAAACACAAAAATATCTTGAAGCAAAGCTTGGTAATAGTTTTGAAGTATTAAGTTATAAAGATTTATTGCCAATGCTGATCTACCAGATTGAACTTTACAAAGAAACCATGTGGATTCTGAACGTAATTATCGGTCTTGCATTAATATTTGGAATTATTAATTCTATGCTGATGTCTGTATTTGAAAGAATCAGAGAATTCGGTGTACTGATGTCAATAGGAATGAAAAACTCGAGAATTTATTTAATGATTGTAACGGAGGCTTTTATTATCGGTATTGTAGGAACCATTGTCGGGATAGTTGTTGGACTTTTACTGGAAATTCCACTTGCGCATACAGGAATTGATCTCAGCTTTTTTTCTTCAGGACTTGAGGCTTTTGGAATCGGAACAGTGATTTATCCGGTTCTTTCGATAGGGAATATTATTATGTCCTCTATTTTTATGCCTTTCGTTGCAATACTCGGAGCGCTTTACCCTGCGTATAAAGCAATTAAACTAGAACCAATTTACGCGATTTATTATGTGTAAAAAATTAAATGGATTTTAAGATGGAAATTTTAAGGACAGAGAAGCTGGAAAAAACTTACCAGGATAACGGATTACCTGTACACGCGATAAAGGGAATTGATTTGGGAATTGGAAAAGGAGAGTTCCTTGTAATAGCGGGGCCGTCCGGTTCCGGGAAAACCACACTTTTAAATTTACTGGGAGCGCTGGATAAACCGACAAACGGGAAAGTGTTTTTTGAAAATGAAGATCTTACACAAAAAGATAAGAACGGACTTTCTTCACTACGGCTGCACAAACTCGGATTTATTTTCCAGGCATATAATTTAATCCCTGTTTTATCAGCTATTGAAAACATCGAGTTCAGTATGATGCTGCTGGGAATTCCGGAGAGTGAAAGAGAAAACAAGGCACTCAGCTTAATGGAAGAACTAGGCATAAAAGACCTGGCACACAAAAGGCCGAATGAAATGAGCGGCGGCCAGCAGCAAAGAGTTGCGGTTGCAAGGGCGATTGTAAATAATCCAACAGTTGTATTAGCAGATGAACCTACTGCAAACCTCGATTCTGTTACAGCAGGCCACCTTTTAGATTTGATGGAACAAATGAATAAAGATAAAAACATTACATTTATATTCTCATCTCACGATAAACAGGTGATGGACCGTGCTAAAAGATTATTAATTCTGAAAGATGGGATTATAGAAAAATCCTGATTTGATTATGGGAAAAGATTATTCAAAAAGATTTTTTAGAAAGCCAAACTTGTCATTTCTGTCCTGCTTTAGCGGGAGAGAAATCTTATTTCTCGTAAAAGATTTCTTGGTCACTAAGTTCCTTCGAGATGACATTGAAATTTTATCTTCTACCGTAAAGATATTTGTGCTAATGATATTCATTACTTCTTTTTCAAATACATTTGCTCAGTATAATATCTCTTTTTCAGGCTATGTTGTTGATATGCCGGTTTACTCTTTCAGTACCGACAAAACAAGCCCACTATTGCAAAACGAAAATCAATTATTAAATCTTACAAGGCTAAGATTAAAGCCGCAGATCTTTTTATGGCCGGGTGCGAGAATAAATATTGAGTACGAGCTGGACGCAATCCTTGCTAAAAATGTTAATACTACTGAACTGAACCAGGCAACAGATAACCGGCAATTAATCAATATGAAATGGAATATTTCTTCGGGGAATAAATATCATCTAAGTCATTATATTGACAGGCTTTACTTCCGGCAGGGATTTGATTGGGGAAATATAGTAGTCGGGAGGCAGCGCATTAGTTGGGGAACGGGGAGGATTTGGAATCCCACCGATCTTTTTAATCCGATAAATCCGGCTGATTTTAGCAAGATTGAAAAAGGCGGAGCCGATGCTTTATCCCTAACTTATTTTATGGGAAATTTTACTGATCTTAACATAGTCTATAATCCGCAGGATAAATTCAAAAAAAATAATGCAGCATTCAGATTTAGAACAAATTACGAGACTTTTGATCTGGCACTAATTGGAGGCTACTTTGACAGAAGATATGTTGCGGGTTTTGATTTTGCCGGAAACCTGTGGGTTGCCGGTATTCGTGGAGAGGGAATTATCTCTATGGATAATAATGACTTAAGTAAGAATTATACGAAACTTGTATTTGGAATTGATAACCAGTTCACATCAAAATTATATGCGTTAATTGAATATCAATACAATGGTGAAGGCATAACTAATAAATATTCTTATGACTTAAATGGTTTAGCTAAAGGAAACATAATCAACCTCAACAGAAATTATTTGTTTATAAGCAGTAACTATCTTTTTACCCCACTGATAACCGGAACAATTTCTAATAATATCGATATAAATGATGGAAGCGGTTTTGTAAATATTTCATGTTCATATTCTTTATCAGGTAATTCTGACCTAAGTTTAGGCAGTCTAATTACTTACGGAAAAGTATTTACAGAATACAGGTATTATCAGAACTCGGTTTACCTGCAGGCAGAATTATACTTTTAGGGATAGATTTTTATATAAATAATTGTATTGCATGTTTCGCACTTATTGTTTTTAATGTAGTAGTGTATTTATGCGTTCCTTTTAATTATACTTTTGTTAAAGTGTGGTATTAAGAAACGCGGAGGGTCAAATGAATCAACAAAAAATAAATAACTCTAACAATCAGAGGAACTGGTCCCGGTTTATTAATGATGTTATGCACGGCGAAGAATTAACAATCAAAAAGATTGATAAACATTTTTCAGTTAGTCCACCTTATAAATATCAATCTGCCGGCAAAACATTTAAACGGAAAGACATCGATAACAGGGAAGAGATTTTTGAATCTACCCGTAGTGAGATGTGGATCGGTTGAAGTAAAAAAATAATTTTTAGTATTACCTTAACTAAAATTTCATGGGAATAATACGTTCAGGTAATTTATGTCCCACGCATTTTAATCCTTGAATCACTCCCTTTTTTAACAGTATAAACTCCCGTAAGTATAATAACAGCAGCAATAAGAATTGTAAGATCAAGTTTTTCATCCAGCACAAGCCAGCCTAAAAACAAAGCTATTATCGGGTTTACATAAGCATAGGTTGAAACAAAAGATACCGGAAGATTTGCTATGGCGTAAATATAAGAACCGTATGCAATAAAGGATCCGAATACCAGTAGATATAAAAATGCAAGCACTCCATTTTGTGTAAGTTGAAGCGCAGAAGTTTCACCTAATGCAACGCCGAGTAATGATAAAGCAACACCCGCAATCATCATTTGAAATGCGGCACCCATTAATGGATGGACAGATACTTTTTTATATTTTGAATAAAGTGTACCGGAGGACCAGCAGAAAACTCCAAACAGAAGTCCTATTATTCCTGTTAAATATTGAGTGTTAAATAAAGCGGACAAATCAACGCCAAAGATTAATGTAACACCGGCCAGACCAAGTAATACACCGAAAACAATCTTAAAATTTAACTTTGGGCCTGTTGGCAGCAATGATTCAAGTCCGACAATCCACAATGGAACTGTAGTTATTAGCAAAGCAGTAAGCCCGCTTGGCACCCATTGTTCTGCGAAAACCACTAAACCGTTTCCAAATCCAAGTAGTAAAATTCCTACAACCGCCAGATGTTTTATCTCCTTCTTTTCTGGTAATTTGTACCCACGTAGTTTTAAAATTACTATTAGTATTGGTCCGGCCACAAGCCAACGCAAACCGGCAAAAAGAACGGGCGGAAAATCTTCTACACCTATTCTTATTGCAAGATAAGTAGTTCCCCATATCAGGCAAATCGCTGCCCAGGCAATGTACGCTCGTAAATTTTCTTTTGGCATTTCTTTCACTTATTAAGAAGGTCAAAAATAATGAAATTAAATATCATTTCAGAAATTATTATTTATGTAATACCATATTTGTATTTTAGTGTAAAACAAAGAAAATATTAATGATTAACCGGGCACAATGAACAATAATCAGTTAAATGAGTTTGTGAACAATCTTCCCCGAAATCCCGGCATAATCGGGAAGGATGAATATTTTAATTCTGCCGTTTTAATTCCATTGGCATTGATAGATAATGAATATCATTTCCTTTTTGAAAAAAGGGCCGCGTCAATCAGGCAGGGCGGAGAAATCTGTTTTCCCGGCGGTGAATATGATGAAAAGACAGATAAAGATTTTCTGGAAACTGCAATAAGGGAAACGGAAGAAGAACTCGGCCTGGATCGTAAACAGATTAAAATCCTTGGTAGTATGCATACTTTTCTGGGGCCGATGGGAGTAACGGTTGATTCATTTGTCGCTTTGTTTGATATAAAAAAGATAGAAGACTTAGACATAGACAAGAATGAAGTAGAAAAAGTATTTACCGTACCCGTTTCATTTTTTGAAAAAAATCAGCCTGATGAATATAAAATAAGACTTGAAATGCATTCACACTACGTCAACGATAAAGGAGAAAAAATAGATTTATTCCCCGTTGAACAGATTGGTCTCCCGGCCAAATATTCAAAACCACGATCCGGGAAAAGCCACAAAGTATATGTTTACAAGACAAAACCTGATATAATCTGGGGAATAACTGCTGCTTTGATTCGTGAAGTTATCGGTAAAATTAATTCAGAATTATAGTACCATAATTATATCCTGATGCTTCTCCAGTTTTTCATAAACTAAATCTCGTGCCGCTTCCGATGAAACCATTATTTTCAAATTCAGACTGAAGTATTTTTGGTTTTTACTAACATTTGACGGTGTAATTTCGTATTCAAGATTGAGAGATGACTCTTCAACCGCTGCTATTAGTTTGTCCAGATTATGTCCGATAATCTTGTAAGACCACTCACATGGGTATTTTATCTCAGGCCGTTCGCTGTTTGAATCAAGTATCATTTTCTTCCAATTTAGTAGATTTTAATGGCTTTTTAGCCAACAAAATTAGCCTTATTGTTGAATTTTAAGCAATAAAATGGGGCGAAGTTCGTATATTTAATGTTACAAAATTTCTTTTTATGATGTGAATTTAGAATTATTAATATAATTAATAAATAACCGGGAAAATTTTAACAAAAAGTTTCAGGAGTTTCAAATGACAGGAATAGTTGATGTAATAGCAAGGGAGATACTTGATTCAAGAGGAAACCCAACATTAGAAGTAGAAGTATTATTAGAAAGCGGAGTTATTGGCAGGGCTGCTGTACCAAGCGGTGCTTCAACAGGTGAACACGAGGCAGTGGAGTTGAGAGACGGCGATAAAAATCGTTACGGGGGCAAGGGTGTTCTAAAAGCAGTTGAGAACGTAAATGAAAAAATTGCTGATGATATTATTGAAATGGATGCAGCCGAACAAGTTGAATTAGATAATTATCTTATTGCTCTTGATGGTACCCCGAACAAATCAGTTCTCGGTGCAAACGCAATACTTGGTGTTTCACTTGCCTGCGCAAAGGCTGCCGCTGAAACACTCGAACTTCCGCTTTACAGGTATATTGGCGGTGTAAACGCAAAAACTTTACCGGTCCCGATGATGAATATTCTAAACGGTGGAAAGCATGCTGATAATAATGTAGATTTCCAGGAATTTATGATAATGCCTTTCGGCGCCCCCAGCTTTGCTGAAGCGCTCAGAATGGGAGCTGAAACTTTTCATTCTTTGAAATCTGTTCTTTCTAAAAAAGGATATAATACCGCGGTTGGTGATGAAGGAGGATTTGCTCCTGATTTGAAATCCAATGAAGAAGCAATTGAAGTAATTCTGGAGGCTATTGAAAAAGCAGGATTAAAAACCGGATCAGATATAGGAATAGCACTCGATCCTGCAGCCAGTGAATTCTTTTTAAAAGACAAAAACGCTTATCATCTTTTTAAATCTAAACCAAATGAAATTATAAGCGTAGAAAAAATGGTTGACTACTGGGCTAACTGGGCAAAGCAGTATCCAATAGTTTCACTTGAAGATGCCCTTGCAGAAGATGACTGGGACGGATGGCAATTATTAACAGATAAACTTGGTGATAAAATTCAGTTAGTTGGCGATGATATTTTCGTAACAAATACTGAAAGACTTGCCCGTGGAATTGAAAAAGGAGTTGCCAATTCAATTCTTATTAAAGTTAACCAGATCGGAACTTTAACAGAAACTCTGGATGCCATCGAAATGGCCAAGAGAGCCGGTTACACCAACGTTATCAGTCACAGATCCGGTGAGACTGAAGATACAACTATTGCGGATATTGCTGTCGCAACAAATGCCGGCCAGATAAAAACCGGCTCACTTTCAAGAACGGACAGGATTGCAAAATACAACCAGTTGCTGAGAATTGAAGAGGATTTATTTGAAGGGGCAATCTTTCCGGGACTTGACGCACTGAATTATAATTCTTAATTGTTTAGTAATCCCGGTTGGTTTTTCAGCCGGGATTTTTTTCCGAAATCAAAAATACTCAGGGGTAATAAAATGCCTGCTAATGCACTACAAAATTGTGAAAACATAATTAAAAAAAACAAAATTGAAGTTATCGATCTTAAATGTATCGATTTGACAGGAAGACTTCACCATATATCGTTGCCGGTTTATCCGGGCATTCTTCAGAAGTTAATGAAATACGGCGTAGGATTCGATGGTTCCAGTTATGGTTTCCTGAAAGTAGAAAACAGTGATATGATAATGATTCCTGATCTGAACACAGCTGTTATCGATCCTTTTCGTGATGCACCAACACTCAGTTTCTATTCTCATATAGTTTTAACTGATGATAAACATACTCCTTACGCACAGGATGCAAGGATGCTTGCAAAAAAAGCCGAAGCACTCCTTAAAAAAATCACCGGGGCCGATAAAAGCTGGTGGGGTCCGGAATTTGAGTTTTACATTTTTTCAAATGTGGAATACGACACAAGAACTTCAAAGTCATATTATAAAGTTGAACACGAGGAAGAATTTTATAAAAAAGCTTATCACGCAGCCAACCCTTTCGATGTTTACGATGATTTCCGTGATGAAGCGTGTAAGATCATGAAAAAATTTGGAATAAACGTAAAGTATCATCATCACGAAGTTGGTGAAAGAGGACAGCAGGAAATTGAAACATACTTTTCTGATCTTCTCACAACTGCTGATAATATAATATCAGCAAAATATGTGTTGTTTAATTTTGCACGTCAAAGAAATCTGTTCATTACATTTATGCCCAAGCCCATGTATCACCAGGCAGGTAACGGACTTCATCTGCATTTGTATCTTACCAAAAAAGGGAAAAATGCTTTTTATAAAAAAGGTGAATACGGAAATATTAATGAACTTGGCCGATTTTTTATCGGCGGAATGTTGAAACACGGACCCGCACTTTCCGCTTTTACAAATCCAAGTACAAATTCATACAAAAGACTTGTGCCCGGATTTGAAGCACCGGTCGCTTTAACTTACGGACAGGGAAACCGCGCCTCGGCAATAAGGATACCGAAATATGTTTCGAACCCTGACGAGACCAGATTTGAATATAGACCGCCGGATGCAACTGCAAATCCATACCTGGCGCAGGTAGCAATGCTGCTGGCAGGAATAGATGGAGTTGTTAATAAAATTGATCCTGTAAAAGAAGGTTTTGGTCCTTATGATAAAAATTTTTTAGAGGATAAACACCAGGAAAATATTCACTTTCTGCCAAGGAATTTAACCGAAGCGCTTGACGCTCTTGCAGTTGATAATGATTTCCTCAAGCGTGGTAATATTTTTAACGACGAACTTCTTGAACATTGGGTTAAGTTGAAACAGGAAGAAATTATGTCAATAGGCACAATGCCTCATCCATTTGAGTATAAAATGTATTTTAATCTATAACTCTTGTACTATAGATTAAACAGATTTATTGTAACTTTGCATTCTGAGGTAAAGCATACTGAACTATTTTACTTGGATTAAATGGATTTGGATAGTTCTTTAAAATAGGATAACGATTGGGGCTTTAGAAAAATTATTATTAACTGAAGTTACATTGCTTTGGTAATGTAAAATAGACTCGCCTTCCCCAATAGTCTAGCCAGCGGTTAAAGAAATAAAACAAGCTTTAATTTAATTATCAGTATCTTAAAGAATTGTTCGTCTTTTTTGCTTTTCTTGCCTTGTTAGTATCAATAAATTAATTTATAATTTGTATAGCAATCATTACTACCAATGATGTCGCCTTTGCTGCCTATCTGAAAAGTTTACTCAGAATTATTGAATTGAGTGAGAGGTTTTTTAGCTATAGAAACAATTAGATGCATAGCCTTTTCTTAAAATATATAGGTACCGAGATTGTTTCTGCTGCATTCTTTTTTTTAATTTAATTAAAGTAAATTTAAGTCAGGATTATTTTGCTTAAATAAAAAGATCAGGATAAAATAATTATGTTGGAAAAAATTACATTTTCTTTTACTAAGCTGTACATTAAATTTGCTGTTTTATTTATTTTTCTAAAAAAGGAGAGAATTTATGGGGATAAAAGTTTAAGTCTTAGAAAGCTATGTTTATTAGCCAGGGGATTTTACAGCGCCCACCCTATTAAATATAATTTTAAAAAATATAAATATTCAGATTATATCTCAGATCTTGAGAATGTAAAACTGGGTTATTCAAATCATCCTTACAATAAATTACTAAGAAATAAATTTGTTTTTTCTATTTTCTTTAATAATTACTTTAGAACACCAGTATGTTATTGCATAATAAACCGGGCGTATATTGAGCCAACAAATAATACCCAAAAAATAAATTCTATCTCTTCACTTTTTGAATTGCTTTCACAAAAAAGAATTATTCTAAAGCCTATATTTGGTGCTCGTGGTCAAGGAATATACTTAATTGAAAACAGTGGATTGAATGATTTCAAAATAAATAAAAAAGTGATTAACCGCGAAGCACTTCAAAATTTCTTTATGGCACTCGATAATTATTTAGTTTGCGAGTTCATCGAACAAAGTATTTTTTCTAAACAATTCTTTCCTGATTCAACTAATACAATAAGAATAACTACACTATGCTATTCATTAAATTCTTCTGCATTTGTTCCATATAGTCTGATGAGATTTGGAAGACCAAAATCGATTCCTGCAGATAATTCGGCTATTGGAGGGATATTTTCACTAATAAATTTGGATACAGGAGAGCTTATGGAAGCAGTAGAAATAATTGAAAAAGGCAAAATTAAATTTCATTCAGTTCATCCGGATACTGGGGTTTTAATTAAAGGGGTTACCATACCCAATTGGGAGAAACTATTAGATTACATCAAGAATTGCGCTACTATAATAAAACCGATAATAAAAATAGTCGGATGGGATATTATATTGACAAATGATTCTTTTGTTGTAATTGAGGGAAACAATGCACCAGATCTATTTATGCAGGGGCTTAATTATCCCCTTGCAAAAAATCTGGATGTGTTAGAATTTCTTAGGCACTATAAAATTCGATAAAGTAAAAGATTACCTAATTGCAAATAAGGATTTGCTTTATCTTATAGACTTTATTGTTTCTACTCGTGGGCAATTCGGCATATTAGGAAAGTTGAAACTTTCGGACTAAACAATTACTTTATAGTAATAATTTAGAGAACTATATTTTTATAATAATGTGGTACCCTTGTTTTGCAAGACACGACCTTTTTAGGGGAACTCATCAGTTATAGTAGTTTAATTTATTAAGATAATAAATTATTGTCTGATAATATGAATCAAAGCTCAAACACAGCTATAATTCTTGGTGGGGGAATAATGGGCTTAACGGGTATTCGAGCACTTGCAAAACGAAATATTGAAACAATATTGGTTTATTGCGATACTAAAGACTTAGCAACTGCTTCAAAATATCTTAAAAAATCATTTCTTGCTCCTCATCCTGAAAAACAAGAAACGGGATTTATAAATTTCCTGATTAATCTTTCAGACGAATACAGCGGCTCTATTATTTTACCTACTGATGATGAATATTTAACTTCAGTTTCCAAATTTAAAGAAAAACTTTCACAGCATTTCATAGTTGCCTGTAATAATTTTGATGTTATAACAAAATTGATTAATAAAAGTTTTATTTATGATATTGCTAATAAATCGGGCATACCAACTCCGCGTAATCGTGTAACTAATGATAATAAAGTAGCAATTAAATTTGTAAATCAAATAGGATTTCCATGTCTAATTAAACCAAGCCAAAGCCATATTTATTTTAAGCTGTTTGGAAAAAAGATGGCCAAAGTGTCTGATAATGACTCGCTTGAAAAAGAACTTGTAAACGCAGCATTACAAAATCTTGTTGTAATGATACAAGAATTTATTCCGGGTAATGATAAGGATAATTATAGTTATTGGGGTTACCGTGATAATGGAAGTTTTTATTCCGAAGCGACCGCGCAGAAAGTTAGGAATGACCCGCCCGGAACTGGTTCACCAAGAGTGCAGGTAACCAAATACATATCTGAATTAATTCCTTTAGCAAGAAAAATTCTTGATGCATTAGACTATCAAGGGTATGCTAATGTAGAATTTAAGAAGGACCATCGAACAAATGAATATAAATTTATGGAAATCAACCCAAGGATTAATCGTTGTATGCTCCAAGCTATAGCGGGGGGTATAGATTATCCCTGGATTATTTATAACCATCTTAAAAATGGGATATTGCCAGAACCGGTTAAATGTGAGGATGGTATCTATTGGGTAGATATTGGAAAGGATATAATTAGAAGTTTTCAATTTAGAAAAATTGAAAAATATTCGTTAAAGGAATATCTTAATCCTTATTTTAATGAGCACGTTTTTGCAATTTTAAGTTTATCAGATATCGGGCCTTTTATTAAAAGGCTAATCAGCATTTTAACAAAATAGTTTTAATCGATTTTACAGTAACTAAGAAATTCCACTATATTAGTCTTTTTAGCCACTAAACTCGATATTATGAAAGTCGTAAGCTGGGAAGAGAGTTTTCTTGTCTTTTAGCGTCAGTTTCATTGTGTTACTTCTTTGAATTACAACAGCTATATCATAAACGAGGAACTAATGGGTAACAAAATTATGGTAAATTAGGAAAAGCATCTGAAATGTGATGTTAGACAATCTCATCATATTACAGTGGTTAAATGGCTGTTGCTCCCTTTCTTTTCTTAAATTACCCCGGAACTTTTAGCAAACCTGATCGTTTCTTTTATTCCCTCTTCGTATGCAGTTGGTTTAAAATCAAAATGTTTTTCAAATTTCGATGAATCAAAAATGTAGTCATATTTATTCTGATATAACATCTCGTGAAGTTCGCCAATCTGTTTGCTGAAGAGCCCCGTTAATTTTATCATCCAACCTTTTAAAATCATAGCCTCCGGTTTAACATTAAGGTTTTCAGCAGCAATTTTAATAAATTCATCACCGGTTAATGCGGGTTTGGCTGTCGGCAAATGCCATACCTGGTTCCAGGCAGAATCTGTTGTTGCCAGAAGATATAAAGCTTTTCCGCAATCAACTGTATATGTATAAGAATGTTTTGGTTTTGTGTCTACCAGCCACTGTGCTTTTTTGCCTTTTGCTAAATTTTGAATTCCGAGGATAAATGGAACGCTGGTTTTTTCAGAATACGGGCCGTAGAAATCAGCCGCCCGCGCGATGATTGCTTTTATATTCCCCGCTTTCATTTCATCTTCCAGATATTGGTTTAATTTAGCACGTAATTCGCCTTTTTTACTACAGGGATTGTAAGGCGTTTCTTCTGTCATCGCTCCATCAACTTTTCCGTATGAATAAATATTATCAAAAAATATCAGGCGTGCGTTTTTCTCTTTGCAGGCTTCTACAACATTTTGCATAATTTTAAACCATTGTTTTTCCCAGATAGAATAATCATAAGGAAGTCCTACAACAAGATAGACTATTGAAGAATCTTCAATAACGCCTAAAGTATCATCCTTTTTTGTGAGATCGGCCTTTGCTGTTTCAACACCATCCGCACTTTTTCCTGATCTTGAAACGAGTTTGATTTTTTCGTCTTTAGATTTTAATTCATTAGCAAGAGTATTACCTATTGCTCCGCCCGCCCCTAATATTATATGCTTGATGTTATTGCCCATCGCTCACTCCTTTTTATATATTGCTAAGTTATATAATGGTAATGAAAGTCTTTTCAATCAGTCTTTAAAATAATTTTAATATTTTATTGGTTTTGCCCGGTAAAGGGAATGGGGAATTTCTTTTGAATTTAGTTGGCAAGATACAAATAATTATTAAAAAGGAAAGTCGCTTTTTAGATCGATTTCTCCTTTAATTTTCTCAGAGGGAGGTTTCTTAGCTACTAAATGAACGGGATTTCCTTCAACATAAATTGCCTTATAAGGAATTGTGGGACAAGCATGTTCACACGCACCGCAGCCAACACAATATTCGTTCTTAATTTCGGGTAGGTGCAGGTTTTTGTAAGGAACCATCTTTACAGCTTTTGTAGGGCAATGTTCAGCACACGCTCCGCATTCTGTCTTTTCCGTTTCTACAATGCAGTTCTCTTTAACAAATGTTGTTTTGCCAATCTGAAGTAATTTTTTGTTTTCAGCTCCGGTTGGTAATATTGCACCAGTCGGACAAACGTCCCCACAAACAACACATTCAAAAGTGCAGTAGCTGGTGCTGTAATCCATGTATGGCTGAAGAATCCCTGTAAATCCATATTCCCATAAAGCCGGCTGCAGAACCTGGGCAGGACAGCTGCTTACGCACAGATGACAGGCAGTACATCGCGAGGTAAAATTAGAAAGGCTTAATGAACCGGGGGGTGATACGGTATTTTTCTTTAACACAGGGACAGTACTTTCTTTTTTAGGAATAATCTTAACCTGGGCCAAAGAAAACCCGGTTAAACTCAGCGCGTACAGGAAAGTTTTTGAAATGAATTCTCTTTTCTTAAGGTCGGTTTTTATAACTTCTTTTCTATTATTTCCCGGGGAAAATTTATTGAAAGTTATGCCTTCACCCGGGCATACGCTGAAGCAATTATAACAGCCCACGCATCTTTCAAAATCTATTTCTTTTGCTTTTTTATCAATACACCCCGACTTGCAGACTTTTTCACAGAGATTGCAGCTGTTACAGGTATTCACATCGATAGCAATTTTTATGAAAGAATATTTAGAAAATAATCCGAGCAATGTGCCGACAGGGCACACAGTATTGCAGAACAATCTCCCCTGTGTAAAAGACATTACTCCTATTACCATTAAAATTAACGCCGATACGGCGACTAACACAAGGCTAACTGCTTTAATTTCAACGGGATAGAAGGTGTAGATATTCAGCTTTTCAAGTGTAAAAGCAAATAAATTATTTATTAATAATAATAGCGGGCGAAAAACATTTGACAGAATTTTTCCCGTGTTGCTGAATGGATCCAGGATATCTAAAAGAATTAAATTACCTGCGAGGAATGTAATAACTGTTGCGGATAAAATTGAATAACGCAGAATTTTATAATTCTTTAATTTTTTATAATATTTTTTCTTATTTAATCTTTTAGAAATGAAAGAAAAAATATCCTGAAGCGTTCCAAGAGGACAAACACTTGAACAATAAATTCTTCCAAACAGAATAGTAAGCAGTAGAATAATAATAAATCCTGCCGCGGCCAGCCCTGGAATAGATACAAATTTTAGAAGCGATGGAATAAACTGGAGATATACAAGCCAGGGGGAAAGTGGGACCTGTACCGTATTTGTAATATCAAGAAAAACTACCAGTGCGATAATAAAAAAGAGAAGGGAGACAGCGATTCTGATTTTCTTATAATGGACAGGATTCATGTAATCACATTATTATCCTGTTTATCGAAAGTTTACTTAGATCGGTTGTACCGAGTTTCATTTCTTCTGCAATTTTAATGTAATCTATTTCCTTTGGATCAGCTCCGAAAAGCCTTGCAGCAGCTGTATCAACAGCAACAATATCTTTCCCGATAATCTGTGATTTCATCGTTACTACATCTTCGAGTGAAACCCCCCGTGGCCCATTCTTTTTCATGACATAATACGCGTCAACTATTGTCAGATCAGGTTTACGAAATGAGGAAAAATCAGCGATACATTGATGAAGGTTATTCCTGTGCCAGAACCTTCTGTCCCAAACAATTCCCATCAGGTTTTTCATTCCGATAGTAAGTTCAGCAGACCCGTGACTTTTCAAGACGGGAACATTTATAAAGACATCACTTTCGAGAATCAATTCGTGGACTTTTGCATCTTTCATTACTTTTCCACTGCCTACAGAAATATTTTGATAGTAACCTTCGCTTGCACCTGATACTACTTTTGCACCGGCATCTTTTGCAGCTCTTTCAATTCCACTATTAGAGTAGCACCGCTTCCAATCATCACAGGTATGATCAAAGACATAGACATCTTTTGCACCTGCTTCAAAGCAGTGTTTTACAATTCTATTAATAAGCAGGGGATTAGTATTTCCACCACGTTCCGGTGAAACAGCCCAGCCGATATTGGGTTTTACAACAACTGTTTGTCCTTTCTTTACAAAGGCTTTCATCCCTCCCAGTGAGGCAATTGCTTTATCGAACATAACATCAGGTTCACCGCCTTTTATTGCTGCCAGATCAAAAGGGCCGGGTGGAAGATGTTTGCTAAAAGCGAGCAGTTCTTTATAATTTCCAAAGGTAAGTGTTGTGCCTGCAAGTAAACCGGCCTGCAGACTTTTTTTGAAGAAATCCCGGCGATTCATTTTTCCCCCTGATGATGTTAATACATCCGTATCTGATTATTAAATTAACGAAAAAAAATGATCAAATTCCTTTAAAAAATAGCGGATAAATAATTAAATATATCTTAAATTTACATACTAAATAAACGGGGGGATAAAATGGCAAGTACTTTTGCATTACCGGATCAAAAGTTTAGAATTAATGTTTATCTTTTTAATCTTGCAGCTATAGTTAGCATATACCTTGTACCTACATTTTCGCATATCCTGAGTTTCCCCGTTTATATGATAGATCCAATGAGGATTATTATTCTACTGTCAGTAATCCACACATCAAATAAAAATGCTTATTTGATAGCTTTAACTCTTCCGTTATTTTCATTTCTTATTGCCAGTCATCCGGTGGCAATAAAATCAATTTTGATTACATCAGAATTGATTTTAAATATCTGGCTGTTTTATCAAATTTATGATAAGCTTTCAAATAAATTTTCAGTAATGTTTTTAAGCATATTGATAAGTAAAATTTATTATTATTTAGTAAAATTTGTTTTAATATCAAAGGGGATATTATTAGGAGATTTATTCTCAACCCCTGTTTACTTGCAGATTTTAGTCGCATTATCCCTCGGCGGCTATTTATTTTTTCTTTCAAAAACCAGGTCTGGTGAATGAAATTCATTCAGCAATTTTCAAAGCTCCTAAAAGGGAGCTTTTTTTATGATCCATTTATATTATTTTATCCACTTAGTAATTATAAACTTTAAATTAAATGCCTTTTATTGGTGAATTTAGTGCCCTTGCTACTGCCTTCTGCTGGTCCGGAAGTTCAATGGCATTTACAGCGGCTTCAGAAAGAATCGGTTCACTCCAGCTGAATATCAACAGGATGATTCTTGGTGTATTTCTTTTATTGGCAACTATACTTGTGTTAAATTTGAATTATTCTGTTTCCTCTTATCAGTTTAATTTTCTGGTTGCCAGTGGTTTTGTAGGTTTTGTAATAGGAGATTCTTTTCTATTTCAGGCATTCCGTATGATAGGTGCACGGGTAGGAATGCTGATGATGTCGCTCGTACCCGCAATTTCAACAATACTTGCCTACTTTTTTCTTCACGAAATAATTAATTACTGGGGCATACTTGGTATCATCATTACAATGTGCGGAATTGGAATGGTAATACTACAAAAAAATCCGGATGTTTTATCTAAATATAAACTGAGTAAAGCGGGCATATTTTATGGATTTATGGGAGCGTTCGGGCAGGCAGCAGGAATGGTATTAGCCAAGTTTGCTTTTGAAGAAGGCAATATAAATGGTTTTGTTGCAACTTTTATCAGGCTGGCTTCTTCGGTGATTATCTTTCTTCCGCTTGCTATGCTTGCAAGGAAATATAAAAATCCATTCAAGGTTTATAAGAAAGATATTAAAGCCCTGTCATTCACTATTACCGGAACAATCTTCGGTCCGTTTCTTGGAGTTACCAGTAGCCTGATTGCGATATCAAATACTAAAATAGGAATTGCTTCCACAATAATGGCTACAGTGCCGGTAATTATGCTCCCTCTTGTAAGAGTTATTTACAAGGAAAAATTAACCTGGCGTTCTATAGTTGGGTCTTTTCTAGCGGTTGGTGGAGTTGCTATATTGTTCTTGAGATAAGATTAACTTTCAAGAATATCTTCTATAAATTTCGAAAGTATTTTCATCGAAACTAACAAAAATCACTTTCTCAATCGAGTCGTCTTTTCCAAGGAAATTCATCGTTTCGTCAATTGCAATTTTTGCAGCTCTTTCAGCAGGAAAATGATAAACACCAGTACTTATTGCAGGGAAAGCGATCGATTTTATGTTGTTTTCAACTGCGCGGTATAAAGAGTTTTTATAACAATTGGCAAGCAGTTCATCTTCGTTGTGATTACCTCCGTTCCAGACTGGTCCAACTGTATGGATTACAAACTTAGAGGGAAGATTATATCCTTTTGTGATTTTTGCTTCGCCGGTTGGGCAGCCGTTTAAAGTTCGGCACTCTTCCAATAATTGCGGACCGGCAGCCCGGTGAATAGCTCCATCTACGCCACCGCCGCCAAGTAGAGAAGTATTGGCGGCGTTTACTATAGCGTCTACATTAAATTTTGTGATGTCACCTTTTCCAATCTCAATTTTTGGGTTCATTCTTATCAAACCATTTTATTGATAAGTTATCTTTTCCAGGCAACTTTTTCAATCACAATATAAATCTTACTTAGTTTCTTCTAACAAAGAATTCCTGAACAAGTCTGTCCCAGTCTGATTGTTCCAGATTTTCCAGTTCACCGATTGAAATTTCTTCTCCGGTAACAATAACTTTTGGCTTATCAACTTTTTTGGCTCCCTTAAGAGCTGTGCGGAATTGTTCAATATCATTCTGGTAAAATGAAACAGCAGCATTACCTATTTTTAATTCCTTAAGTTCATTATCAATGTTATCAGCGTCAATTACACATACCCAGTTTGAATCATAAGGTGTTACGCTCAAAGCTTCAATTTCATTTTTAAGAATAGTATTTATCTTTTTAACCTGGCCGGATACCGGGGAGTTAAACCGAATTGTTTTTGTTCCTTGCTTAACTGTGAATAAAGGTTGACCTTTTTTAATTTTCATTCCGAGATTTGGAAATTCAAAGTCATCAATTTTTCCAATAAGTTTTCTTGCAAAATCATCAATTCCAACATTAACAGTTCCATCCTGTTGCATACTTGCCCAGCAATGTCCGTTTGAAATAAATACTCCACCGGGGATAGAAAATTCGCCTGCTTTCATACTTTCTGTTGAAGCCAGGTGTGTAATGTGAACACTGGGTTTCAATTGTTTTTTAACTTTATCTTCGCGTTTGATAACTAATTTTTTAACAAACTCGAGTAATTCGTCTTCTGTAAATGGTTTTTGCACATAATCCATTGCGCCGTATTTCATACAATCAACTGCTGTTTCTACAGTAGCATAACCTGTAATTATAACAACATCAATGTCCGGTCTTAAATGCTTAACTGATTTTGTGACTTCAAGTCCATCCATTTCTGGCATCTTTAAGTCTGTAAAAACAAAATCATAATGATGCGACTGGATCAACCCGAGTGCTTCTTTTCCGTTTTCCACAGTATCTACACAATATCCTTCAAGGACAAGAATTTTTCTGAAACTATCCAGGATAACTCCTTCATCATCAACACAGAGTATTCTTGCTTTTGGATTTTGAACTTCAGCTCGCTTTAATGTTTTCGCTTCATTGCTGAAATCAAGCTGAAGACTGACTTCAAGAGCTTTTGCTCTTTCTACCTGGGCTTTCTTTTCTTTCATTCTTCGCCCGATATATCTGATAAGAATATCAAATATTATGAATAAGACTAATGCTAATATGAAGAGTGCCATAATTCTTCTCCTTAAGATAAATTAAGCTCAGCCTGTGGAGGCTGTTTTTGTTTCTAAATTCTATCTGAACTGCACGGAATTAGATGTTTCAGTTCATAATCTAAATCATTTGGAATTATTCTATACAACCATCCCTGGAAGTATGGATCCTTTTCTATTATTGTTTTGTTTTTTGATAGTTCCTCGTTTATTTCTATTATTCTCCCGCTTACCGGTGCAAGTACCGAGTGTGTAAGTCCGTCTGTACACGTAATCTGAATGCAGGAAATTCCCTGGATAATTTCATCTTCAATATTTAAAAATTGTATATCTGCAACTGATTCGATTGTTTTTAAGAATAGATCAGTTATTCCTATTAAAGCAGTTCCTTTATTTTCGACTGATACCCAAGATGCATAACCCAATCTGTAATATTTTGCAGGGCAGGCGACATAAATAAGTGTTGCATCTCGATTTAATTGTGCGCTTTCTTTCAATTCTTTTTGAATTTCAAAATATTTTATACCACGGTAAACAGAATTAAGTAATTCATCTGCAGTAAATGGTTTGGGGATGAAATCAATTGCCCCCTTGTATAGTGAATTAACTGCATTTTCTACGGTGGAATAACCTGTTGTCATTATTACAGGTGTTTCAATTTTTCTATGGTTTATTTCATCCAGGAATTTGAAACCATCTATTTCAGGCATCATAATGTCACAGAACATTAGATCGAATTTTTTCTTATCGAGCTTGTTCAGGGCATCCTTTGCGTTAAGTGATTCATCTACATCAAAATTTTCTGAACCGCAAATTTTCTTTACGGCATCCAGAATTACCTGCTCATCGTCTATTACCAGTATATTTCCTTTGTGTGACATTTGCTCTCTATTTTTGCTTAAGTGGTAACCTGATAACAAAAGTAGTTCCGTGTCCCATTTCACTTTCTACTTTTATAATACCGTTGTGATTATCGATTATTCCCCAGATTACTGCGAGTCCCAGGCCGGTTCCTTTTTGTCCTTTAGTACTGTAAAAAGGCTCAAAAATTCTTGCTACATCATCCTGTGGAATTCCACAGCCTGTATCTGAAATTTTAATCTCTACATAATCTTTCTTGCCTGCTTCATCTACAGACTCCCAATGCTGATAGTCACATCCTACTCTTGTACAAGCTTCAAAATTACTTTCCCTTGGAACAGGGATTGAAAACAAAGGTGATCCACATTTTGGACATTTAGAATTTTCTTCGTTCATTGATGTATTGCACTCCGGACAAAGAATATTCAACTTTTTATTTACATCGACTTCTTCAAGGTATTGATGTGCTCTCCTTCCATAAACAGGATCAAGATGAATAATTTCTTCGTTGCCGTTAAATTTTGCTTTTAGTTTTATGGCCGGTAATCCCTCAATCTTAAACTCATTGTCAACCAGGTCATGCCTTTTAGGACAGGCGGCTCTTTTAATCTGAGCTACTCCAAACGGAGATAGACTGAGCAAGGATGCCGAGACGGTAATTATTCCGCCACCTTTTCCTATTGCGTCATTTGCATTTACTAAAAGATTTATAAATACCTGTTGAATCTGGTTTGCATCCGCAATTATCTGTGGAAGATTATGATCGAGTTTTTTCTCAAGTTTAACGTGATTGATTGTTAATTGATTTTCCACTACTGTAGCAGCTTGTTCAATGATTTCATTAACATCAACATTATTTTTTTTAGGTACCGACTGGCGTGCAAAATCAAGCAAACTTTTTACAATTTCGCGGCTGCGTTTTGTCTCTCTTACAATTACTTTCAGATCTTCTTGTAATTCCGGATTATCCTGTGTTCTTTTAAGCAAAAAACTGCTGTATGTAAGAACACCTGTAAGTGGATTGTTAATTTCGTGTGCAACGCCTGCGGCTAACCGGCCAAGTGATGCAAGCTTATCTGATTGGAATAACTGCATCCTTGCTTCTGATAATTTTTGAGTCATCACGTTGAATGATCCGGCAAGTTTTCCTAATTCATCATTTCCTTTATCTTTTATAGTGTAGTTCAAATTACCCACACCTACCTGGTCAGTTGCTTTTAATAATTCACTAACGGGTTTGTCAATCCATCTTCTAACAAGAAAACCAATTATAAAACTCAATGCAATTATTGCGGCCAAAGCAAAAATAACAATTTCTATTTCACCTCTTTCAATTTCGTTATCAACTTCCGAAAGTGTGGTAGTTACGTCGAGTACTCCAAGAATAGTTTTATCTTTTGAATGAGCGTGACATTTTGCTTCCCAACATGACCTGGCGTTATAAATAGGACTGATAATACCAAGAATTCTTGATGAGTCCGGATGAATCTTGTAAATTCTGGTTCTTTTATTTATTGGTAATCTTTCGAGTGGACGATCAGCTTCATGGCAGGCATAGCAGCTTTCTGCTTTTTTATCGACCATTTCACCTATATCTTCTTTATGAGAAGAATAAATGATTTCGCCAAGTTTATTTAGAATTCTTACACTGCGAATTCCAGCCTGCCCGCCAATAGAAATAATTGTTTTGTCAATTCTGTCGCGCTGGTTTAAGAGCATATCATAGCGCGTACTGGATTTTACAGTTTCACCTAACTGATTGGCATGTCTTTCCACTTCTGCTAATAGCGCATTACTTTGGCGTTGAATATTAAAATAAGCAAAGACACCAATTGTGATTATTGCCGTTAATCCAACTGCTACAATTAATTTGAAGCCGATCTTGTTGAACATAATATCATTTCCCTTATTGCCTTACATTTTAACCAGCTTTCCGGGTTTATCCTTCGGGAAACTTTTATCTTCGTGACAATTTGTGCATGCAGGTTTACTAAAATTCTTTGTCTGATGACAATCTGTACATCCGGCTTCTTTATGAATGTCATCTAATTCCAATCCGGTGACTTTATGATTAAATGTGCCATCTTCAAAATTTTTATGGCAACTCATACAGTCACTATTTAGTTTCGTGATTTTTTCTGTCTTGCCATGGCATTTTGAGCATTCGAGTTTCTGATGGAATCTATTTAATGCCCAGCCAGTTGCGCTTGCATGGTTAAATCTATCCATCGGTTTGTTCATATGGCATTTTGTACATGAATCATTTTGATGACAACTGAAACATGGTTTATGATGTTCTTCTTTGGATTTTTTTGTTTTAATAAATTGTCCAAGAGAAGTTGCCTCAACAACAGAAAGTTTCTCCTGGTCGTGGCACCTGTTGCAGCTTTCTTCTTTATGACAACTTGTGCAATTTATATTAAACTTATTTGTATGGTCATCGTGGAAAAATGTAACCAGCTTTCCTTTTTTATAATCTGTTTCGTATACAATCTTGATTGGTTCCGGAACTTCGGGATGATCTTTGACATTCAATGCAAGAGGAGGATTTTTCTGTTTTGATTTTGCGAGCTGGCTTTTCAAAGCGTGACAAGATGTACAATCCGTTTTATGGCTCCATGCCCGGTGGCAATCCATACATTGCCTGTGAAAAGCACCCTTCAAATCTGGTTTGCTTATATCTTCGCGTTTTCTTTTTGAATCGTGGCAACTTTCACACTTTTGAATAGGCCCTACATTATTAAAATGATGACAGCTTGCACAGCCTCCCGCCATTTGTGACATTTGCGAATGAACTTTATGAGAAAAGACTACTGGAACGTATTTATCTTCAAGAATATTTATTGTAATAACATCCGGTGCGTCATCCGCAGTTTGGTGAATTGTTATCATTTCACCACGAGGGCAGGGAACAAGGCAAGGATTTTGTTTTGTCGGAACATCGCATGTGTGACATGTCTTACAAGTCAGTCCTTTTACAGAGTAATGTTCAGGAAGTTTATTCTGACTAAATGCTGAAAAGGAAATCAGCAGGCCAAAAAGTATACATATAAAATTTTTCATAATATTTATCCCCTAACTGTATATTTTGTGTTAGGAACATAATCTTTGTTCGGAATACTGATAACCGGGAAGTTCATAACAATAATTCTATAAATGAGTATAAGCATTGCCGCAAATCCAACCGTAACGGAAATTTCACCGAATGAAGGAAAATATGTGCTGAATTTATAAGGTGGAGTGTATGCGGTGACAAAATTATTGATCCTGTTAAGTAATACTCCGAACACAACTAATGACGATGCTGTTAATAAAAGCTTTGGTGATTTTAAAACTGCATCTGATAAAAACATTCTTAGTGGAATCACAATTCCTAATACCACCTCTATAAAAAACATCACGCTTGGAACCGTAGGTTCGAGCAGGTAAACAAATGTTCCCCTGATTACCATATCACCGATTTTAAATGCCAGGTAAATACCTAACAATGGTGCAACTGTTTTACCGAGCGCCGAAAGGACATCCATCTCGGGTTTAAACCCGAATGATTTTGCCGCCAGAATCGATTCGAATATTATCATCGGGAATCCGACAGCGATTGCAGAAAGCAAAAACAGCAGGGGAAGTACGGGTGTCTGCCATAAAGGATGCATTTTAGGTCCGGCAATAACCATTAAAGTGCCGAGTGATGATTGGTGCAGAGTTGACAGCACAACTCCTAGGATTACAAATACAAACATTGTAATGCCGAGCCATTTATCCAGGAAGCGCAAAAATTTATCAACAGGCTTGTTAAGCCTGGATAAAAAACCTTTCAAGTTTACTTTTCCAATAAATTTTTCTGTTACTATAGGCAAAAATTCTATATAAAGAACTGTTACATACATCATAACGCAAATACCAACTTCAAATAATGCAGAATTCCCATTCCACATAATCAGTGGATGCCAGATGTAATACCATCTTCCTATATCAACAAAAACTCCTACTGCAACAAATGTATATCCAAGCATTGCTGTTAACAAAGCGGGACGCAAAATTGCATGAAAGTGTTCGCGATGCATAACATGGCCGAGGGCAGCGCTTGTAAATCCACCCGCGGCAAGAGCAACTCCGGCCGCTACATCAACTCCAATCCATAGGCCCCAGGGATATTGATTGTTTAAATTTGTTACCTTACCAATTCCGAAAAAGAATCTGCCAGCCAGAAAAAAGAGTCCGTTTGCAACAATTATAAGAAGGACAATTACTCCGGGAGTGAAAAATTTTTTCTTTATTGGTGCTGGTTTTAGAAAGCCATCCATAATTTTTCCTCCTATTCAGATTCTTTTGATTGTTTACGTTTTGTTATCCACATAATTCCGCCGAGCAATGCATATAGAGAAATCGGCGGAACAAAGTAAGCGAAGATTCCGTGCTGAATTGATTCAGAAACTCCGGGTGCGGCGTTGCTGGATAATTTTGGAAATCCGATTTCCGCGTAGTCTACGCCCGAGAGATACATCCACGAAGTTCCGCCAACTTCATTTTCTCCGTAAATGTGGTTCTTATATCTTTCAGGATAATTTTTAATCCGTTCCCTGGCAACATTTACAAGCTCATTCCTGGAACCGTACGTGATTGCCTCAACAGGACAAATCTCAACACATGCTGGAAGTTTTCCGACCTTTGTCCTTTCAAAACAAAAATCACACTTCTTTATATGCGGATTAAGTGCCTTTTCATATTCAAACGCAGGAACCTGGAACGGGCAGGCAACCATACAATACCGGCAGCCAATACATTTGTCCGTGTCCCAGATAACAGATCCGTTTTCCTGTTTTGTGAATGCACCTACTATGCAGGCAGATACACAAGCAGGATGGTCGCAATGCATGCATTGAACTTTTACATCAATTGGTAAGGCCGGATTTTTTACATTATCATATTGATTAACCACAGTAAGAGCATCAATATCCGGTCTCCGCATTTCTTTCATTACGGATTTATCCTCGTAGTCTTTTAGTTTGCCCGCAGGAATGTCGTGTGCATTTTTACATGCCCATTCACAATTACGGCAGCCAACACAGACGGTTGTATCTACCAGTACACCCATCCGGTCTTCGGATAAAATATTCTTAGGTTTTGCATTTAATTTTTTTGATGGCAGGCCGGTCAATGTTGCGGTTGCAACAGCAGCCGTTTTCAGAAAGGTCCTTCGGTTGTGCTTTTCCATTTTTTCCCCCGTGCCCAGTTGATTAAATTTATTGAAAATCAGCTCATCAAAATTAATTAAGTTGAAAAATTGATGAGTCAATTATCATTTTATACCTATTAAGTAAAGGACCCCTCTATACTTAATATTAAAGAGCACGCCTATTAAGGCACAAAAAGCAAGCCATTTTCAAAGATTATCAGATGTTAGGTCTATTTGCTGAATTCAAGGAATTACAAAGAATGGCTTTTCCTGAATTGAAAAATTCAACACTCAGTCTTCCTACTTAAGAGAAATTATATCTCGAACGTACACTTAATGTTACACCTATAAATGCGAGTAAAGTTTTTTTTGCGGGAAAAGCACTAACTGTTGAATAAGTAAACAGAAAAATAAAAGTTATTGGTTATTAGTTGATCACTACACTCAATAATCTGTAAGTAAATTCAACAAACCGTAGTATAAAAAATAAACAGTGTTATTGTTGAAATTTTATTCTGTAACTAAACATTTAAACTATTTGCTAAATTTTGTGTAAACATTTTCATCAAAGGCTAAATTTTCACATTACGATTTTTAAATAAATTATATCGTTCTAACTTAATATTATTAAGGGCCTTATGGTTGCCTGAGAACCCAATGTTTTAAAGCGGCACATCTATTGACTTACTTGTTCTGGTTGTTAAACAAAAAAATTGAGGTCCAACGATGGTCGCATTATCAGTTCTACTTGGTTTCTTATTGCTTTTAGTTATTGATTACTTCGTATTAAGAGCAGAAAAAAAATTACACCCTGCATTTATAAAAAATTATGAAATAATAGATAGCGTAGCATTCAATAATTTAAGCATTAGAGTTCCTGCCGATCTTTTTATATCAAAAGGTCACACCTGGGCAGAGCCCGACAAAAATGGTTTTATTAAAGTTGGTATTGATGAATTTATTACTAAATCACTTGGTGATTTTATAATAACTAACACCGTACAAAACGGAACTATTGTCAATGAAGGTGATCCGGTAATTGAAGCAAAACTTGGTAGGAAAAAAATTGTCTTCCGCTCACCCGTAAGCGGAAAAGTTGTTTCGCAGAATCACGATTTACCCGGAAAAAATATAACTGATCCTTTCGGCGAAGATTGGGGCGTTATAATAAAACCTGAAAATTTTAATCCTCAGCCCGAAAAGCTGAAAATGAACGAAGAGGTAATAGAATGGATGAAAATTGAAATGAGAAGATTCAAATCATACCTGGACGAAAGATTTGAAAGCCCGAAACTTGCAGGTGTTACAATGTACGACGGTGGCCATTTGGTCCCGGGAGTAGTTTCTCATCTCGACAACGAGTCAATTGATAAGTACGAAAAAGAATTTCTTTCAATATAGGGCGGAGTAACAAAAATGAAACACCAAATGGGAATATTGTTCGACGTTACTCTATGTGTTGGATGCGGAAGTTGTTATGAAGCGTGTAAAAAAGAAAATGGCCTGTCCGTGACTAACGGTGATTTTCTGAAAGATCATTTATCAGATAATACTTACACAGTAGTAGAGCAATACGGGGATAATTTTGCACGCAAGATGTGTATGCATTGCGGTGAGCCAACCTGTGTCTCGGTTTGCCCGGTTGGAGCATTTGAAAAAACTGACCTTGGTCCGGTCCTTTACGATGCCAGCAAATGTATCGGCTGCAGGTACTGCATGCAGGCCTGCCCATACAGTGTACCACGCTATGAATGGAGCAGCACTTCACCCAGCGTTAGAAAATGCAATCTTTGTTACGAAAGACTAAAAGAAGGTAAAGTTAATGCGTGTGCGGAAGCCTGCCCTACAGGGGCGACACAGGCAGGAGAACTGAATAAATTAATTGCAGAAGCGAAGAGAAGGCTTAAAGAGAATCCGGACAAATACTACCAGGAAATTTATGGCCTGAAAGAAGCGGGCGGCGGAAACGTGCTCGTAATTTCTCCTGTACCGTTTGATAGGCTGGGGTACAATACAAACGTTCCCAAACAATCTGTACCTGATTTTACTTTACGGGCGATGGAAAAAATTCCAAGCGTAGTTTCGGTAGGTGGAATATTTCTTACAGGTATGTACTGGTTAACGAAACGTAAAAATGAAGTTGCGCGCGAGAATAGTATTAAAATGCGGGGAGAAAAAAATGAAGAAAGATAATTTATTCAAACCTACTTTCTGGAAGATTATTTCAGTAGTGATAATACTTGTGGGACTCTATTCTCTGATTTCCAGGTTTGTTTTTGGTCTGGGCAGAACAACAAACCTATCCGATATGGTTCCGTGGGGATTATGGATAGGATTTGATTTTATCGGTGTCGGGCTTGCCGCAGCGGGATTTACAATAGCCGCAACCGCTCATATTTTTAACGCAAATAAATATCACTCAATTGTCAGACCGGCAATATTAACAGCATATATAGGCTACATAATTGTAATATTATTGCTCGTGATTGATCTTGGAAAGCCTGAAAATTTCTGGCATCCGCTTGTAATGTGGAATCTTCATTCGGTGATGTTTGAAATTACCTGGTGTGTTATTTGCTACTCAACAATACTTACACTTGAATTCGCTCCTGTTATACTGGAAAAATTTAATCTGAAAGCGCCGATAAAATTGCTAAAGAAAATCTCCATCCCTGTTGTGATTTGTGGTGTGTTATTTTCAACTCTTCACCAGTCATCATTTGGATCTCTATACCTGATAGCTCCGGCAAAAGTATATCCCCTATGGTATTCCTCTTTTCTGCCGGTACACTTTTTTATTTCGTGCATTGCCGCCGGGTTATCTATGATAATCTTTGAAGCATACCTGTGCACAAGGGCTTTAAAACAAGGATTGCAGGTTTGGGTTTTATCAGGGCTGGGAAAGGTAATACTGGCTGTACTTTCAATAGAATTAGTGTTCAGGTTTTCTGATTTAATTATGTCCGGAAAATTTTTTCTTCTTTTTCTACACGCTGAGGAAACATATTTATTCTGGCTTGAAATAATTCTTGGTTCGCTTATCCCGATAGCGATTCTGTCCGTCCCAAATTACTTGCAGGACAGGAAGTGGCTTTACTTTGCGTCAGTGTTTACGATTTCAGGTTTCGTATTAAACAGGTTAAATGTAAGTATTACTTCGCTGGTAAGAACCTCCGGCGTGAATTATCTTCCTACTTTTTATGAAATAAGCGTAACACTACTATTAGTAGTTCTTGGTATGTGGGCATTCAGACTGGTAACTGAACACTTTGCGGTTTTTGATAAACGAATAGAAATTGATGAAAAAGTTCAGGAGACCGCTGATCCCGAACAAAAAGAATTAATATTTGGGAAATAAAATGGAAAAAGTAAATGATGCTTCGGAATTTTTCCGATGCAATAAGTGTATCTGGATGGAAGCAGACGTTATTGCTTATAAATTGTGTGATCAGAATTATGACTGTGAAAGGTGTTCCTTTGATTTTGTAATGAGAAACACCTGGAAGGAGAGGTCGGATTCTGAGGAGATTAAGCTGGGGTTTGCGAATAACAACCTGATAGATAAAATCATCCGGAATATTTCCAAAATCAGTTATGATGGGGAATTGACCTATCTGAATAATCAACTCGTTTTGAAACACATGTTCGGTGGCGTCTATTCAATAGGTATAAGTGAATTAGTACCCTCACTGCTGGAAAATATTGATGAAATAAAATTGGTTCCCGGTTACGGTTTCATCAAAAAGAAACGAAACGGTATTAGCAATCAGTGGTAAATGGGGGAATAAGGAAATAGTGGCCCCGATGAATTTTACCCTGCTTCAGAAACTAAAAATTAATCCCGATGACCTTCCGGAGGATAATTGGTTTGGAGTAATTTCCGTGACAGAGGCGGAACTTGCAACGGCAAAATATTCCGTAGAAAAATCCACGGAAGAAAATCATCATTTAATTGCGCGGCTTTGCAATTTTATGAAAACGGCTCCTGAAGCAGGCGTAACGATGCTTGATGGCGGTAAAAAATGCAATTATCTTTACGAAGTTTTGGGTGCCGAAGAATTTGAAAAAATTATTTCAGATTTGTTTTAATCCTGATAATCAGGCAGAAGTATATTTCTGATTCTGGAGAATTCAGAATAATAAATTTGTAACCCGTGAAATGCCACACGGGTTTTTTGTTGAAAAGGTAATAAATAAAGCATAACAATACGCGGGTTTTTGTTTTTATTGAAAATGTAAACACTTTTATCTATGTTTAGTGTAGGGGTTAAGGGGGAGTTCTAATGAAAGCGAGATTTTTTAATAAGCTTAGTATTAAGCTTATTATTTCGATTTCTGTAATTTTATCGCTTGTACTCGCGATACATACCTATATTTCTATAACCAATCTTAAAAATGACCTAACTCATTTCCGGCTTCTGAGCGCCTATAATTCCAGTGATATTATTAAGAAATCAACGCGGTACAGTATGTTACTCAACAGGCGCGATGATGTTCACCAGATAATTAATACAATAGGAACAGAACCGGGAATTATTGGAATCAGAGTCTATAATAAAATGGGCACCATAGCCTATTCAACGGATCCAACAGAAATTTCAGAAAAAGTTTCCATGAATGATGAAGCCTGTAGTGCCTGCCATATTGGTTCGGGTAAGATTGAGGAACTAAATGAAGAAAGCAGGATAAGATATTTCACTAACAAAAAAGATAGTACAAGGGCGCTTGGATTAATAAATCCCATAAAAAACGAAAAAGACTGTTACACATCCGATTGTCATGCACACCAGCCGAGTGTGGAGATTCTTGGTGTGCTTGATGTTATGGTATCGATGAAGGAACTTGACGAAGCCATAAATCAAAATACTAAGACCACAATTACTAACTCCATTTTAATTACGCTGGCTATATCTGCATTCTGCGGTTTATTTGTAAAAGTTATTGTCAGTAAACCATTATACGAGCTTACCCAGGGAATAAGGGAAGTGGGGAAAGGGAACCTAAACTATAAAATAGATATTGATTCAAAAGATGAAATTGGAAATGTTGCCCGAAGATTTAATGATATGTCGGAGAAACTTGATTCGGCTTATAAAGAAATTAAAGACTGGAGTGAAACATTAAATCATAAAGTGCAGCAAAAATCGGAAGAGTTAAAAAATATTTATAACCAGGTAATTCAAATAGAAAAGCTCGCCTCGCTCGGGAAATTATCTGCTACAGTGGCGCACGAACTTAATAATCCGCTCGAAGGCATTCTGACCTACAGCAAATTAATCTCAAAAAAATTAACAAGTCAGTCCAATAAAGAAGAAAATAAAAAGCTGATTGAGTACCTCGACCTGATTGCGGGTGAATCATCAAGGTGTGGAAAGATAGTTAAGGATCTATTAATCTTTTCGCACGAAAGCAAAAATGAATTTGTAGATGCTGAATTAATTGAAATTGTAGACCGGTGCATTACTCTTATCGGTCACCATCTTGAAATGAACGGAATAGAACTGGAAAAAATATATTCCAATGAATCGTTTATTGTAAAAGGCAGCGCGGAAAAAATTCAGGAAGCATTAATTGCACTTTTGATTAATGCGATAGAAGCAATGCCAAATGGCGGAAAAATTAAAATAGAAATTCTGCTGGAATCCGGTTCAGTTGTACTTAAAATTTCCGACGAGGGCACAGGTATTAGTATAAAAGATCTGCCGCATATTTTTGAACCTTTTTATTCTACAAAAGAAGCAACAAAAGGTACCGGACTTGGACTGGCGGTTGTTTACGGTATTATTAAAAATCACAATGGGGAAATAACGGTTGAAAGAACTTCGCCGGAAGGAACAACATTTAAAGTCGTTTTTCCTAAAAACGTGTAATTATCGGGGGGTAATATGAAAGTTCAATACAATATATTAATAGTAGATGATGAAAAAATTGTACGCGAATCTCTTCAGCACTGGTTTGAGGAAGAAGGCTATAATGTTGATATTGCGGAGGATGGGGAATCAGCACTAAAAAAATATGGCAAGGGTAAGTACGATCTACTGCTCGTTGATATGAAAATGCCCGGTATGAGCGGGCTGGATCTTTTAACGAGTATAAAAGCTATAGATAAGGAAGCGCTGCTGATCTTAATTACGGCTTTTGCATCAGTTCCTTCCGCGATTGCGGCCCTTAAACAAGGAGCTTACGATTATGTTACAAAACCTGTTGATCCGGATGAACTTACTCACCTTGTGAAAAAAGCACTTGAACAAAAACATTTAAAACATGAAAATGAGATTTTAAAGGAAAATATCAAAGAAATAATAAAGCCCGATAATCTGATCGGTGAGAGTTTCCAGATGAAAAAACTTTATGATCTTATCAATACAGTTGCGCCGGCGGATACAACGGTAATGATAAGAGGCGAAAGCGGAACCGGTAAGGAACTTGTGGCAAAAGCAATTCATATTAATAGCAAAAGAAAATACTTTCCGATAATCCCGGTTAACTGTGGTGCGCTTGCCGAATCAATACTGGAAAGTGAATTGTTCGGACACGAAAAAGGAGCCTTCACAGGGGCGCAGTTTAAAAGAAAAGGCAAGTTTGAAATGGCTGACGGGGGAACTTTGTTTCTTGATGAAATTGCTACGCTCTCAACCAAAATGCAGATTGAACTTTTACGTGTTATTGAAACGAGACAATTCAGCAGGGTCGGAGGCAATCAACTGATTAAAAGTGATTTCAGGTTAATAACGGCCTCTAACCAGTCACTTGAAGATCTTGTAAAAGAGGGCAAATTCAGGGAGGATCTTTATTACCGGCTGAATGTTTTTACGATTCATATTCCTCCGCTCAGGGAAAGAAAGGATGACATACCTATTCTCGCTCATTTTTTCCTGAATAAATTTGCGATGGCTATGAATAAACCAATCAAGGATATTTCAACCGAGGCGATGGATTTTATTGTTAATTATGAATGGCCCGGGAATGTGCGTGAACTTGAAAACGCAATTGAAAGGGCGGTAGTGATCGGCAAGTGTGATAAAATAACGGTTGAAAATCTTCCTTTTCATGTTTCTTCGAACCAAATTAATTCCGATTCAGATGATAAAAGCCTTGCGGCAGTCGAAAAGAAATACATATTGCAGATTCTAAATGAAAATAACTGGAATATTTCGAGAAGCGCAGTTCAATTGCACATTGACAGGGTTACTCTATATAATAAAATAAATAAATATGGATTACGTACCGCAGTTGAAGCATGAAAATATATGTAGTACCTCTGGAATTAAAAAATAAATCACTGCTGGAACATGTAGTAAATGAGTTGTCTTTAAAATTTTCCGGCAAAATTTTGGTAGATAATACTCAGATTTTGATCGATAATGCACATTCCACAGGAAGGCTGCAATATTATTCTACACAGATTATCGCAAACGCTGCGGAAAAAACATCTTATCTTGATGGCAAAGTTTTAATCTTAACAAGTCTCGACCTTTATGTACCCGCATTAACATATATATTCGGCGAGGCCCAACTAGGGGGAAAACATTCAATTATTTCCGCATGCCGTCTTCACGAAGAATTTTATTCGGGTTTGTCCAACGAACCACTTCTGGTTGAGAGAACGATTAAGGAAGCACTTCATGAACTTGGACATAATTATGGGCTAAAACACTGCAGTGACTGGGATTGTGTGATGCATTCATCACCGGGAATTGAAGAGGTGGATATTAAAGGGAAATTTTACTGCAGGGAATGCAGTAAGACTATCCCTCTAAAGATAAGCTAAATAACTGAATTTGATATTTAGCGCCTTCGCGGCTTTATGCCGCAAAGACACTTTGAAAAAATTATTTTTTAAATTCTTCGTACACTTCCTTAAATTTCTCAATTGCAAAATCAAGATCTTCTTTTGAATGTGCCGCTGAAATCTGAACTCTTATTCTTGCTGTTTCTTTTGGTACAACCGGAAAGAAGAAACCGATTACGTAAATTCCTTTCTCAAGTAACCTTGCCGCCATTTTTTGTGCAAGCACCGCGTCACCAAGCATAATAGGAACGATAGGGTGAACACCGTCTTTAATTTCCAGCCCGGCCTTTTTAATTCCCTTACGGAAATATTTTGTGTTTTCTTCAAGTTTATCACGAAGGTGAGTAGTTGAGCTCAACATTTCAAGTACTTTTAATGAAGCTGCAACTATTGAAGGTGCAACCGTGTTTGAAAATAAATACGGACGTGATCTCTGTCTCAGCATTCCGATAATTTCTTTTCGTCCGCTTGTATAACCTCCGCTCGCTCCGCCGAGAGCTTTGCCAAGTGTTCCTGTAATAATATCAATTCTTCCAAGTACTTCGTTGTATTCGTGTGTTCCTTTTCCGTGTTTGCCCATAAAGCCAACGGCATGTGAATCATCAACCATTACCATTGCACCGTATTTATCGGCAAGGTCACAGATGCCTTTCAGGTTTGCAATGAATCCGTCCATTGAGAAAACGCCGTCTGTTGCTATCAGAATATTTTTTGCTTTCGCTTTCGCGTCTTTCAACTGAACTTCAAGATCTTCCATATTATTATTTTTATAACGGTATCTTTTTGCTTTACAAAGTCGAACACCATCAATAATACTTGCGTGGTTTAACTCGTCACTTATTATAGCATCTTCCTCAGAAAGAATAGTTTCGAACAATCCACCGTTTGCATCGAAACAGGATGTGTAAAGAATTGTATCTTCTGTTTCGAGGAATTCAGAAATCTTTGCTTCGAGTTGTTTGTGTATATCCTGTGTACCACAAATGAAGCGAACGGATGAAAGTCCGTAGCCCCATTTATCATAGCTTTCTTTTGCAGCTTTAATTATTTCCGGGTTGTCTGCAAGCCCCAGGTAATTATTTGCGCACATATTTAAGACTTTCTGTCCGCCTTTTACTTCTATATTTGCTTTCTGCGGACTTACAATCACTCTTTCTTTTTTAAACAATCCTTCGGCTTCAATTCCGTTAAGGATATCGTTGTAATATTTCCTCATTGAATCTGTCATTTTAAAACCTCACTGCTTTTCTCTGCGTCATTGCGCCTGAGCGGTTGTTTTTACCGCAGAGACGCGAAGGCGCAAGGTTAATATTAAATTTCGTCCCAGTTAAGAATTACTTTTCCTGTCTTACCGGATTTCATCAATTCAAATGCTTCCTTATAATCTTTATAAGAGAAACGGTGTGTAATAATTTTTGAAATGTCGAGTCCTGATTGAACCATTGCGGTCATCTTGTACCAGGTTTCAAACATCTTCCTTCCGTAAATTCCCCGGAGAGTTATTCCGTTGAAAACTATTTTTTCCCAATCAACAGCAGCGCTTGATGGAAGTATGCCGAGCAGAGCAATATTGCCGCCATGGAACATCACGTCTATCATATCGTTTAGCGCTCTTGGACTACCTGACATTTCGAGTCCTACATCAAAACCTTCTTTCATCCCAAGTTCTTTCATTACATCGTTTAGTTTTTCTTTTGTCGTATCTACCGGTCGCTGAACGCCCATTTGTTTTGCAAGTTCCAGCCTGTCAGGATTTATATCTGTGATAACAACATTTCTTGCGCCTGCGTGTTTAACAATCATTGCTGCCATAATTCCGATCGGGCCTGCACCTGTGATCAGGACATCCTCTCCGAGAACTTCAAAAGAGAGGGCCGTGTGAGTTGCGTTTCCAAACGGATCAAAAATTGAGAAAACTTCTTCCTGAATATTCGGATCGCAGTGCCATACATTTGAAACAGGGATTGCGAGATATTCTGCAAAACATCCCGGCCTGTTTACGCCAACACCCTTTGTATTCGGGCAGAGGTGATATCTTCCCGAAATACAGTTTCTGCAGTGGCCGCAAACGATATGTCCCTCGCCGCTAACAAGATCTCCAACCTTAAGATCGTGAACGTTGCTTCCGATTTTCTCAATTTTTCCAACATATTCGTGTCCTGTTACCATCGGAACAGGAATTGTTTTTTGTGCCCACTCGTCCCAGTTATAAATGTGAATGTCGGTTCCGCAGACTGAAGTTTTGTGAATTTTTATCAGTACGTCATTTATGCCAATTTCCGGTACCGGAACTTCGTCGAGCCAGATTCCCGGTTCCGCTGATTTTTTTACCAGCGCTTTCATTGTTTTGCCCATTTTAATTTTCCTTCAGGAAAAGAGTTAAATAGCTGTTTCTTAACCAATTAAAACACTTTTATAAACGTTTCAAAATTAGTGTCTTTAAACTTAGAGATATGGGAATGAAAGGGCAAATAAAGAATAACATATTGTGGTAGAGACAGGGCATGCCCCGTCTCTACGAAAATCAAATCGTAGCTCTCTCAAGTTCCATTTTCTTATCGTCATCATACGGACGGCACATTTCCACAGTTTCTTTCGCGTCTTCCTGCAGGAATTTTACAGCATCGTTCAGTTCATCAAAAATAACTGGCATACGGTGGTGAATTTCCTTTATGAATTTATTCGGCATAGTTGTTATGAGGGAAGCAAACGGTTCGGCGGTTTCTTTTTTATTGAAATAAATTGCAGCTACGAAAAATGTTTTATTACCGGGTAGAAATATTTTATACGGAATTTTTCTTCCGCTTTCCTTTTTCCATTCGTAAAAGCCCGTCATCGGAATAATTGTCCGGTTGTTATCGAAAAGGCTCCACCAGAATTTTTTCTCTTTAATTGTCTCTATCCGGGAATTGAAAATAAGAGGGGAGTCGGCTGAGAATTTAATTCCCCAGTTAAAATAACGTATTGAATGTTTCTTTTCGTTTTTACACACACCGAGTATTTTGTTTGTTGGTGCTATATTATAAGTCGGTCCTTTTCCTTTGTGGGGAATTATTTCCGCTTCAAGATCCCGCTGTATCAGGAGCTCTGCAATGTATTCCAATGAGGATTTATTTTCGAAGCGTCCGCACATATAGTTTAAATCAATATTTTAAGTGTGTGTAAAGGATAAATTTAACTTTTATATATCTGCTGAAATATTCAAGTGATTTGTGATGGCAAGAAAATTAAAAAGCCGTGCATAAAAACACGGCTTGATAATAATTAGATTATTGAATAGAGGGCAAAATCTGAATTAAGGAATATGTGTTTCGAAGATTTATAGTGTTCTGTCTTTTCTTCGAACCACTTGTCTTCTATTTCATTAGCGCCGGCAATTTTTTTGAGCCAATTCATCTCCGATTCAGGTGCCTGGCCGTCAGAATAAGCGAGCCTGAGTCCGTCGCATATAAATGATTCTGCAATTTTCTTTTTTGAAAAATGTATCGGATCGTCTAAAATATATTTGTTAGCTAAAAGGCTTTTTAACGTATCTTCGTAAAAATCAGTTGCGAAACCCAGCTTTATTGCAATATCTCTTATTATTTTTTTTTCCGGTTCAGTTAATTTGTTATCTTTTTTGGCAATTACGAGTAGTCCTTTTAAATAATTACTTTTATCAAGAACAGAAATTTCCATATTTTATCCTGCTTTATTTTTGTACTGTGAATTTATCAAAATTATATGGTTGTTAAAACCCAAATGCCTTAATTTATGCTCAGTGTTTCGTTTATAAATAATATTCGAATAAAATTAATTTCTTTATAGGTAAAAACGAATGAAAGCTACATTTTTTTGTGTAATGTTGATTTTTGCAACAACCGTTTTGTCTTCTACCATTTATAGCCAGGTAAAAGTTCCGGAAAAATGGATAACTCATTTTGAAAAAACGGGTTATATGGAAACAGAGAGCTACGATGAAACTATGGCATATTTCAGAGAACTGGCAAATGCATCACCATACGCAAAAATGTTTTCATTTGGTGTCTCCCCGCAGGGCAGGAATTTATATTGCCTGGTAGTTTCAAAAGATAAAGCTTTTAATCCGGTTGCCGCGAAAAATACCGGGAAGCCTATCGTATTTATAGAAAACGGGATTCATTCGGGTGAAATCGAAGGTAAAGATGCTTCAATGCTTTTACTCAGAGAAATACTAGTTACAAAAGAAAAAGAAAATTTAATTGATAATTCAATTTTGTTGGTCATACCCATTTTTTCTGTTGATGCACACGAAAGGTTTAGTCCTTATAACAGGATAAATCAAAATGGCCCGACAAATATGGGATGGAGAACCACCTCACAGAATTTAAACCTAAACCGCGACTGGACAAAAGCCGACGCCCCGGAAATGAAAGCCATGCTAAAATTATTCTCGACATGGCTACCCGATTTTTTTGTTGATACTCATACAACTGACGGTGCAAATTATCAGTACACTATTACATATTCAATGGAGCATTATCAAAATGTTTATACAGGCACACGCAAATGGATTACAGATAAATTAATGCCTTACCTGAATAAAAGTGTAAACGATGATGGCTTTTTGATCGCACCTTACCTTGAGTTTAAAGACAGGAAAATTGAAAACGGAATTGTCGGTGCATCTTTCAGTCCAAGATTTTCACACACATATGCAACAGCACAAAATCGTCCCGGACTTTTGATTGAAACTCATATGATGAAGCCGTACAAGGACAGAGTTTTTTCCACAAAATCATTGCTTAACGCAATTATAAATTTTACAAATGAGAACGGGAAAGAATTGATTGCTCTGAACAAAGCTGCCGATAAAAGCGCAGTTGAAAAATATTCTATAGAGAAAAACTATTTACCGCTTTCACTGGAAGTGACAGATAAAAGTAAGCCTTTTCATTTTATGGGTATAAAAGCTGAACACGACTCAAGCTGGGTATCGGGCGTAACCTGGACAAGATACACCGGAGAAAAATATGAAACTGTTCTTCCTTATTATGATGAAATGAAGGTTACTGATTCTGTGCTGGCCCCCCGTGAATATTTAATCCCGAAAGAATGGGGCAAATGGGAAAACTTAATAGACAGGATAAAATTACATGGAATTAAAGTTGAACAATTAAAGACACCGGAAACTTTTAATGTTACAGAATACAAATTCAATAACGTAAAATTTGCAAATTATTCCTATGAAGGCAGACAAAGAGTTAAAGCAGATTATAATTTGGTTTACAAAACTGTAACGGTTCCTGATGGTACATATGTTATCAAAACAAATCAGAGGACAATTAAGCTAATTGTAAATCTTCTTGAGCCAAAAGCATCAGATTCATTTTTAGAATGGGGATTTTTTAATTCCATCTTTGAACAAAAAGAATATTTTGAAAGTTATGTTATGGAGAAAATCGCCCGGCAAATGATGGACAAAGATCCGAAACTTAAAAAGGAATTTGAAGAAAAATTAGCAACAGATGATAGTTTCAGGAATAATCCAAGGCAAAGGCTTAACTTCTTCTATTCAAGATCTCCTTATGTGGATGACCATTTAAATGTTTACCCGGTTTTAAGAGTTGAATAGAGTATTTCCTTTATACACCGAGAATACAATTCAGCAGTGGCAAAGTTATAGTTACAGAATTAAAACTTATTCACAAATGGACTCTTTCTTACAGCGGAAGTTGCTCTGAAATAATCTGAACTTATTGCTACGAAGAGTAACAAAAGATTAATCCCCTGATTTAGGATGAATCAGTTTAACCTGTTTTCTTCATCTGATGGAAAGTATTCAGAGTATTTTTTCATAACCTGGTTACTAATCAAATCGGCTGCTTCTTTATAGCTCATTTCACTTGTGTTAATTACAATATGATATAATTGTGGATCTTCAATGTTTTTATGGAAATAAGCGGAAATATATTCTTTCCTGTTTTCATCTTCTTTATTAATAAAATCCAAAGCCTGTTTCTTATCAAAATTATAATATTCCTGTACGTGATTAATTCTTATCTGATTGTGATCCTATTAGTCTTATATGGAAGCAATTATCCATTTTTGATGTAATAATATTCCCACCTCTTTCTACAATTATACTATGGCCAATGTGGGAAAGTTGAAGAATTGTTTCAGTGGTTTTATGGAATAAAGTCCACGTACCCGGTTGCCCGCCGATAAGTTCACTCATTATTGACTGAACTGCCGAATATTTCCTTTCTTCCATTATTTCACTCAACCGCTGAGGGAGGTGATGATCCTGAAGAACTTTTTCGATAAGATTCTGATCAAATATTGCCCAGGGAGGATTATTCCCACTATTAAATTCCGAAAAATTTTCAACTATGAACTGGCTTACTTTTTCGGCACCTGCACCTGTCTCTCTGGATATAGTAATGCAGGGACCTGTAACGGTATCTGTTTGTTTAATTTTTGTTTCAACAGAATGTAAATCGATATAATTTTTAGCTCTTTCAAAGGCACCTTTTACTAGCATTAGTTTTCTCCGGAGATTGATAGTAATTTATTAGTTATTTGATTTTTTAGTTCCAGCAAGAAATAATTTAATATTTTTTCAAATAAATTTCGAGGTATATGCAAATATCTTTTTCTTAATGTTTTACACCTGATAAAAGATAAAAAGCATAAAAGGGAGTGCTGAATATTTCAAAACTCTCTGGAAAATATTGTAAATTGCACCTATAAAAGTTTATATACCTTATAAAATAAGTACGAAAATCAGGGAGAAAGAGTTATGGATTACAGAATTGAAACAGACAGTATGGGCGAAATTAAAGTCCCGACTGATAAATATTACGGCGCGCAAACAGCAAGATCATTAATGAATTTTAAAATTGGCGGAGACAGATTTCCAAGAGAATTAATAAGAGCATTGGGTATCCTAAAAAAAGCTGCGGCTCTAACGAATAAAGAACTTGGAATTCTACCGGCGGAAAAAGCCGAGCTCATTGTTAAAGCTGCGGATGAGGTAATTGAAGGAAAACTTGATGAACATTTTCCTCTTGTTGTTTGGCAAACCGGCAGCGGTACACAAACCAATATGAATACAAATGAGGTGATTTCAAACCGCGCTATTGAACTTGCAGGCGGTGAAAAAGGCAGCAAAAAACCGATTCATCCAAATGATGATGTAAATAAAGCTCAGTCATCTAACGACACCTTCCCGACAGCTATGCACATTGCCGCGGTTGAAGAAATTCACAGAAGGCTTATTCCGATGGTTACAAAACTGCGTGACGCGCTGGATGTTAAAGCGAAAGAATTTAAAGATGTCAATAAAGATCGGAAGAACTCATTTAATGGACGCAACTCCGCTTACACTTGGACAGGAATTTTCCGGCTATGTTCAGCAATTAACTAACGGGTTGGAAAGAATAGATGCTGCAATGCCGAGAATGTACGAATTAGCTTTAGGCGGAACAGCTGTTGGAACAGGTTTGAATACTCATCCGGAATTTGCAGTAAAAGCTGCGGATCAGATTTCAAAAATAACCGGCAAACCTTTTAAATCAGCAAGAAATAAATTTGAAGCACTTGCAGCTCACGATGCGATGGTAGAATTCAGCGGGGTGTTAAAAACTCTGGCCGCATCACTTATGAAAATCGCAAATGATGTTCGCTGGTTAGGTTCAGGCCCGCGTTGTGGAATAGGTGAAATAAATTTACCGGCAAATGAACCCGGAAGTTCAATTATGCCCGGAAAAGTTAACCCGACACAGTCGGAAGCGATGACAATGGTTTGTGCCCAGGTTTTCGGGAATGATGCAACTGTAAATTTTGCGGGAGCCAGCGGAAACTTTGAACTGAACGTTTTCAAACCTGTAATTATCTTTAATGTTCTGCAGTCAATCAGGTTAATTTCCGATGCGTGCGAAAGCTTCGCCGATAATTGTGTTGTGGGAATAGAAGCAAATAAAGAAAACATAGATAAAAATCTGCATAATTCTTTGATGCTGGTAACAGCGCTGAATCCGCACATAGGTTATGATAATGCAGCTAAAGTTGCGAAGAAAGCACACAAGGAGAACACAACACTAAAAGAAGCGGCAGTTGCACTCGGACTTTTAACTGCTGAAAAATTTGATGAAGTTGTTCGCCCTGAAAATATGATTGGACCTAAAAAATAATTATATCCACCCTATGTCCCGCTCTTTGAAGGGCGGGACATTAATATTTTAAGCATAATCAATTGAACAACTGGAACGGAATCTGTCTCACTTATTTATTGCCTGTATTGAGCTGGTTTTATTAATCAATGTGTTCATATTTGCAGAAAGAAATAAAATCAATTATCTGGTTATTGGAATAATATCCCTATTAATGTTTTACCAGGCATTTGAGTTTATTATGTGCAATCTCGGATTCGATTCTTCCTTCCATGCATTTTTAGCATTTGCAGATATTTCTTTTCTTCCACCACTCGGGTTATATTTTATTCTTTCATTTTACAATTACCGCTCAAAATATCTAATACTTGTTTTTCTTCCGGCGTTATTCTTTGTAATCTATTATTCTTTAATTATAAATCAGTTTAATGTAAATGCCTGCACAGTTTTCTATGCAATTTATAAATATCCGCAGGGAGATCTTTACGGATTTTTCTATTACACTCCTGTACTTATTACAATGTTTTTTTTAATTCGTGGGATCAGGAAAGCAAAAGACCCAAAGGTAGTATATTTATCCAAAGTTTTATTATCAGCTTATGTGCATTATTTCAATTCCAGTAATGATTGCATTTATATTTGCATTTTTCGGCAGGATGACTTTGGTTCATAGCATAGTCAGCATAATGTGTAAATTTGCTATATTGCTGGCATTTGCCGTAACATATTTTGCACTAAATAATAAGAAAGCCAATGAATGAAGTTATTCTGAATATTTATTTAATAATTAATAATGGATTTGTAGTTGCATTCAGGGCAATGGCATACGAACGTGAAGGCGGAGACGATAATAAAATAAAATACTTAAAAAGCAAGGTTACCGAAGATTTTGATTCTGCTTATAAATTTGATGCGCCTCAAAATTCAAAAAATGAATTTATGAAATACAAAAAATTTGCAAAACTCGAAAAAAGAGGGATGCAATTTCAACTTTTTGAGGAAATCTTTTCACATTTTGAAGTTCCGGAACACCCGCTGATCTGTGTCACACCAGTAGTTGATGGAAAAATATTACATCAGGTTGCTGAATAATTCCTTCAAATCATAAATATAATTTATGACAAATTTAGGCGGACAAGAAGACAAATTAATTCCTACCTTCTTTTCTTGGCGCAAGAAAAGAAGCAAAAGAACACCCGCTGTAAAAGAATTGCTAAAATTTCTTTCATTCCGCTGAGAAGAAATAACCTGCCTTTGCCGGCAGGCAGGCTCCCCCGATTTCATCGGGATCAAACAAATTTCTTCTCTTTGCGCTTCACTCAGGAAATTTTTAATCCGTCTGCGGACGGATAAACGCAATTCTTTTAAGGCTGAAAGTCGCTTTATTTGTTCCAGATGAAAAAGGCAAATTTTTAGATTTGGGAAAATTGTCTCAATATCTTAATTTCGAAATCAGAAAGTGCGATCAATCGAGCGGGCTGATAGAAGTCTGGCTGATTTGTTTGTTGAAGAAAGAATAAAATCTGTCATTCCGGTAGTTGATGGAAAAATTTTGCAGTCTGAATAGAAGTTTTATAGATTTAAGATCTGAATAAAAGCCTGTGTTTTCCATCAAATCAATTCTAAAATAAAATGCACAAAATAGATCTTGATAAATTCTATTCGTCAAAACGACTTGGTTCATTTGTAGAAGGCGGGAAAACATACTTTCGTCTTTTTGCACCGCGTGCAGAACGTGTAATGCTAATTACTTATACCAAAGCCGAAAATTCAACAGGCAAAAAATATAAAATGAATTGTGACATGGATGGAGTCTGGGAAGCTGCTCTTGGCGGGGAGTTATACGGGACTTTTTATGGATTTTCTGTTTTGCAAAAGAACCAGGAAAATGACGAAGAAATCGTTTGTCCTGATCCGTATGCAAAAGCGATAACAACACTTAACAATTATTTTAATCCGAGAAAAGCAATTGTTATAAAAGAAAATGATTTTGATTGGCAGGGTGATGAATGGATACAAATGGACTGGCGTGATCTGATAATCTATGAAATGCATGTCCGCGATATGACCGCTCATAAATCATCCGGAGCTAAAAAACCGGGTACATTTAGGGCAATGATTGACAAAAATATAAAAGGCGGGATAAAACACATAAAAAGTCTCGGAGTGAACGCAGTAGAATTATTGCCGGTGCAGGAATTCGGGAATGTAGAAATTCCCTTTGATAAAGAATTTATGGAAAAGAAAAACACCTGGAATCCTTATGAGAGAAATCATTGGGGATATATGACAGCCGGATATTTTGCTCCTGATTCCTACTATAGTGAAGGGGGAAAAGAACTCCATTGGAATAAATGGAAGGGAAAATCAGGTAAACAAATCAATGATTTTAAGAATTTGGTTAAGGAATTACATAAAAATAAAATTGCTGTAATAATGGACGTTGTTTACAACCATTTTTCAGAATATGAATACGGCGGTTTAAAAGAAATTGATAAGGAATATTATTTCAGACACGATGAAAAAGGAAAACTAACTTCACAAAGTTACACCGGTAATGATTTAAAAACTGAAAGACCGATGGTTCGTAGAATGATAGTTGATAGTATTCTTTACTGGATGCAGGAATATCATATTGATGGATTCAGATTTGATCTCGGCCATTTAATTGACTGGCAGACTGTGGAAGAAATTGCGGAAGAAGCACAGAAAATAAATCCCGATGTAATACTGATTTGTGAACCCTGGGGCAATGGATACGATCCTGCAGGTTTTTCGAACAGAGGTTGGGGAAGCTGGAATGATCAGTTGAGAAATGGAATAAAAGGCGAAAATCCTTTTAATGGAAAAGGCTGGATATTTAATGATTGGTATGACAACAATAATATTAACAGAATTAAAAGCTACGTAAACGGAACACTTATTTGCGACAGGCACGGACTATTCCAAAGAAAGGAACATTCGGTTAATTATCTGGAATCTCACGATGGTTATACCTTTGGTGATTTTATACGTCTGGCTACCGGAGAAATAAAAAAAGATCAGGTGATAAAAGATGTAAATGATATTGCCAAACTTTCCGAAAAACAAATGAAGCTTAATAAAATTGGTGCATTGTTTCTTTTTTGCTGCCAGGGAATAATTATGCTTCACGCCGGGCAGGAGTTTGCAAGGAGTAAAGTAATTTCTCATCATACTAATGTAAATGATCCGGATAAAGGGAAACTTGATGATAATAGTTACAATAAAGACAATGAAACAAATTATATCAATTATAATCATGCAGAATTAAATAAAGAACTGGTAAATTATTATAAGGGTCTGATATCACTCAGGAAAAAATATACGGCTTTCAAAAGAGCAGAATATAAAAACATCCATTTTATGGAAATTCCTCAAAATCCTTTTGCAATTGCCTTTAATATTGTTCACGATGAAGAAAAATTTTTAGTTGCAATTAATGCTGATTCACAAGGCGAATTAAAACTGATTCTTCCAGAAGGGAATTGGCAAATAATTGTTAATAATAAAAAATCGGGGGTGAAAAAATTAGGAGAGGTAAAAGATGAGATTGTTATTTCCGCTATTTCAGGAATTGTTCTAAGAAAAAGTTAATCTTGCTTTATTGCATTCCCCGTTTCAAAGATTTTTCCACGGCTTTCTTAAAATCACTTAACGTTACAGGTTTCTGGAATACATATTCTACACCGAGTTCGTTGTAATCAAAAATAATACTTCTGTCCAGTTCACTCGCAAGTACAATAACAGGTGGTTTCCCTTTTATTTCAGTATTCTTTAATTCCATAACCAGTTCAAAACCGTTCATCTCAGGCATTAAATGATCTGTAATTACCAGCGCAGGAGGAGATTTTAAAATATATTCCATCGCTTCTTTTCCATTTGAAGCCACATCAATATTATACTCAGGCGCTACGTGTCTTATTATTTTTGAATAAAGAAGTTTATCAGTTTTGCTATCATCGACAAGCAAAATATTTGCCGATGCTATTGGCAGAGTAAATATAAAATTACTTCCTTTGCCGTATTCGCTTTCTACTTTTATTGTTCCACCATGCTTTTCAATAATTTCATTAACAAGCGAAAGACCAAGCCCGCTTCCTTTTTCTCCGGCAGTACCTTCTGATGTATATTTTGTATCAACATTAAAAAGTTTGCCAATGTCCTCTTTCTTAATTCCTGTTCCATCATCTTTTACTGAAAATTCAAGGAATCTGGAAGTCCCGGTTCCGGTTACTGAGATATTAATATTTCCATCGCGATTCGTAAATTTTATTGCGTTGGAAATAAGATTATTAAATACCTGCAACACCAGGCTTTCATCCACAAATACAAGAAGATCATCCGGAACATTTGAAGATAAGGTAATTCCTTTTTGAAAAGCAGTCCCGGATAAAGCATTAATAGCTTTACTAATTATTTTCTGAGCTTCAATTCTTTCAGGTTCAAAACGAATTCTGCCAGTTTGAAGCCTTGTCCAGTCAAGCAATGAATTCACGAGCGAAAGCATAGAGGTTGAAGATTCGCGAATAAAACGGACATATTGTTTTTTTTCTTCTTCGTTTAAACCTTCATCATTTAACAGTAAATCAGTAAAGCCAAGTATTGAACTAAATGGTGTCCTTAAATCGTGAGAAATAATCGATATAAACCTGTCTTTTGTCTCGTTAAGTTTAACAAGATTTTGTGTCGATTTATTTAATTCTTCTTCAGCTTTTTTTCTTAAAGAAATATCACTTACCAGTCCATACAATTTCTGAATTTTACCGTCTTTATTTCTGATTACATTTATTTTGGTTCTTACCCAAACAACATTACCTTGTTTACTTATTAGTTTGAATTCAAATTCAGCAGAGAGCTGAATTTTGCTTTTCAAAATACTCTTGAGCTTTTCTTTTACTGCAATCAGATCATCCGGGTGAATGATTTTCATGAATAATTTATAATCGCTCAGCAGATCTGTTTGTGTATACCCGGTTGTTTTTTCCACTGAAGAAGTATAAAAAACCGGTCGCAATTTATTATCTACTCTTTCGAAGGTAAAAAGAAAATCGTCAATATTTTCAGTAATGTTTCTGTATTTTTCCTCAGATTCTCTTATTGCCTGCTGGGTACGTTTTCTTTCCGTAACATCACGGGCAATCATAATAAGGTGAGTTTTTTTATGGAAAGTAAAAGAAGCCACTGTAACTTCAGCATAGAACTGGGAATTGTCTAATTTCTTTCCCAGAAATTCGAATCGTCCTGACTGACGTTTTCCTGTTTCTACCTGGTGTATATATTCTGTTACTTTTGTTGAATCAGATTCAGCAACAAGATTACTAACTCTTTTATTTAATAAATCATCACTGGAAGAGTATCCAAATATATTTGCGAATGTATCATTAACCGTTACAAATTCTTTGTCACATTCTACTGCAATACCATCATTCGATGATTCAAAAAGTGCCTTAAATAATAGAAGATTAGCTTCTTCTTCTTTGCTTACAGTTATATCAGTTAAGAAACAGTTGAAATATTTTATTTTCCCGGCGTCGTTTAAAACAGGTACAAATCTTGAAGAAAGAAGAAGTGAGTTGTTGTATTTAGAGGTAAAAGAAAATTCAAATTTGTGACCTATTAGTTTCGCGAAAGATTTCAGGTCGTTATTTAATGCATCAGCTTTATTTCTTTCTATAAGATCTTTTAAATTCTTTTTTAGTAATTCATTTTCAGAATATTTTAATTTTTTAACAAAAGCAGGATTGATGTAAATAATTTTCCCATCTGGCTCTACCGTGCAATTTAATTCTTCTGATTGTGTGGTTAAAAACCTGAACTTTTCCTCAGTCGCTCTTAATTCTTGTTCTGTGAAAACTCTTTCTGTAACATCTGAGCAGAGTACAACTATTTCATTTTTTTCAGGACCTGAAAAGGTAAATTTTGTTTCAACAACTTCTTTTTCTTTATCCTTTCTGAATACAGTAATTTCCTTTTTCCAAATACCGGAAACATCCAGTTGGTTTTTAATATTTTCAAAAAGTTCATGATCAAAAATTCCGAGAATTCTTCCAATAAACTTTCCATAAACCTCACTTCTTTTATAGCCAAAAAGTGATTCAGCAGGTTTGTTCAAGAAAAGTATTTGGCCACTGTTATCAACGACTATGAGTGCATCGCTTAAGGATTCACTTATTGACTGTAATTTTAGTAATTCATTATGTTTCTTAATAAGTTGTTTTTTCTCAATTACACTTTCTGTTATATCATTAAGTTGTATGATTAAAAAGCGCAACTTTTTTCTTTTGTCAAAATCGGGTTCAATTTTACAATTGAAGTAAATTGAATTACCATCTATTTCGGTTTCTAGATCTACTGTGGTTGTAGTTAAATCTGATTTTACAACTTCAACTGCATTCTGTAATTTGTTTTGTGATTGTACTGGCAGGAAATTGTAAATGGGATAATCCTGAGGAAGAGAAGCAGATTTTCCCAGTTTTGTTAGGTCATTTCCAAAAGAAAATTTTATATTTCCTTCAAGGTCTGTAACGAAAATGTAATTACTAATTCCGGATAAAACTTTTTCCGCAAGTTCATCACGTTCTTCTAGGTTTCTTCTTGCCTCGGCAAGAACTTCCATATCTTCAAGAATAAGAATACCGCCGCTAAACCTTTTATCTTCAAAAAAAGGAGTGGCTTTTAAAATTAGTGAAATATTCCCCTGTTTTATTGTTTTGAGAGACTTAATTTCTTTTTCGAAAGGAATGCCATCTTTAAGTAGTTTTAAATCTTCATCAAGATTTGCTCCTGTAAAGATTTCATTTTTAAACAAATTACTTCCCTTCAGCTTGGGGATATTTAGTTTATATAATTTGCCAAACTTAACCAAGCTTTCATTAAAGTAATCAACGGTCCCATCTTTTAAAAAGGTGATTATTCCAACAGGGGCATTATTGAATATTTTTATCAATAAATTTTCTTCTTGAACCAATTGGATTTCCAGCTATTATTTATTGTTTGCTAAATAATATCAATTTTAATGCTAAAAATTATAGGTAAAAAAACGAGGATAAAATTACCAGAATTGAAAGAATTTTAATTTAATTATTTAGCAGGCTTTACCTTATACCATTGCAATTAAAGGAGTTATGGCGGATTAATACTAGTTCATGTAAAAATTAATAAAAAAGGACAAAAATGAGGGAGTGTCTCAAAATGAAAAGAAAGCCTGATTATAATTCATGGACAGATTTAAGATCTGCCCATAAATTTAGATTTATTTTGAAGTTAGCCTGGATTTTAGTCCTGCTAATTCATTCTGTATTCCGGAAGGCAGACTGTCTTTAAAAGTCTGGAAATAGTTTTCAATATTTTCAATTTCTTTCAACCATTTATCTTTATCTATGGAAAGAATTGAATCTAAAGAATCCTGATCTAGATCAAGCCCTGAAATGTCAATATCATCCTTTGTTGGAATATATCCAATTGGAGTTTTTTGTGCCCCGGTTTTATCTGAAACTCTTTCAATAATCCATTTCAACACGCGAATATTTTCTCCGAATCCCGGCCATATAAAATTACCTTCATCGTCTTTTCTGAACCAATTTACATAGAATATTTTTGGAAGTTTATCCTGATCACTCATAGTTCCAATATTCAACCAATGAGCAAAATAGTCTCCCATATTATATCCGCAGAAAGGAAGCATTGCAAAAGGATCGTGCCTTAGCTCACCTATTTTTCCGGTAGCTGCGGCAGTTTTTTCCGAAGATACTATTGCTCCCATAAAAGTTCCGTGTTGCCAGTTTAATGCCTGGTAAACAAGTGGAATTGTTTCCGCCCTTCTTCCACCAAATAATATAGCAGAGATCGGAACTCCTTTAGGATTCTCCCAATCGGAATCTATTACCGGGCACTGACTTGCCGGAACGGTGTATCTTGAATTAGGATGAGCAGCATTTTCATCAGAATCCGGAGTCCATTCATTGCCCAACCAGTTTGTTAATATTTCCGGTTTCTCTTTTGTCATTCCTTCCCACCAAACATCTCCATCTGGTGTAACGCCAACATTTGTGAAAATTGAATTTTCTTTCATCGTTAACATTGCATTGTGGTTTGTTTGCATCGATGTTCCTGGCGCAACTCCGAAAAATCCTGCTTCCGGATTTATTGCAAATAATCTTCCATCTTCACCAAATTTCATCCATGCAATATCATCGCCAACAGTTTCAACTTTCCAACCCGGTAATGTTGATGTAAGCATAGCAAGATTTGTTTTACCACAGGCGCTTGGAAAAGCTGCGGCTATATATTTTTTTTCACCGTTTGGCGGAGTGATACCGAGAATCAGCATATGCTCAGCGAGCCAGCCTTGTTCGCGTGCCATATATGATGCTATTCTTAAAGCAAAACATTTCTTACCGAGTAATGCATTACCGCCGTAACCACTTCCGTATGACCAGATTGTCTTTTCCTCAGGAAAGTGCACTATATATTTTGTATCGCTGCATGGCCATTTAATATCTTCTTTATTTTCAGTAAGAGGATAACCCACTGAATGCAGGCAATGAACAAATTCACCTTCACCAAGAATATCCAAAACCTTTTTACCAATCCTGGTCATAATTCTCATGCTGCAAACAACGTATTCGGAATCAGTAAGTTGCACACCAATGTGAGAAATATCAGATCCGAGCGGACCCATGCTATAGGGAATAACATACATTGTTCTTCCTTTCATTGAGCCATCAAATAAAGAGGTTAAAGTTGATTTCATCTTAGACGGATCTTCCCAGTTATTAGTTGGTCCGGCGTCTTTTTCATTTTTTGTACAGATAAAAGTTCTGTCCTCAACCCTGGCTACATCTGAAGGATCAGATTCAGCAACATAACAATTTGGTCTTAGGTTTTCGTTTAATTTTATAAATGTGCCTTTCTCAACAAGAATTTTAGCTAATTTATTATATTCTTCCTGGGAGCCATCGCACCAATGTACTTTGTCAGGTTTACAAATAGCTGCCATTTCATCCACCCAGGCAAGTAATTTTTTATTCGAGGTCATTATTAATCCTGATTTATTAATAGTTTAGAATATTTAGGTTTTAACAAAATGATATTTAAAACATAAAAGGCTTGTGCCTGCTAAAATCTCAATAGGATTTTCTTAAAGCAGGTTCTTAAACCGTTATGTAATCTTATATCAGTTAGTTAATTTGGAGACCCGTAAAATAGTCAATTAGAGATAAGTAAACAATTGGAATATTATTGTTTTTGGACAGGATTCAAACAAAACGGGGGATAGAATTATTATTACAAACAGCATGTGATTTCATCCTCAATATAATTATAATTTTGTAAATTTGATTTCAGGATTAAAAAGAGAAACATATTGATTACCGGAATCTTACAAAAATTAGGCAACCGAACTTTAGGATTTTTAGAGGAAGTCGGACAGGTTTTCAATTTATTTTGGGGAATCATTAAAAATCTTCCTACAGTTCATCGCAGCAGAAAATTAATTATCAATCAGATGGAACACATTGGGGTAAATTCTCTCCCCCTGGTAATGATCATAGCAATATTTACTGGTGCTGTAGCAGCATGGCAGGCGGCATATCAACTTAAAGGAATAGCACCGTTATCTTTTCTCGGTGCTGCTACAAGCCGTGCAATAATTACTGAGCTGGGACCGGTATTGACAGGAATAGTTATCGCAGGAAGAGTTGGTGCTTCTATTGCTGCTGAACTTGGTACTATGAAAGTAACGGAACAAATTGATGCGCTTGAAACAATGGCAATCAGCCCGGTGAGATATCTTGCTATGCCCAGATTTTTGGCTTCAATAATAATGTTGCCTGTACTGGTGATTTTTGCAAATTTTATTGCCGTTTTAGGTGCATATCTAGTTTCAAATTATTTCTTGGGAGTGTCGTTTGCGGTCTTTTTTCAGTCCGTAAAACGATTCTTTCTCTTTTCTGATCTGATTGCCGGATTGGTCAAAGCGATATTCTTTGGAGGGGTTACAGCATTGCTCGGATGCCACATTGGTTTTAAAACGGGAGGAGGTGCAGAAGGGGTAGGGCTCTCCACAATCAGGTCATTTGTCTTGTCTTCAGCTCTCATACTGATTTTGGATTACGTCCTGTGGATGTTAATCTTTTAATTTCTCTTAACTTACACTAAAGCAAGCATTTCGCTCTTTTTTATAAACAAGGAACTATTTGGGCCAAAAAATCGTTGCTTGTCATAAATAAGAAGTATTAAGTTTTTTTACTGTAGATTCATTAAGTTCTACCCCCCCTTAATGAATCTTTTCCCATGCCCGGTAGCCCTCCACCGGGCAATTTTATTTTAAATTGTGACCAAAATTTCGTAAATATAGGGTGTTGTTTTAACATTTTTATTTAACTGAGGGCGCAATTATGGAAAAAATAAAATATCAAATTAAGGAAAGGCCCGAAAAAGTTAAGATTCCTGAAAATCTTGGATTTGGAGTAATTTATACCGATCACGTTTTCGAAATGGATTATGAACCCGGAAAGGGGTGGACAAACCCGGTAATTAAACCGCTTGCAAATCACAATATTCATCCTGCTGCAATGTTTATTCATTATGCGCAGGCAATTTTTGAAGGGCTGAAAGCATTTAAAACTGTTAATGGCGATGCTGTAATCTTCAGGCCCGAGAAGCATTTTGAAAGACTAAACAATTCAGCAAAAAGAATTTGCATACCCGCAGTAGATACTGAATTTTTGCTGGAGGCTCTGAAAGAGCTTGTTGCAATTGAAAATGATTGGATACCTGCAAAAGAAGGGGAATCACTTTATATCAGGCCATTTGTTTATGGCAGCGATAATTTCCTCGGAGTAAAACCCTCCGGCCACTATAAATTAGTGCTATTGCTTTCACCTGTTGGCGCTTACTATCCGGAAGGTTTTAAACCTGTGAAAATACTTGTTACTGATGAGTATGTTAGAGCAGTTAGAAAAGGTATGGGTGATTGCAAAACTCCCGCAAACTATGCCGCCAGTCTTTTGGCAGGTCAGCAGGCTAAAGAAAAAGGTTTTACCCAGGTTCTCTGGCTGGATGGAATTGAACAGAAGTATATTGAAGAAGTTGGCACAATGAATATTTTTGTTCAGTTTAAGAATGAAATTGTAACACCGAAATTGACCGGTAGTATTCTTCCCGGAGTTACCAGGGCTTCTGTTATTCAAATATTGAAAGACAGAGGACTTAATATTACAGAAAGATTACTTAGTATAGATGAAGTTGTTGAAGAATACAAAAAAGGAAATGTACTGGGAGCTTTCGGAACAGGAACCGCTGCGGTTATTTCTCCGGTTGGTTCATTTACCTATAAAGATTTCGAAATGAAGTTCGATACTAATAATCCTGATTATATCGCTCAGTCATTATTTGATGAATTAACCTCAATTCATTACGGCAAGATTGAGGACAAACATAACTGGCTTACATGGGTTGAAAGAAAACCTATCGAAGCATAATCAGGTAATTACTAGTTAATTTGAAAGCGGAGTGGATAAAAACTCCGCTTTTTTATTTTTAAACAATCCACTTTAGTGAAAAACCTCAAATTCAGTCAAATTTCAAACAAAAAAAATATATAAATATCTTGACAAGTGCTCATACGTTCACTATATTACTAGTGAACAATTGAGCACTAAAATGAAAAAACAACTTACTGAAAGACAGCAGGAAATTTTAACATTTATTGAGCAATTCAGAGATGCTAGTGGATATCCTCCAACTTTAAGAGAAATTGGAAAGAAATTTCAGATCTCTTCTACATTCGGGGTAAAGCGGCATCTTGATGCACTTGTGAAAAAGGGATACCTGAATGTTGAAAGTAATGCCAGCAGAGGAATTTCTTTTTTGAGGAACGATGAGCCTGACACCGGGTATAATAGTATAGTTGAACGGAACGAAGAGTTTAATAAAATACCTATTGTTGGTCGTGTTGCAGCAGGTTCCCCGATACTAGCAATTGAAAATATTGAAGGCAGTGTTGTTGTTGACCCGTCACTTATGAAAAAGACGGAAAACAGTTTTGCATTACGTGTAAAAGGCGATAGTATGATTAACGCCGGAATATTTGAAAATGATCTTGTTATAGTGACACCTAAAAAGGAAGCCTTGAACGGGGAAATAGTTGTGGCAATGCTAGAGGATGAAGTGACAGTAAAAACATTTGAAAATAAAAACAAAAAAATACGTCTGATTCCAGCCAACGAAAAATATCAACCTATCGATATTTCTGACAACAAAGAATTTGCGATTGTTGGTAAAGTTGTCGGTGTTGTCAGATGGTTAAATTAACAGCGGAGTAATTATGAAATCACAATTATTTTCATACGCAATTAGTAACAGGAATCAGGTAAAGTTTCTCTATTATTTGGATGAAATCGTTTTACATCCATATTACATAAGTAAAGAAAGAAACGGAAGAAAGGTTATTTACGGAAGAATGCCAAATTCTACTGTTATAAGAAAATATGAACTTGGCAGAATTGCTAATCTAAAAGTTGTAAAAGCAATAAAGTTTTCACCGATTATTCCGTTAATGTCAAAAGTAAGTTGAGTTGATGAAGGAGGTTATTATGATTGAATATGATAAAAGAAGAAGCGTTGATTTGCTGGTGGAAAAATTCTGGAAGCAGGGCTACTTAACGGTAAGCAGAAGATTCGGGACTTATCTACCGGAACCGGGAAAGGTAGGAGATTTTGAAATAGATATTATTGCCAGATATAAAAAAAATTACGCAATTGGAATTACTCTGACTGAAGCAGATTTGAAAGATTCTAAAATTATTGAAAAACTAACCTATCTTGCAACCAGGCAGACTAAGTTTTCCAATAAACGGGTTTTATTGTTTGTTGGTGTTCCGAGTGAATTTTTCAAGATTGCGAAGGAATTAACTGATTTTATGGAGCATGATGCAAGAATAAATATCAGGTTATTTCCTATTGTAGAAAAAAGCCTGCCTTCAAGCACAAAAAGGAAAAGGAAAGAACCCACTCTCTTTTCCTAAAAACAAATATTATGGTAAAAAGGCGAATTAATTCATTTAGTTCGCCTTTTTTTGTGATTTTCCTTCAATTTTGCCTTTAATTCTTATCTAACAATCCATAGATTTAACGCAGCTTTTAGTGAAGTTTTCTATGGTCCAAGAGACCTCGATTACCTTGACATTAAAGCCGGTTAGGGTTAATTTTACACGCTTTATCAATTTTTAGGAACGAAGTTGGGTAGTATTCAGTCGCAATCCGATGAGAAACTTCAACAAGAATTAAAAAAATCCGGTGAAATTCCTTCTCATATTGCCATTATTATGGACGGTAACGGAAGATGGGCAAAAAAAAGAGGTCTTCCCCGGGTTGCCGGGCACAAACGTGGTGTTGATACAGTAAAAGAAATCACTGAAACTTGCGCTGAGCTTGGCGTTAACTATTTGACTCTTTATACTTTCTCTACAGAGAATTGGAAAAGGCCCAAAGAAGAAGTTTCAACATTGATGAGATTGTTGCTTAGAAGTTTGAGAGAAAGAGTCGGTGAACTAAATGATAATAATATTAAGCTGACTACTATTGGTGACGTTCACTCACTCCCTCAGGAAGTTCAGAATGAGCTTTTTGATGCGATTGAAAAAACGAAGAATAATAAAAGAATGACCTTGAATCTTGCTCTCAGCTATAGTGGAAGATGGGAACTTCTCGAAGCAATAAAAAAAATAACCCAACAAGTAGCGGAAGGGGAATTATCTCCAAAAGAAATAAATGAAAAGTGTGTTGCTGACCACTTAACAACTAAAAATATTCCTGATCCTGATCTTCTAATTAGGACAAGTGGCGAATTCAGAGTTAGTAACTTTTTGCTTTGGCAAATAGCCTACTCAGAATTTTATATCTCGGATGTTTTTTGGCCCGATTTCGGAAGAAAAGAACTTTATGAGGCCGTTAAAAGTTTTCAAAAAAGAGAAAGAAGATTTGGAAAAGTTAGTGATCAACTTAAAAAGAATGACAAAGGCTTAAAGAATGCTGCAAACCTCCCCAAAGAAACTGTTTAAATATTTACTTCTTATTACACTGGTGTTATGTGTATCCGATTTAACTTTTTCACAAAATTCTAAAACAAGCTATAAGATATTAGGCGTTTCCGTACAAGGTAATAAATCTGCGGATGCAAATACTATTATTGCAAATAGTGGACTTAAGGTCGGTGATGAAATTCAAATACCCGGTGACCAGACCCTGAATGCGATCAGACAATTGTGGGTCCTTAATATTTTTTCAAATATTGAGATCAAAATAGATAAGCAGGTAAATGATGGTGTTTTTCTTTTAATAAAAGTAAAAGAATATCCAAGATTTGAAAAGCTTGTTTTTTCTGGCAATGATGAAATAAGCGATGACAAATTAGAAGAAAATTCAAACTTTATCAGAGGACAGATATTAAAACCACAGGATGTAACCAGGTTAAAAGAAACATACATTAAAATGTATAATGATGATGGTTATTTAAATTCCATTGTTGATCCTGAATACTATACATACTTCAGTGCCGATACTACAGATGATGAAATAATTGTAACCTGGCACAATGAAAAAGATCTTTCTGATGAATATAAATTAAGTTATACCAGAAGTGATTATACCTTTACAGATCTTATCCCTAAAATAAAAGACAGAATTCTACTTAAATTTGATTTTAAGGAAAATGATCCTACAACTGTAAGAGGTGTCCAGTTTGTTGGGAATAAAAAGTTCGACGATGGTGATTTAGAAGGTGAGATGGACGAAATACACATTGCAAAATGGTGGAAATTCTGGCAGGGTTCACAATTTGATCCGGATAAGCTTAAAAAAGACGAGAAAAACATAGTAAAATTCTACCAGAAGAACGGTTACCGGGACGCCGAGGTTTTATCAGATACCTTGCTATACTCGAACAATAAGAACGATGTTGTCGTTCAAATCAAAGTTTATGAGGGTCCACAATACCATATTAGAAATATTAAGTGGGAAGGTAATACTGTTTTTACAAACGATGAATTAAATCAACGATTAGACTTTGCTAGAGGTGATATTTATAATTACGAAAAATTAGAACAAAATCTTCATGGAAATGAGCAGCAATCAGATGTTTCCTCACTTTATCTTGATAACGGATATCTTACTTTTAACCTGATAACGAATGAAGAAAGAGTCCCCGGTGATTCGATAGATCTCGACCTGAAAGTCTCTGAAAAAAACCAGTTCAAAATAGGAAGAGTCAATATTGTTGGCAATGACAAAACTATGGACAAGGTTATTAGAAGAGAACTTTATACAATACCTGGTGATTATTTTAATCGTGGACTACTGCTAAGAAGTATTCAGCAGGTTGCAAACCTAAAATATTTTAATGTGGAAAAACTTTATGGTCCACAAGGAATATCAACTGCTTTACCCAACGATAGTACTGTAGATGTATCTTTCAGGGTACAGGAAAAATCAAGTGACTTTTTAAATGCATCAGTTGGGTACAGTGGAGCTTTTGGATTTAGTGGAGCGATAGGAGTAACACTTACTAATTTTGCTTTATCTAATCCATTTCAGCTTGGCGGCGGGCAGGTGCTGAGTTTTAACTGGCAGTTTGGAGTGGGAAGTGTTTACAGAACATTTTCTGTTGGATTCACCGAACCATGGCTTATGAATACACCAACTCTTGTTGGGTTCCAGGTTTTTGATACCAGACAACAATTTGTATATGATTTACGTCAAACCGGTGGTACTATAACAGTAGGTCGCCGTTTAAAGTGGCCGGATGATTTCTTCAATGTTTCAGGTTTGTTTAGATTTCAGAGAAATAATGTCATTTATGGAGGCAATTATTATTCGGAAGGCTTAACGAATGAGTTTACTCTAGGCGCAACTATTACAAGAAAAAACATAGATAACCCTGTATTTCCATCCCAGGGATCAAACGTTTCACTCAACGCGCAAATTTCAGGCGGGCCTATTTTGCCCGGTAATGTAGACTATTATAAATTAAATTTTAAATCTGAATGGTATAGAAGATTATTCGGGTCAAACAGGTTTACACTTTATTCAGTTGCAGAATTTGGATATCTGAAGGAACTTAAAGCCGGCACACAAGTAAACCCATTTGAATATTTCTTTATGGGTGGTAATGGTTTAGTAATTGCGACAACACCATTGCGCGGTTATGAAGACAGATCAATCGGCCAAAAAGATGCAAATGGGAATGTACTTGGCGGTAGAGTAATGACAAGATATACTGCAGAACTTAGAGTAGCTGTAACGCTTGAACCTATTCCGTTTTATCTATTGGCATTTGCTGAAGCGGGAAATGTATACCCTAATATTGAAAAAACAGATCCATTTGATCTGAGAAGATCTGCAGGATTTGGTGCCAGGATGATGATTAATCCAGTTGGATTAATTGGGTTTGATCTTGGTTATGGTTTTGATAGACCAATTGTTGATGGCACACAACCTAAATGGACGTTCCATTTCCAATTTGGTAAAGGATTTTAAGTAACTATATAATTAAATAATTAAATAAAGGAAGTAGTAGTGAAAAAGTATCTTTTAATTTTTGCTGCAGTAGTTCTTAGCTGCAATTTAATGTTTGCTCAAACATCAAATTTAAAAATCGGTTATGTTGATTCACAGGTAATATTAGCCCAATATCCTGCTGCAATCAAAGCACAGGGAGATCTTGATGCCCTGACAAATAAATGGGGAGCTCATATAGACACCCTCACTACTGAATTGCAGAGAGCATACCAGGATTATCAGAAAAAGGCTAAAACAATGCCTGAAGACAAACAGCTGGCAGCTCAGCAACAGCTCTTACAGCAGCAGCAGGCAGTTGATAATTATAAGAAAGAAAAATTTGGCCAGCCAAATGGCGAAATTTATAAAAAGAACGAAGAGATCTTCGGTCCGGTGAAAGCACAGGTTTATAAGGCCATTGAAAAAGTTGCTAAAGAAGAAGGGATGAAATTCGTTCTTGATAAATCAGGTGACGCAGTTGTCCTATATGCAGACTCAGCTTTTGATATTACCTATAAAGTGCTGGATAGTCTGAAACGCGGATCAACAAAGTAAAATTGCTTTGATGAGTTTGCTTATCTTTAAGCGACTATAAAATAATTATTGATTCCCTGCTGTTTATTGCTAGTTTTTGTTATAAATTTTTGATAAAATTTGTAAAAAAGCAGGGATTCAATAATTTATTATTTTAAACTGACTCGCTGTTTTCTGTAAGATTTAATAATTTGAGACTGTCTTTTTTAATCGCGGGAGCATAGATGAAAAAAATATTTTTATTCCTTTCACTCACTCTTCTTTTTTCCCCTGCAATATCCTTTGCACAACTTAAAATTGGTTATGTTGATTCAAAAACTGTTCTGGATAAACTTCCTGATGCAAAAGACGCACAACAAAAACTTGATACATACATAAGGGAATGGCGCAGTGAGCTTTCTAAAATGGAAGGAGAATTAAACGCAAAAAAAAATGAGTTTGATAGAAGGAAGCTCATAATGACTGCCCAAACCAAGAATAGTATGGAGAAGGAAATAAGCGACCTTCAGAAACAAATTGATGAATACAGAGATAAAAAATTTGGTACAAGGGGCGAGCTTTATCAAAAGCAGGATGAATTAATGAGACCAATACAGAATAAAGTTTATAGCGTGATTAAAGAAGTCGCTAATGAAGAGGACCTGGATTTTGTTTTTGACAGAAGTAGCGATGTTACATTGCTTTTTGCAAAAGAAGAGTATGATATTACTCCGCTTGTAATAGATAAATTAAAACTGAATTAAGAAATAATAATGAAAATTGGAATCCAGGAAATAGCTAAGCTTGTTAGTGGTAAATTAACCGGCAACAGCGAAATCTCAGTAAGTAACCTTGCTAGAATTGATGAAGCCGGGAAAGGTGATCTGACCTTTCTTTATCTGCCCGCCTACGAAAAATTTTTTTCTTCAACAAAAGCTTCTGCAATAATTGTAAAGCAGGGCTTTGAAAAATCCAGAAGTGATTTAACATATATTGAAGTTGAACATCCGGAAAAAGTATTTTTTGAATTGTTAAGAACATATTTCTCACCGACTTTTCCGCTTGAAGGAATAGATACAAGTGCTTATGTTCATCCGGATGCGCAGTTGGGCGAAAATGTTGCACTTGGTAAGAATGTCGTTATTTCTGCCGGGTGTAAAATTGGAAGTAATGCAAAAATATTTCACAATTCTGTATTACTGGAAGAAGTTGAAATCGGTGATGGTACATTAATTTTTCAAAATGTAAGTGTAAGAGAAAAATGTAAGATAGGCGGACGTGTTATAATTCATCCGGGAACAGTGATCGGCTCAGATGGCTTTGGATTTAATCCAGATGAAAAAGGAGTTTATCATAAGATTCCACAGATAGGAAATGTAATTATTGAAGATGATGTTGAAATAGGGTCAAATGTTTCAATTGACAGGGCCGCTATGGGCTCGACAATTATTAAGCAGGGTGTAAAAATAGACAACCTTGTTCAAATTGCCCACAATGTTTTTATTGGTGAAAATACCGTGATCTCATCTCAATCCGGAATTTCAGGAAGCACTAAAGTTGGGAAAAATTGTATTCTTGCTGGACAGGTCGGGCTTGTTGGACACATAGAAATTTCAGACAATTCAATTTTGATGGCCCAATCAGGTATTTCTAAATCAGTCAAAAAACCAGGAAAATATTTCGGATCACCTGCAAAAGAACTAAGTACAGCTTTGAGGCTCGAAGCCCATTTAAGAAATCTACCCGATTATGTGGAGAGAATTAAAGAGCTGGAAAGTCAGGTTAAATCTCTTATAAAAGAGCTGAAAAAGAAGAATACTTAGCATTCATACCATTTCCCTCTTATCTTTGCCTTTAATTTAGTTTATTGTATTTCAGGGCTCATCTTACTATTTTGAAAAATCAATTTCCCTTTATTTCTTTTATTTTGACAATAAATTCAGGTTAATAAATGATAGAATCGCAAAGAACTATAAGTAGCGAAGTTTCGATGTCTGGGATTGGACTACATACAGGTACTTCTTGTACTATGACATTCAAACCGGCTCCGGAAAATTATGGAATAAAATTCATCCGTGTAGATTTGCCAGACAGACCGGAAATTCCAGCAAATGCTGACTATGTTGTTGATGTTTCACGCGGTACAACTCTAGCAGTTGGGGACGCAAAAGTCCACACCGTTGAACATGTTCTGGCTGCTGTTGTCGGATTTCAAATTGATAATTTGATTATTGAATTAGATGGTATTGAGCCACCCGTGGGCGATGGTAGTGCTTTGCCTTATGTTGAAGTTTTGAGGAAAACAAAATTTGTACAACAGGAAGCTCCAAAAGATTATCTTATTATAGATGAAACAGTGATGTATCATAATGAAGAACAGCAAATCGATATAGTTGCTCTTCCTTTGGACAGTTACAGAATGACTGTAATGGTCGATTATCAAAACCCCGCACTCGGTAGTCAGCACACCGGTTTGTTTGATCTTGAAAAAGAATTTATAGATGAATTTGCTCCGGCAAGGACTTTTTGCTTTTTAAGTGAAGTTGAAAATTTGGCGAATGTAGGTTTAATAAAAGGCGGAGATATTGATAACGCTGTTGTGATAGTCGATCATAATTTGAATGACGATGAACTTGGTGCTTTAAGAAAAAAATTAGGCGTGAAAGAAAAAGTAACAATTGGTGCCAACGGAATATTAAATAATAAAGAATTAAGATTTAAAAACGAACCGGTGCGCCATAAACTTCTTGATCTTCTCGGAGATCTGGCTTTAATTGGCGCTCCCATAAAAGCCCAGATACTTGCTGCTCGTCCCGGACATAGAGCCAATGTTGAATTCGCAAAGCAGGTAAGGAAACTTTATCATCAGAAGAAACTGGTTAAGAAATTTCAGTTTGTAAAAAAAGAAGGAATTGTATTTGATATTAATGCAATACAGAGAATTTTGCCTCACAGGTATCCGTTCCTGCTGGTTGATAAAATCATTCACCTTGAACTTGATAAAAAAGTAATTGGCGTAAAATCTGTTACTTCTAATGAACCATTTTTCCCGGGTCATTTTCCTGGCCAGCCAATAATGCCCGGTGTTTTGATTATTGAATCAATGGCACAAACAGGAGGAGTTCTTCTTCTGAATTCTTTTCCAAATCCCGAAGAAAAACTTGTTTATTTTATGCAGATCAATAATGCAAAGTTTAGGAAACCAGTTGTTCCGGGTGATCAATTATTTCTTGAGATTGAATTAACAAACAAAAAGAGCAAAGTTGTAATGATGAGCGGCAAAGCTTTTGTTAATGAAACTCTTGTTGCTGAAGCGGACTTTATGGCAGCAATAGTAGATAAAGAAACTAATAAGGAAGAATAAAATTAACATGTCGAATATTCATCCAACCGCTATTGTAAGCGGTAAAGCAAAATTAGGTAAAAATATATCAGTTGGTCCATATGCAATTATTGAAGATGATGTAGAAATTGGTGATGAAACTTCAATCGGACCACATGCGGTAATTTATAATGGCGCACGTATTGGAAATAAAGTAACCATTCATCAGGCCGCTTCAATTGCGCACATACCTCAGGATCTTAAATTTGGAAATGAAGAAACCTTTTTCTATGTGGGAGATAATACCGTTATACACGAGTATGTAACTCTGCATCGTGGAACAAAAGAGACAGGTTTTTCCCGAATTGGGAGTAACTGTTTATTAATGGCTTACTCACATGTTGCTACATGATACAGTAGTTGGCGATAATTGTATTCTGGCAAACGGAGTTCAATTAGCTGGTCACGTTATACTAGAAGACTATGTTATAATAGGGGGGCTTACGCCGGTTCATCAATTTTGTAATGTTGGAAAACATTGTATGATTGGAGGGGGATTCAGAGTTACTCAGGATGTTCCTCCATTTATTCTTTCGGCTGGTGAACCATTAAAATATTCAGGGTTAAATCTGATTGGTTTGCGACGCAGAGGATTTTCCAATGACGATATTATGCTGCTGAAAAAAGCATATGGATATATTTATGATCACTCACTTAACGTAAGTCAGGCAAAAGAAAAAATTAGTGTCGAAATTCAAAACAGGCATGTTGATTCCATTATTGAATTCTTGGCAAAAAGTAAAAGAGGAATTGTTGGCAAGTGAAATGGCGTTTCATTAATACAGGATTTAATACCGGTCAGTTTAATATGGAATACGATATTAAACTTGCCCACGAAATTAAATCAGATGAGGCAGTTTTTCGTCTTTACAGATGGAATCCTTACTGCATTTCACTCGGAGCTAATCAGGAATTCAATTCAGTTAATACTACAAAAGCTAAAGCCGATAACATTGATATTGTAAAACGCCCTACCGGTGGAAGAGCAATTCTTCATTCCGAGGAACTAACTTACTCTGTTATTTTACCAATTGATGCAAACCTCTCTGCAAGAGATGCTTACGAGGAAATAAATCAGGCTTTGCAAATAGGACTAAGAAACTATAATAGCAAATTAAGTGAAGTAAGTCTGGAAAGTATTCAACCGGACTTTAAAGGCTTTTATAAAGAAGAACGAAGTGCTGTATGTTTTGCGGTTTCTGCTAAAAGCGAATTAAAATTTAAAAATAAAAAACTTGTTGGCAGTGCCCAGAGAAAATTAGGCAAAACTATTCTTCAACATGGGTCTATTTTATGCGGTGATTATCATTTGAAGATAATTGACTATTTAAATATTGAAACAAAAAATATTGTTTCTCTGAAAAATGAAATTAGCAATACTACAACGGACTTGGATTCAATCTTAAATGAGGAAATTGATTATTCTAAACTGGAAGAATCTCTGTTAAAAGGGTTTGAGGAACATTTTAATACTAAGTTTGAAAATATAACTGTTACTGAAAAAGAAGATATTTTATTATAATATTTGCGGAATAAAAATGAGCACAGAAAAACAAATTAAACGGGTAACGACCAAAACCCTAAGTTTGCTGAAAAAGAAAAAAATTAAAATAACAGCACTTACAGCTTATGATTTTATTACTGCAAAAATATTGGATGAGTCTGGAATTGATATTGTTTTGATTGGTGATTCGTTAGGGAATGTTTTTCAGGGAAATGAAACAACCCTGCCGGTGACTATGGACGAAATGATATATCATACAAAAGCAGTTGCCAAAGGTGTAGAAAGAGCTATGTTAGTAACGGATATGCCTTTTATGTCTTACCAGCTAAGCATCGATGAAGGGTTCAGAAATGCCGGCCGGATAATGAAAGAAACATCAGCAGGTGCTGTAAAAGTGGAAGGGGGACTTCGTGTAGCTGAAACAATTAAGAAAATTACTGATGCCGGAATTCCGGTTATGGGACATATTGGACTAACTCCTCAGAGCATACACCAGTTTGGCAGTTACAGAGAGCGCGGGAGAAATAAGAATGAAGCAGAAGAAATATTAAATGATGCAAAAGCGATTGAAGAAGCAGGAGCATTTTCAATAGTAATAGAAAAAATTCCTGCAGCCCTTGCAAAACAAGTAACCGAATCTGTAAAGATTCCAACAATTGGAATTGGAGCCGGGGCGCATTGTGATGGACAAATTTTAGTTACTCCCGATATGCTTGGCCTTAATGTTGATTTTCATCCCCGGTTTGTTAGAAGATATGCTAATCTTGCTGATGAATTATCAAAAGCGGTTAAATCTTATATTGAAGATATTAAAGCAGATAAATTTCCATCGGATGAAGAAAGTTATTAGTTCAATGAATATTCTTTCCAGATAATTTTAATTCTGATAATGAAAAAAAACATCTTTGCATTCCTACTATTTTTACTATTTGTATTTCCTTCGGCTTCGTCTGCACAAACCGAATCTTTTCTTGAAGGAGCAATGGTTACCTGCATACAGGCGCAGGGTGATTATATATGGTTTGCAACATATGGACAGGGGATATACCGGTATTCTATCAAAGAGCAAAAGTGGTTTAATTTTTCTACAAAAAACCAGAATGCAGAAAATGATTTCTTTTACACTATTGCCGTAAACAAAAATTATTTATGGGCGGGAACAGTAGAAGGTTTATATATTTATGATATTAAAAGAAATCATTGGAGAAAAAGGAAATTTGCTCAAGGTGGGGAAATGGGTAACTGGATCCGTTCACTTTGTTTTGATCCCGCACAAAATGTTTTATGGATTGGCAGGTTTAAAAATCTAACCCGGCTGGATGTAAAGAGAAACAGATATTCAGATATTGACTTAACAGAAAATGGCGATAGCAAAACAAACAATTTTAAATCAATTCACCTGGATGGAGACAGCCTTGCATGGTTTGGGACAGAATCAGGCGTGCATATTTATAATAAATCAAAAGCATTTGATAATAAATCTGCCTGGCGATTTTTAAATAATAAGGGAAAAGGTTTTAACGGCGATGGAGATGCTGTCTCAGTTCCTGATATTCTTTTTGAAGGTAAAGATATTTGGTTTGCAACGGATGAATTTATTACAAAAGATCAACCGAATTTTAATACTGGCGGAGTTTATAAATTTAATAGAAAACTGGACTGGGATAGAATTTCTTCAAATAATGGTCTGAACGGGAATGGCATTTATAGTCTTGCACGTACCGGGAATAAGATTTGGGCTGGTCTTTATACATTTAATGTGGACGATAAAACTGAATACGGAAGAGGAATTGCACTAATTGACAGATACACAGAAAAAGTTTCATCCCCGGAAACAAATTCACTAAATCTATATTCAATGAAAATCTTATCAATGTATTTTGACGGAAATGCAATGTGGCTTGGTACAGATAACGGGCTGTATAAAATCAGAATTAATAATCCACTTGCTCACTGGGGGGATAATAAAGAAAGTGCAAGATCAAAATCCTCCGGCAGTAAGAAAAATTAACAGTAATACTAATCTCATCTTATTTTGAAATATTTTGTAGTTCCTGCCTGATATGTCGCATATTCTCACTTTTTCAGCATTTAATTTATCATTATCTTATTCAGTAACTTTTCTAATCTTGGGCAAAATATGGTCAAATTAACAAATAAAAGACTGATTTCTTTAAAGAAAAAATTCGATAATCTGAATATTGCGGTTGTTGGCGACATGATGCTGGATTGCTATTATTGGGGAGATGTGAAAAGAATTTCTCCTGAAGCACCGGTCCCGGTAGTTGAAGTTGGAAATGAGTTTTTCCGATTTGGTGGGGCAGCAAATGTAGCTTTAAATATTAGTAAACTTGGCGGAGTTCCAATTCCAGTTGGAGTTATTGGTTATGATAATTTTGGGACTACATTTACTTCATTAATTACTGAATCTAATATTTCAGATGATGGAATAGTAGTGGATGAAGAAAGACCGACTACTGCTAAAACCAGAGTTATTGCAGATAGTCAGCATGTTGTAAGAATTGATAAAGAAAGCAAAAAAAATATTAGTAAAAAGATCCAGAATAAGATTTATAATTACCTGGCAAAAAACATTAATAAGCTGGATGGAATTATTCTACAGGATTATAATAAAGGTGTTTTAACTGTTTCATTGATCGAGAAGATCATCTCACTGGCTAACAAAAATAAAGTTTTAATTACTGTAGATCCTAAATTCAATAATTTCTTTGCTTATAAGAATGTTACTGTATTTAAGCCGAATCGAAAAGAAGCCGAAGATGTACTTGGTATGAAAATTAAAACTGCCGATGATATCAAAATGGCAGGTGAAAAAATTCTTGGTAAATTAAATGCTAAATATCTTCTACTCACGCTGGGTGAAGATGGCATAGCTGTTTTTGAAAAAGGGGAACTGCCAAAACAAATGCCGACAAAAGCCCGGAAAGTTGCGGATGTTTCCGGTGCCGGCGACACGGTGATTTCTACCTTAACAATGGCCTTAGCAGCAGGTGCAAACATACTTGAAGCATCGTATCTTGCAAATTATGCAGGCGGGATTGTTTGCGAAGAAGTGGGTATTATCCCAATTGAACAGAAGAAACTATTTGATGTACTAATAAATGAGCTTTAATAAATTGAATGAAATTAAATCAAGAGATGAAATAAAAATTATCAGGCAAAAACTGATAAAAGAAAATAAAAGAGTTGTTTTTACAAACGGCTGTTTTGATATACTACATTCCGGTCACGTAGATTATCTTACAAAAGCAAAAGCTCTCGGTGATATACTGGTAGTTGGTCTGAATAGTGATAAATCTATCAGGGAGATCAAAGGAGAGAAAAGGCCAATAGTAAATGAAAACAATAGGGCGATAATTTTAGCGGCGTTAAAGCCTGTTGATTATATTGTCCTTTTTGATGAAGAAACTCCGGCAGATCTGATTGACGATATTATACCTGATATTTTGGTTAAAGGAGCCGATTGGGACATCGATAAAATAGTTGGGAAAGATACTGTCCTTAATAATGGTGGTGAAGTAAAGACAATTAAGTTTGTTAACGATCAATCAACTTCAAAAATCATCGACACAATAATCAGCAGATATAAATAGCATCCTGTAATATTGAAACAATCTATTCCAGGCAGGGTTTAAAGTACATTACAATAAAAACTTGATTTAATCTAATTGTTTGGAAAGACAAAAAATAATAAAAAACAGCGGACTCTTTTACAAAAAATTGTAAACGTGTTTTTATATGCGGGTATATGTCTGCTTTTGTTATTTATGATATTTTTCGCAATTAGCCAAACATCTACGTTTCGCAATTATCTAAAAGATTATGTAACGGAAAAAGTTAACAGTTCCATTAATGGCAAACTTAATATTGAAAGCCTGGATGGAACTATTTTTACAACACTCATTCTCCACAATACAACACTAACTTTTAAAAGTGATACACTTTTAAAGGCTTCTAAAATTGAATTAAAAACCAGTCCCTTGGAGCTTCTTTTCAAGAGAATTTATGTAAGGTATGCAGGCATTAGTGATGCCAACGTTAATCTTATTAAAGGTCTTGATGGAAGATTGAACTTATCTGTCTTAGGAAAGCCATCAACTGAAGATTCTACATCTTCAAAATTTCCTTTTAAAATCGTTGCCCCCGATTTTGAGCTGCATAATGTAAATTTTAATTTGCAGAATTATAATTATGTAAACAGCACAGAAGTTTATGATTCGTTAAATTTTGATGACCTCCGGGTAAAAAATATAAATCTAAAACTGGCTGCCGTAATCGATTTAGGTAAAAAAGACTTCTTTGTAGAAATAAATAAACTAAGTTTTGCACCAAACCTTAAGTATTTTGATCTCAAAAATCTAAGTGGAAAAATAGCTGTAAATCCGGGTTTAATCTCAGCTGAGAATTTGCTGGTAAAAACATCTGAATCGGATATCAGTATAAATGGAATTTTACATAATTATGATTTATTTGGTAGCTCTGAGTTTAAAAATGGAGAGCTAGATGCAAATATTGACGGCGATGTTTCTTTGAAAGAATTATCGAATTTTGTTTCTGTATTCAAAAACTCGGTGGAGCAGGTAAAATTTAAGACAAGGATATCTGGAAGAGTACACAATCTATCTGCCAGCAATGTAGATGTATCATTTCTCAAAACAAACATAGAAACCAGGGGCAGAATATATAATCTGAATGATCCCGGTAATCTTGAATTGAAACTAAGCTTTTTCAATTCTTACATTAATGAACCTGACGTGAATAAATTATTTCCAACATTAAACATCCCCGTATTTCAATCACTAGGATTATTGACTATTGATACTCTGCGTTTTGATGGTAAACCCTTAGACTTTAATGCAAAGATTTTATTGAGGACTCAAACAGGAAGCATTCTGGTTGACGGGCATGCCAATCTTCAGAAGGAATTAATTGATTATAATTTGAATTTTTCTACTTCAAATTTTGATTTAATGCCATTTGCCGGATTTACATCAAGGATTAATTCAACAGGTAAATTAAAAGGATATGGTACAGATCCCAAAAGCATGAAAGCAAACCTGAAATTTAATGGAAATGGCTCAACAATCAGCGGGATAAATCTTGATTCCTTAAATATTACTGTAAATGCTGATAAGAAGAATGTCCTTTACAGCCTGGATGTGAATTCTGATACTTCTAATGCAAAACTCACAGGTATTTTCGATTTTACAAATGAAGAAAATCCGGGTTATGATATAGAAGGGAATGTAAAAAATCTTGACTATAGTAAAATACTTAAGGATTCAACCAATACAGGGAACTTTAATTTTTACTTAAACGGGACAGGACATAATTTTGATCCTGATAAAATTACTCTTTATTTGAGTCTTATTGTTAAAAACTCAATAATGAATGGAGTAGATATTGATAATAGTGAAGCTACTTTCAATATTATCAGTAAAGAGGATAATCAGAAATCTATTAAAATAACTTCTGATGTAGCCGATCTTATCCTGAATGGAAAATTTTCTTTACCAAAGACAATTGCACTATTAGCCGATGAAACTGATTTATTGACGAAAGTATCAAAAGAAAAAATCAATAATATATTTTATTCGGATAGTACAGAGTCATTGCAAGCGAAGGTAAAAACAAATCAATTAAATAAATTTGTAAGATTTAGTGATGTAAATCAGGATAACAACTTTAACTTCAAAATTAAACTAAAAGAATTTAACCTTGTTTCAATATTTCTGAAAAATGATCAACTTTATATAAATGGTGAAATTAATGGCAGGATTTATAATAATGCAGACAGTGTAAATGTTAAAGTGAATACTGATCTGGGGTATATAAAATTCCTGGGACAATCAGATATTTTTTTCCTGTCTGGACTAAATCTTGGTATTGACTTCTCAAATAGTTTTAACGCGGATAAATTAAGTGATATTTCCGCTGCTATAAATCTTAATACAAAGAGAGTATTTACAGGTTCAGACATTCATAATTTTACTTTTAATCTTTCCCTTGCTAATAATATTGCTGATATTAATTTTTCTGCAAGACTGGAAGATTATCTAAAAGGGAGAATGAAGGGTAAACTGGATTTATCAGGGAATAGAATTTCCGTAAATCTTGATTCGCTTGGTGTTGCTTACAATAACTTCAATCTCTCTAACAAGGGAAATATATCTGGTGCAATCGCGAGAGATGAGATTAATTTTAATAATTTTGTGATGACAAAAGATAGTAGTGAAATTAATGTTAAAGGAAATCTTTACAGGTTTGGTGATCAGAATTTACTTGTAAAATTCACACATTTAAAAGTAAAAGATTTAGCCTCAAATTTCTTATCGGTTGGGAGAAGTAATAGCCCAGGCGGGGATATCAATTTATCGGCAGTAATTAAGGGCAACTATTCTTCTCCAATAATAAATATGCAACTTGATGCCGACAGTATTGAGTTCAGAAATAAAAAACTTGGATATATGACCAGTACATGGAATTATGGGAACAGAAATCTTGATCTGAATCTAATGCTAATAGATACATTAGTAAACAAAAATTTACCGCCATTACGAATTTATGGCAATATTCCAATTGATCTTGCATTAACCGGAGCGGGGGAAAGACTTATCAAGGGAAAGGATATCGACCTAAACATACTTGCCGATAATTTCAATCTGGGGATTTTTGGTGATATACTTCCGGTTATTAAGAAAGTGCGTGGTTCAATGTTTGCTAATATTAATATTAAAGGCAATTTAACTGATCCTGATCCCCAGGGATTTTTAAAGGTGCGTAATGGGGCCTTTATTTCTGAGTTGAATAATCTCGAATATAACACAAGTTTTAATATTAATATGCATGGCAATTCTATTGGTTTAGATAGTCTTTTTGTACAAAATTTAGAAGGTACTGTTAACGGTGGCACATTAACAGGAACCGGTCAGGCAATATTTAATAATTACGAAGTTACTTCATCACAAATTTACCTGGACGGTGAATTAAAAGTTTTAAGTGAAGCATCGAAGGGAGTCAGCCCATCGCTTTATGGAGATCTGGTAATTGCTACTAATGGTAAACTTGAATTTACTTTTGACTCGGAAGGAGCATTTTTAAAAGCACCTGTGACAATTAAATATGCCGATATCACGGTGCCCCAATCACAAAGAGGATATAAAAATTCTTCATCAAATTTTATTTATAAATATGTTCAGGATACAGCTAAAGTAGAGAAAAAAGAAATAGATTTTGAAAGTCTTATGGCTTTATCACAACAGCGGAGCCTGAGCAGTAAGATAGCTCCGTCAAAGAAGAGTAAATTTGAATTTGTAATTAATGCAAGTATAGAAAATGAAGCAAAATTGACTTTTATTCTTGATCAGGAGTTTAACCAAATATTAACTACAATTCTGAAGGGTAATTTTAAGTATCAGAATTTAGGTGGACGTGCATTAGCAATAGGTGAGCTAAAGCTGGAGGATGGTTCAACTCTGGAATTTCTTACAAAAACATTTCAGGCTGCAGGCTCTCTAAGATTTGAAAGTGAACTCAGTAACCCATATCTGGATATTGTTGGAACTTATAAAAATTATTATACTCCACCGACGGATTCCACTGGAACAAATGAAGTTGAAGTGGCTGTTAAGCTAAAATTGAAAGGTCCGCTAAAAGATCTCGGGAAGAATTTTATTCAAAACGAAAATAATATTGCGGTTTATTACGGTGCCGACAATATTCAGAATGATATTGTTGATAAATCAAGGGATGCTTCGGATGCCGTAATGTTTATAGTAACCGGGCAGTTTTTGGGACAGCAGGGAGGGATTAGCAGCGGAGCACAGACAAGTACAGTAGCAGGTACGGCTTCTTCGTTAGCAGGTTCATTACTTGGTGGATTCTTAAACTCTTATGCCGGCGATTATGTAAGAAGTGTAGAACTGCGCCGTGTTGGCTCATATACAAAGTTTAATTTATCAGGTAAGGTTAACAATTTCCGATACAGCATAGGGGGAACAACAGATGTTTTTTCCGACCTAAGCAGAGCAAATTTAAAAATTGAGTATCCTTTCTTCCAGAAATTATTACTGAGACTTGAAAGAAAAGAAGCAGTGACGGAAACAAATAATACCAGTGAAATGATTAATGAACTTGGTCTTAAATATAAATTTGAATTTTAATGAAAAAAAAACTTATAGCATTCTTTAAAAAGAATCCCGGAAGACAATTTAAAAGCAAAGAAATCTCAAAAAGATTGGGGGTTGATTCCGATCACGAATACAGTGCACTTAAAGCTACCTTGAATTTGCTTTATAAAGAAGGCTTCCTGGCAAAATCAGGGAAGCGTTATAAATATAATGCTGCAGTAAAATCTGGTACGGTGACCGGTGTTCTTGAAGTGACACAGGGGGGATACGGCTTTGTGGTTCTTAAGGATAAATTAAAAAACGATGTGTTCATCGCCGCAAGAAACCTTGGAACCGCATTTAATGGTGACACCGTTGAAATTACTTTATTTGCCCAGCAAAAGAAAAAAAATCAGGAAGGGCAGGTTATAGATGTAATTAAAAGAAAAAGAGAAGAATTTGTTGGAATTCTGAGAAAATCGAAATCATTTTACTTTGTTAAGCCTGATGATCTTAAAATACACAGAGACATATATGTTGATAAATCAAAACTTAACGGAGCAAAAGTAGGGGAAAAGGTTATTGCCGGCAAATTGTACTGGGACTCCTCAATGCTTAATCCGGAAGGTGAAATTATTGAAAGAATTGGGGAAGCAGGGACACAGGATACAGAAATAGTTTCAATTGCCAGGGATTTTAACCTGCCTTATAAATTTCCGAAAGAAGTTTTAGATGAAGCGGATTCTATTCCCGTAAAAATAAATAAGTCAGATATTAAAGATAGAATAGATTTCAGAAATAAGATTGTATTTACAATTGATCCTGATGATGCTAAGGATTTTGATGATGCTCTTTCTATCGAACAAATTGAAAACGGAAATTTTTCCGTTGGAATACACATTGCCGATGTTTCAAACTACGTTACACCTAATTCTGAAATAGATAAGCAGGCAAGGATAAGGGGTAATAGTGTTTATTTTGTTGGCAAAGTAATCCCGATGCTGCCCGAAAAATTATCGAACAATGTTTGTTCTCTTGTACCATCAGAAGACAGACTTACTTATTCTGTAATTGCAGAACTGACGCCAAGAGGTAAATTAGTTGATTATGAAATTGCAAAAACTGTGATTAATAGTAAAAGAAGGTTTACTTATGATGAGGCACAAAAAATAATTGAAACTGGTGAAGGTGATTATAGTAAAGAAGTCTTATCCTTAAATAAACTCGCCCGGACTTTAAGAAAAAAGAGAATGAGAGAAGGCAGTATCGAATTTCATACTGCGGAAGTAAAATTCGAACTTGATGAAAATGGTACTCCTGTAAGAATTTTTAAGAAGGAGCAAAAAGAGAGCAATATGCTGGTTGAAGAATTTATGCTCCTTGCTAATCAGGTTGTTGCAAAGCATGTGGGATTTCCTAAAAGAGGTGATGTTAAACCATTTGTCTACAGGGTGCACGATTTACCTGACAGCGAAAAAATAATAGAGTTTTCAAAATTTGTTAAATCGTTGGGATATACATTTAATCCTGACAGCTCATCAAAATCTAATGAATTTCAGAGATTGATTGATAAAGCCAAAGGTACGGAAGAGGAGAGTGTCATAAATGAGCTTGCAATCAGATCCATGGCTAAAGCTGTTTATTCTATAAATAATATTGGTCATTATGGACTTGGATTTAAATATTATTCTCATTTTACCTCTCCAATAAGAAGATATGCTGATTTAATGGTGCATCGCCTTATATTTCAATATGTTACAAAGAAAGGAGCTACCAAATATTCTCTGAAAACACTTGATGAAATATCGGATCATATTTCATTTACCGAGAGGAATTCTGTTGAAGCTGAGAGAATGTCTGTTAAATTAAAGCAGGTTGAATATTTACAGAATCATCTTGGGGAAGAATTTCACGCAATTATTTCAGGAATTACCCATTTTGGCTTGTTTGTAAAAATTAGTGATATTTTGGCAGAGGGACTTATAAGGTTAAAAGATTTAGAGGACGATTTTTATGTTTACGATGAAAGAAAATATGCTTTAATTGGTAAGTCCACAAAAAAACAATTTAGATTAGGGGATAAGGTGCAGGTTAAATTAGTCAGAGTAGATTCAGAAAAATTGGAGCTTGATTTTATTATTATTGAATAAATAAGGAAATTCTATGAAGCGGTACTTAATTAAGGGTTTTGTTTTATGTATGCTGGTACAGCCGTTACTTTTCGGGCAGTTCGGGAAAAATAAAGTTCAATATAAAGACTTTGACTGGTATTATATTCAGACAGATCATTTTGATATCTATTTTTCACAACATGGCTCAAGCCTTGCAGAGTTTACTTCTAAAGCAGCCGAGAATGCACTAAGTTCAATAGAGAAAAGTTTTAGATATAAAATCAATAATAGAATTTCAATTATTATTTATAACTCCACAAATGATTTTCAGGAAACAAATACTACAGATGAATATTTATCCGAGGGGATAGAAGGTTTTACTGAACCTTTTAAGAACAGAGTTGTAATTCAGTTTATGGGATCTTATAAAGATCTCAGACACCTTATTCATCACGAATTAACTCACGCAGTTATAAATGATATGTTTTTTGGTGGCTCCCTTCAGAATGTAATCTCAAATCATATTACAACAAATTTACCACTGTGGTTTAACGAAGGAATGGCAGAATACCAGGCACTTGGTTGGGATATTAATGAAGATATGTTTATGCGTGATGCAGCAATTAGTGAATATCTCCCTGATATCGACCAGCTTAATGGCTATTTCGCATACAGAGGCGGGCAATCTGTCTTCTATTATATATCCCAGAAGTACGGCAAAGAAAAAATTGGTGAGCTGATAAATAAAATTAAAGGAAGCGGTAGTGTTGAAGCGGGTTTGAAAAGCTCAATAGGCCTTACTCTTGAAGAACTGAACGAGCGCTGGAAAAAATATATAAAAAAAATGTTCTGGCCCGATATTGCAATCAGAAAAGACCCGGATGAATTTGCGAAAAGATTAACTGATCCTAAAAAAGATGATGGATTTTATAATACCAGCCCGGCTATTTCTCCCCAGGGCGACAAAATTGCATTTATTTCAAACAGAGATTTTTATTTTGATGTTTATATAATGAATGCACTTGATGGGAAAATTATTAAGAAACTAGTCCAGGGAAATACTTCCGCAGATTTTGAACAATTAAATGTTGTTGCACCGGGACTTTCCTGGTCACCCGATGGAAGGAAAATAGCACTTACCGCCAAGAGTAATGGCTATGATGTGGTCTATATTATTGATGTTGAAAGCGGAGACAGAGAGACTTTACCGATTAAACTGGATGGAATTAAAAGTTTAAGCTGGTCACCGGACGGCAAATATATTGCTTTTATTGGGCATAACGCTGTTCAATCGGATGTATACCTGTATGATTTGCAGACCAAAAAAACTATAAACCTTACTGATGATATTTTTACTGATAATGATCCTTCCTGGACACCGGATAGCAAAAAAATACTTTTCTCTTCGGACCGGAGGAATCATTTAACTGCTGAAGCATTACCTGATAGTTTCAAGGTTTATAATTTTGATTATTCTGAAACTGATATTTATGCTATTGATATTAACACACAAAAAATTGAGAGGATAACTGATTCACCGGACGTTAATGAAACCAACCCGGTTTGTGGTCCGAATGGAAAAGAAATCCTTTTTACTTCCGATAAAAGTGGGATAACAAATATCTATAAAAAAGATATTGTTATTACTCCAAAAGATACTTCCCGCAGTATCGAAAATTTACCTGAGATTCCGATAACGAATTCTTTAGACGGACTAAACCAGCTTTCATTATCTAAAGACGGGAAAAAGTTGGTATTTACTTCTCTATATAAGGCCTCGTACAATATGTTTATGTTGAACAATCCTTTCGACCTTAAGGTTGATTCATCATATGTGCCTTTAACTGTTTATAGAAAACGACTGCTAAATAAAGAGAGTAATGAAAAATCAGAAGAGGAAATTGCTGAGGTAAATGAACAACAACAGGCAGATACTCTTGAAAGAAAAAATGATATTTCAAGTCAGATTTTTACCGGGCAATATGTTGACACTACAAAAGTAAAGAGTGATACAACTGTTGCAGACTATTCAAATTATGTCTTCGGGGCAAATCCATATACCAGATCTGACTCAACAAATCTGGATTCAAAAAATAAATTTAATTTAACAGATAACCTTGATGAAGATGGTAATTATAAGGTTAACAGGTACAAAATTAATTTTACTCCTGACCTGATTTATGCAAACGCAGGCTATAATACTTTATATGGACTTATGGGTACAACTGTATTGTCCTTTAGTGACGTATTAGGAAATCACAGGCTTATTGGAGTTACAAGCTTGCAAATTGATTTAAAAAATAGTGATTACGGTTTAACTTATGCTTACCTGGGCAGTAGACTTAACCTCAGTGTACAGGCCTTTCATACTGCAAGATTTGTTTATCTTTCCCGGGGATTTGGCTCCAACCTTTTCCGATTCAGAAATTATGGGGCTGCTGTAAATTTTAGTTATCCAATAAACAGGTATTACAGGGTAGAGGCAGGTTTAAGCTATCTGAATTTATCTCAGGAAAACCTTGATGATGCTTCTGAGCCTGTTCGGAAGGCTTCTTTTGTTGTTCCGAGCCTTAGTTTCATCCATGATAATATTTTGTGGGGATATATTTCTCCTCTTGATGGAACAAGATATAGGTTTGATGTTCTTGGAAATCCGGGAATAAATGACAAAACTTTAAGTTTTGCCTCTTTACTGGGAGACTACAGAACTTATTTTAAATTTAGTTCTGAATATTCATTTGCTTTAAGACTATCAGCGGGATATTCGGTAGGTGGAAATCCGCAAAGATTTTTCCTTGGCGGAGTTAATAATTGGATAAACAGAAAATTTGCTACACAGGAAGTTCCGATTGAATCTATTTCTGATTTTGCATTTTTAAGTACGGCAGTACCTTTAAGAGGATATGATTATGCTCAAAGTATTGGTACTAAATATGCGCTTTTAAATTTCGAAATCAGGTTCCCGCTTATTAGGTATTTCATTACAGGTGCTTTACCGATTTTCTTTAGCAATATTCAGGGAGTTCTTTTCTTTGACGCAGGTGCGGCCTGGAACAAGAACAGCAGCCTGAAATTATTTACACGAGATGCTGAAAATTCACTTGTAACAAAAGATTTACTGATGGGTACCGGAATTGGTGCGAGAATGTACTTCCTTTATTTTCTTCTGAGATATGATCTTGCATGGGCATATAACCTGAATGGATTTTCGACACCAACGCATTATATTTCGATAGGCGTAGATTTTTAAATAAAAAATAGCCCGTAAATTCAGAACTATTACGGGCTAATAAAAAACAGAAATTTATTATCCTAAGTTGTATAGACTGAATTAAATAATACATAATCAGTAGATATATCCGTACCCCATCCGGTTGCTTCTGCTTTACCGGTATTTACCTTCATCAATATACTGATATGAGATGCACGCAAAAGTTTTTTTAGATGGTTCTTGTTAAATTCCAACGGAGTGCCTTTCTCTAATACCTGCTCCAGCACTTTTGAATCACCAATGTAAAGATCAACTTTGCTGATATCAAAATTGACACCCGCATTACCTGCAGCAGCAACAATTCTTCCCCAGTTAGGATCTCTGCCGAACATCGCAGTTTTAACCAGGAGAGAATCTGAAATTGACCGGACTAATTTTCGGGCAATAGTTTCACTTTTTGCTTTTGTTACTTTGTACTCAATAAACTTAGAAGCACCTTCGCCATCAGATACAATTAACTGGGCAAGGTGGACTAATACTTCTTCAAGATGATCCTTAAAATCGGTAAATCCAGGATCGTTTTGAGATGTTATTGTTTTATTCCCTGCCATACCATTTGCAAGTACAGCAACCATGTCATTTGTTGAAGTATCACCATCAACAGTAATCATATTAAAAGTTTTTTTTACAAGATTTTTAACAGTCTTATCTAATAGCTTTTTATCAATTGCTACATCAGTTAAAACAAATGCTAGCATAGTTGCCATATTTGGATGAATCATCCCAGAGCCTTTTGCAATACCGGCAATATTAATTTCCTTATTTCCAATAGAGAATTGAGTATGCCCTTCTTTTGCAAAAGTATCCGTTGTTAAAATAGCATTTGCTACGAGAGTGCCGGCCTTTCTGGATTTTGAAAGTTTTCTTGCATTAACTTTTATTCCATCTACAATTTCATCAGTAGGAAAGGGTTGGCCAATTACACCTGTTGAAGCAACCAGCACAAGTTCTTTGTCTATTTTTAATTCTTTTGCAAGAGTTTCTGCCATTGCCAGAGCGCCTTTATAACCTTCCTTTCCTGTGCCAGCGTTTGCATTACCTGCATTAATTACAATTGCCTGGGCAATATTATTTTTAATATGTCTTTTGGAAAGTAAAATTGGGGCTGCTGCCACATCGTTTTGTGTGAATGTTGCTGAAGCACTGCAGGGTTTTTCCGAATAAATAATTGCAAGATCTCTCCGTAAAGATTTGATCCCGGTATGAGCTCCCCAACATTTAATTCCTTTAACATTGGTAATATTTCTGACTAATTTATGTCCTGTTTGAGTGTATTTCATTTTCTTCTTTTCTTTTTTGAAACAAACATTTGTCTTATAAAATAACAATTATGGACGCACCGGAACCTGCTTGAGTCCTGTTTCCTGCTTTAGGTTTAACATTATATTCATATTTTGTACTGCCTGCCCGGCGGCACCTTTTACAAGATTATCAATCGCAGAGAAAACTAATATGTTATTTGTCCGAATATCGTAAGCAGGATAAATATCTACAAAATTTGTGGCGCGTACATTTTTTAATTCTGGCAGGTCTTCAATTATTCTGATAAATACTGAATCCGAATAAAAACTTGTATAAATAGTTTTTAATTCATCTTCCGCAATTTCTTTTAGTGGTATAGTATAGGAAGAAGTTAATATTCCTCTGTCAACTGGCAGCAGGTGGGGGGTAAATTGAACAGTAACATCCTTCTTACCAATTATGGATAATTGTTCCTGCACTTCAATTGTATGCCTATGAGTTTTTATTCCGTAGGGCTTAAAATTATCATTTACATTTGGAAAGTGCGTAACTAATTTAGGATTTACCCCGGCCCCGGTAACACCGGTTTTTGAATCTACAATAACCTTTTTTTTATCGATTAAATTATTGCTTATTAAAGGAGCCAATGCCAGAATTGCACCTGTTGGAAAACATCCCGGGTTTGCCACTAGTTTAGCGTCTTTAATTTTATCTTCATAAAGTTCAGGTATTCCAAATACAGCCCGATCAAAACCCTCCGGGAAAGTGTGCTCTTTTTTATACCATTGTTCATAAACTGCTTTACTGCTTAACCTGAAATCACCGGACAGATCGATAATTCTTATATCTTCTTTTATCAGGTTTTTTACAAATTCCATTGAAATACCATGTGGTAAAGCAAGGAAAACTATATCAAGTTCAGCGGGATTAATCTCATTTGCAGATTTTAAATTATAATCAACAATACCTTTAAATTGAGGATGAATATCTGAAAACTTTTTCCCTTTATGAGATTCAGATGTTATGATTTTTATACTTACATCAGGATGATTAAATAAAATCCTTACAAGCTCAGAACCCGTATACCCTGTAGCACCTATTATTCCAATATTAAACATTTTCTTTTACTTTACTTATTGACTCAAACATTATTTCAATAACTTTTTCAAGATCATCATAGGGAATCGTTAATGGTGGTACTATTCTGATTACTTTGTCAGCAGTTGCATTTGCAATTACACCCAGCTCCAGCATTTTTTCAACTACCGGTTTCGCCATGAACTCAAGCTCAATACCTATCATTAATCCGAGCCCCCGAATTTCTTTTATTCCAAAATTTCCATTATTCTTTTCTTCAAATTTCTTTTCAAACCAGTTTCCTTTTTTTTGAGCCTCTTCAATCAGATTATTCTTTTCTATCTCATTTATAGTCGCAAGTGCGGCAGAGCAGGCAAGTGGATTTCCTCCAAATGTTGTTCCGTGGTCGCCGGGATTTATTGATGATGAAATTTTCTCTTTACAGATCACAGCGCCGATTGGCATACCTCCGCCAAGTGCTTTTGCTGATGTTAAAATATCCGGCTCAATTCCAAAATAGTCCTTTGCATACCAATATCCGGTTCGGCCAACTCCACATTGAACTTCATCAAAGATTAGAACTATGTCTTCCTTATTGCATAATTCTCTTAGTTCTTTTAGAAAAATTTTATCTGCAATGTTTATTCCGCCTTCGCCCTGTATTGGTTCAATAATTATGGCCCCTGTATTATTATCGACTATATTTTTTACACTTTCAATATTATTGAATTCTGCCTTTTTATAGCCCTGCGGCAAAGGTTCGAATCCCTTCTTTTGTGAATCTTTTCCAGTTACAACAGTTGCCAGTGTGCGGCCATGAAAGCATCCCGTAAAAGAAATAATTTCTCCGCCCCTGCCTTTACTGTGTGCATATTTCCTGGCAAATTTTATTGCGCCTTCAACTGCTTCGGCACCGCTATTGCCGAAAAAAACTTTGTCCATTTTTGTTATTTCAGCCAGCTTTTTACTCAGCAATGCCTGAGATTCACTTAAAAAGTAATTGGATATGTGCAGCATTCTTTTTGCCTGGTCTGAAATGGCATTTACGAGCGCGGGGTTATTATGTCCCAAACAGTTAACTGCAATACCAGCCAGTGCATCAATATATTCTTTGCCTGAGTCATCCCATACTCTTGCATTTTCTCCTCTTACCAAAGTAATGGGAAACCTCTTATAAGTTGGTACGTAATATTTTTGATCTAATTCCTGGTAGTTCATTATTTTTATTCTCTTTTTTTATTTTATAAATTTTGTCCCACAAAACTGATTGTGGTCTTTAACCGCTTTTAGCAAAAGTTCTGGTTTTGTTCCGTTTATTATAACAGCAGTTTTGGCACCTTTTTCAAGAGCTATCTTGCAGGCGTCAGTTTTTGGGATCATTCCGCCTTTAATTATTTTGTTTTTTAGTCTGTCTATACTTTCAATAGGTAATTCAGTAATTAAGGTTTCAGGATTTTCAATATCTTCCATCAGTCCGTCCACATCTGTGAGCACAATAAATTCATCAGCCTTAATTTCTCCAGCAAGATGACCTGCAAACATATCCGCATTAATATTATAATCCAGTCCGTCATCGCCAGTAGCAATGGAAGTTACAACAGGCAAGAAATTATTATTTAGTAGATGAATAATAATTTCCGGTGAAATATTTTTAACATCTCCCACTTGTCCAAGATCAATAGCTTCTTTTTTCTCATTAAAATGAAATCTTTTTTCAGCAGTTGCTAATTTGCCATCTTTACCTGATAAGCCAACAGCCCTGGCTCCAAGATTATTTATTTGTCTTACCAATTTTCCGTTTACTTCTCCCTTCAGAGCCATTTCTACAAATCTCATTGAATTGCTATCTGTCTTTCTATGTCCCCCCACAAATTCAGATTTTATTCCGGCAAATTCTAAATTTTTTTTAATAAATGGTCCCCCGCCATGAACAATAATGATTTTCATACCATCGTTGAAAAGTTCAACAACATTTTTCAGCAATTCTGATGTTAAATCATCATCAAGCATAGCGTTCCCGCCGTATTTAATTACGATTAGTTTTTTATTCTTATCCATTTAGTTGCTTATATTATAAGGTGTTACAGATTGTTAAGTAGAAATCTTTGATCGGGAAGTTTTATATAATTATTTGCCTTATTATTCACAGAATTCTAATAATATAATTATATGAGGATGCTTAATCAAATTTTTAGCTAAAATAAGAGCATTTAATCTTTGTTTTTTGATTCTAAATCGTAAAAATTTTTGGGGTAAATTTTATTTATCCTTTTTAGGTGCAGGCGATCCCGGGTTATCTGAACCGGAAGATTTCGTTTCCTTAGCGGGAGTTGACTTTTTATTAGTACTTGATGTAGATGCTGAATTATTTTTATAGTCTGTGTGGTAGAAACCACTGCCTTTAAATATTGGGCCCGCTCCTGCTCCGATTAATCTTTTAACTTTTCCGTTACATTCCGGACAATTTTTTATTGGTTCAGCAGTCATAGTCTGAAACATTTCAAATGTGTGATTACATTCCAGACATTTATAATCATAGGTCGGCATTTCATTACTCCTTATTAAAAACAGCCATCAAACATACTGAATTATTAGAATTTTTTCTATAAATTAAACCATTAGATTTTAATTAAAGTTCAATCATATTAAATATTAGGTAAACCCAGGGTGAAAAAACTCCTCATAATTCCTTTGTTTTTAATATTTTCCGGCTGCCTGAATTATATTCAGGATGTTAATCTTTATGCTGACGGATCCGGTAAAATGAGAATTACCTACTGGATGAAAATGCTGGATTCAGATAACCTTAAAGCCCTGGATAAAATTGGACTTTTTAATGCTGATTCAATAAAAAATGAATTCAGCTCAAAATATAATAAGATAGAAGATGTGCAGGTTTATACGGATACCACAGATAGCACAATGCATGCTATTGTAGAATTGACTTTCCCCAGTATCGACTCACTCAATAATTCCAAAGCATTTGCTAATTTAAATTTTTCCCTGACTGATGGCGCAGCAGGGCAAAAGGTATTTTCCCAATTTATTCCTCCTATAGCAACGGGCTTTGGGTTTAATGGAAATAATTTTATTGTGACCTACAAATATTATTTTGCCGGCGATGTTATTTCGAGCAATGCAACATCTAGTGATGGCCGCACTTTGATCTGGAAGTATTCAATTGCAGATATTGGAAGCGGTAAAAAGATTTCGGTTACATTTAAGCCATTTAGGCTAAAAGAGACTCCTTACTGGATATATTACCTTATGGGAGCGGTGTTACTTCTAGTGCTCGTTTTCCTGATGCGAAAAAAGAAATAAAAGCGGGTGGAACGGGTTGTTTTTCAACGTTTTTACTGTCTTCCTCATGTTGACTTACCAGACGTAATTATTTATATTTCCTGTCTATATTTTTATAAAAATAACAATAAAACTGCGGTTTATGTTAGCAAGTGATTATAAAATCTTTTCGGGCAGTTCAAACCAGGGCTTAGCTGAAAAAATTGCGGATAAACTGGATAAGCCGCTTGGTAGCGTTGAACTTAAAAGATTTAGTGACGGAGAGATCTGGGTAAAGTACGGAGAAAATATTCGTGGCTCAGAAGTGTTCATTATTCAATCCACAAACCCGCCGGCTGAAAATCTTTTAGAATTACTTTTGATGCTGGATGCAGCAAAAAGAGCATCAGCAACCAGGATAACTGCTGTTATCCCTTATTTTGGTTATTCAAGACAGGATCGTAAGGATCAGCCAAGGGTTTCTATTACGGCTAAACTTGTTGCTAATTTAATCACTGTTGCCGGCGCTGACAGGGTGATGACAATGGATCTTCACGCTGCTCAGATTCAGGGCTTCTTTGATATACCTTTTGACCATCTTTATGGTTCAACAATGTTTACGGGATTGCTTAATAACATAAAGCAAAATCTTGTGGTTGTTTCTCCTGATGTCGGCGGAATTAAAATGGCAAGGTCATATGCTAAGCGCATTCATGCTGATCTTGTGGTTATAGATAAAAGAAGGCCTAAACAAAATCTCGCTGAAGTTGTAAATATTATCGGTAATGTAGAAGGCAAGGATGTTCTTTTGGTTGATGATTTGATCGATACAGCAGGCACATTCGTCGGGGCAATTGATGCACTAAAGAAGAAAGGTGCGCATGATATTTATGGTGCTATAACGCACCCTCTATTTTCAGGCCCTGCGCTTGATAGAATTCAAAATTCACAATTGAAAAAGCTTTATGTGTCAGATACAATATCAATGATGCTTGATGAAAAGTCAGACAAAATAGAAAAAATAAGTGCGTCAGAAATTTTTGCTGAAGCAATTCGCAGAACGTATAATAATGAATCAATAAGTTCACTTTTTGATATAGATAAAGGATAAATTTTTTAGTTCTTGGAGAAAAAATGGAAAAAGTAGTTCTAAAAGCAAACATTAGAGAAGCAAAATCAAAATCCGAAACGAATGCTTTACGTAATAAAGGAGAAGTTCCCGGGACATATTATTCAGTACACGATGAACCATTGTCCATAAGTGTTGAAGCAAATTCACTTAATCCCCTGGTCTTTACTGCTCAGACACATTTGGTATCACTTGATATTGAGGGAAAAGACGGATACGACTGCATTATTAAAGATGTACAGTTTGATCCGGTTACGGATAAAGTAATTCATTTTGACTTGTTAGGTTTAACTTCCGGTGAAACTTTTCAGTTGGAGGTTCCGGTACAGTTTCTTGGAACACCTGTTGGTATTAAAGAAGGTGGCGTACTTCAGCAGTTTATGCATAAACTGGAGGTAGAGTGCCTGCCCAAAGATATTCCACAGCAGATAGAAGTAGACATTACAAATCTGAGTATTGGTGATTCAATTCACGTTAGTGAGTTAAACGTTGAAAATATTACTATACTAAATCCTGAAGATACTGTTCTTGTTTCTGTCACACATCCTAAGGTTGAAGCTGAACCAGTTGCTGAGGAAGTTGCCGAAGGTGAAGAAGGTGAGGAACAGGCAGAACCGGAAGTAATTGGCAAAGGAAAAGCTGAGGAAGAAGAGGAAGAAAAAGAATAGCATTGATGTGCGAGTAATATTTGGAATTGGAAATCCCGGTAATCGTTATCTTTATAACAGGCACAATATTGGGTTTATGTTTTTAGATTATTTCGCAAATTCCCTGTCATGTTCTTTTAAACCCTCAAAGTCAGACTATTATTTTGCAGAGGGGAAACTTGCTAATCAGAGTTTCTCCTTAATTAAACCTTCAACATATGTGAATAATAGTGGGATTGCAGCCTTACAGGCCATTCAAAATTATAAAACAGAAATTGAAGATTTTTTATTTGTTTACGATGATCTCAATCTGGAGTTTCCTGACTTACGTGTCAGGGCTTCCGGAGGTGATGGAGGTCATAACGGTTTAAACTCAGTTATTTATCATCTTGCATCTGAAGATTTTTCCAGGATAAGATTTGGAATTGGAAACGATTTTGAAAAAGGTAAAATGGCTGAATATGTTCTTACAGACTTTAATAATGAAGAAATGTCACAATTGAAAAATACCTTTGATGAAGGAATAAACCTGGTGAAGGAATTTATCAGTGGTGGTAAAAAAAAACTATTAGATGCCAATAGTAAAATGGCAAAAATCAAAAACGAAAAAAAATCATTGAACGATTCTAAAAGTAATCCGGAGAACTTATGAGTCTTTACATTAACATTATTCCAGTGTTCGGAATTCTGGCGCTTTTATATACCTTCTGGAAATCTACCTGGGTTTCAAAACAGGATCCGGGTACGGATAAAATGGTTAAAATTTCAGGGCATATTTCAGAGGGCGCAATGGCTTTTCTGAAGGCTGAGTATAAAGTACTTATTATTTTCGTGATCTGTGTTGCTATTCTTTTAGCAGTTTCAGCAGACACTAAAAATTCTTCACCTCTTGTTGGTGTCTCGTTTATTGTTGGTGCCTTTTGTTCTGCACTTGCCGGTTTTATAGGAATGAAAGTCGCAACAAAAGCAAATGTAAGAACTACAAACGCTGCAAGAACAAGTTTAGGAAGAGCACTGGAGATTGCATTTGCCGGTGGCTCTGTTATGGGGTTGGGAGTCGTTGGACTCGGTGTTCTCGGTCTTGGCGGTTTATTTATGATTTATAGTGATGCGTTTGGAGTTAGTAGAGTAGAAGATCTAAATAGAGTTATTACAATTATTACAGGATTTTCTTTTGGTGCTTCATCAATCGCACTGTTTGCAAGAGTAGGTGGTGGTATTTATACAAAAGCTGCTGATGTTGGTGCGGACCTTGTTGGAAAAGTTGAGGCAGGAATTCCGGAAGATCATCCTTTGAATCCTGCTACTATTGCTGACAACGTTGGTGATAATGTTGGTGACGTTGCTGGTATGGGTGCCGATTTATTTGAATCTTATGTCGGTTCGATAGTTGGTACAATGGTTCTTGGTGCAGCATTTTTTGGCTACCCTGAATTTCAGGATCAATTTCATGGTCTTGGCGCCGTTTTACTTCCTCTCGTAATTGCTGGTGTCGGAATTGTAATGTCAATTGCCGGTACTTTTTTAGTGAGAGTTAAAGAAGGTGGCGATCCTCAAAAGGCACTTAACCGGGGTGAATTTGGTTCGTCACTAATTATGATTGTTGCCTTGTACTTTATTATTAAGTGGATGCTTCCAGATACCTGGACATTTGACGATCCGCTTTACGGGGTAACAAAAACCATTACTTCAACGGGGATATTTCTCTCGACTGTAATTGGTCTTGTTGCGGGAGTTTTAATTGGAATTATCACTGAGTATTACACAGGAACTGGTAAAAAACCTGTACTTAGCATTGTAAGACAATCACTAACCGGAAGTGCAACAAATATTATTGCTGGTCTTGGAAACGGAATGTTTTCAACAGCTTTACCGATCATTGTGCTTGCAGGTTCAATTATTGGTGCTTTTCATTTCGGTGGGCTTTATGGAATTGCTATTGCAGCCGTTGGTATGCTTTCAAATACAGGTATTCAATTAGCTGTGGATGCTTATGGACCTATTTCTGATAATGCCGGTGGTATTGCTGAGATGTCTGATCTTCCAAAAGAAGTAAGGCAAAGAACCGATAAACTTGATGCAGTAGGAAATACAACAGCAGCTATTGGAAAAGGTTTTGCAATTGGCTCAGCAGCCTTAACTGCGCTGGCATTGTTTGGAGCTTTTATGACTGCTGCAAATATCAGAACAATTGATATTTCAAAAGCAGACGTAATGGCCGGACTTTTTCTTGGTGGTATGTTACCATTTTTATTTTCTGCTCTGGCTATGAAAGCTGTTGGCAGGGCTGCAATGTCTATGATTGAAGAAGTTAGAAGACAGTTTAAAACTATTCCTGCTCTTAGTGCTGCTCTTGAGGTAATGAAGAGGAATGGCAGTAAGGAACAATCTGAATGGTCTTCTGAAGATAAGGCAACCTTTGATAAAGCTGATGGAGTTGCTGAGTACGGTAAATGTGTTGAGATATCTACAAAGGCCGCCATTAGAGAAATGGTGATTCCAGGCCTTTTGGCAGTAATTGTACCTGTATTTATCGGATATGCCGGTGGAGCAGAAATGCTCGGTGGTTTATTGGCAGGTGTAACTGTAACTGGTGTGCTAATGGCTATTTTCCAATCAAATGCAGGTGGTGCCTGGGATAATGCCAAAAAGACATTTGAAGAAGGTGTAGAAATCAATGGTGAAAAATATATAAAGGGATCGGATCCTCATAAAGCAGCTGTTGTTGGCGATACTGTTGGTGATCCGTTCAAAGATACTTCAGGTCCATCGTTAAATATTCTTATTAAGCTGATGGCTGTTGTTTCTCTTGTTATTGCACCGTTAATTAAATAAATTTAAAATTGATCCTTAAATAACATAATATATTAATCCCTGCTCTCATTAAATAATGAGGGCCCAAAATGACCGAAGGGAGGTGAAAGAGAAGATGAAAAATAACGTCTACGAAAGTGCAGTAATAATAAACGCTGCTCTTGATGATGAACAGATTCAGGGCATGATATCACGCATTAAAGATACTATAGTAAATAATGGCGGTGAGATTAGAGACCTTGAAGACTGGGGTAGAAAAAGATTGGCCTATGTGGTTAATAAAAGCAAGGTTGGATACTATGTAATATTTAGATTCAACGCCCCCCCAAGCCTAATTACTAAGCTTGAAAGATTCTACGTTCTGGACGAACAATTCCTCAGATATTTAACAATTAAACTCGATAGTGATGCTGTAGAATTCCTGGAAAAGAACAAAGAAGCAGAGCTTAGTCAGTCAGAAAATTCTGGTAAAGAAACTGAAGGTTCTGCTGAGGCTAAGGAAAAAAGCGAAGAATCTACAGAGAAAGAGTAATAATTTTTAACTATGATTTAAGTATGGAGGAAAAACCATGGCCGATTTGAAAATGCCTGAGATAAACTATGTTATAGTTGCTGGTAATCTTACCAAAGATCCGGTTTTTAGGCAGACTACAAATAATACTCCTGTTGTAAACTTTTCTATTGCATCTAATAGAAAATACAAAGATAGTTCAAACCAGTGGCAGGAAGATGTATGTTACGTGGGCATTGTAGCTTGGAATAAATTGGCAGAAAGTTGCCGTGATAGATTAAAAAAAGGATACGCTGTACTTGTTGATGGCGAATTACAAAGCCGAAGCTGGAAATCAGATGATGGTCATAACAGAAGCATCGTTGAAATTAAAGCCAGAAGGATTCAATTCCTGAATAAAAGAGGGAAAATGAATGATTCAGAAAACGGGCATAATGGCGAAGTAGATAATGATACAGACAATCCTGATGATGATAGTACTGATTATACAGAAGATTCTTTCGATAAATTTTTATCCAACGAAGAATCTGATTTACTAAAAGATAAATAGGTTTAAAAAATGAGAAATGAAGTAAAAACTAAAAAAGTGTGTCGTTTTACTCAAAACAATGTAAAGTATATCGACTACAAAGACGTTAAATTATTACAGCGCTATACCACTGAACAGGGAAAAATAATCCCTAAAAGAATTACCGGAACAAGCGCAAAATATCAAAGACAATTATCACTTGCTATTAAACGTGCCAGGCATATGGCTCTTTTGCCTTATGTTTCTGATACATTAAAATAACCTTTTACAGGAGCTAAAATGAAAGTCATTTTAAGACAAAATGCAGAAGGTCTGGGACAAGTTGGTGATGTGGTTGATGTTAAAGACGGATATGCAAGAAATTATTTAATCCCTAGAAAAATTGCTTACACAGCTCTTAAGGGAAATATACGTGCTCTCGATGAAGAAAAGAAAACACTTTCAAAGAAAAGAGAGCAGGAGCTTTCTGCAGCCGAAACTTTAGCAGCTGAATTGGAAAAAGTATCTGTCACCATTCCCGTTCAGGTTGGTGAAGAAGATAAAATTTTCGGTACAGTAACTACACAAATGATCTCAGACGCCCTTAAAGAAAAGGGACATGAATTAGACAAAAGGAAAATTGAAATCGATGAACCTATTAAAGCACTTGGTATTTACGGTGTAAGCATAAAGCTTCATCCAAATGTAAATGCAAAAATTAAAGTGTGGGTTGTTAGAGAGTAAAATTTCGTTGGTTAGAAAATAAAAAAGGAAAGCCGAAAAGCTTTCCTTTTTTTATTTTAAATATCTTGAAGATTTTAATGAACTTTTATCTTCTTTTCTTTTATGAGTCTTGCAACTTCTGATGTACCGTTCTTTGCAATACTTTTTATTGCTTTAGTAGAAAGCTTCAATGTTACAAACCTGTTTAATTCCTGAACCCAGATTCTCTTTTTCTGAAGATTAGGTAAAAATCTTCTTCTGCTTCTGTTATGGGCGTGCGATACATTATTTCCGGACATTGGTCCTACGCCGGTTAATTGACATTTTCTGGACATTGAAATCTCCTTGAGAACTTACCTTTATTATCAAATTTGAATCACTAATATACTAAAATAATGATCAAAAAATGAAATTAATTCCTATAAAATTTCCTTGTTTTTTGATAAAATTAGCAGCTTTCAGAGCGTAATTAAGAATTGGATTGACTATAACAATGGCATTATTATCTTACGTGTTGTAGATAAATGGTAGTCTGAAAACAGGGGAAATTGCTAAAATTCTGCCTTTCATAGAATTAATCAAAGAAGGAGTAAGTTATGGAATATTATGAACTTCACCCTGATAACCCGCAGATGAGGTATATTAACAAAGCTGTGAATATTCTGAGAGATGGGGGAGTAATTATTTATCCCACTGACACGTATTATGGTATTGCCTGCGATATTTATAATAAAAAGGCGATCGAAAGGCTTTTTGAAATTAAGAATGATTCGAGCGATAGATTGTTCAGTTTTATTTGTTCAGATTTTAAGGAAATTTCAAAATATGCTAAAATTTCAGATTATGCATATAAGAGAATGAAACATCTTTTACCCGGGCCTTATACTTTTATTTTACCTGCAGAAAAGCTGGTACCTAAGCAGTTATGGAGCAAAAGAAAAACTGTTGGTATCAGAATCCCGAACAATCCTGTTTCACTGGACATCGTCAGAGAACTTGGTAACCCGGTTGTAAGCACATCTACAACAAACAGAAAAGGAGATACTCTGTTCGATCCTTTGGAAATTAAAAGTATCTTTTCTAATAAAGTTGATCTAATGCTTGCAAACGGGGCTCTTGTAGGTGATGCCTCGTCGGTTATTGATTTGAGTGAAGATGAACCTGAGATTATTCGTGAAGGTGCTGGTGATGTAACAATGTTTGTTTAATTAGAACCTAAATGGAAGTTAATAACCCGGTTAATATTTAGCCGGGTTTTTTATTGAGAGGATTTTAAAAGTGACTTCCTTTCGTTGTTTAATTCCTTTTCATTTCTCATTAGTTGAAGTTTTTCTTCTTCATCATTTGCGGTCTGGAGTTTTCTGAAATTTTCATCCATCAATTTATTCAAAATCTCAATTCTTTTTTTTCTTACAACATCAGAGACATATTTCATAGAAAGTTTGCCGTCTTCTGTTGAGTCAGAAAATTCTTCCCATCTTCTGCTAACAGAAAATTTGTCCGAAATTAGTTCTATTAAATAGTTTGATTCGTTTTCATTTTTAATTCTATCTAACAGTGCGCCTGCATAGACTTCTTTATCGGAGTTTAATGAATCATAAACTATCTTAGCAAGACTTTTGTGCATTTCCACTTCAAAGTCATCAATAGTCAAATGTTGAAAGATATATTTGATTATATCTTCACCGCCATTAAATAAAAGTTCAATAATTGCTCTTTCATTGCGCAGATTACTTTCTGAAATTTCCACCACTTTTCCTTCAGAAAGTACAGCTAGGTCTTCTTTGTTGCGGCGGGTTTGAGCCTTTCTCTCACGCTCTCTTTCCTGATTTTTATTTAAGTCTTTTAATATCTTCCTGAGTTCTTCTTCAAGAAGCATTTCGCGGAGATTAAATTTCTTTGAAATATTTTTTAATAACAATGTCCGTTTTAATTCGTCTGAAATAAGCGCTACCGGTTTTACCAATTCACGAATGGCTTCTGCAGTTTTTGCAGGATCTTCAAACATGCCCTGATTTTCATAATATGCTGACTGATATTCCAAAAAGTTTTGTGCTTTTTGAATTATTCCATCAAAACTTTCCTTCCCGAATTTATTTACATATGAATCCGGATCTTCGCCTTCAGGTACCGAAGCTATTTTAACGTCCATATTCTTTCTCAGAAGTATTTCAATACTTCGCATTGATGCTTTTATTCCTGCGGTATCTGCATCAAAAAGCAAAACAACATTTTTAGTATACCGTGAAAGAAGTTGAACCTGTTCATCAGTTAAGGCCGTACCTGAAACGGCTACAACATTTTTTATCCCGTTTTGAAAAAGCGATATAAGATCCATATAACCTTCAACTATAATCGCTTTATCCAGTTTCCTTATTTCTTCTTTAGCCAGTGAAAGACCGTAAAGTGTTCTGCCCTTTGTGTAAATAAGGGATTCTGGTGAATTTAAGTATTTTGCAGTTTTTTGTGCTGGATCGAGAACCCGTCCGGCGAAAGCTACAACTCTTCCGTTAGGAGAAAAAATCGGGAAAATTATTCTGCCGGAAAATTTATCATATAATCTTCCGCTTTCATTACTTCCTATTAATCCGAGTGAAAGGGCTTTATCTATATCAATTTTGTCCTTTGTTAAAAAATCGACAAGGTTATCTTTTCCGGGTAAAGAATACCCCAAACCGAATGATCGCTGGGTTTGTAACTTTATTTTTCGTTTATCGAAATAATTCCTGGCAATTTCTCCTTCATCGCTGTGCAGCAGGTTATCGGAAAAATATCTTCCAACGGAATGGTTAATATCAAATAATAGTTCTTGCTCGGTTTGTCTTTCTTCACCACCTTCATCATTGTACTCAAGAGTGATACCGGATTTTTCAGCAAGTTCCTGCACCGATTCTACAAATGAAATCTTTTCAAATTCCATTAAAAATTTGAAAACATTTCCTCCCGCGTGGCAGCCGAAGCAGTGATAAATTTGCTTTTCTTCACTCACAGTAAAAGACGGTGTTTTTTCAGAATGGAAGGGGCACAAACCTATGTAATTTTTTCCTCTCTTTCTAAGCTGAACAAACTCCGAAATAATATCCACAATACTGGCAGCGGAACGTATTTCTTCTATTTTATTTTCAGGGATTCTCATATTTAGCAAGCAAATTATATCAAAATTAGCGGATATTTAAATTTAATCAAATCAGGGCTTATTTTTGCCCATTTTAGGTTTTCAATAGCAATGTTGTATTTAGTATATTTGTATAGATTTATTGAAAATTTAACTATTATTTAGCCTAATATTAATATTATTCAGCCCTGAAATTTACTAAAAAGATTTTAAGATGCACCAGTTAATTAGCGAAGCAAATAAATATTGCAACAGCATGACGGAATATTCGCGCTATAAGACAAGAGTAGTGAATATAGGCGATATTCCATGCGGTGGAGATAACCCGATACGGATTCAGTCAATGACCACGACTGATACAATGAATACAAAGGCTACGGTTGAACAAACTATCAGAATGGTTGAGTCAGGATGTGATTATGTTAGAATTACCGCACCGAGTAAACTGGAAGCACAAAACCTTGAAGAGATTAAAAAGGAATTAAGGGCCGGGGGATTTTCTGTTCCGCTTATTGCGGATATTCATTTTACACCAAACGCTGCCGAAATTGCTGCGAGAATAGTTGAAAAAGTCAGAGTGAATCCGGGTAATTATGCAGACAAGAAAAAATTTCAAAACATTGAATATACTGATCTGACGTATGAAGCCGAACTCGAAAGGATCAGACAAAAATTTACTCCTCTTGTAAAGATTTGTAAAGAGTACGGAACTGCAATGAGGGTCGGAACAAATCATGGATCTCTTTCTGATAGAATAATGAGTCGTTACGGTGATACTCCACTTGGAATGGTTGAATCGGCGTTGGAGTTTGTAAGAATTTGTGAAGATCTGAATTATCACGAAATTGTTCTTTCTATGAAGGCAAGTAACACACAGGTGATGGTTCAGGCTTACAGGTTATTAATTCAAAAAATGGAAGCAGAAGGAATGAATTATCCTCTTCATCTTGGTGTTACCGAAGCCGGTGGAGGAGAAGATGGAAGGGTTAAATCTGCTTTGGGAATTGGTACATTGCTTGAAGATGGACTCGGTGATACTATCAGGGTTTCATTAACGGAAGACCCGGAATTTGAAGCTCCGGTAGCAATCTCACTTGTTAACAGGTATAATAACAGGCCCGGCCATAAAGAAATAAAACCTGTCTCAAAAATTTCCAAAGATCCTTTTAATTATGAAAGAAGAAATTCATTTGAACTTTCGGGATTTGGTGGAAATAATTTCCCGCGTGTTGTTGCAGATTACAGTCACAGGAAAATTGACAAGCAGAATGACCTGAACGATATAGGTTATTTTTATGATGCAGCAACTGACAAATGGAATATGAATGATCTGGCTGCTGACATTTTATATCTTGGTGAATCGGAACTTCCTTTTGATATTCCCAATGGACTAAAGGCAATAATTGATTTTTCTACCTGGAAAGATATAGTAAACAAAGATCAGGCATCCCCGCTATTGTCAGTTTCAGATTATTTTAGCTCCGTTTCAAAAGCACAGCAGTTGAATTTTGTAAGGGGTAGCATAAATGATTTTTCCATAGAAACACTCGAAAAAATAAAACATGATAAAACTGTAGTCCTGGTTATAGAGACTGACAATAATCATGGAGTTGCCGAACAAAGAAGATTCTTTTTTGATCTATTAGAACACGGAGTAGAAAATCCGGTTATTATTAAAAGAGATTACAAGAATTTAAATCTGGATGAACTCAGGCTTTACACTTCCACAGATTTTGGTTCTTTACTTATTGATGGATTTGGTGATGGGGTCTGGGCATATATTGAGGAAATTATAGAGAAAGGCAAATTCGGAAGCGAAAACGCAAAAAATGAGTATGTACGGACATTTGTTAAAAAGCATGAGACGAAGGAAAAAGTATTAAACAGAATTCTTTTTGGTATCCTGCAGGCAGCCAGAGTAAGAATTTCAAAAACAGAATATATTGCCTGTCCGTCCTGTGGCAGAACTCTTTTCGATCTTCAGGATACAACTGAAATGATAAGGAAAAGAACAGAACATCTGAAAGGCGTAAAAATTGCGATTATGGGCTGTATTGTAAACGGGCCTGGAGAGATGGCAGATGCGGATTATGGATATGTTGGCTCTGGAGTTGGCAAAATCACGCTTTATAAGGGCAAAGACATCGTCAGAAGGAATATCCCGATGGAAAAGGCTGTAAACTCCCTTATAGAAATTATTAAAGAAGATGACAACTGGTTGGAACCTAATTAGGCAAAAAAACGTTTAATAATTTACAAATTGTAGATTTCTTGCAAATTAGATAATAATCGATTATATTATACGTCTTGGAATTATGAATAAAAAACTTAAAAAATTAAAATTTCCTGATTTAATTAGCCGCTCCGAAGCGGTAAAATTTGGGAGCTAAACTTAGAAATGCACTTCAAACACAGAAGTGCATTTTTTTTTGATATGACATGTAACGAAATTATAAAATATATAGAAGACTGGGCCCCAAAAGAAATTGCCTGGCAGAAAGATAACGTAGGACTTCAGGTAGGGAACCGGAACAAACAAATAAAAAATATTATGCTATGCCTTGAAGTAACGATGGATGTGGTTAATGAGGCAATCAGGAAAAAGTGTAATTTAATTTTCAGCCATCATCCTCTGCTGTTCCAACCTTTGAAGAAGTTAGATCTGAATTTTGATAAGAATTCGATGATGATTGAAAAATTGATAAAAAACGATATTACACTTTATTCAGCACACACAAATTTAGACTTCACTCAAGACGGCGTAAGTTTTGAACTTGCAAAACTCCTCAAACTTAAAAATATAAAATTTCTCAAAACATTTTCTTCAAACCAATTTAAATTATCGGTTTTTGTTCCTGTAAATGCAGTTGCAAAAGTGTCTGATGCAATATTCACTAATGATGGTGGAGTAATCGGGGAATATTCGCATTGCAGTTTTAGAACAAAAGGTGAAGGTACTTTTACTGGCTCTGAAAAAACAAAACCAGCCGTTGGGAAAAAGGGAAATGAAGAAAAAGTTGAGGAAGTAAAACTGGAAGTGCTTATTGATTCCTGGAATCTGAATAAGGTAATTGCGGCTATGTTAAAAGTTCATCCTTATGAAGAACCGGCCTTTGATATTTATCCTCTTCAAAACGAAAATAATAAAACGGGTGCCGGGGCAATAGGTGAATTAAAAAATCCGCTTGTGAAAAATGAATTTCTAAAGCTGATATCTTCTTCACTGAAGATCAAAAACTTCAGATATACAAATGGGAAATCAACAAAAATAAAAAAGGTTGCAGTGTGTGGCGGCTCATGTTCAGAATTGATCAGTACTGCTATCAATGCAGGAGCAGATGCATTTATTACTGCTGATATTAAATATCATGCATTTCATGATGCTAAAGATGAAATATTGCTCGTTGATGCAGGACACTATGAAACAGAAATTCCAGTAATGAATGAGGTTCAGAAAAGACTGAATGACTTAGTTGGAACTAAAAATAAAATCAAAGTTTTTAAATACAGCGGGACAACTAACCCGGTAATATTTTATAAATAAATAAGGAGAACATAAATTGGTAGAAAGGTTGAAGACTCTGTATGAGTTGCAAAATATAGATGATCAGCTTGATGAATTGGAAGAGTTGAGAGGTGATCTTCCCAATGCTGTAGAAGCTTTAAAGGAAAAAATCGATGGTATAAAGTCTGATATTGTTAACAAGGAAAAAGAGCAGAAAGAATCACTGAAGAAAAGAAAAGAAAATGAAAATGAGATTGAAAAACTTCAGGAGAATCAGAAAAAATTTAAAGCTCAGCTTTACCAGGTCAGAAACAATAAAGAATATGATGCATTGACTAAAGAAATTGATCACACTGATGAATTGGTTAGTAAGCTTGAAGCTGAAAATGATGCCATGGCTGATTTAAGTAAAAAATTGACTGATGAAATTGAAGAAGTAAAGCCAATGCTTGATGAATTGAATGAGGAAATGAAAGTTAAAGAAGCCGATCTGAAAGTGATAATAAAAGCCAATGAAAAAGAAGAAACAAAACTGAGAGAAAAGAGGAAAGAAATTGAAACCAAGGTAAAAAAAGCAGACCTTTCAGCTTATATGCGCATAAGAAAAGCTAAAAAGGGATTGGCTGTATCTACAATAAAAAGATCAGCTTGCTCAGGGTGCCATAATATAGTTCCTCCTCAGAGACAGTTGGAGATCAGGCAAAACAATAAACTCTTCTATTGTGAATACTGTGGCAGAATCCTTGTTTCTCAGGAAGTTTCTGAGACAGTTGAGGCGGAATAGCTCTTATTAAATGCTCCTTTCAATAAGCCTGAGTTCCCAACGTTAAGAAACTCAGGTCTGCAAATAATTGCCGGAAAAATACGGTGAAACAGCAGGATTTGGATTTTTCCAAATCCTTTTATGCTGTTTTGAGAACCTTAATTTATTATATTTGCAACAGTAATGCAGATATACATTCCTGAATTTTACGTACTAAAGTTGTTCTGTTTTAGCTAGGAGATGATGACTACGTTCGCTGGATGAAAAGCTGAAGAAATTAGTAAAATGGGTACGTAAATAATTTGAAAAGTAATTGACAAAAATTGTGCGTTGTAGATTATTGCACAATTTTATTTTTTAAAGAATAAATAAACAGCCCGATCCGGGCAATTGCTCTCTGAATTTTCAGGGGGAGGAAAGTCCGAACTTCATAGAACAGGGTGCCGGGTAACACCCGGTGTTCTATCTTAAATGATAGAATAAGGAAAGTGCCGCAGAAAATATACCGCCCCGACTTGTCGGGGTAAGGGTGAAAAGGCAGGGTAAGAGCCTACCGTCCCGTCAGTAATGGCGGTTGCAAGGCAAACCCCACCCGAAGCAAGATCAAATAAGATGGTCTTTCGTGCTTTTGCACGACCAGGGTTGTTCGCTCTGGGTACTGTTTAGGTTGAGACTATCGGGTAGATCGCTGGAGTTCCGTAGTAATACGGAAACAAGACAAATAATTGCCGTCCCGACTTGGTCGGGATTACAAAATTCGGCTTACAGGATCTGGCTGTTTATCTTGTTCTTATATTATCTTTAGTGGATAATTATATGCTGGAGAAACGTTGGAAGATTAAAGAAATTACGGATGAATTTTCTGTAACTTCTTTAGCCGATTCATTAAACATTCCTGAAGTGCTTGCAAAACTATTAATTCTCAGAGACATTAAAAACTTCGCACAGTCAAAATTTTTCTTTAGGCCTGAAATTGATTCTATCCATGATCCGTTTTTAATGAATGGAATGGAAGAAGCAACAACCAGAGTTATTCAGGCTCTCACTGAAAATCAACCAATATGTGTTTATGGAGATTATGATGTTGATGGTACCTGCTCAACAGCACTGCTTTATTTATTCTTAAAAGAGCTGGGCGCAAACGTAGAATTTTATATTCCCAAAAGGCTTACAGAAGGCTATGGCCTTTCTAAATCTGGGATTGATTATGCAAAATCTAAAAATATTTCGCTCTTAATTTCTGTTGATTGCGGAATAACTGCGGTTGAAGAAACAGAGTATGCAAATGAGCTTGGTATAGATTTAATAATCTGCGATCATCATCAGCCAAAAGATGAATTGCCAAAGGCATATGCAGTACTCGATCCTTTAAAGCCCGGATGTGATTATCCATTCAAATATTTGTCCGGTGCCGGTGTTGCTTTTAAACTTGCACAGGGTGTTTCAGAAAGAATTGGTAAGAGAGAATTACCGCTTTACTATCTTGATCTTGTAGCTCTTGCCGGGGCAGCTGATATAGTGTCCCTGACTGACGAAAACCGCGTGCTGGTAAGAGAAGGATTGAATCTGATAAATACTAATCCAAGGCCCGGGATTGCTGCTTTAATTGAAATTAGCGGGTTAAAACCTGGAAACTTGAATTCCGGCCAGATTGTATTTACTGTAGCTCCGAGAATTAATGCCGCCGGTAGACTTGGTGATGCAGAAAGAGCGGTAGAATTATTTATTACGAAAAGTAAAACAGAAGCAAAAGATTTAGCCAAAATTCTGGAATCAGAGAATATTGAAAGGCGGAAGATTGATGAAGACACACTTGCTGAAGCGCTGAATATTATCGAGAATTCGTTAAATTTAGATGTCGATATTCCGATCATTTTGCATCAGGATAACTGGCACCCGGGGGTTATTGGTATTGTTGCTTCCCGATTAGTTGAAAAATATTACCGGCCAACAATTATGTTAACAACTGTTGACGGTGTTGCCAAAGGTTCGGCGAGAAGTATTGCAAATTTTAATATTTATGAAGCTCTGGAAAAATGTGAAGATTTACTTATACATTTTGGTGGCCACAAAGCGGCAGCAGGGCTTGCTGTAGAAATAGATAAATTAGGAGCTTTCAGGGAAAAATTTAACAAAATTGTAAAAGAAACAATGACCACTGATGATCTTCGTCCTGAAATTTCTATTGATTCACATCTGAAATTTTCAGATATAACTCCCAAGTTCCTGAGAATAATAGATCAGTTTTCACCATTTGGTCCCGGTAACATGAGGCCAGTATTTCTTTCAGAAGATGTTCAGCTGGCAGGCAATCCTAGAATTGTTGGAAAAAATCATTTGCTTGTAAGTTTGAGACAGCCGGGATCTGAAAAAATATTTGATGCTATCGGTTTTAATATGGGCGATTATTTTGAACTGATTAAGAACAATAATCATTTTCTTGATATTGTTTATTCAATTGACAAAAGTACAAGAAACGGACGAACGTTTCCTCAGTTCAGATTTAAGGATTTAAAAGTAAAAGAAAATTAATTTAGGAGTTCTGTTTATGTCAGGTCATTCAAAATGGGCGACAACTAAAAGAAAGAAAGCAGCAATTGATGCCAAGAGAGGCAAAATATTTACAAAACTGATAAAGGAAATTACTATTGCAGCCAGGCAGGGCGGCGGAGATGCCGTAGGTAATCCCAGGCTCAGACTTGCAGTCGATAACGCTAAAGCAGCTAATATGCCGGCTGATAATATCGACCGTGCGATTAAAAAAGCAACCGGAGAACTGGAAGGGCAAAGTTTTTCAGAACTGACCTATGAAGGTTACGGCCCTGCTGGTGTAGCTGTACTTGTAGAAGTTGCTACGGATAATAAAAACAGAACGGTTGCTGAAGTTCGCCACCTGTTTTCAAAAAGTGGAGGAAGTCTTGGCGAATCAGGTTCGGTAGCGTGGATGTTTGAAAGAAAAGGAATTATTGCTTTGCCACAGCAGGGTAAAAGCGAAGAGGAAATGCTGGAGATTGTATTCGACGAAGGAGCTGAGGATTTACAAACTGAAGAAGATTTTTTTGAAGTTCAGACATCAATTGAAAATTTTGAACCAGTGAGAAAAGTACTCATTGATAAAGGTCTTTCTGTTGAGAATGCTTCACTTCAGTGGATTGCAAAAAATACAGTGCCGGTCAGCGGAGATAATGCAGAAACTGTAATAAAGCTTATCGAAAATCTTGAAGACCTGGACGACGTACAGAACGTTTTTGCAAATGCTGACTTTGATGAAGATTCTTTGAAATAATTTTATTGGTCCGGTTATTTGCCAGGCTATATTTTCAAACATCACTCAAGATTAAATGATTATTCTGGGAGTTGACCCCGGTACAAATTTTACCGGGTTCGGAATTATTAAAACCAACAAAAATACCTTTACAAAAATTGTAAACGGCCTAATAAAATTACCTGCAAATAAAACTCTCCCCGAAAAACTGGAAATTATTTACGGTGAGCTGAATAGACTAATTAAAACTTATAAACCCGATGAGTTTGCAATTGAGACGGCATTCTATGGGAAAAATGTTCAGTCTGCAATGAAAATAGGATATGCAAGGGGTGTGTCAATATTAGCTGCTATTCACAACAAAGTGCCGACAAGTGAATATTCTCCAAGAGAAGTTAAAAAATCTGTAGTTGGAAACGGGGCCGCATCAAAAGAGCAGGTTAGTTTTATGATTAAAAGCCTGTTGAAGTTAAAAAATGAAAAGATGAAATTTGACGAGAGCGACGCGCTTGCAATCGCTTTATGTCATGCATTCAGAATAAAAAGAGTTACGAGTAAAACTAAAGACTGGAAATCATTTATTGAAGCCAATCCTGACAGGGTAATTGGTTAAAAAACAACAGGAATTGATATGATCGGTTATTTATCAGGTAAAATAATTTCTTCGAAACCAACCAGGTTGTTACTTGATGTTAACGGGGTTGGATATGTAATTAATATTTCAATAAATACATTTGAAAAAATTACTGATAAACAAACAGCCTCGCTTTTTATTTATACTAGTGTTAAGGAAGACTCAATTTCTTTATTTGGATTTTTCACCGAATCAGAAAAGGAAATGTTTGAACTACTAATTTCAGTAAATGGTATTGGACCCAAACTGGCACTAAGTGTTCTCTCCGGAATACAGATCGGGGATCTGAGAAATGCAATAAATACAGGAGACGTTTCCCGAATTGTTTCAATTCCAGGAATTGGAAGAAAGACGGCGGAAAGGCTGGTGCTTGAATTAAAAACGAAAGTAGACAAAATAAGCGGGGAAGGAGAAACGGAAATTCCATTCAGCATTAAGAATGAGGCGGTTGCTGCACTAACAACTCTTGGCTATAATGCAAAGCTAGCTGAAAAATGTGTCCGTGATCTTCTTACTGCTGAACCAAATGCAGCTCTCGAGGAACTGATCAAGAAAGCTTTAAGTAAGTTAAATAATTAAATTATTACTGCACACTGCAATCTAGTGTTGCCAGCCCTGTAATTTCCGCGTGTATTTTGTCCCCCTTTGCAACCAGCCCAACTCCTGCAGGAGTTCCTGTATAAATTAAATCTCCTTCTTCCAGAGTCATTAAAGATGAGATATATGAAACTATATAAACAGGACTAAATATCATCTTCTTTAGTTTTGCTTTTTGACGCACATTATTATTTACAGAAAGTATAATCTCTTCATCTAATGTGAGCTTAAAGTCATCTGTTGAGACAAAATCAGAAATAACTGCAGATGTATCAAATCCTTTAGCAATAGTCCAGGGGTGTCCTTTCTTTTTTAGATTACTTTGTATATCGCGGAGTGTCATATCAAGTCCGACCCCGTAGCCAATAATTGCATTTGCTGATTCTGTTTTGTCTGCATCCTTTATTGTTTTACCAATTAAAAGAACAAGCTCAGCTTCGTGATGCATTTCTTCAGAAAAAGGGGGATAAATAATAGAATCACCGGAGTATATTAATGCCGAAGCAGGTTTAAGAAAAACAACCGGTTTTTCCGGTATCTCGTTTCCAAGCTCTTGCGCGTGTTCTGCATAATTTCTTCCTACACAAACAATTTTTCCGACATTTATTTTTTTGTTTGAATCTTTTATTGTTATAGCTCTCATACAAATCTCTTATCAATAAGAAAATTTAAAATATTATTTATTCTAAAATAAGGATTATAATATCAAATCTGCTACAAAATAATTGCAGAACATGAATCAAAAAAAATCAGGTCTTTTGTTTTTTCTTTTTTGCGGCAGGAAATAGGATATTATTAAGTATTAATCTATAACCGGGAGAGTTTTTAAACAATGAAAGATCGGTCGGTGGATCACCAACTGCGTGCTGATAATCTTCCGGATCATGTCCTCCATAAAATGTGAAGGTGCCACGCCCAAAATTTCCGTGAATATATTTTACCTGATCAGTTCCCTGACGTTTTGCCAGTACAGTTACGTTTTTCTTTATTTGCTCCTGGTGGAACATTGTAGTCTGTCCCATAAATCCATGAACAACATTTACATGATCCTGTGTAAGCATAGTTGGTACAGGATCGTACTTTGCTGAAAAATCGAAAAGGGTAAAATAATCGTTTGTCGGATCACCAATTTCTGCGGGCTGAACATCTATATTGCTATATTCATATACATAAGGATTCATTTGCAGTTGAAAGTTTGTGAAAGCCAGGGTGTTTGAAAAATCCAGCTTTTCCTGTGCATCAGGATCAGGTGGATCACCATCGTACATTTTATCACATATATCATCGTTGTGAGCTGCCAGGGCAATATCATACGAATCGGTTGCAGAACACATCGCAAAAAGAAATCCGCCTTTACCAACAAAGCTTTTAATATCCCCGGCCACAGCTTTCATCATATTTGAAACTTTTTTGAATCCGTTTTTCTTAGCATCCTGTTCATACTGCATCTGCTGGTCTATATACCATTGCGCATTACTGAAACTAGCGTAGAATTTCCCGTACTGGCCTGTAAAATCTTCGTGGTGCAGATGGAGCCAGTCATATTTAGAAAGATCACCCCGCAGAATTTCATCATTCCAGATTCTTGTATATGGTACTTTTGCATATTCCAGAACCATGGTTACAGCATCATCCCAGGGCTGAAATCCGGGAGGAACATAAACTGCAATTTTAGGAGCTTTTTCCAATCGGACTACATCCATATTTTTGTCATTGCTCTGTACCAGAGAATATATTCCTGTTGCATCTGATGCGAAAAGAAGATCGAATGCTACACCTTCCAGTCTGCATTGATTAGCTAATTTTGGGGAATAATCGAGCATAAAAGAACCGCCCCTGTAATTGAGGAGCCAGTCAGCTTTTCCTCCATCAAGCAAGGCGTGAAATGTAATCCCATAGGCTTTTAAATGGTCTGTTTGTTTCAAATCCATGTAAATTAATATTTTGGATTGGGAAATTATAAAGCCGGTAAGTATAAAAAAGAATAAAAAAATTTTCTTAAGCATGCTGTAAAATCCAAACTAAAAAGTTAAGGCGATCTTTTCGGATCGCCTCAATTTAAAACCTGTTCCGATTAATTGAACAGAAATTATGCTGATTTTCTGTCAGCTTCAAGGTAAATCGGTTCATCGCCAGAATTTACCACATCTTTTGTAATAATGCATTTATCCACATTTTCTTTTTCGGGCAGGTCGTACATTATATCCAGCATTAAATCTTCTACGATTGATCTGAGTGCCCTTGCCCCGGTTTTTCTTTCCATTGCTTTCTTAACGATTGCTTCTACTGCAAACGGATCAAATTCAAGATCAACACCTTCCATCATAAAGAGTTTTTTATATTGTTTTAAGATCGCATTCTTTGGCTCTATAAGAATACTTCTAAATGCTTCTTCATTCAATGACTGTAATGGTGCGGCTACCGGAATTCTTCCGATCAGTTCAGGAATTAAACCATATCGTAATAAGTCCTCGGGAAGTATGTACTGTAAAAGATCATCTTCTTTTTTCTTTGATTCTAAATCTGAATCAAAGCCCATACTGTTTTTATTAATTCTTGAAGCGATAATTTTATCCATTCCATCAAAAGCACCGCCGACAATGAATAAAATATTCTTCGTATTAATATTAATTAAACTTTGCTCCGGATGTTTTCTTCCTCCTTTTGGTGGGACACCGGCAACGGTACCTTCTAGTATCTTTAATAGCGCCTGTTGAACACCTTCACCGGAAACATCTCTTGTTATAGAGGTGCTTTCTCCCTTGCGTGCTATTTTATCAATTTCATCTATGTACACAATTCCTTTTTGCGCCCTTTCCACGTTATAGTCAGCTGCCTGCAATAAATGAACAAGTACTGTTTCAACATCATCACCAACATAACCTGCTTCCGTTAATGTTGTTGCATCTGCAATAGCAAACGGAACATCAAGAATTTTTGCAAGAGTTTGAGCAAGCAGAGTTTTTCCAACCCCGGTTGGACCTATTAATAAAATGTTACTCTTTTCTATTTCAACATCATCAAGTTCAAAAAATGATGAATGTGTATTGATTCTTTTATAATGGTTATAAACTGCAACAGCAAGAGTTTTTTTAGCCCTTTCCTGACCAACCACATATTCATCAAGAGTTTTTTTAATGTTGTAGGGAGTATGTTCCTGCGAAAATTTTGATTTTGTATTTGTATAAGCAGCAAGATTATTTTTCAGAATATCAACGCTACTGCCGATACAAATGTCGCAAATGTAAACATCAGGGCCGGCAATCATGCTGCCAACTTCGTTTCCATCGCGTCCGCAAAATGAACATTTAACAATTTTTTGTCCCTGTTTCTTAGCCATAATACTTCCTAACTGGTTTTGTTCTTGAGTGTATTGATATTTTTTCTTGCTTCATCCAGGTATATCGAATTAGGAAAATCAGCAAGTAGATCCTGGTATGTTTTTATTGCTTTAGGGGCATTTTTCAGCCCAAATTGATATATTTTCGCTTTCAAATATAAGGCTTTATCTGAATAAATGTTTTTCTCTTTTTCGCCCGTTATTTGGGATAATTTCGAAATTGCTTTATTTAGACTATCTGTTGCTATATCCATTTCCGCGCTACGAATCCCGGCAATATTATTCAAAATAAACGCACGTGGATTTTTGGAAATCTCTTCATAAATGCTTTCAGAATCGCTGAATTTCATCTGCGTTCTGAGAAGATCCGCATCAGCAAATTTTGCAAGATTTGCAGAATCATTTTTTGCCGTGTTCAATAGCAGTGATAATTCCAGGGCATCGTTAGCTGTATTGTCTTCCAAATCACCAATAATTTCAGCCAGTATATTTCTTGAATTATCAAATCTACCTTTATAAAAATCTATCTTTGCAAGATGATACCTGGCTATATTTTTTTTGTCAGAGCCTGTGCGCTTAAAATTTATAACTTTATTAAATATTATGGTAGCTTCATCAAGATTGCCTTTACTAATTGAAATATTGCCAAGTTGTAAATATGCGTCTGCAACAATAGGTGAATTTGGTGACCGGGAAATTAATGTATTATAATATTTCTCAGCTTCCCCGGGATTGTTCATTTTTTCAAAATAAAGATTTCCAATATTCAGATAAGCTTCATTTCCAACTTCTGTGTTAGGATATAGCTTTATTATTTCTTTATAGGCTGAAACTATATTATCAATTTTTTCCTGTGGATATTCAGGTGAAATAAAATAAGGTTTCCAATTTTGTTTCAGAAATAAATCATCATTATCCAGTGAAGCCTGCAGTGTTTTTGCGTATCCTAATTTTGCGTTTGCTGTAAAAGGCGAGCCGGGATAGTGTGTAATTATGTAATTGTAAACCTCTGCAGATTTTGAAAATTGTTTTTCAGAGAAAAGATAATGGGCAAACCTGATTAATACTCCCCCCTGGTTATTTTGCAGAGATTCTATATTCTTGTATAACTCAAAAGCTTTATCGTAATTTCCGGCTTCTTTATAGAGTGAAGCAAGCAGGCTTTCAATATTAATGTTATTATTATCCTGACCTTCAACTACGCTGATTGTTTGTTCAAGAGCTCCCGGTTTATTTATGTAACTCATTATCCTGCTATTTACAGAGTTTGCCTGTTCGGGAGCTGAAATGATAATTGAGCAATATTCCGCCGCAGCTTTTTTAAATTGCATTGTAAGTGCATAAAGATTTCCAAGATCATAAGAAAAATATTTAGGATTAGAAGATGCTGCCTTACCCTTTTGCAAAAATTCGATAGCTTTCTCAAATGCTCTTCTTTCTATAGCATAGTTTGCCATTACCCGGTAACTAACTTCTTTATTGTCAACTTTTTCTGTTGCATTATCCCAGACTTCAAAAGCTTTATTTTCATTGCCCATTACGTAATAAGTTGAGCCGAGTAACCCGTAAAGATTAATATCCTGTGGCGAAGTTTTAATCCTGTTTTCAATTATTGAAATGGAAGAAGCATAATCTTTCAACTGGATGTAGGAATTATTCAGCGCAGTAAAAACCTGGTAGTTCCCGGGCTGCTTTTTGTATAATTCCTCATAGATAGTTTTTGCTTTTTCGTACTGGCCCCCCTGCAGGAATGCCTGACCGAGAGCAAACCGGTTGCCGAAGTCATTTTGTTGTTGGGCAAGGAGAGTACTCCCCAGCATTATTATTATAATGAATGTAGTTTTAAGCATTGACTAAAATTAGCAATATTAGAAAGGCTTGCAAGCCCTTTTTAGAGAAAGGAGCGAAAAACATCGACTTGTGGCTTATATTGGCTTTGAGAAGACAAAAGCTTGCCCGTTTTAGGAAAAAACGGGCGAAAAGATTACTGAAATTTGACACAATCTAGAGAAAACTATATCGGTTACTAATTGTGTTTCTTTTTATTTGTCCGCAAGTCTGAACACAACCGGGATAGCTATCTGTACTTTAACTGGAATTCCTTTTTGCATTCCCGGTTTAAATTTTACTTTTTTAATAGCGTTTGTCGCTGCTTGATCACAGCCGCCACCTATACCTTTTATGACTTCTGTTTTTGTAACATCGCCTGTTTTATTAATATAAGCTGTTACATAAACTTTACCCTGTATGCCTGCTCTTCTCGCAATTTCCGGATAAACAATATTTTTCTGTATTGCCGCTATACCTCCAATTGGTTCGGGCATTTGATCTACTGAAACTTTGTATTCTGAGGAATAACTCCATTCAAAGTTATATTTAACCGGTTTATCATTCTTTTTTGCAATTGCAAAATTTTGTTTTGATAAAACATCTGTCATTATATCCGCAATTTTTTCATCTGGGGCATCCAATACAATAATTTTATCAAGGGACCCGGATTCATTGACGAATAAACTCAGGTTATAACTTCCAATTCCATCAATTGCCAGGTCTTTGCCCCTAACTTCCTGATCGATTTGTTTATATAGTTTCTCACCATAATTTGAAGTAAAAACTTCTTTGGGATTATCGATTTTACTGGCTGGTAAATAATTATTATCATTTAATTTAATTATCTTAACTTTATTACTTTTTTGATTGCATCCGATTACCAGGACACCGAATACAAAAAGTATAACTAATTTTCTCATAATAGCCTCATAATTTTGTTGATTTTATCACTATCTCATTTTCGTGCATTCCTTTAACTTCCGCCGTAGGTAGCGCATTTATTAATGATTCAATTGTCCTGCTTTGGTTTTCAAGTTTGCTGTTGATTTTTGCAAGATCATTTTTATAAGCGTTTGTTTCAGTATAGTAAAACAAACCAATGAAAATGGAAATTATAACTGTAGCATAAACAAAAAGAGGTTTCATCTTTAGTCCTATAGACTTCTTCTTGTCAGGAAAAATTGTTTTTGCCAGAATATTCTTCTCGAGTTCCTGGGGAAATTCGGTCTGCATTTCGTTAGTTACTGATTTTAGCAGGTGATGTCCTTTAAAATAATTCCTTGCATTTTCATTGTTAGAAAGTGAAAGAAATAAGATCGATTCACTGTTCTTATCCAGGTTATCATCAAAATATTCATCAATCATTTTAAATAATCCTTCCGATTCCATCGCGACCTCTTTTCATTTTAGAACTTTTGAAAATTTTAGCATGAGTTTTTTCCTTGCAAGATGTATCCGGCTTTTTACGAGTTTTTCATCAATGCCAATTATATCTGAAATTTCATCATAGCTTAATCCGCCAAATTCTTTAAGTACAAAAACTTCCTTTTGTTCAATCGGAATATTATCAAGCTCTGTTTCTATCTTTTCCTTAAGATCTTTCAGCTCAATAATTTCTGCAACATCAAAATCAGATCCGATTTCCAATTCGTTAGCATCAGCTACTTCAAACTGGTCAACCTTTGTTCTCTTGCCTCTGTAATAATTAAAAGCTTCAAACTTTGCAGTCTTAAAAACCCAAATGTCTATTTTACTTTTGTCATTAATAGAATTATAATTTTCAAACAATTTCAGGAAAACATTTTGTGTAATATCCTCCGCCGTAAGATTGTCAGAGGTCATTTTTAACAAATAATTATAGAGTCGCTTTTTCAGGCGGTTAAAAACAATTGTAAACTCAATTATATGGTCTTTTTTATTTTGCAAGATATCTTGAAAGCTTTCACTTAAATAGACACATCAAATATGTGAAAGTTGCTGACTTCCTCCGGATAAAATTCAATATAAATTTAACAGAAATTTTCAGACATAAAATATTAAATAAATGGTGATTTATAGCCTATAAACGGCATTTTCGGAGGTTGTTGTTCATTGATTAAAAGGGTATTCCTTTGTACTTTTAAAATCGCATTATTTAAGAGATATGAAAAATATTTTAATATTAGGATCAACCGGATCTATCGGGATAAACACACTAAATGTTGTAAGACAATTTCCCGATAAATTCAAAGTAGAGGCCCTTACAGTAAATACCCGCATTGATCTTTTGGAATCTCAGATAAATGAATTTAATCCACGGCTTGTAGTTGTTAAAGATAACAATGCTGCCGCAGAATTACGAAAAAGGGTGGGCGATAAATGTAAGGTACTCTCCGGTGATGATGGATTATGCGAAGCGGCAGCGCAGTGCGAATATGATATACTCGTTGGTGCGATGGTCGGTTTTGCCGGACTTGCCCCAACTATAGAAGCAATTAAACGCGGCAAAAGAATTGCCCTGGCTAATAAGGAAACTCTTGTTGTTGCCGGTGAACTTGTAACATCATTATGCAGGCAGCATAATGCAGAGCTAATTCCAGTTGATTCTGAACACAGCGCAATTTTTCAGTGCCTGATTGGTGAAGAAAAAAATGGAGTGGAAAAACTCATTCTTACCGCGTCAGGCGGACCGTTTTTGAATAAGGAAAAATCAGAGCTTGTAAATGTAACGGTAGACGAAGCGCTGAATCATCCCAACTGGAATATGGGAAATAAAATCACTATTGATTCGGCTTCAATGATGAATAAAGGATTGGAAGTAATTGAAGCACACTGGCTGTTCGGACTTCCGAAAGATAAAATTGATGTTGTAATTCATCCGCAATCTATAGTTCACTCAATGGTGCAATTTGTTGATGGCTCAATAAAAGCTCAGATGGGTCTTCCTGATATGAAACTTCCAATTCAGTATGCGCTGGGATATCCCGAAAGACTTGGAAATAGTTTTGAAAGAACTAATCTTCCAAAGATAAATTCACTTACTTTTTTTGACCCTGATTTTGAAAAATATGAATGTCTTAAAATTGCCTTTTATGCTATGGAAACGGGGGGGACATCACCCTGTATTATGAATGCAGCAAATGAAATTGCTGTTGATAAATTTTTAAACAAAAAAATTAAATTTTCACAAATACCGGAACTGATACATAAAGCGCTCAGTAAAATGGGAAATCATAAATCACCGGACCTTGATGTGATTTATGAGTGTGATAAAGAAACAAGAAATTTTGTAACTCAATTGTTCTAAAGAGGAGAAAATCTTTTAATGGATTATGTAATATATTTTGCGATAACTATAGGTATACTCGTTTTTATTCATGAGTTCGGACACTTTATTGCTGCAAAATCCTGCGGTATGCGTGCTGAAGTTTTTGCTATTGGTTTTGGTAAAAGACTCTTCGGATGGAATAAAATTAATGGATTTACTTTTGGTGATTTGCCTAAGGATTTTGACGGTGGTGATCATACTGACTACAGGCTAAGCCTGCTTCCGCTGGGAGGTTATGTTAAAATTGCCGGAATGGTGGATGAAAGTTTTGACACCGAGTTTGCTGACAAGGCAGCCTGAGCCTTATGAATTCAGGGCAAGGCCTGTTTACCAGAAAGTGATTGTAATTACTGCCGGTGTTGCTATGAACCTGCTTCTTGCAGTAGTGGTTTTCTGGGGAGCTAATTATCTTCCAGGGCAAACAGGTAGTAAAGACAACTACCATAGGCTATGTGGAACCCGCTTCCAAAGCTGATTCTGCAGGATTTAAAACTGATGACAGGATTTTGGCTGTAAACGGAGTAACTGTTAAAAATTGGGAAGAGGTCGGGTCAGAAATTTTCATTAATACTCTCGGGGAAGATTTAACTGTAAAATTACAGAGAGATGGGAAAACAGAAGTATTAAATATTCCGCGTACTCGTATTCCTGATGGGGGCAAAAGATCATTTTTAATTCCGACAGGCATAAGAGCCCAGGTTGGTGATGTTTTAAAAGATTCTCCTGCATTGAAAGCCGGTGTAAAGTCTGGAGATATTTTATTAAGCATAAACAATATCCCGCTTTATTCTGCTGAAGAAACTATTAAAGTAGTGGGAGAAAATAAAAATAAAACCGTTCCATTAAATGTATTACGAGGAAAGGACACACTAAATTTGAGTGTTACTCCGAGCAGTGAAGGCCTGATAGGAATACAAATCGGGCAGACATTTACAGGACCTGTTGAATACAAAACTTTCGGGTTCTTTGAATCGTTTGCACGTGGATGGGACCAGGTTGTTTATTTAACTGATCTCACATTTACAATGGTTAACAAAGTTATCGGTGGAAAAATTGCATTCGGAAAAGCTTTTGGCGGACCGGTTAAGATTGCAGAGTTTGCAGCCCAATCTGCTGAAACGGGAATTGCAACATTCCTGAACTTCCTTGCCTACCTGAGTTTAACGCTGGCTATTATTAATATTTTGCCTTTCCCGGTATTGGATGGTGGTCACCTGGTAATAATTTTATTGGAAGGTGCTTTTAAGCGCGAGATCCCGATTAAAATAAAGATAGCTATTCAGAATGTTGGTTTTGTTATTCTTATGCTGCTGATGGCATTTATAATTTATAACGATTTGATAAATTTATAATAGAGCATGTACAAATTAAAAAGTCCCGCAATTGGCGGGACTTTTTTAGTTTTAAAAACAAATGTAAACGGAATGACTAATTATCAACAGTCGTCATCATTGCTAACTTTTCAATTTCCAGTATTAATTGGTGTAAAGTATTTTTACTTGCTTCCAGTTCACTTAGAATTTCTGATTTAGTCTCTTCGAACTTGTCTTTGATATTATTGAACAAATTATGGTAATAATTTATCCCATCTTTCAGGTTATTCACAAAAGTTAAGAAATATTTTTCCTGTTTATCTGACATCGAGGTTTTTGCTTCCTCAATCCTGTTTTTCAGGTAATCTATATAAATGTTTAATTCCTTTATAAACAAATTAGGCCGATCCGTTCTGGTTATAACGTTCAGCCGCCCGTAAATATGATCTGTGATTTCTTTTAAACTCATTACTCTTGAAAAATATGCCATGTTTGGCCCGGGACAAACAGAGACACCCGTTCCTTCCCTTTTTGTACTTAAATCATTCTTCAGAAGTGCAGAAGTGCCTAGCCCAACGCATATACAGGATTTTTCTGTAATATTTTCAAATTCAATATTATGTTCGTCAGTGGCGAGCTTTTTTTCATCGAGTTGTTTTAGCTTTAAATATTGGTATTGCCTTGAAGCGGTACAAATATTTCTTTCGGTGAATTCTTTGTTATTGACTGCTATATATTCCTTGGGGCAGGGACTACCGGGTCTTCCTTTGGAGATTAAAGCCAGTTTTTCATTATCCTTTGTGTTACCCCTGAGGCTGTTAAATGGTACGCCTAAGGGCGAAATATTACTGAGGTATAAATCTTCCTCTTTTGCTTCAGCTAATTGAGTTAATGTAAATTCATCAACTGTGGTAGCTTCCGGCACCAAAAGAAAAGGAGTTCCCCATCCGACGGAATCAACCTTGTAATGATCTATTAAAAACTGATGTTCTTCTGCTGTACCGACACCGCCCTGTGCTGTTAATTTTATAGGTAATTCTGCTTTAGGAATTACCCGGCCTTTAATAGAAAGCGCTTGAACATAAATTTCATGGAGTACCTTGGTAAGCTCATTTCTTTTATCGTTGAACTCTGCCAGAATTGGCCCGAGCAGATAGCCATCAGTTGCGAAAGCGTGTCCACCACAATTTAAACCCGATTCAATTCTGTATTCAGAAACCCATAGTCCTTTTTTTGCTAAAAACTTTCCCTGGATAAAAGCTGACCTGTAATCGCTTACTTTTAAAACTATTTTCTTTTTGATGTTTCCATTTTCATCGGGATAAAAATCCTCAAATTGAGTCAGGTAGGTGTACAGCCTTGGATTCATTCCGGCTGAGAAAACGATTGAAGAATTTAAATTACTGTTTGCATAACCTCTCAACGCGGCGTGTGCATCATTATATTCTACTGGCAATTTCTCATCTTTCCTGTAATTTTCCTTATCCAGTTTTGTCATTATATTTACATCAATACTTCCCATCGACAGGCTTTCATTTATCCAGTTCTTTATCTCAGTTAAACTAAAATTTTCAGTTAATTTTTTAAATTCCTGTTTAATGGATGAATACTCAGGCAGCATATTTAGATATTCTTTCAGTGCATTTCCTTTCTCATCGGCGCTTTCCTTTAATTCTTCAAACTTTTTTTCTGCAAGTGAGCGAATTAAATTCAGGTATGATGTAATTCTCCTGGCTCTGAAGTCTTCAGTCTTTTCTGTTATCTCTTCATAAGGGATTTCATACTTCCCGCAGTACACTTTTCTTAATCTTTCAAGAAGCATGTCATCGACCAGGGAAATTACGGAATCAACCCCGTACTGAGAAACTTTTAACGGGGTATCAATTGTAAACCCGATTCCCATTACAGGTATGTGAAATGAATGAGCTTTTGTCATAGTAAAGTTACTTTCCAAATAGTTTCTAATTCTAATTATATTTCAGGCAATAATTTAAGGTATAAATATACCCATATAATCACAATAATTTATACCCTTTATTTGACTCTTTTTTATAATCGTGGGATAATAGCTTAATTAAAAGGTTTTAGCAACAGGTAATGCGGCTAAGCCGCAGCCGAAAACAAGAACGACAAACAAAAACAGAATTATCGATGATTTAGTACTGCTCTGGCAAATTTTAGAATTTGCCAAATTCCAGAAATTCAACAGGAGCACCATTTTCTAAAACCATAGCAACCCTTATTCCTTTTGAAGGTGAGCTTACTTCACCAATCAATTCTTTACCTTCAATAGCAGCTTCAAGATCATCGACTTCAAAAGCTATATGAGGTACTTTTTGTATTATCTCTGCAACCGGGCTGTTTTTTTCAAAACGCATCCATTCAATTCCATATTCGCTGGTATCAAAACCGGAGACATAAAAATTATATTCTTCCAGGTACTTTTCATTCGGCTTTATTTCATTTGTTGGAATGCCTATATGATGGAAACGCATCCCTTTTTTTGAAACGGCAAAAGGCTGTTCTGTATCTTTTCTTTTTACTGAGTTATTATCCTCTGTATTCATTTCTATTCTATAATTAAAATATGTAAATCTTATAAGCAGTCTTGCATTTTAATTTAACAAAAAGAGGATTCTGAAGAAATACATATTTAAACTTTATGACCGTCAAACTGTTCTGCTATTTGCATTAAAACCGGCAATGCAATTTGTTATTTCGTCCGTTTATCCTTTTATAAAACCACCAATACTAATAATTCACCTGAATGTCCCATATTAGGTAATTTAGCGCACTATTTGTTTCCATTTTTTGAAGTATCGGCTCTGGCGGAAATGATAAAAATAAGCAGGGAATTTTTTTTAAGCGAAGATACGATTATATTTAATGACAAAGAGCAATACAGCTTTATATGGTGGGGGGAGACTCCTAAAAAAGCAGGTTCATTTAACAGAAAATGGAAAAAATAACCAGATGAACAGGAAAAAAGTTTATTGGCTAAGCCAAATCTCAGGCTGGCTCGTTCTTTCACTTATTAATATCGCAATATATGCTTCTTTCAGCGACCTGACATTTGCCCACGTGCTGGTGAATTTGTATTTAAGCTTTTCGGGAATTTGTCTGACTCACATTTACAGAAGTGTAATTAAGAAAAATGACTGGCTTTCACTTCCTTTAAAACAAATTATTCCTAGAGTAATTGTCGCCAGTATTTTAATCGGTGTAGTGTTGTTACTGCTTAATTATACGGTTAACATAATGGGAGGCCAATATGGTCTATCGAGAGTCAGGCTGGGCAGATTTTTATTCAGTACATTTAACTTAAGTGTTGTAGTGCTGGTTTGGGGATTGATTTATTTTTCAGTTCATTATTTTGAAAATTACAAGAAAGCTGAAATTGAATCATTGATATGGGAAGCAGCCGTAAAGGATTTTGAATTAAAGACGTTAAAGTCGCAGTTAAATCCTCATTTTATGTTTAATGCGCTAAACAGTATTCGTGCATTGATAGAAGAAGATCCTGCAAGCGCACAGACTGCAGTTACAAATCTTTCTAATATTCTTCGTTACTCTTTGAGAATTGAAAGAATGGAAACTGTTTCACTGGAAGATGAAATGCAGACTGTTGAAGATTACCTTGAATTGGAGACAATCAGGTTTGAGGAGAGGCTGAGATTTAATATCAAAATGGATCCACCGTCCAAAAAAATTGAAATTCCGCCAATGATGATACAGACGCTTGTTGAGAATGGAATTAAACACGGAATTTCAAAAAGAAGGGAAGGGGGAGAGATATTTGTAAGTGCATCGGTAGTAGATGCTAAATTAAAAATAGAAATAAGAAACAGCGGACGAATAAATCAGGATTCGATACAAAATGCAACAGGTTTCGGGATAAGTAATACAAAACATCGTTTGAGCCTGCTTTATGGAGAGAAAGCAGTGTTCTCAATAAAAAATAATTCAGAAAACGAAGTTCTTACTGAATTAGAAATTCCAATTGGAGGTACAAATTTATGAAAGCTCTTATAATTGATGATGAAAGACTTGCGAGGGTAGAATTAAGAAGGCTTTTATCAGCACATAAAGATATAGAAATAATCGGCGAAGCTGTAAATGTTGATGACGCTGTAACAAAAATACATGAACTTAATCCCGGGCTGATTTTTCTGGATATACAAATGCCGGGGAAAAATGGTTTTGAATTACTTGAAGAACTCGACTCAGTTCCGATAGTAATATTTACAACCGCTTATGATGAATACGCTTTAAAGGCCTTTGAATATAACGCTCTTGATTATCTTCTTAAACCTATCGAACCGAAAAGGCTTGAGGAAACAATTAAAAAAGTTATTGAAAGAAATAAAAAAGATACTGCAGCAGCAAGTGAACAGCCTGTTTTACTGGAAGAAGATCAGATCTTTGTGAAAGATGGCGAGAAATGCTGGTTTGTAAAACTTTCTACTATTCGTTTAATGGAATCAGAAGGAAATTATGTAAGGTTATATTTTGAAGATAATAAACCCTTGATACTCAGAACATTAAATTATCTTGATGAAAGACTCGATAATAAAACATTTTTCCGCGCAAGCAGGAAACATATTATCAATTTAAAATGGATTGAAAATATTGAACCCTGGTTAAACGGTGGACTGCTTGTTAAACTAAAAGGCGGCAATAAAGTTGAAGTTTCCAGAAGACAAGCAATAAAATTTAAAGAGATGTTGAGTTTGTAATATTGTATACATTTAGAATAAAGGGCAGGATATATTATATTTCCTGCCCTTTTTTTATTCCTCACATTTCACATAATTTTCGCCAAAATTATTTCACATTTCGCTATGAATCCTTATTTTAATACGATATAAAAATTAGTGTTGATAGGGAGACCGCCTTTTGATTCCAATGAAAGATTTTTTCAGAAATCCTGAGAAAGCAAATTATTCACTGTCTCAGGATGGGGAATATTTTGGTTTTTTAATGCCCTGGAAAAGCAGGATGAATATTTTTGTTCAAAAAATTGGAAGTGATGAACTAATCCGTGTTACAAGTGAAACAAACAGGGACATTGCTGAATATTTTTGGGCAAACAGCAAAAGAATTGTTTATCTGAAAGATGACGGCGGTGATGAAAATTACAGGTTATTTGGTGTAGATATCGATGGTAAGAACAATAAAGACCTGACTCCGTTTGAAAAAGTTACAGTAGAAATTATCGACGAGTTAGAGGAAAAGGATGATGAGCTAATTATTGCTATAAATAATAGGGACAGTACTGTCTTTGATGTTTACAGGCTAAATGTAATTGTCGGTAAATTAGATATAATTGCGAAAAATCCCGGTAATATTACCGGCTGGCTTACAGATCATGAGGGAAAACTTAGAATAGCTATTACTACTGATGGAGTTAACACAGGCCTTCTTTACAGAAAAGATGAAGATGAAGAATTTAAGTTAATTCATACCTGTAATTTTAAAGAAGCTCTCATTCCTCTAATGTTCACTTACGATAATAAATATATTTATGCAAAGTCTAATATCAACAGGGATAAAACCGCAATTGTAAAATTTGATGTTGAAAATAATAAGGAACTTGAAATAATATTTGAGCATCCTGATGTTGATGTTAGTAATCTTCACAGTTCCAAAAAACGAAAAAAAATAACTGATGTTTCTTTTACGACTGAAAAAAAAAAGTCCCATTTTTTTGATGAAGACAGGAAAAAACTTCAGGACGTTCTTGAAAGCAAACTGCCGGGTTATGAAGTTGTAATTGCAGATATGAATAAAGGTGAAGACAAAATTCTGGTAAGGACTTACAGTGATAAATCGAGAGGTGCTTATTATTTTTATAATTTAACCACAAAAGACTTTTTCAAGTTATGTGATGTTAGTCCCTGGTTAAACGAAGAACTTCTCGCAGATATGAAACCGATAAAGTTTACATCCCGTGATGGGCTGCTAATAAATGGTTACCTGGCTTTACCCCCCGGAAGTGAGCCAAAAAATCTCCCGGTTGTTGTTACGCCGCACGGTGGTCCATGGGCAAGAGATACCTGGGGCTTTGATCCTGAAACACAATTTCTTGCAAACAGGGGATACGCCGTTCTGAAAATAAACTTTCGCGGCTCAGTGGGATACGGTAGAGAATTCTGGGAAAGTAGCTTCAAAAAATGGGGCAGGGAAATGCAGGATGATATTACCGATGGCGTTAACTGGCTGATTGAACAGGGCATTGGCGATAAAAACAGGATTGGAATTTACGGTGGATCATATGGCGGTTACGCTGTGCTTGCAGGGCTTGCATTTACTCCGGATATTTACAGATGCGGGGTTGACTACGTTGGTGTTTCAAATCTATTCACATTTATGAAGTCAATTCCGCCTTACTGGAAACCATTTCTTGATATGTTTTATGAAATGGTTGGTGATCCCGAAAAAGACAAAGAAATATTGAAAAAATCTTCCCCTGTTTTCCACGTTGATAAAATTAAAGCTCCATTACTAATTGCTCAGGGTGCAAATGATCCGCGTGTTGCAAAATCAGAATCGGACCAGATGGTTGAAGCTCTGAAAAAGAGAGGAATTGATGTTCCATATATTGTAAAAGAAAATGAGGGACACGGATTCCAGAATGAAGAAAATCGTTTTGAATTTTACAGAGAGATGGAAGAATTTCTGGGACGCCATTTAGGTGGCAAAGTAGAAGCAAGTAATTAAATCTTTTTATTCCTTTCTCTATTCTTATATAACAGCCACAAATCGTAAATCAACAACCCAAAAAACAGAATATACTCTGTAAAAAGTACAAAATTGTATTCTACCCAGACATCACTTACCGTTGTAAAATTTGAAAAATTAACTGTGAATAATAAACTGGTAACTGAATAAAAGTTATAAAATGGATTTAAAGCTGCTATCCAACCTAAATACCAGGGGTATAAAGTTGTTGAAAAGATTATCAATGTTATAAAAATAGCATAGCAGGCTTTTGTAAAATCTTTGTATAAAAAAGAAATAAGTCCAACTGAAAGTATAAATCCGCCTGTACAAATTAATCGTGATATTACAGGGTCGTGTAAATAATGAAGAAGAAGATAATATACCGAGGCATTGAATTGCCACTGTTTCAGGTATGTCAACAACGAACTGAAAATTGAAATATCTTTATAAATGAAAGGAATGAAAAAGAATAATGAGCCAAGAACAAAAAAGTATAAAAATGTAAAAGACTTCTTAAATCCGAATTTTCTGAATACCAGTGGAAATAGGATTACAGGATACATTTTTGTAATAAATGCAAAAGTAAAAAAGATAACAGCAGGATAAAATCTTACTTTTTCCATTGCATAAATGAAGCACATCATAAAAAATATTCCCACCAGATCAAGATGAACATTTACATAATATTCCAGGAGAATAAGGGGCATCCAGGCGTAAAGAATGATATTGTTAAGATTGTAGCCTTTCATGTACAAAAGCTTTAGTAAAAGCCACATAATCAGCAAATCAAATAAAAGGTAGATAAGTTTTAAACCAATAAAACTTTCCCCTGCAATCATATAAGCAGCTACGAAAATGACCTGAGCAAAAGGCGGGTAAATCGCTGACATATTTTTATAGGTTACCTTATTGTAAAGCCCGTCGTGAAACTCATTTAATGCTGTATCGTTTGGGGGCAATAAATAAGGATTATATCCGTTATATAATATTTTGCCTTCCCATACATACCTGTTTACATCAGGGGATGTAGTATTTATTGTTGAAAAAAGAGTTAACCTAAAAATTATTCCGAAAGAAATTATTAGCAATGGTATAAATAATTTTCTGGAATCTTCAGGCTTAAATTTCAACAGTTTTGCTACAAATTTTAAAAAAGCAGAATCTTTCTTTACTAAGTCTTCTCCACTCTCACCAGGCAAAGGTTTCACCTTTCTGGGGGGATTTTTAATAAAATAAAATGCTGTGAGCATAACGAGGAAGGATTCGGAATAAATAAACATGTAAAGCGGGATATTTCCTTTAACACCGTTATAGGAAATAAAAACCAGCAGAAAAATTTCTATAATTATTCCTGCAATTGATGTAAAGATAAAATGTGATTTTTCACTGTGCATTAGTTAAATAATTCCCAGGTTATACCAAAACGTATGCTTCTTGCAGGCATTGGATAATAAGGAACTACAAAATATTTATTGTTAAGTAAATTCTGCCACGTGAAATATATCATCGCTACTTTTTGAATTTCACCGGTAAGTGTAAAATCAAGTCTGTTGTTAGCGTCAACAATTGGGGTGTATTGAGTATTTTCGATTGCTCTTCTTTTGCCGTTGTAGTAGAAAACAAAACCGGCTTTCAAATCAAGGTTACCTCTGAAAAGAGAATCTTTGTAAAATAACCCGCCGCGGTATGTGTACCTGGGAACTGTGTACAAATCCTGGCCCGAATTAACCGGATTAAAATAGTATGCACCACTATTTTCAATCTGAAGCTTCCAGAATTCAAAATTTAATTGTCCGCCCAGTCCGTTCATATTAGAAGGTTGCGGAGTAACCCAGAGCAGAATAGGTCCTGGGGGCTTTTCAAGATCTGGCATATTATATTGGAGGTAATCTTTTCTTGAAAAATATTTTGCGCTGGCTAAAATATTGCCATTATTATACTCAACGGAAGCCTCAAAATTTTGAGCATCCATGCCGTAACCTGGATTGTTATAGAATGAATAACCTGCGTAAAATGAAAAACGGGAGAGTAAATTTACTTTAACATCCACCCCCAAACCCCTTGAAGTATTATCTGAGGGGTAATATGAATTATGAGAAATTTTATAAAACAGTGAGGGCATAAAAATTTTATTAGTAGTATTAAACGTCAGTATTGCTGCGGCAGAATATGTGGAAAAATTGAGAGAACTTACGGGGTGATAATTGTAGCTTAACCAATCATAATTAAGTTTTGATTTTTCATAATTACCGAGAATTGTAAGGCTAAATACATCAAACATCATATCGTGTCTTAAATGCAAACCAAATACATCATTTCTACCAGTGTTTGCAAAATATGTTGAATCGCTGCCGGCTGTAATTCCATCATAGGAAGACCGGTAATAAAATGTTAAATCCGATTCTGAATTATCCATTAATCTTCCAAGAATTTTAAGATTAAAGTTTTGCTGCCTGGTTTGTTCCATTCTGTCAAAATATACAACCGGTGCAAGCAGTTCATCATAAATTACCGCCGCCGGGTCTCCGGGTATCTGGGAAAGGTCAACTCCGCCATTCAATCCGGTTTTGGACGTAACATAATAGAATGAACCAATTACATTTATCTTGTCAGACAGAAGGTACTTAATTTTTATTCTGCTTTGCCATAGACTATAAGAACTGTTCGTATACCTGTCATCAGCTTTCCTGTTAGTAATATCAAAAGAAACATCGAGCTTTTTATACAGCCAGGCATTAAAAGATCCATCAACCATTGCTTCCCCGAATGGTCCCTGGTAATATTTTATCCTGGTATATGCCGGGCGCGAGAGGAAATCCTTGTTAATAATATTTACGGTAACCGGGTTATTGTATGGGCTGTATAAAAATCCACGTGTAGATGGAACAATTTCAATTGAATCGATTGATTCTGTTTGTACAAGGTTTAAATCAAGAGAATTTGAAAATCTGTTGTTAAACAATACTCCATTTTCAAGGTAACTAATTCCTCCAAAGCCAGCCCCGTAAAGAACGGTTTCATTGGGTTGTCCGATAAATCCGAAATCTCTTGTAAATGCAAAAGGGAATCTTGAAAATAGGTCACCGGCGTTGCGGTAATCCATTCTTACAATATCTCTTCTATTAATGAAATAATCTTCTGAGGAAAGAGCGGACTGATAAATCGGTTTTAAAGTATCAATTTTTGTGGCTTGTTTGGAAGTATCTAATACTGTGGTCGTGTTTTTTGTTTTTAAAGAATCCGGATAGATTACGGGATCAGCTTTGCTCGAATCAACATCCTGTGCTGATAAAAATTGAGTGAAAAGGAACAGGACACATAAGAAAATTTTCATCAGTTAACTTTTGTTTAATAATAATAACACCTGAAAATAATTAAATAAAGCTTAAGCTACAAAAGAAGAAAAGGCTTAAGTATGCATTGAGTTTGCAGCAATTGCTTTAAAGAAACAATTTTTTCGTGAGTTATTAGACCCATGAACAGGGGGTATAACAGGTGTCAGTAAAATTTATTTTGAAAGAAATATTTTTAACGCTTGTTTCTTTTGACCAAAATAATCTATATTTTCACTTCGTAACTAATTCATAAAAACTAAAAGGAATAATCATATGGCAAAAGCAATGACCAAGAGTCAAATTGTTGATCACCTCTCTAAAAAAACGAAGACAACAAAAAAATTCACAGAGCAATTCTTAAATGAATTGGTAACTCTTGCTCACAAAGAAGCTAAAAATTCATTTACACTTCCTGGCCTGGGTAAGCTGGTAGTTGTTAACAGGAAAGAAAGAATGGGCCGCAACCCAGCCACTGGCGAAACAATGCTTATTCCTGCAAAAAAAGTATTGAAGTTCAGAGTAGCGAAAGCTGCTAAAGATGCTATTATGCCTAAAAAATAAATGAAATTAGCATAGCCCGCATATAAGCGGGCTATGCTTTGTTCATTACACCCCTTTTGCCCACTATGTAAATAGTCTGAAATTAGACTATCCTTTTTAATAACCAAGTTTCTTTTTATTGCCTGTGGTTGTATTTTAATCACGCCTAAATGAAATTATTATATTCATATCTGAAAAATTACTGGAAGCTTGTAATACTGGCACTTTTTTTAGCTGCCATAAACCAGGTTTTCTCACTTCTCGATCCCTGGATCTTCAGGATAGTTATAGACAAATATGCCACTAAATTCAGCCAGTATACCACATCTGAATTCTTTAAAGGGGTAAGCCTACTTTTAGCTGCCGCGGTTGGAGTTGCATTTATTTCAAGGCTAGCCAAAAATTTTCAGGACTATTTTGTAAATGTTATTACACAAAGGTTGGGCGCAAAAATTTATAACGATGGGATAAAACATTCTCTTGAACTTCCTTACTCATTATTTGAAGACCAAAGAAGCGGGCAGACACTTGGAGTTCTTCAAAAAGTAAGAACCGATGTTGAAAAACTTATAAGTGCGGCAATAAACATTCTTTTTACATCTCTGGTCGGAGTAATTTTTGTCACAATTTATTCCATAAATGTCTACTGGCTGATTGCTCCCGTCTTTTTTTCCGCAGTTCCCTTGCTCGGAATTGTTAGCTCAGTTCTTAGCAGAAAAATTAAAAAAATACAAAAAGTAATTGTTACAGAAACAACCGCATTGGCTGGTTCAACAACAGAATCATTGAGAAACATTGAACTTGTTAAAAGTCTTGGACTGGGCAATCAAGAGATTGAAAGATTAAATACCACAACCGACAAAATTCTTCAGCTTGAATTAAGAAAAGTAAAATATATCAGGAGCCTGAGTTTTATACAGGGAACAATAGTTAATTTTATCAGGACAAGTATTTTGTTCTTGATGTTGTACCTGATTTATATCCAGGCAATTACAGTGGGTGAATTTTTCTCATTGTTTATTTATTCCTTTTTTATTTTTGGTCCGTTGCAAAGTCTTGGTGATATCATAAATACATACAGGGAAGCGGAAGTCTCTCTGAATAATTTTCAGGAAATTTTAGATATTCCTATCGAAACAAAGCCGGAAAAACCTGCAAAGATTGGTGAAATAAATTCACTCGAATTTCAGAGGGTTTCATTTAAACACCAAACAGCAAATAGCAAGGCCCTTGATGGAATTTCTTTTGATACAAAAAAAGGTGAGACGATTGCATTTGTCGGTCCTTCCGGTTCGGGCAAAACCACTCTTGTAAAATTGCTGGTTGGGTTATACACGCCGAAGGATGGAAAGATATTTTATAACAAATATCCCGGTGAAGATATTAACTTTGACGATCTGCGTGAAAAAATAGGATTTGTAACCCAGGACACACAATTATTTTCAGGAACAATAAAAGAAAATCTTCTTTTTGTGCGCCCGGACGCATCTGATAAAGAATGTATGGAGGTGTTGAAAAAGGCTGCCAGCGATAATCTTCTGGCAAGAGCAGATAAAGGCCTGGATACAATGATAGGGGAAGGTGGTGTAAAAGTTTCGGGAGGTGAAAAACAGAGGCTTTCAATTGCGAGGGCTTTATTAAGAAAACCTAATTTACTTATTTTTGATGAAGCTACATCAGCATTGGATTCTTTAACTGAAGAAGAAATTACCGGCACAATCAGGGATATTTCTAAAAATTCCGAACTAATTACGATATTAATTGCTCATCGTCTTTCAACAGTTCTGCATGCTGATAGAATTTATGTGCTTGAAAAAGGAAAAATAATTGAATCAGGAAAACACAGTGAATTACTGGAAATGAAAGGATTATATTATGCTATGTGGCGACAGCAGATCGGTGAAGGAGACAAAACAACTTTACAGGGTTCAAACAAAAACTAAGTGAATTACAAAAAGCTAATATGAAAAAATTGATCTATTTTATACCTGTTATATTTTTGTTTATTCTTATATCATGTACGAACGAAAATAATGTAAATAAAAAAAGCGAGCTTGAAAATAAAATGAATAATATTGCAGAGAATTATGTTAAAGCTGTATTGAAAGTGGGGCAATTCGATTCGGATTATGTGGATGCATATTATGGCCCTGATGAGTGGAAGCCCCGGGAATCTGTAAAAGACAGCTCTGCAGAACTGGAAAATCTTAATAATGAAATTGATAGCTTACTTAATCAAATGGAGAAGCTTGGTAAATTTAAGGCAGATGAAATTGAAACCTTAAGATTTAAATATTTATCAAAACAACTTCTCGCTGTTAAAGCTAAAATATTTATGCTCCGGGGAGGCACCTTTTCATTTGATGAAGAAAGTAAAGTCCTTTACGATGCTGTTGCTCCAACTCACGATGTAAAATATTTTGATAATATTCTTGCGGAACTCGATAAAGATTTACCCGGTAAAGGAAATATATTAAACAGATTTAATGAGTTCAGAAATAAATTTGTAATACCAAAAAATAAACTGGATACAGTGTTCAGTGCTGCGATTAATGAATGCCGAAAGATCACACTTCAACATATAAAACTTCCTTCAAATGAAAGCTTTCACGTTGAGTACGTTACTGATAAACCCTGGAGCGGATATAACTGGTACAAAGGCAATAGCTACAGCGTTATTCAGGTAAACACGGATTTACCAATTTATATAGACCGTTCAATTGATCTTGCTGCACACGAAGGATATCCCGGGCATCATGTTTACAATACTTTGCTTGAACAAAATTTATATAGAAAAAGAGGCTGGGTTGAGTTTTCAGTCTACCCGCTTTTTAGTCCACAATCATTAATTGCCGAAGGTACGGCGAATTATGGTATACAGGTTGTGTTGCCGGGAGAAAAAAGAATTGATTTTGAAAAAAATGTTTTATTTCCTCTTGCCGGTTTGGATAGTTCTAAAGCGGATGAATATTATAGAGTATTAAAAGTAGTCTCAAAACTTGATTACGCCGGAAATGAAGCTGCAAGAAATTACCTGGACAGTAAATTCACAAAAGAGCAAACAGTTGACTGGCTGATGAAATATTCCTTAATGACGAAAGAAAGAGCCGAGCAAAGAGTAAAATTTATAGAAAAGTACAGGAGCTATGTAATTAATTATAATCTTGGACAGGATATTGTAAAAAATTATATAATCTCTCGCGGTGGTATAGATGAAGATCCTCAATTACGCTGGGAATTATTTACCCGGCTGATATCTACTCCACAAATTCCTACCGGACTCACAGTTAGAAAATAGACTTAACAATTAATTAATTTGCCAGATTTAAGGCTTTTTATTATATTTCGTTAAATGACGAAACGTAATATGCTAAAAGATAAAACAAAAATATTTAAAGCACTCTCAGATCCAAACAGGCTCAGAATACTCAAAATGCTGCAAACCAGGCCGTTATGCGTCTGTGAGATAACGGAAGTTCTGCAACTTGCTACTTCAACTGTTTCAAAACATCTCAGTGTTTTAAGGGAAGCAGGCTTCATTTTCGAGGAAAAAGAAGGGAAATGGGTCAATTATGCGATTAACAGCAGATCATCTGATCCAAGAATCAATTCCATTCTTTCCTCTCTTGATTTTTGGATTTCTGATGAACAATCCATAATTCTGGATAAGAAAAAAGTATTATCGGTGGATAGAAATATTGTCTGTTCGAAATAATAAATTTAATTAACATTTCGATATTATTCGAAATATAAAATTGTAAAAACACAGGATGGGGAAAATGTTAGATATAAAAGTTTTCGGTACAGGCTGCAGTAACTGCAAAAAGTTAGAAGATCTTTGTAACCAGGTTGTAACAGAAAATAATTTTGATGCGTCGGTTGAAAAGGTTACGGATTTCCAATTGTTTGTTGAAAACGGGATTTTAAGAACGCCCGGGCTTATGGTGAACGGGAAAGTTTTGAGCCAGGGTAAAATCCCAACAAGGGAAACTCTTGCTCACTGGTTTTCGGATTCGGTTAATAATAATTAATGGATAAGTATGAAGAAGATTAAAGTTCTTTTTGTTTGTATTCACAATAGTGCAAGAAGCCAGATGGCGGAAGCATTTTTGAATCACCTGGGGAAGGACAAATTTATAGCTGAAAGCGCCGGGTTTGAACCGGGTATTCTAAATCCTGTTGTAGTAGAGGTAATGAAGGAAAAAGGGATTGATATATCCGGAAATAAAACAAAAAGTGTTTTTGATTTTTTTAAGGAAGGAAGGACTTATCATTTTGTTATAACTGTATGTGATGAAAGTGCGGCCGAAAGATGCCCGATCTTTCCGGGAATTGCTAAAAAACTTCACTGGGGTTTTAAGGATCCATCCTCAATTGAAGGAACCCTTGAAGAAAAACTTCGGGGAACAAGAATAATAAGAGATCAGATTAAGGCTCATATAGAAAAATTTATAAGTGATCCGGAAATTATAAATTATGCAAAGTAACTCGCTCACAAAAAAACTATCGTTTCTCGACCGCTACCTGACATTGTGGATATTCCTGGCAATGCTTGCCGGAGTGTTCTCTGGCTACCTTTTCCCGCCGGTAGTTGATTTCTGGAATTCATTTCAAAGTGGGACTACAAACATTCCAATAGCAATTGGATTAATTTTGATGATGTATCCTCCGCTTGCTAAAGTGAAGTACGAGGAACTACCAGATGTTTTTAAGAACTTTAAAATTTTAATTTTATCGTTAGTTCAAAACTGGATTGTCGGTCCAGTTTTGATGTTTCTGCTTGCAATTATTCTGTTGCCCGATCATCCCGACTATATGGCCGGCTTAATAATGATAGGACTCGCAAGATGTATAGCGATGGTAATTGTCTGGAATCAGCTTGCAAAAGGTGATACTGAATACGCAGCGGGACTGGTCGCCTTTAATTCAATTTTCCAGGTTCTGTTCTTTTCATTATATGCTTACGTATTTTTGACTGTTTTACCGGGATGGCTCGGGTTAAAATCATTTGAGGTAAATATTACAATTGGCCAAATTGCCGAAAGCGTTTTGATTTATCTCGGTATTCCTTTCTTTGGGGGAATGCTAACCCGTTTTATCATGCTGAAAGTGAAAAGTAAAGAATGGTATGAAACAAAATTTATTCCCAAAATCAGTCCAATCACTTTAATTGCACTGTTGTTTACAATTTTTGTGATGTTTTCATTAAAAGGTGAGTACATTGTAAAAATACCAATTGATGTTATCAGAATTGCAATTCCGCTGGTTATTTATTTTGTAATAATGTTTTTCGTTTCTTTTTATATGGGGAGAAAAATAGGAGCGGATTATTCAAAAACTGCAACATTATCATTTACGGCAGCTAGCAATAACTTTGAATTAGCGATAGCGGTAGCTATTGCGGTATTCGGAATAAATTCAGGGGAAGCATTTGCTGCTGTAATTGGTCCACTTGTAGAAGTGCCTGTTTTAATAAGTCTCGTAAATGTTTCACTCTGGTTTCAGAAAAAATATTTTAAGAATGTTGAAGAAGGAACTGTAAAACCACCGGACCTTTGTCTCTAATTATTATTCGTGGGGAATTGTTTTTGGAACACATAGTCAAATTAAGTAATAGAACAAAAATTTCCCTTGTTCTGTTTTTGCTGCCTGCCTGGGTATTATTATATTTTACTCTTGAAACACTCACAGATCTATTTGTTTACGATTTACTCAAACTTTCAAATGATTCGCATCTTACCTCAGCGGTAAGTTTCTTTGTTTTTGAGGTACCCAAAGTTCTGCTTTTGCTTTTATTAATAGTTTTTGCAGTCGGCATAATCAGAACATATTTTTCGCCTGAAAAAACGAGAAGACTGTTGGGTGGGAAATCTGAATTAGCAGGCAACGGTCTGGCTGGTGTACTTGGAATCGTTACTCCTTTTTGTTCCTGCTCTGCAATACCGTTGTTCCTGGGTTTTGTAGAATCGGGTGTGCCGCTCGGTGTAACCTTTTCTTTTTTGATCGCCGCCCCTATGATAAATGAAATTGCCGTTGTCCTGTTATTTGGATTGTTCGGCTGGAAGACCGCCATAATTTATATGGTTACGGGTTTAACAATAGCAATCCTGGCAGGTTACGTCATCGGGAAATTAAAACTCGAAAAATATGTTGAAGATTGGGTTTATAAAATTAAGGCAGGACATGTAGACGTAATCGAAGAAGATATTTCTTTCGCCCAAAGAATCGATGAAGGATTTACGGCCGTAAAAGAAATTGTTGGCAAGGTTTGGATATATATTGTACTCGGCATTGCGGTTGGAGCCGCAATCCACGGTTATGTACCTGAAAATTTTATGGCAGGCCTGATGGGCAAATCTGCGTGGTGGTCTGTACCGGCTGCGGTGCTTCTGGGTGTACCGATGTACTCAAATGCGGCTGGCATAATTCCAATTGTTCAGGCCCTGCTGGAAAAAGGAGCTTCACTCGGAACTGTTCTTGCCTTTATGATGAGTGTTATTGGCCTCTCACTTCCGGAAACGATAATTCTAAAAAAAGTACTTAAAATTCAGCTCATTCTAGTTTTTGTTGGTGTTGTAGCAGCCGGGATAATTATAGTTGGCCTTGTGTTTAATTTTCTATTTTAAGTTAATCACATCTATCAGTATTAGTTTTCAAACCAAATAAACGCCTTTATCTCTTTCCTTTTGGTAATTTTTGGCTTTTTTTTCAAATTTCATCTATATTTTCTTAAGAATGGGAATAAAGGGAAAAATTTTACCCATTATCAGATAATAAATGTTGAAACTTTTAATATTGTTAGAATATATAACATTTATAGCTGGCATATTTATTGTCCCTTTGCTATCGTAGTCTATGAAAAAATCACAGAAAACATATTATTCATTTTACAAGGAAATAACTCTATCAATAGCGAGTTTGGTAGTTATTTATCTCTTTATAGGTTTTACAACCTCAGTAAAAAATGTAAATACTCAAAATGAGAAAGTTCTTGCTAGTAATAAAGAAACACTGCAGGATGAGTATAATTGTGATTATTTTGATACTGATAATGTCAGTTTTCCAGTTCATTCAGTAAAAAGACATATCTATTATAATCTTAAGTTTACACTAGATGATGTTGATGAAAAACTAGATCTTAACAAAGTGGCATTTAATACAGTATCTGATGATAATTTTATTCAGGTTGATTTTGATAACTTTACAAGAAATATTTTAAATAAAGAATTAATAATAGATACAAAATACCCAACCGAAAAAGCACTCCGGTCCGACATACTCATAATTTAATACTGCGGCTAAATTTTTAATTAAATCCCAGTGAATAAATAATTCACATTAAGAAATGTTTTAAAAAATTTAACCGGAGTTCAACATGAAAGCTCAAACGATATTTAAATCGATTTATATGGTGCTTACACTAGCATTAATATTTGGATTTACATTCGATGCTGGAAATTCAAACATAATGCTAAGAAGAAACGATGCACAATTATTATTAAATCAGGGAGGGAAAAAATGGGTTGCTCCTCCAATGGCCGATAAACTTACAAACCCATTAAAGGGAAACAAAGAAGCCACAGAAAAGGGCAAGAGTTTATTTCAAACAAATTGTTTTACGTGTCATGGGCAGGAAGGACATGGAGATGGTCCTGGTGCTGCTGCATTACACCCTAAACCGGCAAATCTGGCATCAAAAGCAGTTCAGAAACAATCTGACGGTGCGATATATTATAAAATAACTACAGGCTTTCCTCCAACTGCAATGATTTCCTGGAGATCAAATCTTTCAGAAAAACAGCGCTGGGAATTAGTCAATTACATCCGTGAATTAGGCAAAAAATAAAACTTATAAAAAAGGAGATACATTATGTTGTTAAATAAGTTAAAATCATTTTTTGTAGTGGGAATTACACTAATGATCGTTTTCATTTATCCAAACACAAGCTGGGCAATTCCTAGTTTTGCAAGACAAACAAATTTACCATGCAGTTCCTGTCATACAATTTTTCCTGAATTAACACCTTTCGGGAGATTGTTTAAATTAAACGGTTACACCATGGTCGGGATTGGAACAGTGCAGGTAAGAGATACAAATGACGTTGTGAGCCTTAATCTTTTGAGTATTTCACCTTTGTCAGCAATGATCCAGGCAACATACACTTATAAAACTCACAAAGAACCGGGAACACAGAATGATATTGTAGCTTTCCCGCAGGAACTAAGCTTGTTTTTGGGTGGGCAAATTGCCCCGAGGATAGGAGCGTTCGTTCAGCTTACTTATGATGGACCGGAAGGGAGTTTCGGAATAGATAATATGGATCTTAGGTACGCAAATCAAACTGAACTCGCTTCGAAGAGCCTGATTTATGGAGTTAGTTTAAATAATAATCCATCTATTCAGGATGTATGGAACAGTACCCCTGCGTGGGGCTACCCTTATTCCTCATCATCGGCAACAGTATCACCAATGACTACAACGTTGATTGAAGACGGACTTGGACAAAATGTTGCCGGGATAGGAGCTTACGGACTATGGAACAACCTGATTTATGGGGAAGTCAGCGTTTATAGATCTGCCCAGCAGGGAGGCCCCCAGCCACCGGATAATACAGCAACAGGCATTATAAAATCTCTTGCGCCTTACTGGAGAGTAGCACTGGAGAAACAATTTTCAGATCAGTATGTTGAATTGGGAACCTTTGGAATGTCAACTAAAATGTATACTGCTGGTGTAACAGGATTAACAGATACATTCAACGATATGGGAGTTGATCTTAATTATGAAAGACCTTTCGGAAGCAACGAATTTACTTTTCATACAACATATATACATGAGAAAAGAAAATTAGACGGTACTTTTGATGCCGGTGGTTCTTCAAGCAATTCTCTAAATCTTAATACTTTCAAAGCTGTAGGAAATTATTATCTTCACCAGCAAATAGGATTTTCTCTTGGATATTTTGCCACATCTGGTGACGGTGATGCTGTTCTGTACGCACCTGCCGCGGTCGAAGGAAGTGCTGTTGGCAAACCTGACAGTAAAGGAATTATTGCTGAATTTGATTATTTGCCATGGTACAACACTAAATTTTCAGTACAGTACGTAGCATATAATAAGTTTAATGGTGCCAGTGATAATTATGACGGCTCAGGAAGAAATGCTTCCGATAATAACTCCGTATTTGTTTCAAGCTGGATAGCTTTCTAATTTGAAATGATATATCAATTCTATAAAACCGCCTGCAAAATCAGGCGGTTTTATTTTTTCGTTCAAGGTCCAGTAAATATTGCTTTCTCCATATTCCTCCCCCGTAACCAGTAAGTTTTCCATTTTTACCAATCACCCTGTGGCAGGGAATAATAATTGCAATTCTGTTATCTCCGTTTGCTTTTGCTACAGCTCTTACTGCTTTAATATTTCCGATTTTCTTTGCCTGGTATTCGTAAGAGACAGTCTTACCGTAAGGAATTTTTAATAAAGCATTCCAAACTTTTTCCTGGAATTTTGTTCCATCCATTTCGAGAGGAATATCAAAATCTTTTCTTTTCCCTGCAAAGTATTCCTGTATTTGTTTGTTTAGTTTTGTAAAATATTTACTTTCACCTGGTACAAGCTCGCTGTTATAATATTTTTTTATCCTTTTTAATTGTGTCTCTATCATTTTTCTGTCAACAAACTCAAAGAGACAAATACCATTTTCCGTGGCTCCTGCAAGCATTGGCCCAAGGGGAGTTAATATTCTGGTAATTACAATTAGCTTTTTGTCTTTACTTAATTGCGGATTAAAACCTGTAGTCTTTTTAAAGAACGCATTAAATCCACTCAGCGATTCATAATCTGAGGAAAATGCTGCTTCAGTAACTTTTTCGCCATATTTAATTCTTCCGAATGCATTGCTGATCCTGAGAGTTCTTAAATATGCCTGGAATGTCATTCCCATATTAGATTTAAACCACCTTCTTGTACGTGCAGGATTTAAGCCCCGTTTTACAAGATCGTAGTCTTTTATTCTCATAGCAGGATTCTTTTCTATTTCGTCCATCAATGGTTTCAGCCAATCAGGAAATTTTCCTTTAACTTCTAGGGGATGGCAAAGTTTGCAAGCACGGTACCCTTTGAGCATTGCATCTTTTGATGAATCAAAGAATTCAATATTTTCGATCTTTGGTTTCTTTGCATGGCAGGTAGGGCGGCAGAAAATACCTGTGGTTTTTACACCGACGAAAAATATTCCTTCAAATGAACTGTCCCGGTTTAAAAGGGCATTGTACATTACACTTTTACTTGGTAACATTTTCATAAAATATTAGATATGATTTTATTAAAATAATTATTTGCTGGTATAAAAGTATTACTGTGGGTAAAAAATCGCTACCGTTTTTTTGACAAGCAATTATATTACGTTTTAACACGATAATATTAAAACGGGGAGGTTAATAAAATTATTTTCTGTTCTTTTTTATAAATGCTTCAACTTCCGGCAGACCGCCCTGATATATAAGGTAACCGTTACTAGGCTCTCTCTCAGTAATTTCTCCGGCAATTGGGGTTAACATAATTTCTTTTACTTTTTCAAGATCGTCTGTCTGGCCGAGTGCCCAGCCGAGTTTTACGTAAGCAACTTCAGGGAGCATATTTGCTGCCGGTATAACACCGAGTTTCATCATCTCTCTTCCGGTTTCGTAAACATACATTTGTACATAGCCCCATAGAGTTTGAACCGTCATATAAACAGCAACTCCGGCTTCTCTTGCTCTGTCTAATGCAGGATACATAGGTTTGTTTACGTGTCCGAGACCTGTACCGGCAATTACTATCCCTTTATAACCATTTTGTACAAGCGAGTCTATAATATCTGGTTGCATATTCGGATAATAATAAACGATGCTAATCTTCTCCTCGAACACAGCATTAATCTCAACATTTTTATCATCACGTCTTTTCTGGTAATCTTGCCTTATGGGAGTAATTTTTTCTCTACTTACCGTGGCGATTGGAATGTCCCCAATAGTACGAAAAGTGGAACGATAACTAGAATGCATTTTTCTTACACGTGTTCCCCTGTGCAAAAGTCCATACATATCTGATGTCGGGCCAAACATGCAGACCATTACCTCGGCAATATCACTTTCGGCGGCGGTTTTTACTGAATGAATAAGATTAAGTGCTGCATCAGATGAAGGGCGGTCACTTGATCTTTGTGAACCGACCATGACAATCGGTACAGGGGAGTTCTGTACCATAAATGACAAAGCCGCTGATGTGTGGTGCATAATATCAGTACCGTGTCCTATAACAATTCCACGAACTCCTTTTTGAATTTCTTCGCCAATTGCTTCCGCAACTTTTTTCCAGTGCATAGGGCCGATATTTTCACTGAATTCTCCAAATAATTTTTCAGTTTCCAAATTGCAATAATCCGCCAGCTCAGGTACAGAGCCATATAATTCCCCGGGAGAAAATGCTGGAATTACCGCCCCGGTTCTATAATCAAGCCTGCTAGCAATTGTACCGCCAGTACCGAATAATTTTACACGCGGCATTTTAGGATCGTACGGGAATTCTTTTTCAGGAATTTTATAGTTGGCTTCTTTTCTTCCGTTGATCTTAATATCTTTTATTCTATCAGATGCAATACCGATATTATATCCAACCGGAATTTTCAAGACTATATGGAACTCATCTGCGGTTTCAGAACGGGGGAGAATCAATCCTGCAAAAGATCCGTCGTCTGTAATTAATTCAACATCACTCCAGACGAAGGCATTGTGTTTTTTTAATGTTTCTAGTGCGGCACCGCGGTAGCCTTTAAAATCATTATTTGCCATTTTTCTTTTCCCCCTTCTTCAGTCCAATAATTCCACCAACAGAAGTAGCGGGAATCCGACCCCTAAGTTTTTTCATTACTAATCCCATTAAAACTTTTTCTTTGTTCTCTGTTTTATAAAGTTTTCCTGTATCAAAATTTTTCAAATTTTCTTTAATTTCTTTTTCTGCACTCTCTTTTTTTATAGGCGGGGGAATTACATCCTTAACAGCTAGTTTATGTTGAAGGACATTATATAAAATGGATAAAATCGCGTCGCGCGGAATTAATCCTTTTGAGTGATTTACGAAAATATCTTCAAAAATATTTCCGTTTAGTTGTTCAATATTAAAGCCCAGTTTTTTTAATCTTTTGGGATACTGAATAAGTACGACAGCCGCAGTAGTTGGATTAACCTTTAATTCATTGACTGCGTTCTTAAAAACCTCAGCATATCTGGAAATAGAAAGATCGCTAATTGTGTCTTCAGGAATTCCCAATTCTTTGTACCATTTTTGTCTTGTCCATAATTTTTCCGGCAGCCAGGATTTTATTTCATTTAATTTTTCTTCAGTGATCTTTTTAGGAGGAAGATCTGTATCGGGATACATTCTGTCGGCTCCCGGTAGAATTCTTTCAAACCCATTGGTCCCATCACTCAGTGCCTGTCGTGTTTCAGACGGAATTCCCATTGTAGCTTCCTTCGCCCGGATATTTATTTCTTTTACAGCCGTGTCAGTATCACCTTCGCTTCCCCAAACTATTACAAGCGTATCTTTTTCACCGGCATTTACAAACTTCTTAACTCTTTGCCAATCCGAAGAAGTAATTGTATCTCCCTTACTATCGGAATGAATCAGGTTTGGAATTGTTGTAAGGCAGGCAATTACTCTGACTCTGTCAGAAATCTCCTTCGAAAAATAAGTGTCAGTTTGAGTTTTCCAGTGTAGCAGGTCTTTAAAGCCTTTAAGAACCACACACATTAATTTTTGTTTTTCATCAACTGCAGCTTTTAGTGGTTCATAATGTGGCTTCTTAAGTACGTTAGAAATATCATGAGATTCAGAACCAAAAGTTTCAGGTGTGATATTTCTTTTTTTAAGTTCTTCTCTTAATCGCAGAAGGTTCCACTGCCTCATAGCCTCGTTATAAGTCAGCAGGGGAATTAATGATATCTTGGATACTCCTTTTATTTCAATCCTTGTTCCGCCTTCCACACTTACATTTACATCTTCGCGTGCAGCACCCATCCCGCGCCTGACTTTGTGTGAACTTCTGACCAGTTTACTGCAGAGGACGGCAACTTCAGCAACTTCATTTGGAGTGCGCATTGCTGGTTCGGTAACTGTTTCAATCAACGGCATTCCGAGCCTGTCGGTGTTATAAATTCTTTCGTGTCCTATATCAGAAACCTCACGGCAGGAATCTTCTTCAATTGACATCTGAACAATTTTTACTTCTCTGTCCTTGTAAGGAATAGATCCGTTTAAAGCATAAATAGCTGTTCTCTGAAATCCTGTGGGAATACTGCCGTCAAGATATTGTTTGCGGGCAATATGAAGTTCATCTATAATTTTACAATCATAAAGCAGGCCTATTCCGATTGCGAAATCGAGCGCTTGTTCATTAATTAAGAATGGAGGGGTATCATCCATTTCATAAGTACAAACTGTATCTCTGTTAATTCTGTAAACAATGTTTTTTTTGGTTTTGAATTCCATAAGCGCAGTTCCGTCATAGACACCCATTTCAGAAAGAGTGGGGCGCATATGTCTCAAAATTTCAGCATCGTAATTCTTGCTGTATTTGCCCGCGGGGCACCTGCAGAAAAGTTTTTTTTCAGTTAAAAGCTGTTGATGAATTTCAAGTCCGGACTTGAAGCCGATCGTTTTGTAATCTTCCCGGGTCATTTTATTGAAAGGTTTGAAGATGAAGTCGTACATAGATGAGCCGCAATAAATTTTGTAAATGTTGTGTTAAATATAACGAGATATTGGGAATTATTCTTAGGGGGCATTTTATTAATACAACAGACATATGGCAGCACGGTGTGGTCTTTTAAGAACCTGTTACGTCCCCGGGGGAAACCCGAAATCCCAATTCCGAAATTCTAAATTTTACAGTGTCCAGACTGTTAACTTACCATCCCTAAATACATTCCGCCGAAATATGGTATGAGCCATATCAGCCAGACTATTATGCTGAAGTAATGAAATCTTTTCCGCATAGACTCATTGTTTTTAGTAACTACAAAAGTCGCCCATATTGCATGAGTTAACATCATCCATAACGCAATCTGCCCCGTTAATGTGTGCAGCTCTAATATGTTAAATGGAGATTTTGCAAGCAGGTGCATAGTGTATGTACCGGAAACATCGAAAGTAAATCCAAGCCAAAAAGCGACTACGTGCCAGGGTTTCAGGTACCTGGCAATTCTTTCGGCCCAGACTCCAATTGAATAAAATATTAAAGCAAGGGTGATAAGAGAGGTAGATATGACTAGTAGGGTTGGCATAATTAAATATAACTAAAAAATTAAAGGCGGGTAAACTAAATTGTAAATAATCGGACTAAAATATTTTGTGATTTATTTATGGATGCTACGCTATAATATCAATAGTATATTCATCGTCCATATGAACGAAAAGGGAGCTAGGTCATACGGTCAAGGAGATAGAGGGGTGCCGTAGATTCTATACCGGTTAAGAGTTATTTGCCCCGCCATATAAATAAGAAAACCCGGAAAATATATCTTCCGGGTTAAAGTGCACCCTACCGGGCTCGAACCGGTGACCTGCTGATTAAGAGTCAGATGCTCTACCAACTGAGCTAAGGATGCGGTGTAAAATTACGGAATTTCACCTCTCTTTCAAAACAGATTTGTCTCTTTTCAGGCTGAAAGAACATATTTTATCAATTTTAATTGTTTATTTTGATATAGCATTTTTGAATAATTCAGGATGAATAAAATTGGATAATTTCATAGGATTTCTGGCCGCTATCTGTACCACTGTTTCTTTTGTTCCACAGGCATTTAAGATTTATAGAACCAGAAAAGCTGAGGATATATCCCTGGGAATGTTTCTTCTCATGACCGCTCGGCGTTGCCTTGTGGGATGTGTACGGATTTATGATCAATGCTCTGCCTGTTACAGTGGCCAATACAATTACGCTGGTTTTCTCTTTCTACATTCTCTCAATGAAAATAAAGCTCGGGCGAAAATAACTATTTGAGGATATTAAGAGTCTAAAATATTAGATAAAGATTATTATTTCAATCTATTGGAAATTATCTCTTAATTAGATAAGTTTCATATAGGGAATCTGCTCTCAAAATAATTTTTTTGTAAAAATAGGGGGAGTTATGAAAAAAGTTTTGGCAATAGTAACAATCATTTTTCTGGTTCTTTTCATCTCGGCCTGCAATGTTCACGCTCAATATGCTAAAAAAAATACAGTTGAATTAGGCGGATCTATATCTTATTCGAGCACTACCCAGGTTTCTGACGGCAATACAGCAAGCGATGCAAACACACTCTTTCAGTTCCAGCCATACGCCAGTTATTTTCTTTATGATAATTTCTCCGTAGCACTTAGCCCGGGGATTACAATATTGAGTCCGGCGGGCGCAACAGAATCCATAAAAGGTTACGCACTTTTTCTGGTGCCGGGTTATACATTCAATATGAAAAGTAATTTGTTTCCATACTTTCAGGCAATGATTGGTTATACCGCTCTTAAACAGGGTGGTACAGATTTAAGCGGCATTAGCTTCGGAGCCAAAGGCGGGGCTAAATTAATTGTGGGTAACAGCGGAGCTGTTAGTTTTGGTATCTCTTATATATTATTTAACCTGAGCCCAAGTGGTGCAAGCAACAGGAATGGTTTCAATAACCTTGCTTTTAGTATGGGGTATTCTATATTTTTTAATAAATAACAGCTCATAATTTGTTCAAAACTTATAGCAAATTACACTGCAATATTTGGATTTGAGATTTATTAAGGAAACTGGCAGTCAGGGTGATAAGTAAATCATTTTTTCTGCCAGTTTTATTGTAATTATTTTTTAAGAGCGCCTTTTGTAAATCGGGCTTCGTTTATGTTGACATGCAATTCTAATTTATCAATAATATACTCAGTTCCGTCCCCGCTCTGCATAAGGTCATGATATAAAACCCTTTTAGGATACCATCGGTTTTCAACAGAGAATACTTCAAGCAGTTTACTTCTCTTTAATGACCTGCCACTTTTTGCATATCTTTCTTCCTTCAATGGAAGCCATCTTTCTTTATCAACCCAAAGTTTCCTGCTATAATATGAAATATTATCAATCTTAGCTGTAAGCTCAACTACATAACAATTTCTCCCGTCAATTTTTTCGGAGCCGATAACTTTAGCATTATACATATCGATCAATTTTCTATTTGCGGTAATATCCTCGTATGAGAGATCTGAGCCCATAACCGATTGTTTGAGTAAATGTCCGGAAATAGCAATTATTCTATCAGTCGGTTCAGGGAAATAAAGCCAGACCTGGTCACTGAGTTTCAACATTTTTTTTCCACGTTCCCTTGGAGGATCTGTATATTCGACAAATGCTTTGTGTTTACCTTCAATCCAGCTTTTGGATTTAATTGTTCTTGTACCCGATCTACCATGGATTATCATGGTTGTAAAACTTATCGCCTTATCCAAAACAAGGTTTTTATCAATTTGCTTTAGCACATAAGAACCCGTAGGAATTTGCGCAAGCCCATTAAATGTAAACACAAAAATAAATCCTGAGACAGCCAGTAATTTTTTCATACTTCGAGTTCCTTAAAAAGAGATGCTGTTTGTCTTTTGAAAATCTGGATACCAGAGAATGTTGTTCCTATTATTGTTGCCAATAAACCCGGAATGAACCCAATATAGAAACTTGTAAAGCTTATCTTTGAGCGTAATAAATTTGGCATCATAATGGACGAATTTCTAAGGGTTCCACTTATATCTATTCCGTGCTCCTGAAGGTAAAGTGATATTGCAAGACCTAAAAGAGTTCCTAGAATTGAACCTGTAAAACCGATTACAAGTGACTCATACAATAGAGATTTATAAATACGATCTTTTGCCTCACCAAGTGCTAAACGCATTCCAACTTCACCATATCGCCGTATTCCTGACATTAGTCCGGTGTTCAACAGGACAATAGACATTGTAATCAGGAAGATTCCTACTATAAGTAATCCAATTATATTGACGTATTGGATGTATTCGTTCAACCCATTCTGATCTCCGAGCGTTAACATCACAGGTGAAAACCGATTGCCAGAATTAATGAATTGACTATTAAAATTATTTCTTGTTTTTTCAGCTTCATCAGTATTATAGAATCTACTTTTATTAAATCCCAGTATTTCTGTTGCTCCGTCCGGCATTTCAAGAGCATATTGCAAATCAGAGATATCTGCAATCATCGCTCCGCGATCCATTGCCGAGACACCGAATTTAATTGTACCGCAGATGATAAAATTTTGTACTTCAATTGAACCGCCTGAGTTTGTTGAAAGCAGTGTGATTGAGTGCCCTATGTTTGCACCAATATTGTGCGCAAGTTCCTCGCCGATAAGAATTTCTCCGTGCTTTTCAGGTATCCGTCCCCGTACAATGGATTTGTCCAGGTTAAGCCGCTCTTTTTCATTGAAGTTTTTCCCCAGTAGATCTACCGCTAACCCGAAAACAGATCTTTGGGCTTTTGTTTCACCTTTTTCATCAGGCAGGTCTAAAAGACCTGCAAATCGTATCCTTGGTACCCATTCATATTCCGGATATTTATTATTTACAGATTCTATAAGCTTTGTTACACTTGTAAGCGATAGGTCATTAGGCAGCAGGCTGGCAGATTTGTTGAAAGCTCGTGTTATTACCTTAACATGTCCTGTTTCAAACCTGGCGTTCGAATTAATCAGGTCATTCATTTCACCATTTATATATGAATAAACAACTGTTGTTAATAATACTCCAACGGCAACCACTATTATAGGAAACAAACTTCTGTGGTGATCTCTTAACATACCTTTGATTAAAAATCTTATCATTATTACTTTCCCTTAAGAGCATCAGTTGGTTTTAGTTTCGTAATTCTTCGTGTGGGCAAAAAACTAATAATGATCACAGAGATAAATAGTATCAGTCCGGTTACAACATAAAGTCTGAGTCCGTATTTAGGATACAGGGTCAGGCCGAGTGCAAATTGTGACTGTAGTATCATCTGCGGCAAAACAATACCTTTTTTTGCCAGGAAGTAAAGAATTGGAATACCATAGAGAGAGCCGACAATAAAAGCTATTATGCCGGTCAGGAATCCCTCAATGGAAAATAAAATAATTACACTCCATTTTGTCATTCCAAGAGCCATAAGGGTTCCCATTTCCTTACGTCGTTTGAAGATCGAAAGAACCTGGGTATCGAATACTGCAAGGAGAGCAATTCCAATAAGAATGAAATATAGGAAAGTGGAGTATATCTTTTTTCTACTTATATTTTCATTAAGGTCTTTTAGAAGAAAATTTTGATCTTTAAATATCCAATCCCCGCTATTTGAATGAATATTGGTTTTATCTTTTTCTACAATAATAATAGTTGCCTGCTCCGGTGCCTGCATCATATTTCGAAGCCTTTCAAGAGGAATCCAAATTTGATCTCTGTCACTTAATGGTGCTGCAATATCAATTACCTTAATTATTTTTATGTCTCCTGCATCAAATGTTCCTTTAACATTCCGCCATCTTGCGCTGACATAATCACCTGCCTGCAAACCGGAACTTTTTGCCATCCTGGAACCAATAAACCCGGGTATTGAGTTTGAGTCAATATGGTTTTTAAGGAATGAAGAGGGTAGGTTTACTGTTATTTGATCCGGATCAATACCTTTTAGCCGGACAGATTGTAACTGATTTCTAGGAAATATTGAAGCGGATACAATTAATACAGCCGTTGCATTTCCACTTAGGATCTCATTTTTCAAATCAGACGGGACTTCCGAATGTGATATCTCTAAAGAAAATGGGTCAAAAGGATCATAGCTTGTCTGCCAGAATTGTCCACCTCCAACATTTGAATCAATTTCTGAATCTCTAATTTGCTCTGACATTCCGTCATAAATCCCTTCTGTCAGTACTATAGAGACAAAGACTAAAGACAGCACTATTGCATTCAGCCAGGTTCTTAACCCGGCATGGGTAATATTTCTAATAGCCAATTTTAACAATAACATTTTAGCTTCCGGCGCTTAGTTCAAATTTACATCATCTATGACTTTCCCGTCATTTAGGACTACTTTTCTATGCAGATATCTTATTACCTTTTCATCGTGAGTTGCAAAAATAAATGTCGTTTTCAGTTCCTGATTTAAATTCTCCATAGTTTTAAGAATGTTATGAGAATTTGCTGAATCAAGATTTGCAGTAGGTTCATCTGCAATTACAATTTTCGGTAATTTTACCATTGCTCTTGCCACAGCAACTCTCTGACTTTCGCCTCCGGATAATTGATTTGGTCTTGAATGTGCTTTATCGGAAAGCCCAACCCATTCCAGTGCCCGCATTACAGATCTTTCTCTTTCCTTTTTATCTTTATTTAAAAGCAGAAGCGGGAATTCTACATTTTCAAAAACCGTATAAACCGGTAAAAGATTATAGGTCTGAAAAATAAATCCGATTGATTCATTCCTGAGTTTTGCCGCTTCTTTATGTCTTAATTCATTGATACTTTTTCCCATTACAAAAGCATCGCCTCCTGTGGCATTATCTAAAGCGCCTATTATATTCAATAAAGTAGTTTTCCCTGAGCCGCTTGGCCCAACAAACCCACAAAACTCTCCTTCATTGATGGAAAAAGTGATGTCATTCAGTGCCCTGAAAAATCGCTTACCCATTGCGTAATCTTTGAAAAGGTTATTTACTTCTATTATCCTGGAATCGGTCATAAAATATTCCTTTTGATCAGGATTAATAATTAAAAACCAGCATCATTTGTAATCCGTAGCCGGATAGCAAAGATGTACCTCCGTTCAAAAATAAACTTCCGCCATTTTCCGGATAGTGAAACAGGGCTAAATTTATTATGAAGTTATCGTACGATCTCTGGAATTGAAAATATTGATAGATGTTTTTATTATCCCAGTCGTAATATTCTTGTAAGGAAATATTATCAAGCATACCTATTGGATATGAAATCATCGTTGCCGATATCTGCCTGCTTTGATTTGTATTCCAAAACGAATATGAAGAAGTTATTTGCAAATGTTCCGCCATTATATAAATGCCGTTTGCTACAGGGATTGTATAATCTGCTCCAAGTGTGGTCATTCTGTTCCATTTATAAGTCGTTAAACTTGAAATATTTTGCTGCCAGACTGATTCAAACCAGAGTCCAATCCCGAAATCCCAGCGTCCGTCCAATGCATAGCGATTTTCCCAATAATAATAAAATGAAGCATCAACTCTTCTTGTATGAAATGTAGTCCCAATTTCTCCATCGAAAGCAGGAAATTGGAAACGTCCCCCGACTTCGGGCGCTCTTTTTTCGGTAGGTAAAAGTTCATAACCTTTGGTATTAGTATTCCCGAAGAGACACCATAACCACAAAAGGGAATTATTTGGGAAACTATATTTGAAACGCAGGGCGTAAACTCCATCAGTAAGTTTAAGAGGATCCCTGGGATCAATTCTGTCAAACCACATAAGAGGGCGTAATAGTTTAGCGGGTCCAAAGTTTATCTTCTGAAGGCCAATTTGTAATTCACTCTGTACTGTAGAGTAGCGAAAGATAGCCCTGTAAAGTTTAAACTTTAATTCACTCGTTGTAAAATCAGTTATGTAATAGGTGTTTAACAATATTTCTGTATTTAGTACATCATCTTCGTTCAGGTAATAATTATAATTGAATTGCGGAATATATCTCAATCCATAACTTCCATTCCAGTTTTCATTAATTCTAACTCCTGTGCCCCATGATGAAATTTGACCATTGAAACTTAAACTCTGACTTTTTGAGTCTGAAATAAGAATTATACAAATAATAGCGAGCATAACAAACCGGCTTACGGGAAATGGAACTCTAGACACTTTTATTTCCATTTTTACGCTCAATTAATAGGCGGGATCCTTTTATGTATTTATTATTTGCAAACATTATGGTTCCTTTGTGAATTCAAGTGTTACCGGTAACATATTCCCACTATCAGGATCTATGATAGTGGCTGTTGTCTGTAAAATATTTTCATTTAACCGGCATGGAAACTTGAAAATCCCTTCAGATGATACGAGTGTTAAAACAGAATTAGTAATACTCCAATTTCCGCTATCATTAGTAATATCGCCTCTGTTATTTTGATTCCGATTGTATGTTTTATCACTGTTTATTGTAATCTTCATCGTCAGGTTTTCTTCTTCGGGGGAAAGTTCTTTTTTGCTGGAAGGATACGATGCGATAATTTTTGTCAGGTTCCAGGTTCCAACTAGTTCTTCTTCGGGTATATCCGGATTAAGAATATATTCTTCGCAGCCCATAAAGGATTGGGCGGCAAAAATTATAATAAATAATAGAAGATAAGTTCTGAAGCGAATCATTTACTCCCCTTTAGATTCGAACATTACTCAATGTTTACTGAAGCAATATTAATACATTATAAATTTATGACAATTTATTCTGCATTACAATAACTAATACGGTTAGCAGTAAATGTATCGAAATAATGGAATTACTATATTGTGTCTTTAAGGGAAATAATGATGGAACTTACAGTTAGGGAGAAAATGAAGTTGTACCAGTACTATCATTCCAGAAATAATTCAGGAGAATTATTCTTCCATTAATTTATTAATTACATCTACTGATGAGATACCCTCAGCTTCAGCATTAAAGTTTGTGATAATTCTGTGTCTTAATACAGGCACCATTGCAGATTTTACATCATCGATGTTTGGGGAATATCTACCCTGAACTATTGCACGGGTTTTTGCAGCTAAAATTAAATATTGGGATGCTCTTGGACCTGCACCCCAGCTAATCCACTTATTTATGAAATCTGGTGAGTTTTTTTTATTAGGTCTGGTTTTATTAGAGATCTCAACGGCAAATTTAATTACATTTTCCGCTACAGGTACTTTCCTTACTAAATCCTGGTAGCTGATAATTTCTTTCGCGCCAATAATTTTATTTAGTTCCGGTTTATACTCGCTTGTGGTAGCTTCAACAATTTTCATCTCTTCTTCAAAAGAAGGATAATCTAGCCACAAGTTGAACATAAACCTGTCAAGCTGAGCTTCCGGAAGGGGATAGGTACCCTCCTGCTCAATAGGGTTTTGTGTTGCAAGTACAAAGAAAGGTTCCTCCAGTGTTGTTGTCACACCGGCAGTTGTCACTTTGTGTTCCTGCATAGCTTCCAGCAATGCAGCTTGCGTTTTAGGTGGTGTCCGGTTTATTTCATCTGCCAAAATTACATTTGCAAAAATTGGTCCGGGTATAAATCTGAAATTTCTTTTTTTAGAAACCGGATCTTCTTCAACCAATTCGGTTCCGGTTATATCGCCGGGCATTAAATCGGGAGTAAATTGTATTCTACTGAATTTAAGATCCAGTACCTCGGCAAGCGTTTTTATGAGAAGTGTTTTTGCGAGACCGGGTACGCCAACCAGCAAGCAGTGTCCTCTGGCCAAAAGGGAAATAATCAATTGGTCTATAATCTCATTCTGCCCGATAATTACTTTCGCAATTTCGGATTTTATTTTTTTTACAGAAGAATTTAACTGTCCGACTAATTGAACATCATCTTTTAAAATCTCTTCGGGTTTCAAATTATTTTCCCTGTTTGCTATAATTAAAGTCTAACTTCCCAATAAATCTTCGTCTTAAGTTCTTTAATCCACTCCTCATATTTTTCCTGCTTTTTATACTGATCAGCAAGTCTCTGCAATTCAGTGTAATCAGCATCCAGGCTGGCGGGATGCTGCGCTGTCCTTTTTTCAAGCTCTACTATATGGTAGCCATAGCTTCCATTCCCGTAATCAATTCTTTTAGGGAAACTAATTTCCCCGGTTTTCATTTTTGTAATAATATCCAGGACTGATTTGTCAAGCTGGTTCAGGTAAAATGTTCCAAGTTCTCCTCCAAATGGAGCAGTGTCTTTATCTTCGCTATATTTTTTTGCAAAATCAGAAAAAGTCCCTTTGCCACTTATGATACTGTCTCTTACTGATGTAAGGAACTCAATAGCTTTAAGATCGGCTTCATCACTCTTTTTTATTTTAATTAGTATGTGCCTTGTGTGAATTGATTCTCCTCTCTTATCCAGTAATTGAATAATATGGAAACCAACAGGCGTTTCAACTATATCAGAAATTTCACCGGGCTTAAGAGCAAATGCAGCGGCTTCAAATTCCGGGTAAAACACACCTCTCTTTACAAACCCAAGGTCACCGCCTTCCTTAGCACTACCAGGATCTTCTGAATATTTTTTTGCCATTTCAGAAAAATCAGCTCCTGCTTTAATAGAATCTAATATCGATTGTGCAAATGCTTTATATTTTTCTTTAGTCTTTTCTGATGCTACAGGAATTCTTAAAATATGCGCAATTTGAACTTTCTCGGGGATAACACCGAGGCTGTCTTTATATTTATCATAAAAATCTTCTACTTCGCGTCTGCTGGCATGTACATCAGCAAATTTTTTCTCTTTTAGTTTTTGGATCATAACATTTTTTCTAACATCATCACGAAGTTCACGTTTAATCTTTTCGATGCTCATTCCGTAGATTTGTTCAACTTTTTCTTTTGAGCCATATTGCTGAATAAAAAGATTTACCTGGTAGTCAATCCTCTGATTCAGTTCCTCGTCAGAAACTGTGATTGAATCCAGTTCTGCCTGTGCATAAACAAGTTTTTCTTCAATCATAGTGTTGAGAATTTGTTTTTCAAGTCCGGGCTGGTTTGGATTTAATTTTCTCTGTGCTGCGTAGAGTTGTGTCTGAAAATCCAGTTCACTTTTCAGAATTATTTCATTATCTACAACGGCAACTATTTTATCCAGTACTTCCTGTGAGTAGATATTACATGCAAGAAAAAACATTAAGAAAACAAAAAATTTAAATTTCATATTATTCCTGATTTTTAACCTCTATGTCATTATTAGAGTAAAGTTCTTTGATATAGTTTTTTAAAAATTCTTCTTTTTTTTGGGCTTCTAATCTTCTCTTTACAAGCTCTTTTATAAACCCAAGCGGTGGTACATTTCCTTTTTTAATTTTCTGAACAAGCTGAACAACTGTGTAAATGTCTTTATAGTCACTGAATACTATGCTTATTTCATCCTGGTTTAATTCTTTTACAATTCTGGTAAGGGAAGTTGGTTCTAATTCATATCCATAATAAAGTCTGTTGCTTGTAATATCTAATATTGATGAATCTCCTTTATAAACATTAACCGTTTTATTCCAATTGCTACCCAGTAGAGCTCCTCTGAATTTAATTGCATTATCTTCATTTCTGAAGTCAATTATATTTACTACATAAGCATCATAAAATAGCTTGAAATCATTTTTATTTTGGCTATAATATTCTTCAATTTCTGATTCTACCGTAGTAACTTTTTCTTTAGAATAAAGATTATCAAGGTACATTGAAACAGCTAATTCTTTTTTTGTATCCGCAAGTATTCTTTCAAAATTTTTATTGTTTGTTATTCCATCTTTTAGTGCTTTTTGATAAAGGAGCTCTTTATTAACCCAGTTCCTTATAATCTCATTTTTATAAAGATTTTGTTTGCTTGAATCTACAAGGCTATTAAACTCATCGGCTGTCAAATAGTTGTTATTAACTCTTGCAATATAATTTTTTTTCGGTGATTCTTTTGAACAGCCACCAATAGTAACTAAAATTGTAAGAAAGACGAAATATTTATTTATTATTTTTATAGATCTTTTCAAACTGATCCATATATATTTTAGGTTGATATCTCTTTGTAAGCTCTTTGCGATAAGCTTCTTCGTATTTCTTCATCTGGTACTCCTGGTAATCAGAAGTAGCCCCTGTTTTTGCTTCCTCAAAAGCTTTAGGGTGGGCCGGATCTTTCAAATCCAGCCTGATTATTGAGTATCCACCAGGGTTTTTGAATATTTCAGAATATTCCCCTATTTTTTTCATTTTCCAAGCTTTTTGATAAAGTGCGTTTTGGTTTTTATCCCCTAAAATCCAATGGCCTACCCTTTCTTTGAAGCCCCGTCTTTCAGTATGTTTTACACATAAGGTATCAAAATTTGCTCCTTTACGTAATAATTTTTGATAATGAAGGATTAAAGAATCGCTATGTGTAAATAACTCTGTAAAGGATACTCTGTCAGGCCAAATATATTTTATTTGATTTGCATTATAATAATTTCTGAGACCTATGGAATCTATACCCACTTTATCCCAAACCTCTTTCTGTTGCAATTTAAATATAATGCTTCCTTTTTTATATTCATCCAGCGTTTTGTTGAACTGGGTGTTATTATTGTTGAGATCAGGTAAATTCATAAGCATAAGATGTTCACCTGCAATTTTTAAAATACCCTGTCTGAAAGATAATTTAGCAATTGATTCCTTTTCCTGCTTTGAAATTGATTGCATTATTTTGAGGTAATCTCCAACGCTATAATTATTATTGTTCTCAGTAAATAAAAGCTGTTGTTTAATTGAATCCGGTAAAAAAGTGAGGTCTAAGTTGCCTTTTGCCGAATCTATAATCGATTGAATCTTATCAACAACCATTTCATTTTCACTGTAATTATATTTAGTTCTAAGTGAATCAAGTATTTTGTTATAAACTTCATTGTATTGTTTGGCTTTAAAAACTCTCAGTAGTTCGTCTTTATCTTCATTAAAAGAGGGATAGGCCTCAATACCTGTTAATTTAATTATATGGAATCCAAATGGTGATTGAATTACACCAGAGAAATCACCTTCCTTTTGCAGATTAAAAGCTGCTTCATCAAATGGTCGTACGGTCCGGTTTCTGCTAAAAAAACCTATATCGCCACCGTTAACTGCTGATCCCTTGTCCATCGAAAATTTTTTTGCGAGTTTCGCAAAATCTTCACCAGCCTTCAATTTCTCGTAAACGGAGTCAGCAATTTGCTTTGCATGCTCCATTTCTTCTTGCCTTTCTTTTGGTGCAGCATTTTTTTCATTAAACTGAGGTCGTATAAGAATATGGCTTACACGAATTTTTGGCTTTCTATTTTTTATTTCTGTCACCTTTAAAATATGATAGCCATATTCTGATTTTACAACCTTTGGATAAATTTGACCAATTTTAGTACTATAGATTGCATTTTCTAAAGATATGGGTAAGTTACCGCCTGTGACATAATAAATATCGCCGCCATGTGATTTGGTGTATTTATCTTGGGAATATTTCGCAGCCATTTTTGAAAAATCAGCACCGTTTTTAATGCTGTCGAGAACGGAGTTGGCCAGCTTGAGTGTATTTTCTTCTTCTCCCTTTTTAGGTGTGAACATAATATGACTTACTCTGTATTCAACTTTTCTTCGCTCATAGAGTCTTTTAAGATTTGGTTCAATAATGTTTTTTTCGATATAATATTTATTTTTAATCTGGTCTATGTATTCACTTACTTCCTTCAGAACGTCGGGTGATTTATCATATCCTTTTGAATATCCATCGGCTAATTTCATTCTATAGACGAGGTATAGGTTTAAAAAATCTTTTAGACTCGAAAGACTGTCTTCATTTGCATTACCTGAACCAGCACCATTTTTTGCGTAAGCTTGTTCAAAATCACCTACTGTAATTTTATGGTTATCAAATTTTGCGATTACTGTATTTTCTCTTTTGCTCTGTCCAAAAACGAGAACTGAAATAAATAATGTAAACAGAAGAATTGAAGAAGTTCTGGATAACATGTAAATATACTCCTTTACTGAATGCTGTATAAAAATCGATAATAAACGTTAATTTTAGTAATAGACCCTAATAAAATCAAGGTAATTGAATTACGATCAACCGGACTATCCGGAAATAATTATATGTTTTTATTTGACGCGTGTTCCAACTTTGACAGAATTATCCACAGAAAGTAAATTTACTTTTCCGTTCTCATCATCTACTGCCAGAACCATGCCCTGTGATTCCAGCCCCATAAGTTTTGCAGGCTTCAGGTTAGCAACAATTATAACTCGTTTGTTTATAAGATCTTCCGGTAAGTAATGTTTTGAAATACCGGCTATAACCTGCCTTTCTTCCTTATCAAGTTTTACTCTTAATTTCATTAACTTTTCACTTTTTTCAACCTTTTCGGCACTGATAACTTCAGCAACTTTTAATTGCACTTTAAAAAAATCATCAATGGTTATAGTTTCATCTTTTGGGGCTTCTTTTACTGTTTCATCATTATTAAGTTTTTTTGTCTGCTCTTCGATCATATCGTCCTCAATCTTTGGAAAAATTATTTCTGCTTTATTCAATTGGTGCCCTGCTTTCAAATTTTCATTACCGCACTCATCCCAGGCAGCTGGTTTTATATTTAACATTTTGAATATTTTTTCAGAAGAAAACGGAATTACAGGACTGAATATTTCTGCAAGAGTATAAATTGCCTGCATACAAACGTAAAGAGTTGTTCCACATCTTTCTTTATCTGACTTAATAGTTTTCCAGGGTTCAGAATCATTGAAATATTTATTGCATGCTCTTGCGAGGTTCATCGATTCGAAAACTCCATCTTTTACTTTATATTTCTCGAAATAGGAACCGATTTTTGATGGAGAAGCGGAAATTATATTAAGCATTTCATTGTCTATAGAATCCATTTTTCCCCTGGCAGGAACTTTGCCATCGAAGTGTTTATGAACAAAAGTAAATGTTCGATTTATAAAATTCCCAAGTATGTCAGCCAGCTCGCTGTTGTTTCTCAACTGGAATTCCTTCCAGTAAAAATCTGTGTCGCGTGTTTCCGGCAAATTAGCTGCCAGCGTGTAACGTAGCGGATCAGCAGGGAAGAGTTTCAGAAAATCAATAACATCGATTCCCCAGTTCCTGCTTTTGGAAAATTTTTTCCCTTCAAAATTTAAAAATTCGTTTGCAGGCACATTTTGTGGAAGAACAAATTTCTCATTTTCTCCTTCATTCCATGCCATAAGCATTGCCGGGAAAACTATGCAGTGAAATACAACATTGTCTTTTCCGATGAACGCAACGTATTTTGTTTCGGGATCCTGCCAGTATTTTTTCCAGAGACTTTTATCACCTCTTTTTTGTGATAGTTCTTTCGTTGCTGAAATGTAACCGAGTACGGCGTCAAACCATACATAAAGTACCTTGCCTTCAGCATTGTTTACCGGAACTTTCACACCCCAGTCCAGGTCCCTTGTTACCGCACGATCTCTTAATCCATCCTTGAACCATCCACGGCAATACTGTAGCACGTTTTCTTTCCAGCCATATTTTTTATTCATCTCGTCAATGTATTGTTCAAGTTTTGGCTGGTATTTGCCAAGGGGGAAAAACCAGTGAGATGTTTCTTTAAGTAATGGAGTTTCACCGGTTATTTTGCTTTTCGGATTTTTTAATTCTGATGGATCATAAAGAGCACCGCAGTTTTCACATTCATCGCTTCTTGCTTCCTCGTTGCCGCAATTCGGGCAGGTTCCTTCGACATAACGGTCGGGCAAAAACATTTTAGCTTTTTCATCATAAAACTGCATTGATTTTTTTTCGTTGAGAATGCCGCGGTTGAAAAATTCCAGGAAGAATTCTTTAGCGGTTTCATGATGCAAAGGCAGGCTGGTACGTGAATAAATATCGAAACTCATTCCAAATTTTTCAAAAGCTTCTTTATTAATTTTATGAAACCTGTCAATTATTACTTTGGGTTTCACTCCTTCTTTATCTGCTGTTATGGTAATGGGAACACCATGCTCATCGGAGCCGCATATATAAAGAATGTCGCTTCCTTTTAATCTTTTATATCTTACGAAAATATCTGCAGGCAGATAGGCGCCGCTTAAATGTCCTAAGTGAATCGGACCATTTACATAAGGAAGTGCGGATGTTACCAGAATTTTCTCTTTAGACAAATTTTACCCGTTTTTCTTGAAATTTTGCGAATTCAAATATAAGGATTTTTTCCTTCCAATTTGCAGGTAAGACTGGTTCAAAAATTGAAATTTTGTTAGAAAATAAGCAAAAAAGCAAGGATTTGTTGGCCAGTTCCTTCAGGCACCTGTTCGTTTAATAAAATCAACAATAATTCCGTCCTTAGACTTCAATAACTCGTCCGGAGTTCCGTAGAAATGGATTTTTCCGTCGTGCATCATTGCGACCTGTGCGGCCACATTTTTTACACTGTACATATCGTGAGTAACTACGATTGAGGTTACTTTTATTTTTTCGCTTAGTTCTTTGATTAGCTTGTCAATGGAATCTGACATAATTGGATCAAGTCCCGTTGTGGGCTCATCGTAAAGAATATATTCCGGATTTGTAACCAGCGCCCTTGCCAGTCCTGCTCTCTTTTTCATTCCACCTGAAAGTTCTGCCGGCTTGATGCTAAGAGATTCCTTTAACCCGACGAGATCGAGTTTTTCGGCAACAATTTTACTTATCTCGTCTTTAGAATAAATCTTATTCGATTCAACAAGCGGGAGGGCTACATTTTCCCCGACTGTCATAGAATCGAAAAGGGCGGCGCCCTGGAAAAGAAATCCGAATTTTTTCCTTAATTCGTATAGTTCAGCCTGGTTCAGATCATTTACTATTTTATTGTCTAACTTTACATAACCTTCGTCCGGCATCATTAAACCGACGATATGCTTTAACAACACACTTTTACCACACCCACTTCTGCCAATAATAACAATCGTTTCCCCCGGGTGTATCTCTAGATTTACACCCTGTAACACTTTATTTTTTCCAAAACTTTTATGGAGGTTTTTAATTTCTATCATTTGAATATCTAAATATTACAACCTTAAAATAATGAAATTATATCATTTTAATAAGTAAGGAGGAGATAAGGTTCTTATTTACCGGAACATTATCAGGTCTTTATATTTGAAAGCCGGAGTATAAACGGAATTGAAAAAACCGAAAGGATTGTAACCACTATATATGTATCGTGCATCCCGATTAAATCGCTGGAAAGGCCGATAAGAAGAGTGGTGATTGAAGTAATCGCGAAATTTATTGTCATATAAATTCCATTAATGAAAGAAAGCCTCTCAGATTTAATATCAAGTAATTCTGCCAGCAGAACAGGATTTGTGGCAAACAAAACCAAACCGATTAAAATCAGAATAGGAAAGTCCCAGAAGCCGGGTAATAATAAAAAGCCCGCCATTAATACCGGGATAGAGGTTGCCATTATTAGCAGTGTGGTTTTTCTGCCAATTTTATCAGAAATAGTTCCGGAAAGAAAAGTACCGGCTCCTCCGGCAAATTGTAATACTGAAAGAGAAATTCCCGCCATCCAGAGGCTTTCACCTTTAACAGAAAGATAAGTCGGAAGAAATGCAGTTAGTGCGCTTTTTAAAATCAATGTAAAAAAAAGAATACCCGACATATTCAGGAAAACACGCGAATGTTCTTTAAATGTCTGAAGGATTCCTGAGTCAACTTTTGCTTTTTGAAGGTCCTGAGAGATTTTTATCTTCTTGAATTTGAAATAAAGAAATATGCTTGCCGCAAGTCCGAATGGGAACAACCTGTACGTACCTTCAAGTCCCCATATTGAAATACCTCCAAGAATAACCAACGGACCGACACCTCTCGCTATTTCTCCACCAAGCATGAAAAAACTCATTCCTTTACCAACGCGTCTGCCTGCAACGTGTTTTACCATAACCGGCGCAGGTACGTGAAACATAGAGGCACTTATTCCCATTATGAAAAGAAGAATTGCTATTACAGCGTAACTCGGCGCCGCTCCCAATAAACTCATGGTTGATGCCGTTAGCAGGGGAGCGATGATTAGAAGGTAACGCACGCTAACTTTGTCTGCAATAATTCCAACAAGCGGATTCATAAGGGAAGGAAGATTCTGAATTACAGTTAAAAGTCCTGCGAGTGAATAAGATAAACTGAATTTCTCGATTAAAAGCGGAAGCACCGGTGCAAGGAATGCGGAATAAACATCGTGAACAAAATGCGCCCCGGCAATTAGTACAATATTTTCTGTCTGGAATTTTTTCTGTTCGGCCATTTTATCCGGCTAAGATTATAAAATATTAATAAATAATTACTAAAATAGGCAGATAAGAATATAAAAAATAAAATTTGTTTATGCCGGTGCTATAGTTAAAATATTATCTGTTAGATGATATAAAAAGATAAAGGATTCTTCATAAGTTCTGTCATTTCGAATCCGTCAGCGGACGGGTGAGAAATCTTAATTCAAACGGGAAAGATTTCTCCCTGCGGTCGAAATGACACGCCGACGGTTCACAAATTTAAAAAGGGAATGATATATTCAATTAAACCGGTACGTCTTTTCAACCCAGTAAACGATTTTATTGTTTTTAATTTTTACGGGTTCCCATTTTGATTTGTATGCAGCCGTAATAACGCTTTTGAGGCACTGCTGTGAACCGGTCGTATTCGCGAGAACTTTATGCTCAATTACTTTCCCGTCTGTTCCGATTTTTAATTTCATCTCAATATATCCTTTAAAATCTTCATCCGAATTTTGAGGAAGTACTTCCAGAATTTGTCTCGGGGCAAAAGAAAGCAGGGGGGCGTCTGGATTTTCACCACTGCCGGAACTATTTGAATTCCCGTTTCTGTTCCCTGAATTTTCAGCATTTGTCAACGAGGCAATTTCTTCATCCGGCAAAATTTCAGGTTCGTCTGTAATATCCGGCACAAAAATTTTTGGTGTCGGCGGCTTGGGATTTGCAATGTTTTTTTGTGTTGAATTAGGAGCGATATCATTTATAGTAAATAAAAGCGATTGATATTCCATTGGCTGGCGTTCGGGCGGTGCAATATGGGGAAAGAATAAAAACAAAATAATACAAATTGAAAGGCTTGCGATAAGGCTTAATTTGAAATTTATTTTGTATTCTTTCTTTAATATCTTAAATCGCTTAGTCATAAGCCCGCTTGATTTATTTCCAGGTTAGTTCAGTCCTTTGTTCTGTTTCTTTCCCGGAAATATTATCAATTATTTTTACAGTTAAAACATAGTCCCCCGGTTCATAGTCACTCATATCAAGTTGCAGGTAAACCTGGCTGTTTCTGTCTTCAGTCTGATAATTGCTGGTTAAGGAAACCTGTTTTTGTTCGTTATCAAGTCCGATAGTTTTTAATACAGGCGTAAATATTTTGCCTAGTAAACCTTTAGTTTCTTTTTTCTGTAGAATAATATTTTGTCTAAAATCAGTTGTTCCTTTACCGGCCAGACTGAGATTATAAACTTCATAATAAATATATAAATCCTGACCTTTTGAAAAGATAGATGTTGGGTTTGGGAGAATTGAAATATCTCTCCTCTTTATAGTTCCTTCGTCAGGGCTTCTGTTAATATTTGAAGCTAATAAAATATCACTTAAGGTTAGTGATATATTATCAAAACTTTTTACTATATAATTTCCGTGATAAGCGGCAACACCTTTGTCAGCCGTTCTGAGAATTTCAAAAGAGATATTCCCGGTGTCTGGTTTTGTTTTTATTTCTATTGAATTTACAATTATATTTCCTGAATCCGGGATGGAAATCCTATTCCGGGTATTTAGAGATTCTATGTCCTTTACATTATATGCAATTTTATTGAAGTAATTATCGAAAAAGTAAAGTCCGGTTTTATGTTCATAATTATATTTTGAATCAGAAACCGACTTATCGTCAGATTTTATTCCATAGCTGACATAAACATCGGTTAAATTGTTTGAAGTGAGGTCTTTAAATTGTCGTATATTGTAAGGTACATTGAGTTCCGGACCGGCAAATATTGGTACATAAGCTTCTTTCTCATCTGCAAGTAAATCAGCCGCAAAATCCTGCGTTTTGACGTTGGCATATTGGTAATTTCCATTTCTGAATTCGTCGGCAAATGAAAAGATTTTATCTTCATAAACCCATATATCGGTTACTGGTTTATTAAAATATTGATTCATGCTAGCTTCGCCCCGGAAACGAAATCTAAACGGCGGGATTCCATATCTAATAACTGTAATTCCACGATCAGTTTGCCAGCCTTTATAATTTGGAGTTGTAAACCTTAAATTTGCATATGCTACTCTAGAATAATGTTCTAGTAATCTTTCATTATAGGGAGTAAGATTCAAAGGATCCCTTGCAAACCAAAATAGTTTAATAATTTTTTTGAATTCACTTTCATTGATATTTCCCATATCATTTTCCAGGAAAGGCCCTACAAGAATTTTTGCAGAATTATATGTGAAGTCTTCCCGTTCAGATCCACTCATTAATAAAATAGCTTTTGCAAATTCTGCATATGCAAGATCTGGATAATAGCTTCTATAGTACAAAAGCCCGAGTTCAAGATGAGCATCTTTATAATCGGGAAATATCCTGGTGAGTTGGACAAGGTATTTTATACCCTTTTGAGGCTGATTGTTATCTTCATATATCGTACTTAGGGTAAGATAAGGCCCTGGGGTTAGAGAATCATAATAGATAGACTTTATTAAGGATTTTTCTGCAAGATTAAAATCCTCTTCTGCAAATACATTAAGGCTTGTTAATGTAATTTTATTTAAATCGTATTTTTGATTTAGTCTTGTTATACCCAATTTACGATTTTTAACTATTTGCTTAGTAACATTTATTATCCCACTTAGTAAGTTGGTACTATTTGTATGTTTTTGTGCTGAATTATGAAATTCAAGAAATTCATTAGCTTTTACTTTTCCAAACCCTGCTAATGCCAATGCATTAGTGCTATCCATTTCCAAAACCTTTAGATATTGATTCTTTGCATCTTTTTCTGATATAAGTTCTGTACCTCTGAATTCTTTAGCTAAAGCTAAAGCAAGTGAGGCATAGAACAATCTGTATTTAATATTATTTGGATCTAGCTTAATAGCATTTTTAATATGATCTCTAGCGATATTCCACATAGCATGAGTAGTATCTGCCATATAAACTCTTGTCAGTTCATATTCGGCAGGCGCGTTGTCCTCTTCTCTCACAGATTTTTTGAAAAGAGATTTAGCTGTTTCAAAATCATTTTTTAAAAGTGAATTTAATCCCTGCCTGTAATATTTAACCGATTGAGTGTCTTCTGTTTGAGCGGAGATTGATGAAATAGCTATGCTAATGATCAAAAATGTAAATAAGAAAAATAATTTCATATAGGCCCCTAAATCAGAACGAATTTTTATCTCCAGGTTAGTTCAGTCCTTTGTTCTGTTTCTTTCCCGGAAATATTATCAATTATTTTTACAGTTAAAACATAGTTTCCCGTTTCATAATCACTCATATCAAGTTGCAGGTAAACCTGGCTGTCTTTGTCTTTTGTCTGATAGTTGCTGGTTAAAGACAACCTGTTTCTTGTTGTTATCAATCCCAATAAATTTTAGTACAGGTGAAAGTATATTCCCCAGTATTCCTTCATCATCTTTTTCCTGAAGTACGATGTCTTGCTTAAAGTCAGTTAATCCTTTTATATCCTTATCTAAGTTATAAATTTCGTAGTAAATATAAAGGTCATTGTCCTCATTAAAAATTCCCGTTGGGTTTAGAAGTATTGAATAATCTTTCCTGCTAATTCTTCCTTTTACTTTATTCCCAATTTCAATGTCTGAAGCAAGTATAATATCACTTAAAATTAAATCCTTGGAATTAAAACTTCTTATTTTGTAATGCCCGTGATAGGCTGCTACTCCATTATCCGAATTTCTCAGAATTTCAAAAGACATATTTCCTGAATCCGGTTTTGCAATAAGTTCGACAGAGTTTACAAAAAGATTACCTGAATCGGGCGCCTCAATTTTATTTTGCCAGCTAATTGAACTGACACTATCATCTCTAACAGCAAGTTTATTGAAGTAAGAATCAAAGAAGAAAATTCCAAAGGAATGTTTATAATTTAAATTAACATTTTGGCCTGGGCTCTTTTCTGGTTTTATTCCGTAAGATATAAACAGATCAGTCAGGTCTCTTCTCTCAGGATTATTAAGTTGAATAACTTTATAAGGGACTCTAAATATAGGCCCATTAAATAATGGAACATATTCTTCTGGTTGCGTTGCTTGGAGATCTTCAATAAATTCTTTTGAATCATCCCAATATTGTGCAATTCCTCCACCTCTTCCAACTTTTGAATCCGGACGACTGAATTGAAAATTCCCATTCTTAAATTCATCAACAAAACCAAATGATTTATTGTGATAAACCCAGACATCAGTTTTAAGCATTTCGACAAATCGCTGTACCTTTCCATCTCATCTCAGGTCGATAACGAATTCTTTTGGGCGGTATGCCGTATTTTATAACTGTTATTCCTCTATCAGTTTCCCAGCCACTTAAATTTAGTTGCCAGGAACACTAAATCTTAAATTTGCATATGCCACCCGGGTATAATGCTCGAGCAATCTTTCGTTATATGGCGTTAAATGCAAAGGATCTTTTGATTTCCAAAAAACAGAAATAATCTTTCTGCAATTGTTCTTTTGATAGACCATTAATCTTATCCTTTTACATATTAGGGTTGAGTAAAATTTTCACAGAATTATAAGTAAAATCTTCTCTTTCCAGAACACTCATTAAATCCAATCGCTTTTTGATATTCAATAGAGGCGCTGCCCAGCTCTCTGGAACGATAATAAAGTAAGCCAAGTTTAAGATGAGCCTTCCACAGACCCAGGCATATAACGTTGTTAACTCTTTGCAAGAATGCTGGATCCCTTTTCCTGGCATATCATTATCTTCAAATATAGAACTGAATGTAAAATATGATTTAGGATTAAGTGAATCATATTTAATGGTATTTATTAATACTTTAATCGGCGTAATTAAAATCCTTTTCTGCAACCATATTTAAACTAGAATAATTTAATTATTAGGATCATAAAGTTGTTGTGTCTTTACAGTACCTAACTGTCTGTTATTTAAACTTTTTTGCACATTAACTTTTGCATCCTAGTACAATCCCGTCCCGGTAGCGAATTTTTCACGTGAATTATTAAATTCAAGAAATCATTTGCTTTTATTTCTCCAAGCCTGTTAATGCATACACGTTTGAACTATCAAGTTCAAGATCTTTTTCATATTGTCTTTTCGCATCATCTTCTGCATTAAGTTCAGTGCCTGCTCATTTTTTAAATAGTGCTACAGACAAGCTTGCCATAAAAAAGTCCTATAAGTTGCATTATTAGATGATCGAGCTACAATTGCATTCTTTATATGCTCTCTTGAAATATTCCACATTGAATGTGAACTATCTGCCATATATATTTTTGCAAGTTCATATTCGGCTGGAGCGTTGTCTTCTTCTCTCACAGATTTTTTGAAAAGAGTATTTAGCTGTTTCAAAATCATTTTTTAAAAGTGAATTTAATCCTTGCCTGTAATATATAACCGATTGAAGCGTGTCCTTCTGTTTGAGCGGGAGATTGATGAAATAGCTATGCATAATGATCAAAAATGTAAATAATGAAAAATAATTTCATATAGGCCCCTAAATTAGAATGAATTTTTAACTCCAGGTTAGTTCAGTCCTTTGTTCTGTTTCTTTCCCGGAAATATCATTCAATTATTTTTACAGTTAAAACATAGTTTCCCGTTTCATAATCACTCATATCAAGTTGTCCAGGTAAACCTGGATTGTCTTTGTCTTAATCTGCTGTTGAGATTGGGAAATTGTTCATAAAAGTATTCAATAAGTTAATTAGAATATTATTAGTGTCTTAAGTCTCCATATGGCCGACCTTGTAAAATCAATAATAATTGATTTATTTGCAATTATTTAAGAGATTAATTATCTAACGGCCCGCCAGAGGCGGGTAAATATGTTTGGGTTAGTTAACGGTAAAAGCAGGGTATTATTGCCAATCGAAAATTACACTGGCATTTGTCTTTTCATCACTATTGCGGTCTTTTATATCAAGGGAAAGTAAGTATTCACCGGGGTCATATTTGCTCATATCAAGCTGGAAATATATTTTCGGGTTTTTTTCTGTAACATTGTAATTTGAGGTCAGAACTATTTCTTTGTCGTCACTTCCCAATCCGAAAATATTTAATACTGAGTTAAATGTTTTGCTGATTCCCGATTTTTCTTCTGTTTTTTTGAGGGTAAGGGTTTGCACAAATTCCCCTGTACCCGCTGCTAATCTTAAATTGTATAGCTCATAGTAGATAAACATTTTCCCGTCTTCATTAAAAATTGCAGAAGGATTTGGAAGAATGGAAATATTCCCTCTTTTTAACGGATAATCCTTTTCATCATCTTCCTGTATATCGGAGGCGAGTACAATATCGCTGATATCCAGGTTTGTCCGTTTGAATTTCTTTATATCAACCGGAAAGTGATGTGAAGAAACTCCCTTATCAGCAAAACGGGTCACTTCAAATCCAATATTTAAAGAATCCTGGTTTGAAACTGATTCTATGGTGTTAATTATATAATCAGTAGTATCATTAATTTTTAATTCACGGCTTTTAGGAAAAACACTAAAAGAATCTACTACTTCAGAAATTTTATTAAAATAAGGATCAAGGATAAACAGACCCGCCTGGTGATTATAAATAAAATTATTTCCTGATATTAAACTGTCAGCTGCATTTAATCCATAGCTGAGATAAAGATCAGTTTTGTAATTATCACCAGTATCTTTAAACTGGGCCAGGGAATAGGGCACATCAAATTTTGGCCCTTCAAATTTCGGGTCATACGTTTCGTTCCTGATTTTCTTTACATAATTAAAATATGTGTATGAATCGTTTTCGTATTGTGATTGATAAATGTTTCCGGGAGAAGGCTGGCTGAACTGATACTTGCCGTTAAAAAATGTATCTGTAAATCCGAAGACCATATCATTATAATACCAAACATCAGTTTTAAGTTTTACAGATGTTCTGCCACCGGCATTTATCTGTGGACGGAATCTTATCCTGTTTAGTGGCTCACCATATCTCAGGTAAACTTCTCCGCGGTCACTTTTCCAGCCCGAAAGATCCGCCCTGTTTACACCAAAGCGTAGGTTTGCATATGCAACCCTTGAATAATGTTCCAGCAGTCTTTCATTGTATTCTGTAAGATATAGCGGGTCTTTTACTCTCCAGTAAAGATCAATTAAATTTTTAATATCAATTGCAGAAAAGCCTTTTATTTCATCACCAAGCAACGGCTTTATTAATTCTTTAACTGAGTAATAAGTAAAGTCTCTTTGTTCGGCAGGTTTCATTAATATCAGTGCTTCCTTGTATTGATCATAAGCTCCTTTCAGATTAGAAGTTCTATAGTACATTAAACCAAGATATAAATGTGCCTGTTGGTCATCGGGATTTAATTCTACAAGTCGCTGAAGATGCGGTATGGCTTTATCCGGTTTACCAACGTCTTCATATAGAGTGCTTAAATGAAGGATAGCCTGTGAGTTTGTCGAATCGTGATATAAAACTTTAAGAAAGAATTGCTCAGCCTCATCAAAATCTTCCAATGCAAATTTGTCAAGACTTAGCATCGGGCTGAAAGGATCTTCCTGAAAAACAGAATGATGAAATTCATTGAAATCATCTTCTTTTATTCTGCCAAGTTGAAATAACGCAATATCATTTGTGCTGTCTATTTCAAGAATATCCTGGTATTCCTTATAAGCCAGGCCAGGGCTAAAATATTCCATCAATGCTGCTTTCAATAAACGATATTCAATATTTGAGGGGGCTTTAAAGATTGCGCTTGTAAGTAATTTTCTTGCTTCAGCTCTTCCTCTGATAGTCCTTTGATTGATCAGGATTTTTGCAAGTTCAAATTGTGCATTTGCACTTTCATCAATACGAATGGAATGCCTGAAAGAAAGTTCCGCGTTAGCAGTATCATTTTTTGCCAGCGCTTCAAGTCCCTGCTGATAATATGAAAAAGCAACGCAATCGGACTCCTGCGGGAAAAGATTGATGCAGGATATCAGTAAAATTATTATTAAATGCAAAAAAGATACTCTCATATAAAAAGGCAATTCCTTTATTAGAAGGAGCAATAAAATACATTCATCCCTTAATGAAATCAACGTAAAATATTATTGTTTTTCAATAATTAAATTAAGAATTTGAGCCAGATTGATCTATAAAAGGTCTTTTATAGTAAGATATAAATCCCAGATAAGACAGGATGTTAAAGGAATTTTTAGCAGTGCTTTTCTGTGGGAATAAATTTTAGCACCCATTAGCTGACCGAGGAAAAATGCACCTACAAGGGCAGGATATGTGATGAATTGAAAACCGAGTCCCGATATGAACCTTAGCGCAATTACAAAAGGTACAGGTAAATGAACTGCAAGTATCCATTGTAATGAAAATTTGTTAACGCTTTTTCTCCAGTAACCAAACGGGATGTTAAAAATCAGGACAATTATGGAAACATATAATAATTTCAAATACACTAACTTAATTCCTTATTATTCTTCTCCAGAAATTTTACTTTCTCTTTTAATATTTTTACTGCAAGGTCGATAGTTGAAAGATGAGTCCTGAAAGCCAGCAATGCAAGTCGGAAAGTAAATTTTCCGTCTATTATTGTTGAAGTAATAAATACCCTGCCATCTTTGTGAATTTCTTTCAGTAGCAGTTCATTAAATTTATTTTGATTTCCTTTTTCAGGAACGTATCTGAAAGTTACTACGGATAATTCCGGTTTCGGTCCTGTTTCAAATCCTTTTGTGTCTTTTATCGTCTTATAAAAATATTGTGCAAGTTGTAATTTTTCTTCAAGGGCTGCGCGGAAAGGTTTTACTCCGTGAATTTTCAAAGGAAGCCAAAGGCGCAAACCTCTGAAATGTTTTGTCAGTTCCGGAGAAAGATCAGCGGGGGAGAGTTCATCCGTTGCCGACAATGCATCCTGCATATAGTTTGCCTGGTAATAGTGAGCTGCGGCCAGGTGTTTTACATCTTTTACAATTACTACTCCGAGGCCGTATGGAAGGAACAAGCCCTTGTGCGGATCAATTACGAATGAGTCAGAAAGATTTATTCCTTTTAATTTCCTTTTCCCGGTTTTTGATAAAACAAAAAATCCGCCGTAGGCTCCATCAATGTGATACCAGAGATTATACTTTTGGGCGATCTTCCCAATTTCTTCCAGTGGATCAATTGCGCCAACGTCCGTAGTTCCGGCTGAACCAATTACCAGCCAGGGAATCAAACCTTTCTTTTTATCTTTTTTAATTTGCTTTTCAATTTCACCCGGTATCATTCTGAATTTATCATCGAGCGGGATATACCTTTTCACGGCATCATGAAGGCCGGCAATTCTCAATGCTTTATCTATACAATGATGGACATGTTCGGAAAGATAAATAACAGCGTTGTGGTAATTTTTTGATCTTAAATTTTTTGCATCTCTTGCGGTAATTATTGCAATTAAATTTGCAACACTACCACCTGAGGCCAGGTTTCCTCCGGCAGATTTCGGATACTTTACAAGATCGCACATCCATCGGATGAGCATGTTTTCCATTCTTACTGCACCAGGTGAAGCAAAAAATATTCCGGCGAACCTGTTTGTTACCGCCGCCATATAATCAGCCAGTGACGAAGTGTAAATTCCTCCGCCGGGGATATAACCAAGATGTCCGCCTGACGCAGGATTTAAATTCGGTGTGTCAACGTTTTTTTCAATTATCTTTAGTGCTTTATCAATCTTTATGGGTTCTTCGGAAATGGGGGAGTTGTAAATATCAATTCCTTTATCATCCGATGCTACAAATGCTTTCTTTTCATAAATCTCATCAAGAAAATTTTCTGTATAATCGATAACCTTATTTCTTACAGATTTTCTTTGGATTGAATTCGGCTCAAGTTTGCGGGCTTCTTTTTCCAGCTTTTTAATTCTTTCTATCATTATAATTCAAAATTTTTTGTTACTCAGTTTTTAAAATTAGTAAAAATTGTGTTACCGTTCGATGTTTAAAACAATAAACCCCTGAAAAACAGGGGTTATTTTTTCAATAAAAAATTCGGTTATTTATTTAATACTAAGCCATTTATTATAGACCATTTGCTGTTTCTCGGTTGGATTCTCCACCTTCACCAATTTATATTTATAATTATGGTGAGCCATTAATTTTACATCCAGTGTTTTAATAATTCCATCCCTGGAAACAGTAACATTTAATATATCGCCCGCCTTAAACTGATTGATAATCTTTTTAAAATTATCAATATCAACTCTGTATCCGTTAAGAGCTATGATTTCATCATTAGCATTAATGCCTCCATCATAAGCTGATGTACCTACTTCGACGCTTCTGACAATTAATTTTCCATTTTTATTGAATGTTCTTGCCCCGAAGTGATTTTCGTCTGTACCATTATCGATCAACTTTAAGCCAGCATAACCGAAATATTTATTATAGTCTATATCATTCGTGGAATAAACATAATCGTTAAAAAACTGATCAAGGTTTTCGCCCGCCACCTTTTCAACCACTGTTTTATATTCTTTATCGGTAAAGCCTCTGCCAAGTTTTTTATAGTATTCGTTGTAAAGATATTTTAAAACATCATCGTAATTACTTTTGCCGTTTGTCTTATCTATAATTTCAAGATCGAGAATTCCACCCAGAATTGCGCCGGAAACATAGTAACTAAGTGTTGTGTTATTACTATTCTCATTCGGCTGATATTGTTTTATCCATGTATCAAAACTTGATTCAGCCGGCGATTGAACTTTGCGACCGGGCTGACCTTTAACATAAGATATACCTCCGCTAACGCGTCCAAGATAATGTTCAGGACTTATCATACCAGCTCGTTCCAGAATCAACGAACCATAATATGAAGTTACGCCTTCCATTTCCCAGAGCAATCTTGTATAATTTTCCTTTTGGTAATCAAAAGGTCCAAGTGCAATTGGACGAATTCTTTTTACATTCCATAAATGGAAATATTCGTGTGATACAGTACCCAGAAAACGCATCAGCATATTGGGAGAATAAATCCATCTATTTACTTCAAGTGTTGTGGAATTGAGGTGTTCCAGACCACCGCTTCCACGTTTCAGGTTATGGACAATAAATGTGTAATGTTTATTTGGATTCTCACCAATGACTTTTGTCTCTTCTTCGACAATTTTTGCCATGTATTTTTTTAGTGTATCTACGTTATAATTTGCTTTGCCGTACATTGCCACGTAGTGTTTCACACCTGCTGCATCAAATTCAAAAACATCCTGATTACCAATTTCAATTGGTGAATCTGCAAGAATGTCATAATTGGGGGAATGATATGTGAAATTTTTTCCAGCCTCAGACTCAAGCCCCGTACTTATCTTTTTCCAATCTTTATACGGAGTGATGGTTAATGTGGAAGGTAAATCTTTCATCTTGTCGATGTACATAAAAATGCTGGTTCCGTTCAGGTAGCCGTGATTGGAATCGAGGAAACTTGTTCTTACTGAAGTCTCAAAAGCATAAACATCATATTTGATTTTTACTTCATCTGAGTTATTACTATAAACACGCCATGTATACTTGTTTATTTTTTCAAATTTGAGCTCATTTCCGTTTGTGCCGTAAGCATGAAAAAATTCCACGTTTTTGGGGAAATCTCTTACGAGATATGAACCCGGCGCCCACACGGGCATAAGAAAATCTATATATTTTTTTTGTAATCCCGTTACTTTTGTTGTGACTTCAAAATAATGGGTATATGGTTTGCTCATTGAAAGGAAATATTCAAGCTTTACATTTTGGGCTTGCATATCTGCAACCAGAATAAAAAACAAAATGAATAAGGCGGTTATTAGTTTTGCTGAACGTTTCATAGCACCTGTAAATTTAATAATGAAAAATTAATAGAAGCTAAATCCTTAGAAGGCTTTTTGAAATTAAAAGTAAATAATTACAGAATCAATCAATTTGGGATAAGTGATTCTTCTTTTAAAATAAAAAAACCGCCCCAAAAATTGAGGCGGTCTCAAAAATGACCCTTTTTAACTTGTTCGTTCATCGTAACCAGACATCTTTAAAAGAATCTTTATCTAAATCATAAAATCAAGGACCATTTTTATATTCACTAATAATAAGAGTTATAAAACGTTTATTAGAACTACCATATTATATACAAACCGGATGACGTTAAAGTTCCATTAAAAAATCTTTGTTTAAGTTCTCTACAATATTAGACAGGGAATTGACCAAAAAGGTTGCAGTGAATTAGACTTTTGATGAGAAAAAAATCATAGGAATTCATCTTACGATTTTAAGCTATTGACAGAATGTTTTTCTTAAAATTCTTTATTGAAATAAGCATCATAATCGAGCCAATCCCAAACAGAACCAGTGCTCTTTGTGCAACATCAGAAATAGGAAGGTGGCGCCAGAAAATATCATAAAACCCCTGAATACCCCAGTAATTCACAGAAACTACCGCAATGTTCTGCATAATTGCGGGCATAAGAAAAAGCGGTACCATGCTTCCTCCAATTGCAGACATTACAAGTATAATCAGAGTAGAATAACTTTCCACCTGTTTCCTTGTTTTTGCAATGGAAGCGATGAAAATTCCGAATGAAGCACAGGCGAAAGCGGTGGTTAGAATCATAAGTACGAGAGATGCAAAATCGATGAAAATATTTAATCCGAAAGCCAGCCAGGCAAAAATAAACATTACGGATAACTGGATAATAGATACTGCGACGGTTGCCAGCATTTTCCCGAATAAAATTGATGTTGGTCTGATGGGGGAGTACAATAATTTTTTCAGCGTCCCTTCTTCTTTTTCCAGGAGCATTCCGCTTCCCATGCCGGCAACAGTAAATAAAAGCATCATTATTGCGGTACCGGCAACTGCCTGAACCAGCCCGAGATTTTGTTCAGCTTTTGCGAACACTGGTGTAGTTTTGATTCCTAAAGAATTATTTGCAGGATTTTCATCACTCTTTCCGAAACTATTCATTTGTTCATCGACTTGTTGCTGAATAGCTGACAGATCCTTAGGAGCTAAATCCGGATTATTTTTTTCAATCATTTTTTTGATGCTTTTCTTTATAGTCTTTTGTCCGACAATTCCCATCAGCTTTGAATAAAGCACCTGTTGCAGAAGTCCCGCCTCTATTTGCCTGGACTGATCATAAAATAACTCCATTGACGGACTTGTTCCGTTGTCAACAGAATCTTTAAAACCTTTATAAAAAACCAGCAACGCTACACGATTACCTTTTTTTACTTCTTCTTTGCCTTCTTCAAATGGAATTTGTTTTATATCAAGGGATTTCATCGTATCAAGTTTAGAAATTACCTCTTTTGTCATATCTGTATTATCCCGGTCGGAAATAAAAATTGAGATTGGGTTTGCATCATTTGAACCACCGCCCACGCCGCCGAACGCAAAAGCAAAAAGTGATATTAATGCAATTGGCAAAATTAAGGTTAAAATTACGGCTCTTTTGTCGTGGATGATCAGGCGCAGGTCTTTGATTGCTAATTTTAACATAATTTAATCTCTTAGTTTTCTTCCGGTCAGATTTAAAAATATTGTTTCAAGATTTACCTTGTGAATTTCTATCTGGCTTATCCCGACTTCCGCTTTGTTCAATTCCATCAAAATTAAAGGAAGGTCTTTCCCGCTGTTTTTACTTGAAAATGTGATTACGCCATTGGATATATCCAGACAGTTTTTTATTTGTTTTATTTTTTCCGTGTTAATGTGTTCAGAATTTTCAACGTGAATATTAATTGACTCTTCTGCTTTTGTAGTTTCACGCAATTCATCAATTGTTCCCTCAGCAATTATGTTACCGTGATCTATAATTCCAATCCGGTCGCACAATCTTTCAGCTTCTTCCATATAGTGAGTTGTATAGATTATTGTCATTCCGTTTTTATGAAGCTCTTCCAGTACATCAAAAATCAAATTTCTGCTTTGCGGATCAATTCCCACGGTTGGCTCGTCCATAATTAATATTTTGGGAGAATGAAGTAGTGCCGATGCAATATTAATTCTTCGTTTCATTCCCCCGGAATAGGTCTTTATTTTATCTTCTTTCCTGTCGGTTAATCCCATAAGCGACATAGTTTCATCAATTTTATTTTGGAGGTCCGCGTAATTAAGGCTATAAAGGCTACCCCAGAACATTAGGTTTTCGTGTGCTGAAAGTTCGTTGTAAAGCGCAATTTCCTGCGGCACAACACCGATAGATTTTTTGCATTCAATGGAATGATTTTTAAGATCCATCCCATTAATTTTAACGTATCCTGTATCGGGTTGTGAAATTGTGCTGATTATATTTATCGTAGTGGTTTTCCCGGCACCGTTCGGGCCTAAAAGTCCATAAAATTCACCATTCTGTATGGAGAAACTAACTCTTTTCAACGCTTCAACATTCTCGAATGTTTTTGAGAGGTTGGATACTTCTAAAATATTATTCATAATCTATTGGCCAGACTGATTGGTATATTTGGTACTGAGCAACTTAAGTAAAATTTCTAATTATAATATTAAAATTAAGTCATTTCTAAGTTATGATATTAAAACTTTTTTGCAACTACTACAACAGTTTTCATTTTTTCGGATACTCCGGAATTTGAATTCAATGCCTCAATTAAAACGATATAAATCCCCATTCTTAAGGTATTGTTATTGTCATCCAAGCCGTTAAAAATTACTGAACCATTCATACCGGTTGCTGAATTATTTTTAAGAGTTCTGACCAGTCTGCCTTTACTATCGAAAATTTTGATTTTTACCTGGGCGGTTTTTTGCGGAAGTTTGTACTTAATAATAGTAAAATCTTCAAACCCGTCATTGTCAGGAGAAAATGGATTCGGTGAAATTGAAACCTTTGAACCAATGGTTTTTGATTGCGTAGTATAAATACTGTTTCTTTTACCCGGTGTTGCCCCCTGAATACTAGCTGAACTACTCCAGTTGTTTTTATCATTTCCTTCCAGGTAAGGGTTTATTCTTTCCAGGGAAATGTTTTGTGTGATTGTAAAATTCGGATTGTGCCATTGTTCATAATAGTTTACTGAATCAATTATATTTCCTAATGCATCTTTTAGTAATATTAGTCCACCCTTATTAGCAAGTCCGAATGAAGAAGTTTTTGCAATGTTTATTCTTGTGGAATCAGTATTATAAAGATTGTTCCTGAAATTAGAATCTGCCGCAAGAACAAAATATTCCCCGGCTTTAACACTTCGTAAAATCCGGGAAAGGAAAAATCTTTTGCCGTTTTCGTTTACAAAAGACCATCCGCCAATATTTAATGTTGAATCACCTGTATTGAGGAATTCTATAAACTCGCTGTTGTCAGGGGAAGGATCAAACATTATTTCATTTATGATAAGGGAATTCCTGCTGTAAAATTTTAGGTCTGTTACTGAGTTTTTAAACCCGGGAGTACTTTTACCGGAATCCACGGAAGTTCTCCAGTTAGTACTATCGGTCGATTGCGAAGAATAGCTAATCCTTTCGAGAGAGAAGCTGTTTCCTCCTCCCCAGTCTGATGAATAAACAATACTGTCTATCGTGGCTCCTTTGTTGTCAAGTAAAGCCATGCCGTCAGTTGAGTTATTTAAAGATCCGAAGTTTGAAATTATAATTTGATTTTTTATTTCACTGTGAGAAATAATGAATGATGAATCCGACGCAACAACGACAAAAGCACCGGGAGAAATTGCATAATTCTTAAGAGTTAAAGAATTACCCGATGGTGAAGGCAACAGGTTGACGATTTCCCAATTTTTCAGGTCAATATCTTTTCCCGTGTTATTATAGATTTCAAACCATTCAGACTCATCTTTTGCGGGATCGTACATAATCTCATTTATTACAACACTGTTTTTCCTGTAACCCGGTGAGACACTCTTATATGCCTTATTATTACTTGTATCCTGATCAGAATTGAAATTTGCTTTAACAATAAAATTGTGCTGCTCCGTAATTGCTTTTAATACATAATTGAATTGCAGGATTACTGAATCTTCCGGAGATAAATTATTATAAGAAATGTTATCCAGTAATTTATCTGCAACAGAGTCCTTATCAGTATCTTCAAAAAGTGAAAGAGAAAAATCGGCAATATTTCTGCCGGGATTTTTTATCAGTGCCGAAATGTTTACATTTTCTCCTGAGAGTGGAGATGTGGGCTCAAACATAATTTTAGAGACTATAATATCATAGTCTTTTTGGCTGACAGAATTAATCCTTCCAGGTGTAGAGCCCACATTATTTTGGGATGTTGCCCAATTTGATCTGTCATTAGAATCTTTTAAAGGAGAAATTCTTTCCATAGAAAAACCGTTATCGCCGCCCCAGTCAGATGAGTAGACTACGCTGTCTATTAGATTGTTATTTAGATCTCTGATGGCAATTCCATCAAAATTATTATTAAGTGAACCGAAATTTAGAATGACCGCATTTGAATCTAAATTGTTGTGTTTTTCGAAGATTGAGGAATCTGTTGCGATCACCAAAAAATTATCGGGAGCTAAATAATTATCTGTGGCAGACAGTGAATATTCATGGATTGACGGGATTAAATTTATAATCTTCCAATTCTTAAGATTTATTTGCAAATCTGAATTATTAAATAATTCAATCCATTCAGGTTCATTTTTATCGGGATCATACATTATTTCATTTATAACAAGGCTCTTTTGTGAATAACCAGGTATAATGCTTTTATAAATCTTATTATTTGTTGAGTCTTCATCAAAAGATGATTTTACTTCAACAATAAAGTTGTGCGAATTATTTATCGCATCTATACTATAGTTAAAATTTAAAATGGCGGAATCGCTCTCTGGTAAATCCCGACTATTTATTTCATCCAACTTTATATTTTTAAGTGAATCTCCATTAGTATCTTCAAAAAGACTTACAGAAAAGGTTACTGGATTCTTGCCATTATTTTTAAGTAATGCTAAAATAGATACATTATCACCAATTAACGGGTTGGAAGGTGTAAACAAAATTTTATCAACAGAAATATCATAATCTTTTTGAGTTAAAGAATTTATTTTGCCGGGGGTGGCTTTAAGAAAATCGTGGGATGATTCCCAATTCCCGGGATCATTTGAACTTCTTTCTGCAGCAATCCTTTCAAGTGAACTGCCATCATTGCCTCCCCAGCCGGGCGAATATTCAAGCGAGTCTATTACGCGGTAGAGTGAGTCAAGCAAAATTATTTTATCGCCTGAATTATTTAATGTAGGTAAGTCACCAGCTGAATAGCCGGAAGTTAAATTAAAAAAATCCGTGATTGTGCTATCGGAAGAAAAGACAAAATATTCTTTTGGATTTAGAATCCGGGAAGAATTAATAATTTCCGATGTATCGGAATTATCCGCGATATTATAGCCTGAAATATTTATTGTCTTTTCACTTTTGTTGAAAATTTCAATCCACTCAGGTGCGGGAGAGTCAGGCGCATACATTATTTCGTTTATAACAAGATCATTTCGTAATTCATTTATCTTAACCCCGGTAATTTTTCGAAAAGAAATATTATTGAGCAGATTTTCATCTTTTGGGGATTGTAATTCCGCAATAAATAAATTATTTCCTTCTATAAAATCTGAGGTTGAAAGCTGAAAATTACTTGAATCTCCCGCAGAAAGCGAAGGGCCGGTAAATGCTTGCAGTACTTCACCTGCCTGCGCGGTCGAGTCATGGTTTTTATCGCGGGATATATTGAGTTGAAAAGGTTCGGAATCTTTTTCTCCAAAGTTTTTTACTGTAATAAATAAAGTGATCTCTTTTCCTGTAACTCCATAATTCTTTTCTGATATGAAGTCAGAAATTCCCGGATCAAAATTTATGGGACTGACTGAATTCCTGAATCCCGGAGTTCCCAAATCTCTAAGTGAGTTATTCCCAGTTTGAAGTAGTTGTATCAGAATTTAGTATGATTTTTTCGTCTGATATACCTTTGGAATTATTAGCGGAATAGGTGTACTCTTCCAGCTTAATTCCGGATGAATTAAGCAATTGAATTGTACGATCAGAAGAATTTGACATTCCGGAAGAGCCAAAAGCATTATCAGATATCTTTAATATCAGGGCATCGGAAGGAACCACATCTTTGTATATTCCATTTTGAAGGTCATAATCTCCTTCAAAGATAACTGCAAAGGACTGTGGTTTGAGCATTGTTCCGAATCCGGCATTTGAAAAATTATCTGCTGAGGACTTGTAATATTGTATCTGAAAATTATTCAGATCAATTGAATTTATTGTGCTGGTATTATATACCTCTATAAACTCATTATCCCCGGATTTGGCCGCGAACATTACTTCGCTTATTATAATTGAACTGTCAGCTTGACCGGACTGTCCGAAAATTGCGGTACAGTATAACGCAAAGCAAATAAAGAATAATTTCTTCACTTTAACTCCCCGTTTTTGTTAAAGAAAGAATTTATTTATCTCTTCTAAAGATATTTTATTTTGTGTTTTTTAAGGCTACGAAGTTAAAAAGGGCGTCAGGCATTAACCTGAAAATTTTTGCCCCGAGTACTGTTTGCCAGGGGAATTGAATTATGTTCTTTTCTTTTTTAATTCCCTTGATAATTATTTTTGATGCTTTTTCTACATCCATCAGAAAAGGCATCGGAAACTTGTTTCTTTTTGTCATTGGTGTTTTAACAAATCCGGGTTTTACTGTAATTACTTTTATCCCGAATTTCTTAAGACTTATTCTTTGACTTTCAAGAAATATAGTTGCTGCTGCTTTGCTGGCAGAATAAATCCCGGCATTAGGGAAACCTCTCCCATCCGCAAGGCTGGAAACACCAACAATAATTCCTTCTTTTCTTTTTTTGAAATCAGGCAATAATTCTTCAAAAAAATAAGCTAACCCTAAAACATTTGTATCAAAAGTTTCTTCTGCAATTGTAGAATCAAATTCATTCATATTTACTTTAAAACTTACGCCGGCATTAAGAATAGCAATATCTACTTTGCCAAAGTGATCAATTATTTTACGCGTTGTTTCCTTTACACTCGGATGATTACTGACATCACATTTAAATGTTTTTATGTCTTTTGCTTTTAAACTTAATCCCGATTTGAGCTTACTCAGTTTTTCATCTCTTCTTGCAAGTAATGCTAGTTTGCAACCCTCATTAGCAAGTTGCTTTGCAAGTTCTTCACCAATCCCACTTGATGCACCAGTTATTACTACTACTTTATTCTGTAATTGCATTAATCAATCCGGGATAATTTATCCTGTTAAATCTGGTCATTAAATAAATGGGTTTAAAAGAGATGTTTTAGTTCAGGCTCCCCTTTTAAATCTTAACAATTTTTTTTAGGATTATATTATGTTAAAAATGAGCGACTCGTTCACAGGATTCATAATAGAATGCCTGAAACTATTGTTATTTTACTATAAAAATAATTTAACTGCCACAACCGGAAAAGCTGGATATTCCCACTGTAAGTTCCGGTGTAATCTGCAATAATCTAAAAAAATAAAATCTGGCGGCGGCAAAATCAACTTTAGGCCTAAACATAATAATAATATTTTGTGACTTTGATTGCAACACCTGTAAACCAAAATTTTGAGTGAGTGTTTTAATGATAAAAACGGATACATTTAAAGGGTAGGAATTATGCTGGTTTTAGTAGTCAAGATTGTATAAAAAATGGAACCAGATTCTTTAAATTTTTGTATTTACATACAAATTGTTATCTTTCATCAAAAATTATTCCAATGTTTTTAAACAATCTAATTCCTGTGGAAGAAGTGCTAATAAGCAAAGAAATTGAAGATTCTCAATTTGCCTGTGATCTTTCTGTATGTAAAGGTGCCTGCTGCACGCTCGAAAGTGATTTTGGGGCTCCTCTGGAAAAGACAGAAGTTGATGAAATTTCAAAGATTTTGCCAATTGTAAAAAAATATTTGCCGGAAGAACATATCGCCGAAATTGAAAAAAACGGTTTTGTTGATGAAAAGGACGGCGAATTAATGACGAAAAGCGTTAACAGGAGAGCCTGTGTTTTCGTTTATTTTGATGGAGACATTGCAAAGTGCGGAATTGAAAAAGCATTTAATAATGGAGAAGTAGAATTCAGGAAACCAATTTCCTGCCATTTGTTTCCAATAAGGATATCGAAATTTGGCGGGGAAGTTTTGAGATATGAAAAATTTTCTGAATGTACTCCCGCTGTGAAAAAAGGCGGAGAAGAAAAAATTAAATTAATAGATTTTTGTGAGGAACCTCTGAAAAGAAAGTACGGACAAAAATGGTTTTCAAAATTAAGAGAAGGTATCGGATCGTCTAATGTTATCACTTAATCAAAAATTATCACAGCAGCAAAGATTATCACCGCAACAGATTCAATATCAGAAACTTTTGCAGTTAAATACTCTCGCACTTGAACAAAGAATTAAAACCGAACTGGAATTAAATCCTATTCTTGAAGAAGAATATGACCTTACACAGGAGCAGGAAAAAGATAAGGATAATGAATCCACGGAAGATGAAGTTGAAGATTATGATAACGAGGAATTTGAAATTGAAGATTTTATGAATGATAGCGTGGATGAGTCGGACAGGTCCAACAGAAGTAAAGACGATGAAGTTTACCAGCCTCTTGCAGAATCTCTCGAAAGTCTCAGCGAACACCTGCTTGATCAATTAAGAATGCTAAATCTCGATGAAAACTTTTTTACTCTGGGTGAAGAAATAATTGGAAACCTTGATGCAGATGGTTATTTAAAGCGGGGTTTGGAAGATATTCTTAATGAATTGGAAATGTTTGATGAAATTATCATCCCCATGGAGGAAGCAGAAAACTTACTTGCAAAAATCCAGGTTTTTGATCCCATTGGTATTGCTGCCAGAAATTTACGTGAATGTTTACTGATACAGGCACGAAAATCTGATGATGATCCATATTATAAATACCTGGGCGAGCAGTTATTACTTAATCACTTTGATGATTTTACTAAAAAACGTTACGATGCAATAAAGCAAAAGATGGAGCTAACAGATGAAAGCCTGAAGGGAACTATTGAATTTGTTCAGAGCCTTAATCCTAAACCGGGTGAAGGTAATATTGAATCAGTTCAGCTTAACCAGATTACACCTGATTTTATGATCGAGAAGGATGAAGATAATTTTATTATTACGCTGAATGACAGAAGTGTACCTTCTGTAACTTTGAGCAAGCAATACCTGGAAATGCTCGATTCAAATAAACGCAATAAGAAAAATAAAAGAGATAAGGAAACTTATAAGTTTCTTCGTGAAAAATTTGAATCAGCAAAATGGTTTATAGCCTGCATTCAGCAAAGAAGAGAAACATTAATGAAAATTATGCAGGCAATTGTGGAAAAACAGCATGAGTTTTTCGACAAAGGTTCAAAATATCTCAGACCGATGATTTATAAAGATATTGCAGATGAAATAATGATGGATATTTCTACTATTAGCCGGGTTGTTAACGGCAAATATGTTCAAAATCCACAGGGTATTCACGAATTAAAGTACTTTTTTAGCGAAGGTTTAAGCACAGATTCCGGAGAAGAAATTTCCAATAAACATATCAAAGATTTGCTGAAGGAAATTATAGTTAGTGAAAATAAAAAATCACCTTACAGTGATGATAAGCTAGCCGAGATGTTAAATGAGAAAGGGATTCATATTGCCCGCAGAACAGTAGCAAAATACAGGGAGCAATTAAGACTTCCGGTTGCCCGATTACGTAAAGAACTATGATAGAGAATCTGATAGATGTTTTTGTAATCCTTATTTTGTTTACGCTTTTCGGAATTCTGCACTCCTTCTTAGCATCCAAAAAGATTAAAACTTTTGTTAAAGAAAAAGCCGGCGATTTTATGGCTTTTTACAGGCTGGCATATGTTATAATATCTTTATTATCATTTTATCTGATTTATCAGTATTCTCCGAGACCGGATGTAAAGATATATGACCTAAAAAGCCCTTTTGATTTTATTATTTTGATACCTCAATTCCTTGCCCTTGCCGGGATAATCTGGTCATTGAAGTATTTTTGTATAAAGGAATTTTTAGGGATAAACCAGGTCTTCAGGTGGATTAATAAGAATTATGACAGGGAAGAACTTGATGAGCATATGACATTAGTTGCGGAGGGGCCGTATAAATTTGTCAGACATCCACTTTATTTCTTTTCAATAATTTTTATAGTTGCAAGACCCGCGATGAATCTTTTTGATGTTACATTTATAATCGGGATAATATTTTATTTTTACATTGGTTCTTTTTATGAGGAGAGGAAGTTAGCCGATAAATTCGGGAAACAATATCTCGAATATCAAAAGTACGTTCCCAGGTTAATTCCTTTTATATGAGTAAAACAATTCTTAATGATGATGAAAAATTTATTTATTGGAGTTTAATATGGATATGAAAATTGAAGCTACAACAATAATCGGAGTTGTGCACAATGGAACTTCAGCCCTTGGGGGAGATGGACAGGTTACTCTCGGTAATACTGTTATGAAGCACAACGCAGTTAAGATTAGAACAATAGCAAACGGAAAAGTTCTATGCGGCTTTGCCGGAGCATCAGCCGATGCATTTACTTTAATGGAGAGGTTTGAAGATAAACTTGAACAGTACAGGGGAAATGTAAACCGTGCTGCAGTTGAACTTGCAAAGGATTGGAGAACCGACAAATATCTTCGGAAACTTGAAGCGATGCTTGCAGTAATTACTGAGGATAAAGCCCTTGTAATATCGGGTAATGGTGATGTAATCGAACCTGATGATCAGATAGTTGCAATAGGATCTGGCGGAATGTATGCGCTGGCTGCGGCAAAAATGCTAAAAAAGTACAGTAAACTTAATGCGAAAGATATAGTCAAACAATCTTTATTAACTGCTTCAGAAATTTGTATTTATACAAATGATAAAATTAATGTTGAAGAAATAAAAAAATAAACAGGAAAATTATGCCTACTAACAGGAAAGAATTAACACCAACTCAAATTGTAAACGAACTTGATAATTATATTATAGGTCAGACTGATGCAAAAAGAGCAGTTGCAATTGCGTTAAGAAACAGGTGGAGACGTCAGCAGATACAGGATGTACTGAAAGACGAAATAATGCCAAACAATATAATTCTGATTGGGCCAACTGGTGTTGGTAAAACAGAAATTGCAAGACGTCTTGCAAAACTTGCTAATGCGCCGTTTGTAAAAGTTGAAGCTTCAAAATTTACAGAAGTCGGTTACGTCGGGCGCGATGTGGAATCAATGATTCGTGATCTAGCCGATTATGCTGTGAATCTTGTTAAGACAGAAAAAACAGAACTTGTGCAGGCAAAAGCCCAGGCAATGGCAGAAGAGAAAATCCTTGATATTCTTATTCCGCCTGTTAAAAAACAAGCCGCTCCGCAAGGCGAAAATTCTGAAGAAGAAGTGAACTCCGAAGCATATCAGAACGAGAAAACACGCGAATGGATGCGCGTAAAATTAAAGAACGGCGAACTTGATGAGAAAATGATTGAGTTTGATGCTTCTTCACAGGCTGCAGTTGGAATGCAGGTTCTCGGACCACTCGGTTTCGATGATATGGGAATTAATTTCCAGGAAATTATGGGAAACCTGATGCCCAAGAAAAAGAAGAAAAGAAAAACAACTGTTGCAGAAGCAAGGCAAATTATGGCTCAGGAAGAAGCCCAGAAATTAATTGATATGGATGCCGTTCAGCGTGAAGCCATAGAAAGAGTGGAAAACAGCGGAATAGTTGTAATCGATGAAATCGATAAGGTTGCAGGCGGAGGAAAAGGACAGGGACCTGATGTTTCGCGTGAAGGAGTGCAGAGAGATTTACTTCCGATTGTGGAAGGTACAAACGTAAATACAAAATATGGAGTAGTAAGAACCGATCATATTTTGTTCATTGCCTCTGGTGCGTTTCACGTTTCTAAACCCTCAGATCTTATTCCGGAATTACAGGGTAGATTTCCAATTAGAGTTGAATTGAAAACTCTAACAGAAGAAGATTTTATACAAATTTTAATGACACCACAGAATGCGTTGCTGAAGCAGTATTGCGCATTGCTTGAGACTGAAGGTGTGAAACTTGATTTTACAAAGGACGGAATAAAAGAAATTGCCCGAATTGCCACAGAGGTTAATTCACAGGTTGAAAATATAGGTGCCAGGAGATTACATACAATTTTAACTACTCTTCTTGACGATATATTATTTGATGTACCGGATAAAGTACCGGCAAATAAAGTTAAGATTAATGGTAAAGTAGTTAAAGAAAAACTAGATGTAATTGTTAAAGACAGAGATCTCAGTAAGTATATTCTATAATGTTAAAGGGAGGGATTTCGTCCCTCCTTTTTTTACCCTCCAAAAGGACAATGTCTGCAACCACTTCCGCAGCAACTCCCTCTCTTTAAGTGATAATATGCTGTGAATACTGTATATCCGGTTTCAGGATCGAAATAAAAATCTTCCTTGTTTCTGCAGGCTTCTTCATGCGTATTAATTATCTCTTTGTAAAATGGATTCTTGGTTGAGAGTTTATCCAAAGATGGAAACGGAAATATTAAATTATTTTTGTCCGGCATTTCAGGCTGTTATTATTTTTTGAAAATTGAACGCAAATATAAAAAACTTATATAATATATTTTGTTGAATTTCCTAAATACACCCATCATTTATTGTAACCTTTCTTCACTGAATTTCGTCTTTAGAATTAAAAGTAGAGCTGAATTGTACTACATATTATACTTTTATGTATAAAATATTGATCATTTAGCTGCAAATAAATCACATATTTAGATCAATATTAGCGGCACATAATTTGTCAACCTTAGTTTTGGAAAAATATTTTTAGCTGGAGAAAAAATGAGATTTAAAAATTTACTATTGTTTTGCTTTACCAGTCTGCTGTTCACTTCTTTTATCTTCGCCCAGGATAATGATTCAACAAATACAGGCCATCATAAGTGGTATGACTGGGATGAAAATTCAGATATGTTTAACGTAAGCATACATGGAAGTCCCACTCTGAGCTTTAATTACGGTATTTCTAATATTACCCTGAAAAACTCCGGGGACAAATTTGCAGATCCGAAAATGCTTGAATTTAAAATTGGCTATACCAGGGAAAACAATGAATGGGATGCTGAAGGTATTTTTAATTATAAATACAGGTATCTGGTATTAAGTTACTTCTCAAGCGAGCTTGGAGGCAGTTCAAAAGGACTTGAAATTAATACAAAATTATGGCGTGTCGGACTTGTTAAATCTTCCGGGTACGGATATGATTTAGGTAAATCTGCCATAATATTTTATAACAGTTCCGGGATGGTCTGGTCGAGACCTGAAGTTCAGCGACCAAACATACTTACCTTTGCCGCTGTTCCACCCAACAGGCTTGATGATATAAATGAATCAATAAGATTTGGCACAACTGCTGAAGGTGGAATTAGATTTGAAGCAGGCAAAATTATTACACTTGAAGCCGGGTACGAAAGATCAATAATTTTTCCACGTCATTTATTTGCAAAATGGGTCGGGAGCGCCATCATTGAGGATATAGGACAATCTTTCGTCAACAGGTTTGTTGATGAGATCTTTGATTCATCACCAAATGTTGCACCCATTGTTAATTTTGTTCTGAAAAATGCTTTGTCATACGGGATTTATGAATTAAGACAGGATAAAATGAATTGGCCTTTCAATACCGAACCGGGAATTGGATACGATCAGTTTAAATTTGGAGTGAATTTTGTGTTTTAGAAGCTTAATCTGAATTAATACAGAGTAAATTAAGAACAGGAAAGAATTTTAATTAAACTTTATTTTTATGTTTACTATCTCCGCATCGCTTGCAAGTTTAACGGGCGGGCCCCAAGTTCCAACACCGGATGAAACATAAAATTGTGTTAATTCTTTTTTAAGATAACCCCAGCTTATATCGTAAACCATTTTTGTGATAAAATTTAAGGGAAACATCTGTCCGTTGTGTGTATGCCCCGAAAGCTGAAGATCAATATTATTTTTTACCGCGTCATTTAATTGTACCGGTGTATGATCTAGTAAAATTCTCGGCAGGTTTTCAGATTCTGTAGTAAGTAAATTGCTTAGAGTTTTTCTTCTCTTTCCGGAAAAATTATTTCCACTCCTGTCTTCTCTACCTATTACATAAAATGCGTTATCAATATTAAGTGCCGAATCTCTCAAGACTTTTATTCCGAATTCTTCCATAAATTTTACGGCTGAATCCGCATTATTGATAAATTCATGATTGCCCGTACAGGCGATCACACCGTATTTCGGATTTAATTTTCTGAATGAACCACCGATGCCGTTTCTTCTTAAGATAGCAGCTTTATCATCAACAATATCACCCGGCAGCAGTACAATATCAGGTTTGAGAGAATTTACTTTATCAATTATGTTTCCCAAAAACTTTTCATTATTTATCGGTGATAAATGGAGATCAGAAAACATTACAACGTTTAATTCCTTCAGTATGCTTTCTTTCTTTGGTAGATTTAATTCAAGTGTCTTTATCTTAAAGTTTGAGCGGTTAATAAATCCTGCTACAACAATTAACAATACTGTTGAACATACAATAATCCCGGTATATAATTTTGTTAACGGGGAAGGATCTCTTAATGATGCAGAAAGGAGATGGAAAAAATTGTCTCCCAGTCTTGTAAGGTCAATTAAAAATAAAAACAGTACGAAATAAAGTAGAAATGCAAACCAGAATGAACCGATCCACAATAACGGATCGTGAATATAGGCCGGAAGTTTTTCTGCAAATATTTTTACAAAAATATATGAGAAGGAAAAGACCAGAAAAGCCAGTACAAAGAAAGGTTTCAAAAAGGGAAGATAGCTTAATGCCTGCCATCCCCTGATGAAAACATATGAATTAATTAAAGTGTAAAGCGCGAAAAAAACTATAAAAAATAAACTCATCGTCAAATATATTCATCCCAGCTTTTGATAGTGAGATCTTCTTCTTTATATCGTTCCATAGCTTTTACAAATCTTTTTGCAACCTGAACATTTGTTATCAGGTTAATATTCATATCAATTGCTTTTCGTCTTACAAGATAATCATTATCAAGTTCAAATTTATCCACACTTTTAGGAATATTTATTACAAGATCAATTTTTCCATTTTCAAGATATGTTAAGATATTTGGCTCTTTATTTACTAAAGGCCAGTGTAAAACGGTTACTTTCATTCCATATTTTTTCAGGAATTCAGCTGTGCCTTTTGTTGCATAAAACTTATACCCCATTTCGTAGAGAGTTTTTGCATCTTCTAGAAACTCTGCTTTGTCTTTGGGAGTACCCGTTGAAAGCATAACCCCTTTCTGTGGGATCTTATAACCGGTTGAAATAAAGCTCTTAAGAAATGCCTCATTAAAATCATCACCGAGGCATGCAACTTCACCAGTTGATGCCATTTCAACTCCAAGTACAGGATCGGAACCTTTCAACCTTGTAAACGAAAACTGTGGGGCTTTAACTCCTACATAATCAACATCAAATGATGATTTATCAATTTTCGGTACTTTTTCGCCGAGCATTAACTTTGTTGCAATTTCAACAAAATTTATTTTTAGAACCTTTGAGACAAAAGGAAAACTCCTCGATGCTCTAAGGTTACACTCAATTACTTTGACTTTATTGTCTTTCGCAATGAATTGAATATTAAATGGCCCCGTTATTTCAAGAGCTTTTGCAATTTCTTTTGTAACTATTTTTACACGGCGCATTGTTTCCAGATAAGTTCTTTGAGGAGGAAGAACAATTGTTGCATCACCTGAATGTACGCCTGCATTTTCAACGTGTTCTGAAATTGCGTAACAGAATAAATCTCCTTTATCCGCAACCGCATCTACCTCAATTTCTCTGGCTTCTGTAATAAATTTGCTTATTACAACCGGGTACTCTTTGCTGATTGCTGCGGCTTTTTGCAGAAAAGTTTTCAATTCTTCATCCGTTAATACGATGCTCATAGCCGCACCGCTTAGCACATAACTCGGTCGTATTAAGACAGGATAGCCAACCTTGTGAGAAAAGGCTTTCGCTTTTGCAAAACTGGTGAGTTCCTTCCATTCCGGTTGGTCTACCTTTATTGAATCAAGTATAGATGAAAATTTATGCCTGTTTTCTGCGTTGTCTATTTTATCGGGAGAAGTGCCCAGAATTTTGATTCCTTCGTTGTGAAGTCTTGTTGCAAGATTGTTCGGTGTTTGCCCGCCCATAGAAATGATTACACCTTCCGGATATTCTTTTTCGTAAATATCCAGCACACGTTCAAAAGTAATTTGTTCAAAATATAATTTATCACAAATGTCGTAATCTGTACTCACAGTTTCCGGGTTACAATTGATCATAATAGTTTTATGATTCATCTTATTGAGAGTCATTACGGCGTTTACGCAGCACCAGTCAAATTCTACAGAAGAACCGATTCTATAAGCGCCGCTTCCTAGAACTACTATCTGGTTACTACCACCGGTTTGAATATCATCTTCACGACCGTGATATGTTAGATAAAGATAATTTGTTTGTGCGGGATACTCAGCCGCGAGCGTATCAATCTGTTTTACAACCGGGATAACATTAAATGATTTTCTGATCTTTCTAACTTCAAATTCATTGGAATCTGTAAGCTGTGCAATCTGTAAATCAGAAAAACCATTTTCTTTTGCCTCGCGCATCAATGCTTCATTTAGCTTGTTAAGCTTCAGGCCTTTTAGTTTCTTTTCAGTATCGATGATGTTTTTCATCTTGTAAAGAAACCAGGGTGTTATCTTTGACAGATTGTGAATCTTTTTAACGCTGTATCCTTTCCGGAAAGCTTGAGCAATGGCGTACATTCTTTTGTCAGTTGGGTTTGAGATTTCTTCATCAAGATTCTTGAACTTAATACCATTGCCCGCAAATCCCTTGTAACCCATATCAAGCATACGGATTGCCTTTTGTAGTACCTCTTCAAATGTTTTGCCGAGAGACATTACCTCTCCAACTGATTTCATTTCTGAACCAAGCTGTGTGCTTACCTGCTGAAATTTTTGTAAATCCCATCGCGGAAATTTTAATGCGACGTAATCTAGAGCAGGTTCAAAACAGGCTGAGGTCTGCTGAGTAATAATGTTTTCCACTTCATTTAAAGCATAACCCAGGGCAAGTTTTGAAGCAATAAAAGCGAGCGGGTAACCAGTTGCCTTTGAAGCTAGGGCTGAACTTCTGCTCAACCTGGCGTTTACTTCTATTATCCTGTAATCGCCGTTTTTAGGATTTAATGCGTACTGAATATTACACTCACCGATCACTCCGAGGTGACGGATTAATTTTATTCCGTGAGAACGCAACATAAAGTTTTCTTTTGCGGAAAGAGTTTGTACCGGCGCAATAACTATGCTATCCCCGGTATGTATTCCCATTGGATCAACATTTTCCATCGAACAAATTGTAATACAGTTATCGTATCTGTCGCGCACAATTTCATATTCTACTTCTTTCCAGCCGTAGAGTGATTCTTCAATAAGAATCTGGCTGGTAAATGAAAATGCTCTCCTGGCTTTTTCTGTCAACTCAGCTTTATTAGTTACAATACCTGAGCCAAGTCCTCCAAGCGCATACGCTATTCTTACCATAACCGGATAACCGATTTTATCAGCAACCGAAACAGCTTCTTTCAAATTTTTCGCGGTTTTGCTTAATGCAACTTTTAAATCACAATCTTTAACTTTATTTCCAAATAGCAGCCTGTCTTCTGTGGCCTGGATGGCTTCTACAGGTGTTCCCAGAACTTTTATATTATGTTTTTTTAGGATTCCTTTTTCATACAATTCAACGCCAACGTTTAAAGCGGTTTGTCCACCGAACTGTAGCAGTATGCAGTCAGGTCGTTCCTTTTCAATTATCTTTTCTACAATATCTGCTTTGAGAGGAAGGAAATATACCTTGTCCGCAAAGTTTTCAGATGTTTGAATTGTTGCAATGTTAGGGTTGATCAGTACAGAAGTAATTCCATCTTCTTTTAGTGCCTTTATCGCCTGGCTGCCGGAATAATCAAATTCTCCTGCCTGACCGATTTGTAGTGCGCCTGATCCAAGAATTAAAACTTTTTTTGGTTTTCCACGTTTTATCATTTCAAAGCTCTTATAAACAAATCAAAAATAAATTCGCTGTCATCAGGTCCCGGGTGAAGCTTCCGGGTGAAACTGTGATGCGAAAAATGGTTTAGAAATATGAATTATCCCTTCGTTCGTTCCATCGTTGTCATTCACGAACCATTCGCGCCAGTCCTGCGGCAAAGTTTCAGCATCTACTGCGAAACCGTGATTCTGTGAAGTGATGTATGTTCGTTTTGTACCGGTTTCATTGCAGGGCTGGTTGTGACCCCTGTGTCCGTATTTAAGTTTGTAAGTGTTTGCTCCTGCGGCCAGGGCCATTATCTGGCTACCAAGACAAACGCCTAGCATTGGAATATTTTTCTTCATTGCTGTTTTCAGATGTGTGATAGTTTTTTTACACATCTTGGGATCGCCCGGGCCATTGGATACCAGAATTCCGTTTGCTTCAATAGCATTAAAATCATAATCGTACGGTACCCTTATTACAGAGATATCTCTTTCCAGGAAAGCTCTTATTATATTATTTTTTGTGCCACAGTCTATAAGTATAATTTTCTTTTTATCTCTTTTGTATTCTACCGGGGCTTTTACACTTACTTCCTGAACAAGGTCAATCTTATTTACGTCCTGAAAATTTATTTTTTTTCTATTGTTAAAAATTATTTTCCCTGCCATCGTGCCTTTATCACGTAATTTACGCGTGAGCATCCTGGTATCAATTCCGGTGATGCCGGGAATTTTTTGTTCATACATCCATTCCGATAAAGATTTTTTCGCGCTCCAATGTGAATGTTCCTCTGAATAGTTTGTGACAATCAATGCGCGGCAATGGATTTGTTCAGATTCAAAATTCTTAAATAGTCCGTCCTCCCGCTCATCGCCGGGTACACCGTAATTACCAATCAGGGGGAAGGTACATACGAGTATCTGTCCACGGTAAGATGGGTCAGTCATAGTTTCGGTATATCCAACCATCCCGGTATTAAAGACGACTTCACCGTTGGTGTTTCCGTTATATCCGAAACCGGTTCCAGTAAATTCGGTTCCGTCTTCCAGTACAAGTTTAGCCCTTACGGGCTTATTTTTTTCTATTTTTTGCATACTTAGGTTGGGGTTAAATTTAGGCAAAAAAATAGCCCCGTTATGCGGGGCTATTAATAAATAATCTCGTTTTCAAATTCAATATCTAAAAATTGTTTTTTTCTGCCGATCAATTATCTACCTTTTTGGTTTGTCAAATATATGTGAATCAGAAATTAGATTCAATTTAGAATTTCATCTTTTTGCAAAAAAAAATCCGCTCAATTGAGCGGACCTGACCTGTGCTTAAATTGGTTTACTATTTTATTGTAATGAACCTTTCTTTTGGGGTCATTGATATGCCGCATCGTGCAGGAGCGTTATTGTCATAGGTATTCCCACAGGTCGTGCAAACCAGGTATTTTGAGGGTAATTCGCCTTGTTTATTCTTTTCAAGCATCTGAAGAGCATTTTTGTAAAACTCTTTGTGCTTTTTCTCAGTTTGATATGCATAATTAAATGAAAGCATAGCGATATTTATACTCGCATCGTTAGCTGTCCTGATAAAATCAGGATACATTGTTGTAACTTCATAAGTTTCACCATTTATAGCATCCTGCAAATTTTCTTTTGTAGATTTTACTTCGTATTTCGGCGTGAACTTATCCATCTTCTCGCCAAGCTGTGCCAGAACAGCTCTGTGATTTCCGGCGTGTATTTTTTCAGATTTTGATGCTGCTTCAAATAAAATAGCAATCTTATTGAAACCTTCTTTCCGGGCTTTTTCTGCGTAAGCAGCGTATTTTGCGCTTGCTGTAGATTCACCTATTATTGCGTCTTTCACATTATTGATTGTTTTTACTTTTGAAGCATTATTTCCGGCAACTGCAAATCCGGTCAATACGAGTATTGATAATGCGATAGAAGAAAAAATATTCAGTTTCATTTATGGCTCCTTTTTTTAATTAAATTTGTTTATTCAAAATTAACTTTCGAACCCTAAATTCATCTTTAATGAATCTTAAAATTTGGTTAAAAATTTAGAGGTAATTGAAGTGAGAAAATGTTTTTTGGCTAAAATATAAGAGAGAATGAAGTTCCGGAATCTACCCTACTGTCAATACTAATTCTGAAATTTTGCAGGTCAGCAAGTCTCTTCACAATTGCCAGTCCCAGCCCATTCCCAGGTATATGGGATGTTCTGGATTCATCTGCGCGGTAAAACCTGTCAAAAATTCTGGATATTTGTTCTTTTGAAAGCCCTCTGCCATAATCCTTAATATTACACGTTATTTCCGAATCGCCTTCGTCAATTGAAATATCTATTTTATTTGAATTGCCCGAATACTTTATTGAATTAGAAATAATGTTTTCCAGTATAATCTCAAGCATTGATCCATCCGCCCTGATGTATGAAAATTTCCGGCTGTCAAAATTTATTTCCATCCGGTTCTTTTTTATGTTTTCCTGTAATCTGAGTAAAACAGATTCAATTGATTTCGTAAGGTTTACTTTTGTGAATACCGGTAGGGCTTTGCCGCTTTCATACCTGGCTAAAATAAGAAGCTGTTCAACTAGATTTGATATTCTGTCTACTTCGTTAATGCAGTATTTTATTTTTGAAATGTACTCCTCCTGCTCCCTCGGTTTCCTTGTTAAAACCTCCAGTGTACCTTTAATTACTGAAAGGGGAGTGCGCAGTTCGTGAGACGCATCTGCTGTAAATTGTTTCTCTCTTATTACCGCATCCTGGAGTCTGTTTAATAATTCATTTATTGTTGAGGTTAATGTGTATATCTCATCTTTGTGCTGCGGAAGATCAATCCTTTGCTCAAGATTTTCCCTGGTAATTATCTCCGCTGTATTTATTACCTGGTTAATCGGCTTGATGGATTTTCCCGCGATGTATCTTGAAACTGAAAAGAGGAAGATCAGGACAAGGGGAAAGGCTATGAGCAAAACAATTTTTAAATTTTCAAGAACAAGCGCTGATTCCTCGAGCGGCATAGATACAATCAGGTAGCCAAGAGTGTTTCCTACAGGGTTTTTAACCGGCATCTGTAATTGCCTTGTAGGCGCTCCTGATAATTGTGTGTTGAAATATTTTTTTTGTTTCAGAGATGGGTTGAAGCTTAGTTCACCTTTAAGAAGGTTGCCGGTTTTTTTTAGAACATAGCCCGAAGTATCCGTAACCTGCACGAAAATGGGATTAACTTCAATTTGCCCGTGTTCTCTTTCATTCCATTCAAAAGGATTCGCAAAAATAAACTGGTTGTCCAGGATAACAAGGCTGTTGATTACCTCCAGCGACTCAAGGTCCAGGTCCTGATCAAGATGCCGGTAAACGGTATCTGAAACAACAGCATAAATTGTAAGGAAAAGTATACCAGTTAATATTGCCGTAACGACTATAAAATAAGATGATATTCTGTTACGCAGACTTAGATTCATTCATCGTCCTTTGCTATGTAGCCCACACCACGAATGGTCTGAATGAAATTTCTTTTATTGTTTAATTCCAGTTTTTTACGGAGAAAGTTTATGTAGACGTCGATAACCGATGTATCGGCCTCAAAATGGATATCCCATACGTGTTCAATGATTCTTGTCCTTGTGCAGACTTTATTTTTATTCCTGATAAGAAATTCGAGAAGTGCAAATTCTTTCTGTGTTAAACTTATTTCTTTTTCATTTACAGTCACGCGGTGTGTCTCGGGGATGAGCAGAATGTCACCCAGCTTCAGCGCGGTACTGCCATCATCATTAATTCTAAGTTGGACTCTCATGCGCGCCAGCAGCTCTTCGAAGGCGAAAGGTTTTTTTATGTAATCGTTTGCACCGGCTTCGAGTCCGAAAACGGTATCCTGTGTAGTGTCCTTTGCGGTTAGAAAAATAATTGGTACCGAAGTATTGTGCTTTCTTATTTCCCGGCAAACTTCGATACCGCTCAAACCTGGTACCATCCAGTCAAGAAGTATTATGTCATACTCATTCGTAAGCGCCCGTTCCAGTCCGCTGTTTCCTTCCGATGAAACATCAACAGCGAAAGATTCTTCTTTTAAACCGTCTCTCAGGAAATTAGCTATACCAGTTTCGTCTTCTACTATTAGTGCGCGCATTAATTTCCCCCTTAATCATTATCTTTTTCAGGCTTATCCTTTTGAACATTCTCTGTGTCTTGATTTCCTAAATTATTAAAATCCAGGCCAAGATTAAATTGTACTCCGGCAGCGTGCTTATATACCAACTCCCCACCGTAATAACCTGTGCGAACAATTGAAAGTACACCGGCTAAAAATAAGACTAATGCCGCATATTTGAAAATACCGGTATATTTTTTTGCTGTTACAATAGCAATTCTTACTACTGCTGTGGCAACCATCAACCATAATGAAAGCTGGGCCGCGTGTTCGTGATTTTCAAGCGCCTGTTTCAATGATCCGGCTTCTTCGATCCCTTCGCCTGCAAAATTTCCTGAAATATAGGCTGCAATTACACCTATGGTGCCAAAAATCAGCAGGTAAAATCCTGCCGTCGTGAAAAATTCTTTTTTTAACACCACGCCGGTTAAATCGGCAAGAAATCCTATCATCAATAATGCGATTGGAAAGTGAATTATCATTGGGTGCAGATGGCTTGTATCAAACATAGTTTCCTCCTTTTTTTATTCAAAACTATATCTGAAGGCTTAAACCTGCCTAAATCAATTCTTAAAATTTGATTAAAAAAAAGTCCGCTAAAAAGCGGACTTTTTGAAAATAATTTTTGCTGCTATTATTCATATTTCAAAGAATTAGCCGGATTTGCCCTGGCCGCCCTGAATGTAAGAGTACTTACTGTTAACAAGGAAACTAATAATACCAATATTCCTGCTATTGGAAACAGCCAGATAGAAATATTAACTCGATAAGCAAATTCTTTCAACCAGTTATTCATCAGGTAATAGGCCACCGGCCATGCAATAATATTTGCAAGTAAAACCCATTTTGAAAATTCCTTTGAAAGCAAAAATATAATTTCGCTAATAGATGCACCCATAACTTTTCTGATTCCAATTTCTTTTGTTCTTCTTTCTGTTATAAAGGCGACCAATCCGAAAAGTCCCATGGTAGCAATTATAATTGCAATAATAGAAAAGCTTGTGAACAGTTTACCTGTTCTTCGTTCAGACTCATAAAGTTTAGCAAATTCCTTGTCGAAGAAATTATATTCAAAAGCCTGGGCACCAGCAAGTTTATGCCATTTTTCATTTATGTAATTAAGTGTGCTTTTTATATCACCAGAAGCAACACGAACTGCTGTGTATCTTCCAAAACCGCGGCCGGGAACAAACAAGTGAATTATCAGCGGACGAATTTTCGAGTGAAGTGATTCATAGTTGAAGTCCTTTGTAACACCGACTATTGTGAATGTCCTGGAATTATCAGCATTATTTCCAACAGCAATTAATTTTTTCCCGATAGGATTTTTAAGCCCGAATATTTTTACAGTCTCTTCATTTACAACGATTGTATTCAAAGTATCCGATGGATGTTCTCTTGAATAATATCTTCCTTCCTGCATCGGGATTTGATAAGTATCAACAAAACCATAATCCGCGGCCATTTGCATAATGAGCTGGGACTTATCGCCGCTCTGTCCCCCGGCAGTGTAAGCGCTGTTACCAACAATTGGTCCACCGGGATATGTATTACTATTGCTCACAGAGGTAATAGACGGATTACTAAGTAACTCTCTTTTAAATGATTCAATTTGTCGCCCGATATCATCGGTCTTTTTAACTAGAACTATCTGTTCTTTATTAAAACCCAGCTTTTTGTTTTGTATATAATCCAGTTGATCTTTTACAACAAAGGTTCCGATTATCAGTATAATAGAAACCGTAAATTGTGAAATCACGAGAGTACTACGCAGCCACGAATTTTTTCCGCCCTTTAATGTATTGCCCTTCAAAACAGTTACCGGGTCAAATGCTGAAAGGAAAAATGCAGGATAGCTCCCTGCAAGAATTCCCACGACAAGTGCAAATAAAACGAACATGGGCACGAGCGTAAGGCTTTCGTTTATTCCGAAAGTGATACTCTTCCCGGTAATTTCATTAAAGAAGGGTAAAAATAATTCGGCCAGGAAAGCAGCAATTATTACCGCAATTGTACTCATCAAAACCGACTCAAAAATGAACTGCCAGATCAGTTGTGATTTTTTTGATCCGAGAGTCTTTCTTATCCCCACTTCCTTTGCGCGCATAGCAGATCGTGCTGTGGCAAGATTCATAAAATTAATACAAGCGATCAATAATATACCAAGCGCGATTAATGCGAAAATATATACATACTGGATGTCACTATTAGGCTCAATTTCGTTGTCAAGATGAGAATAAAGATGAATATCCATAAGCGGCTGCAGTGAATAATGATATAGTGCACCGCTTTTTTTGAGCTGCTCTAAAGATACTCCGAGAGCTTGTTTAATCTGTGGGGCTACATATTTCAGAACAACGTCTTCCATCTTATCTTTAATCATATCATAGGTGACGCCCTTATCCAGAAGCACGTAGGAATATAGATTGTTGCTTAACCAGCGCTGGTCCTGCATTATATTCTGATATGATGTGAGCGAGCCGAGAAAATCGAAATGGAAATGTGAGTTTTTAGGAACATCCTTAATAACACCTGTTACAATATAATCGATTCTATTGTCCATATTCAGGAGTTTACCAATTGGATCGTCATTTCCAAAATATTTTTTGGCCATTGATTCAGTTAATACAACCGATTGTGGCTTTACCAGTGCAGTCTGAGGATTACCTTTTATGAAAGGCAATGTAAAAATGTCAAAGAAAGTAGAATCTGCCCATAAAAACCTGTCTTCGCTAAAGACTTTATCTTTATATCTAATTACAGGAATTCCGGCTTTATAAAGTCTCGTAAAATTTTTGACTTCCGGTATTTCATGGTTTAATGTTGGTCCAATAGGTGCACAGGATACTGCCATATTGAAATCAGAGTCACTGATTCTTCCATGAAGATTTACCCGGTAAATATTGTCTGCTTTTGTATTGTATCTGTCGTAGCTTAATTCATCTCTAACGAAAAGGAGAATTAGGAAACAGCAGGTAAGCCCAACGGTAAGTCCAATTATATTTATTAGCGAAAAGCCGCGGTGTTTGAAAAGATTACGGATGGCGATACGGATGTAATTTTTTATCATGCTTTTCCTTAAAATTGGACATTATTTAATATATAAGACGAATAAGGGAATCATTTGGTTACAAAATAGGAGTTATTGTGCAGCATAAAACTAAAAAAGTAAGAATTGGATAATTTCAATGATAAAAGGTTCAACGTGTGGATATAATACTGAATTCTTCAACTATAGTTCAAGATCTCTCAAATTTATTGATTATGCTAAATATTACTTAAATTATTGTTTCAAATAAATCAAAAATTATGTGTTTATTACTAATTGCAAACAAAATTCATCCGGAATTTAAGCTTATTATTGCAGCAAACAGGGACGAATTTTATAATCGTCTTGCTCAAAAAGCAACATTTTGGAGGGATCAACAATATCTTTTGGCAGGAAAAGATCTTGAAGCCGGAGGTATCTGGATGGGAATTACAAAATCAGGCAGATTTTCAGCAATTACCAATTACAGGGATTTTAACAGGGAAATAAAACAAAATGCGCCAACCAGGGGAAACCTTACTACTGATTTTTTGCTTGGAAATGATAATCCGGAAGAATATTCCGAAAAACTTCGGGAAAAGCATACGGAATATAATGGCTACAACCTGGTTTATGGATTTATTAATGAACTTTACTATTATTCTAATGAAACCAATCTTGTTGTAAAACTAGAACCGGGGCTTTACGGGCTTAGTAATGCATTATTAAATACGCCCTGGCCAAAAGTAACGGAGAGTAAAAAATATGTGTCTGAATTAATTTCTTCGGGAGATGTTTCAAAGGAAAAACTATTTGAAATTCTTGCCGACAAAACAACCGCTGATGATGATCAACTTCCAGATACGGGGATAGGACAGGAAAGAGAAAAAGCACTTTCATCAAATTTTATAGAAACTCCGCAGTACGGCACAAGATGTTCAACGGTTATTTTGATTAATAAAGATGATAAAGTTAATTTTACTGAACGGACATTTGAAATGGGTAGTAAAAAATTCAGCGATATAAATTTTAAATTTAATCTTGAAAAAAAATAAAGGGAGTATTATGTCTTACCAAATTAAACACGACAAAGAAAATCAGCAGTTTATTACTAATGTTGAGGGTAAAGATGCATACCTGAGATACTTAATGAGAGATGAAAACACAATTGATTTCCATCATACCTATGTACCAGATGAACTAAGAGGAAAAGGCCTTGCTGCTGAAGTTGTTAAGGAGGGTTTTAAATTTGCTGAAGAAAATAATTTAAAAGTTATTCCAACATGCCCCTACATCCACACTTTTATTCAGAGATACCCGGAATTTGAAAAATTCATAAAATAATACTGTAAAGACGCCAAACTGCCGGGTTTTGGCGTCTTCCCTTATCATTTTTCTCTTGCCTGATGATCTGCAAACAATTATTATACAGCCTCGAAATCAAAAAGAGGGTAATATGAAAGCAAAGATAGTCGTGTCATTATCGTTTATTTTTTTAATCAGCTTTATAAATTTAGCACAGTTAAAATATCCGCATCCTAAAAAAGGAGATGTAAAGGATAATTATTTTGGCACTGTAGTGCCCGACCCTTACCGCTGGATGGAGGATGATAACGCTCCGGCTGTAAAAAAGTGGGTGCAGGAAGAAAACAAAGTTACATTCGGATATCTCGAAAAAATTCCTTTCCGTAATAAAATAAAAAACAGGCTGGAAAAACTTTATAATTATCCCCGCTACTCTACTCCATTTAAAGGCGGTGATAAATATTATTTTTATAAAAATGACGGGCTCCAGAATCAGAGTATTCTTTACCAGCAGGATAACCTGAACTCTGATCCGAAACTTTTTCTCGATCCAAATAAACTTTCCGAAGATGGTACTGTTTCATTAAGCTCTACGGCATTTTCAAAAGATGGGAAATATTTTGCATACGGTACAGCTTCCGGCGGCTCCGACTGGAATGAGTTTTATGTGATGGATGTGGCAACGAAAAAAGATCTAAGTGATCACTTGAAATGGATTAAATTTTCTGGAATTGCCTGGGCGGGTAATGGTTTCTTTTATGGGCGTATGCCGGAACCCTCAGAAGGTAAAGAATTAACTTCTTCAAATGAATATCAAAAAATATATTATCATAAAATTGGCACTTCACAATCTGAAGATAAATTTATTTACGGTGATGAAAATAATCCTAAAATGACTTTCTATGCACAAACAACAGAGGATGAAAGATTTTTAATCATTTATGCATCAGAAGGAACAAGTAATAACGCACTTTATGTGAAAGATCTTTCAAAACCCGATTCCAAAATTGTGCCTATCGTATCAAATTTTGATAATAATTATTCGGTTGTGGATAACAATGGCTCAAATCTTTTAATAATGACAGACAAAGGTGCACCGAGATATAAACTTGTTTCAGTTGATCCGAATAATCCCGATGAAAATAACTGGAAAACAATTTTGCCTGAGAATAAAAATGTATTACAAAATGTTGGAATTATTGGCGGGAAACTTCTTGCTCTTTATATGCAGGATGCCAGCTCACACGCTTACCAGTACAATTTAGACGGCTCAAACGGCTCTGAAATAAACCTTCCGGCAATTGGTACTGTTGGAGGATTTTCGGGAAAGAAGGATGAAAATATTTCTTTTTATACTTTTACATCTTTCACATATCCTCCCACAATTTATGAATATAATGTTGAAGCTAAAGAATCAAAGCTTTTCAGGAAAACAGATCTCGATTTTAATTTTGATGATTATATAACAGAACAGGTTTTCTACAAGAGTAAAGACGGCACAAAAATTCCAATGTTTATTGTCTATAAGAAGGGAATGAAAAAAGACGGGAATAACCCTACTTATCTTTATGCATATGGAGGATTTAATATCAGCTTAAATCCATCCTTTAGCGCTTCAAGATTAGTTTTACTTGAGAACGGTGGAATATTTGCAATGCCTAATCTGCGTGGGGGCGGCGAGTATGGAGAAGAATGGCATCAGGCAGGTACAAAGCTGCACAAGCAAAATGTATTTGATGATTTTATTTATGCTGCCAAATATTTGATAAAAGAGAAATATACTTCATCAAAATATCTCGCCGTTGCCGGTGGATCAAACGGGGGATTATTAATCGGAGCGGTTTGTAACCAGGCTCCCGATCTTTTCAGGGTTGCTTTCCCTGCTGTAGGTGTAATGGATATGTTACGTTTTCAGAAATTCACAATCGGCTGGGCATGGGTGAGTGACTATGGCTCGAGCGAAGACAGCAAAGAAATGTTTGAGGCACTTTACAAATATTCACCGCTTCATAATATTAAATCAGGTTTGAATTATCCTGCTATGATGATAACTACTGCTGATCACGATGACCGTGTTGTTCCTGCTCATTCATTTAAATATACTGCTACTCTACAGGAAAAATATTCCGGGAAAAATCCTATTCTTATAAGAATTGAAACACGAGCAGGTCATGGTGCTGGTAAACCGATTACAAAAATTCTTCAAGAACAGGCAGATATGTGGTCGTTTATGTTTTATAATATGGGATTTACCCCAAAATATTAACTTAATTTACTCTTTGCCTTAGTGGTGAAATTAAATCCACTAAGGCATTATGAGTAATAGATATGTTAAATTCTCTGCATTCTGGTAAGGAACTATTTTACTGGATTTGTCCCCTTTTTTACTTTTTATCCCCTTAAAAAAAGCTTATTTGAATTAATAAAAATTTATATTTAAACTTAATTCACATTCATCAATTACTAATACTCAGATAAAAAAAATAAAGGTGCTTAAAATGAAAGCCGCCGATGGAATATTATCTACTTCTGTTAAAAATGGAGTTGTAGAAGGAAGAAAGAAACTTACACAAAAATATACCATGGTAAGAAATTTCACTCACGAACTATGTAAACCCCTTGTTACTGAAGATTATGTCGTTCAGACTATGCCGGATGTTAGTCCTGCCAAATGGCATATTGCACACGTAACCTGGTTCTTCGAAACTTTCGTTCTCAAAGAATCGAAGAAAGATTATAAAGAATTTCACCCGATGTATAATTTTATTTTCAATTCTTATTATGTGCAGGTCGGGCCAAGGCATACGCGTGCACATCGCGGATACTTAACAAGACCGACCGTAAAGAACATTTATGATTTCAGAGAATATGTAGATAAGTATATGGTAGATTTTATTAATAGCTGCGATGAAAAAACATTTATAAAAATTGCTGCAATTATTGAAATCGGGTTGAACCACGAACAACAGCATCAGGAATTAATGCTGACAGATATCAAACACGTATTTTCAGTTAACCCCCTTCATCCTGTGTACTCTGAAAAAGAATTTCCCGTGATTGAAAATATTCCTGAGATGAGCTGGGCTGAATTTGGTGAAGGGCTTTACGAAACAGGACACGATGGTAAAAGTTTTTGCTACGACAATGAGACTCCCGTTCATAAAGAATTTCTAAATTCTTTTTTTATAGCTACAAGACTTGTAACAAATGGTGAGTACATGGAATTTATAAACGATGGCGGGTATGAAAATACTCCGCTCTGGCTCTCCGATGGCTGGGCTACTGTGGAAAGAGAAGGCTGGGAAGCCCCGATGTACTGGGAAAAGAAGGACGGTGAATGGTGGAATTTTAATTTGACAGGATTTAAGAAAGTTAACCCTAATGAGCCGGTTTGTCACGTAAGTTTTTATGAAGCAGATGCTTTTGCACGCTGGAAAGGCTGCAGACTCCCAAACGAATTCGAGTGGGAGATTGCATCCAATAATGTTTCAACGGAGGGGAACTTTGTTGAAAAAAGAAATTTCCATCCGGTCGCTTTAAAGAATAATACAGGCTCAAAAATTCAGCAAATGTACGGAGATGTGTGGGAATGGACCGGAAGCGCATATCTGCCTTATCCGGGTTACAAAACACTGCCCGGTGCGCTGGGCGAATACAACGGGAAGTTTATGTCAGGACAAATGGTATTGAGAGGCGGAAGTTGTGCAACATCATTAACTCACATAAGAAAAACCTACCGGAATTTTTTCTATCCTGATTCAAGATGGCAGTTCATGGGGATAAGATTAGCTAAAGATATTTAATTATTTAACTACAGGAAAAAATGAAATCAACTGCTGAAGGAATTGCCCAGGATGATATTTTATCGGAAGTTTTAGCCGGTCTTAACCAAACACCTAAAAAATTACCAAGTAAATTATTTTACGATAAACGTGGGTCGGAATTGTTTGATGAGATTTGCGATCTTGAAGAATATTATCCTACCCGAACTGAAATTAAAATTATGCAGGATAATATTAAAGAAATAGGGTCACTGCTGGGAGAAGGAACTTTACTGATAGAACTCGGCAGCGGCAGTAGTATAAAAATCAGGTTACTGTTAGATTATATTCCCGGGCTTGCCGGGTATGTACCTGTCGATATTTCTGAAAAGCATTTAATGGAATCGGCAGAAATTTTAAGAAAAGATTATTCGCATGTTGATATTTATCCGGTTGTTGCAGATTACACAAATCATTTTAAAGTTCCACAAATTAAAAATTCTTATGATCACAAAGCGGTTTATTTCCCCGGCTCCACAATTGGTAATTTCACACGAAGTGAAGCAAAAGATTTTCTTGGTAGAATTGCAAAGATAATAGGCCCCAACGGCGGGCTTGTGATCGGAGTTGATCTTAAAAAAGATATTGAAATTCTCGAAGCTGCATATAACGATAAAAAAGGGGTTACCGCAGAATTTAATCTTAATATTTTAAAACATCTTAATAATGAAATTAATTCTGAACTTAATCCAGAGAATTTTGAACATTATGCTTACTATAATAAAGAAGCCGGCAGAATTGAGATGCATTTGATCAGTAATAAAGAGCAGGTTTTTAGTATTAACGGATATTCAATTCATTTTGAAGAAGGGGAACATATCATTACAGAATATTCCAACAAATATACAATTGAAGAATTCGGAGAACTTGCTTCAGATTATTTTGAAGTTAAAAAAGTCTGGACAGATGAAAATAATCTTTTTAGTGTAATGTATTTAAGGGTGAAATGACTATATAATCGCAAAGTACTTTCTTGGTTTTTTAGTCAATAAACCCCTATTTTATTTTATCACATCTTAATTTTTACATATTGCAAAGGAGAAAAAATTGTTTGAAGGAACACTGATAGGAGCAAGCAACCACTGGGGTCTCTGGGCAATACTATTTGTAATAGCTGCATTTAGTCTTTGGGCTGAAAAAACAAAAATCGGCTCTAAACTTTCCGCTGTTGTAATCGCAATAGCTGCTGCTTTTGTTTTATCAAATCTTTCGGTTATTCCAACAGACGCACCTGCTTACAATATGGTGTGGTCGTATTTAGTCCCTTTGGCAATTCCTCTTTTACTTTTTAAAGCCAACCTGCGTAAAATTATAAAGGAAGCAGGTCCGACTTTAATTGCGTTTTTCTTCGGCGCAATCGGAACAATTCTGGGAACTTTTATCGCTTTCGAAATATTTACACTGGGACCGGAAGGATGGAAACTGGCAGGAATTTTCTGCTCAACTTATGTGGGTGGTTCGATGAACTATGTTGCAACCGCAGCGGCACTCAAATTAAATGCGGGTGATTTATTAACTGCCGGGGTTGCTGCGGATAATCTTGTAATGGCAGCATATTTTGTCCTCTTATTTGCACTGCCTTCGGTTGCTATTCTCAAGAAATTATATCCCACTAAACACGATGATAAAGCAAATACAGTTGATGAAGATGTTAAAATGGAAGAAACTCAAAAGCCGGATCTTTTTAACATGGCAAAAGGCCTTGCAGTCGGACTCACAATTTGTGCGGTTGGCTTTGGACTTTCTGACTTTATCAACATACAGGGAAGCGGTATTTTAATTATTACGGCAATTGTAGTTGCACTTGCAACATTTTTCCCTAAGCAAATCGGTACTATTGAAGGTGCGGACCAAATTGGTGCAATGTTAATGCAGATATTTTTTGTCGTGATTGGCGCAAGTGCAAATATCTCTGTTGTACTTCGTGTTGGACCAGTTCTGTTCTTCTTTGCAGCGGTAATTTTGCTGGTTCACTTGATCTTTATTTTAGCTGCCGGAAAAATATTTAAACTTGATCTCGCAGAAATTGTAATCGCATCGAATGCTAATATGGGCGGGCCTACAACAGCCGCAGCAATGGCAGTTGCTAGGAAATGGAAAGATTTAGTAATTCCGGCTGTGCTATGCGGAACACTGGGTTACGCAATAGCTACTTTTGTCGGTGTAGCTATTGGAAATTTATTGAGATGATTTACCTGAAGGGAAGATGACTACTTTGTCGTCTTTCCTTCAAACGATTCTGAAAAAACTTTATCTACAGGTTCCCATAATTCGATCTTATTGTTTTCGGGATCAAGTATGTGAACAAATTTTCCATAATCATAAGTTTCAATTTCATCAACAACTGTTACACCGTTTTTCTTTAATTCATTAACAAGATCTTCGATATTCTCCACGCGGTAATTTACCATAAACTCTTTTTTTGATGGCTCAAAATATTTGGTGTCTTTTGCAAAAGTGCTCCACTGCAGGTATGCTTTTTCTTCCGGCTTATCCGGTTTTCTGAATTCAAAAAGAGAGCCATATTCATTTGTCACGAGCCCAAGATTTTTATTGTACCAGTCTCTCATTTTGTCAGGTTGCTCACATTTGAAAAATATTCCTCCGATGCCTGTTACTTTTTTTGATGCCATAATATTAACCTATATTATTTAAACTCAATTGAATATAAACTTATTTCAGGTTCATCTTCTTTCATTTTAACCATTTTTTCAAAATTTAAGCCTATTTTTTCAAGTACAGTAATTGAGCCGATGTTATCGGGATTAGTGACTCCAACAATTTTCTTAAGCCTGAATTTTGTTCTTCCGTATTCAACCACTGCTAAAGCAGATTCAAAAGCATAGCCTTTTCCCCGGAATGCAGGGAGGAACGCAAAACCGACATCAACATTTTCTAGGTTGTCTCTTTTGAGTAATCCGCAAACACCGATTGGTTCCGCAGTTTCTTTAAGTATAACAAGGTAAAGCCCGAATCCGTTTTTTTCATAACTTGCAGCAGGTCCTTCTAAAATATATTTGTGCGCATCCTGTACGGTTCTTACTTTCTTATCACCGATATTTTTAATGAAGGACGGATCGTTGAGTAACTCTATTATAAACTCAGAATCATTTAAAGTAATCTTTCTAAGTAATAACCTATCAGTTTCAAGTAACTGCATATTTCACTTTAAAAATTAATTTAACCCAAATCTGTTAAAATTTCTTTAAGCTTTTTAATATTCTCCTGCCATTCTTTTTGTTTGGTTCTTTCCCTTTCAACAATTTCAGGAGCAGCGTTTTGCAGGAACTTTTCGTTTGAAAGTTTTTTACCAATTCCCACAAGGGAATTTTCAAATCTCGTTATCTCTTTTTGTATTCTCTCTTTTTCTTTATTTATGTCAATTAATCCTTCAAGAGGTACAAAAATTTCGCAATCCTTTAATACTGCGGAGATACTTCCTTTAGGCTTTTCAAGATTCATATCCACCATAAGGTTATCAACTTTTGCAAGTTTTTTAATATACTCAACCTGGTGTGGAGCAACTTCTGATGATTTGATAAACACACTAATTGTTTTTGAGGGTGGAATATTTTTTTCGCCTCTTATATTCCTTATTGCTGTGATGATATTCTGGACAAATTCCATTTCATTATCGGCTTTTTTATTTATCAGTTTTTCATCAACTTCAGGATAATCAGAAGTTGAGATACTTTGATTCTTTTCTCTTGTTGCTATCAGGTGCCACAGTTCTTCCGTAATGAAAGGCATGAAAGGATGAACAATTTTCAGGAGATTTTCAAAAATTGCCAGCGCTCTTGTGAGAACAGCCGATTTAATTTCTTCATTAATATCGTATAACCTGCTTTTGGAAAGTTCTATGTACCAGTCGCAGAAATCATTCCACACAAATGAATAAATAATTTTTGTAGCATTATTTATTTCAAAGTTATCCATTGCCTTGTTTAATTCGCTCAGAGTATAATGAAGACGCGATTTAATCCATTCATCTGAAAAATCGAGATGCTTGTCAATTAAGTTTTTATCCAGGGGAATTGTTTGAGCATTCATCAAAAGGAATCTTCCTGCGTTCCAGATTTTGTTAGCAAAGTTTCTTCCTATATCACATTTCTCTGTACTGAAAAGTACATCCTGCCCGAGAGGTGCGAGATAAATCACAGTAAAGCGCAGTGCATCTGCACCGTATTCTTTTATTACATTCAGAGGGTCAGGGGAGTTACCAAGCGATTTGCTCATTTTTCTTCCCTGCATATCCCGGATTACACTTGTGAAGTAAACATTCTTAAAAGGGATATCTTTTTTGAAATGTTGTCCGGCCATAATCATTCGCGCAACCCAGAAAAAAATAATATCCGGTGCAGTGATCAATGTATCAGTTGGATAATAATATTTTTGTTCTTCATCTGTTTTAAAAACATCGTATGCCCAGAGCCAGCTCGATGCCCAGGTGTCTAGTACATCTTCGTCCTGTCTTAAATTTGTCGATCCGCAATAGGGACATTTTTCAGGTTTTTCAACAGAAACAATCGGATTTTTGCAATCCAGGTTGCAATGATCATCACCCACGCAATACCATACGGGTATTCTGTGTCCCCACCATAGTTGCCGCGAAATACACCAGTCTTTAATATTGCTCATCCAGTGGTCGTAGGTTTTTACCCAGTGTTCCGGGTAGAATTTAATTTTTCCTTCTTTAACAACTTCAATTGCAGGAGCTGCAAGTTCATCCATTTTCATGAACCACTGTTCGGAAAGATACGGTTCAATCGGGACGCCGCCCCGTTCAGAATAGCCTACATTATTCTGGTAGTTTTCTATCTTTTCTACAAGGCCGAATTCTTCCAATCTGTCAATTACTTTTTTACGAACTACGTACCGATCCAGTCCTCTGAATTCGTGTGGAACATTGTGATTAGTGGATGCATCATCGTTAAAAATATTAATAACCTGCAGATCATGTCTCTGTCCCATTGCGTAGTCGTTAACATCGTGAGCAGGAGTTACTTTTACAGCACCTGTTCCAAATTCCATATCAACGTAATCATCACCAAAGATCGGAATTTCTCTTTCCGCTATCGGAAGTAAAACTTTTTTACCGATTAATTTTTTGTAGCGTTCATCATTCGGGTTGACTGCAATTCCTGTATCGCCCAGCATTGTTTCAGGGCGGGTTGTTGCTACAACTATATGCGAATCATCACCAATAACAGGGTATTTCAGGTACCATATTTTACCGTTAACGGTTTTGTAATTTACTTCTTCATCGGAAATTGCTGATTTTGAAGCAGGGTCCCAGTTAACCATTCTGTAACCGCGGTAAATCTTTTTTTCATTGTATAATTCAACAAAAGTTTCAATTACTTTTTTGTAATAATCGTCATCCATTGTAAAACGTTCACGATCCCAGTCGCAGCTTACGCCAAGTTTTTTTAATTGCTGGATAATAATACCGCCGTATTTTTCAGTCCACTCCCAGCAATGTTTTAAAAATTCTTCGCGCCCGATTTTATCTTTATCTATTCCTTTTTCTTTTAAAAAGTTTACAACCTTGGTTTCAGTTGCAATTGATGCATGATCCGTACCGGGAACCCAGCAGGCGTTGTATCCCTGCATTCTTTTTGTCCTGATAATAACATCCTGAAGAGTGTTGTTCAGAATGTGCCCCATAGTTAGCATTCCGGTTACATTTGGAGGAGGGATTACTATAGTATAGGGTTCTTTCACATCGTCTACTTCTGAATGAAAAATTTTCTGTTCGAGCCAGGAACTATACCATTTATCTTCAGTAACTGACGGGTCGTAAGCTTTAGGTATTTCGTTTATATTATTTTCGGGCATATCGGTGTTTTAGGTTATTTGGATAATAATTAACAAATATAATGAATTTTTAAGAGAGGAATAAGGAGGCTAGTTAGTTGGAAATTGCCCGGGTTTCACAAATTGTCATCCCGAACTTGTTTCGGGATCTGGCTATTTATTGACGATTCTGAAATAAACCTGCCTGCCGGCAGGCAGGTTCAGAATGACAAAAATTCAAAATTCAATCAGTGAAACCTGACAAATTCAATAATCAACATTACAAAATCATTTATTTAATAAAATACTGGTAGTTAGGAATTTTCACCTGAATTCCGTGAAATGGTCCTTCAAGGTCGCTCCATTGATCTCCCACAGTACCGACAATTTTGTACCCTGCATCTTCAAGTTCTGTCCTTTTATCAGACTTAAATTTCAACGCAGTAAGGCCGTAATATTTTTTATCTTTTACAATCAGAGTATCAAACTTTGTGTACCCGACTTTTTCAAGATTCTTTTAAAGAAGCGTCATACTGGTAAGTCTTTCTCCCGGTAAGGAAAATAATTCTGAAATTTCTTTTAACCAGGTAATTATATAACCTCTGTACTTCAGGTATTGCAGGTGCCTTTGCGCTGTCAATCCACATATCAAAATATTTTTCTACGTAACCAAAATCGGCTTGTTTATTATATGGATAGTTTGACAGTGAGGTTTCATCAATATCAAAAATTACTGCAGATTTTTCGCAAGGAATAAGGTTATCGAATTTACTTATAGCATTATTTACAGCTTCGTCAGTGTCTTTATGAAAGTTTCCGCTTTCCCTGTAATTAATAACAGCATCTTTAACAAATTTTAGATTCTCAAGGTAAGACTGTTCAGTTGCGCAGCCTGCAAAAATTAATACTGCAAATAAGGATATGGCCGCAACGGATAGTGGATATTTATTTCTCATAAACGAACTCATTGCCTTTTTAAGAAAACAGGACATGAATAAAAGCAAAATTTGATACAATAAGCAAATAAATTGTAATTTAAATATTTTTGCCGAATAAAAACATAAGTGGTCTCTCAAGCCTTTCTGCCCAGGCTGTTTCGTTGTGTTCGGCGTAAGGAGCATAGTAATAGTCTATATCCGTCCCAATTACATATCCCTTTTCAGTAAGTGCCGCAAACATTTTTTGCCCACGTGGCAGTCCGTCTTCCCCGTGATCGATATATATTCTAAACTTCTTTTTTTCTTCAGAATTTTCTTTTACAAGCCTGATGGCTTTTTCATCACCGTAATAAAATGAACTTGAAAGACAGGCTGCTTTTGAAAAAACATCTGTGTATTTCCAGGCAATCAAAAAAGAAATCAGCCCACCCATAGATGAACCCATAACTGCAGAATTATCTTTATCTGGTTTAGTCGAATATGTTGAATCAATAAAAGGTTTTAATTCGTTAATAATAAACTGAATGTATTTGTTACCTGTTTCTGAATCGCTGTATTCCTGCAGCCTGTCAGGAGTATTATAAATTCCAACTATAATAATCTCTTCAATTTTATTCTCTTTAATTAATTTTGTTGCAGTTTCATCAACCTGCCAGTCAACGCCTGCAAAAGAAGTATCCGGATCCATAATATTTTGTCCATCGTGCATGTAAAGAACAGGAAGTTTTTTTTGGCTTTTCATTTTGTATGATGGGGGAAGCCAAACAATAATATCTCGTTCGTTATTTAAGTATTTGGAATAGAAGTTTTTATGATAACGTACTTTGCCGGTAACCTTTTTTATTGATTTGCTCCTTTTTTGCTGCATTTAGTTTATGTCTTCCTCTTGAATTATAGAGCGTTAAAAATAGGTATACTTTAAAATTTTACAAAATTTATGGGCAAAAATGATTCATATTCAATTTAGTGCTTAAAAATCACTCAATTGTACCACAAATTCTACTAATAAAATGGATTCTTGGTTATATTTTATTGATTTTAAAGGACGTTCTTTTCACTAAAAATGGAGATTTTTGACGATATGGCAGTTATACGACCTTTCAAAGCATTAAGACCCACAAAAGAAAAGGCTCATCTTGTTTCAAGTGTGCCTTATGATGTTGTAAATCGTGATGAAGCAAAAGAACTTGCAGGGGAAAATGACTTAAGTTTTTTAAAAATTACAAGGTCCGAAATTGACCTTGATGATAAAACAGATGCGTACTCTCCTGAAGTTTATAAAAAAGCTAAAACAAATCTTGATGAGTTAATAAAAAATGCTCCTCTGGTTACGGATGAAGCACCACATTTTTATTTATACAGACTTGAGATGGGAGGACGTGCACAAGTTGGAATAGGTGCAACTTTTTCTGTTGATGATTATGATAACGACGTAATTCTGAAACATGAAAAAACAAGGAAAGTTAAAGAAGATGACAGGACAAATCACATAGTAACTACCGGTGCACAAACAGGCGTTGTTTTTCTTACCTACAGGGGCGTTGACGCAATTAATGATGTAGTAAATAAAACTATGTCTGAAGAGCAGCCACTTTATGATTTTATATCTGCTGATGGAATTAAACATACGATCTGGATTCTTCCTGACAAACACAATGATCTGTTCGTAAATGAAATCGGTAAGGTTAAAAATCTTTATATTGCTGATGGACATCATCGTGCTGCAAGTGCCGGAAGAGCCAGGGCAGAAAAGAAAAAAGCGAATAGCAATCATACCGGAGAGGAAGAATACAACTATTTTATTTCAGTTCTATTTCCGGCGGAACAATTGACTATTCTTCCTTACAACCGGGTAGTCACTGATCTAAATGGAAAATCACAAGATGATTTCTTAAACGAGGTAAGTGAAAAATTTACTGTTGAAAAAACAGATAAAAAAGAGCCATCTGAAAAAAGAACATACGGGATGTATCTGGATAAACAATGGTATTCTCTGAAGCCAAAAGATAATATCACGGCAAGTCTTTCACTATCTAAATCCGTTGGTGAAACTCTGGATGTAAGTGTTCTGCAGGATTTTCTTTTAACACCCGTACTAAATATTGATGATCCGAGAACAAACCCGAGGATAGATTTTGTCGGGGGTATACGCGGTACAAAAGAACTTGAAAAACTTGTAGATAGCGGAAAAGCAGCAGTTGCATTTTCACTTTATCCTGTTTCGCTACAGGACCTGATGAATATTTCGGATGCGGGGGAAATTATGCCTCCCAAATCAACCTGGTTCGAACCAAAATTACGTGACGGTTTACTCGTTCACCTAATTTAGAATTTTCAATTTAAACTATGTTCTAAATCAGAACAAAAAAGGGAATAGTGTTATGGAAAAAAGAATATATAATTTTAGCGCGGGACCGGCAATTTTACCTGAAGAAGTATTAAAAGAAGCACAGAAAGATCTTTTTATGCTTCCGGGTGTTGGAATGTCGGTACTTGAAATAAGTCATCGTTCAAAAACTTTTGATAAAATTTTTGCAGATGCTGTTGGCGGTTTGAGATCACTCTTAAGTATTGATGATAATTATGATATCCTGTTTTTACAGGGGGGTGCAAGCCTTCAGTTTTCTATGGTTCCTTTAAATATAATGCCTCCAAAGAATAAAGCTGATTATATTGTTACCGGAGCCTGGTCAAAGAAAGCCGTAAAAGAAGCAAAGAGAGTTGGAACGGTTAATATTGCAGCAAGTACAGAAGAGGTAAAATTTAACAGGATTCCTAAGCAGGAAGAATTAAAACTGGATCCGGATGCTTCATATGTTCATTTTACTTCAAATAACACAATTTACGGAACAGAATGGCAGACAGAACCAAATGTAGGAAATGTTCCTCTAATCTGTGATGCTTCTTCCGATATTCTGCACAAGAAAATTGATATCAATAAATATGCAATGGTTTATGCAGGTGCCCAGAAGAATATGGGACCAAGCGGTGTAACTGTCGTTATTCTCAGAAAAGATATGGTTGAAAGAAGTCAGGATTCTCTGCATACCATGTTAAATTACAAAACTCATACTGAGAAAGGTTCACTTTATAATACACCTTCAGTTTTCGGTGTTTATATTATTTCTTTGATTACTAAATGGCTAAATGAATTGGGCGGACTTGATGCAATGTACAATCTCAACAAAGAGAAAGCAGGTTTGCTTTATAATTGTGTAGATTCAAGTAATGGTTATTATAAGGGCCATGCAGAAAAAGACAGTCGCTCACTTATGAATATAACTTTTAATTTAGCAAATGAAGAATTAGAGAAAAAATTTGTAGCAGAAAGTACAGCCGCAGGATTCAGTGGATTGAAAGGCCATCGTTCAGTCGGCGGAATTCGTGCGTCTGTTTATAATGCTTTTCCGAAAAAAGGTGTAGAAGCACTTGTTAATTTTATGCAGGATTTCCAGAAGAAAAACAGTTAAATTGCCATTAACATCTTTGCGGAGAATTGCTGATTTAGCAGTTCCCGCAGGGGTGTTAAATATTTATCATTCCTTTTATTATATATATAATTAGTATGAAAAAAATAATTTTATTATTTGGCGTAATATTCATCTTCTTTACAGGGTGTTCAAAAAAGGAAGAAATAAAACTAACTACGGCTGGATCAAATGCATTTGCTCTTGATATGGGAAAAGGATGGGAAGTTCAGGCATTAACTGAGTTGCACGGTTTTGATCTTTCTGAAAAGGACGGTAAATATTTCGCCCGCGTGTTTTATACTATAGATGTAATTACCCCTGATAATAAAACTATTAGATCTCTTTTTACTAAAGAGAGTGATAAAAATGGTTCAGAGGAAATTAAGAGCGTGAAGCTTGAAGCACAATTCAATATTGATGGAGATTACCCTGCCGGTAATTATAAAGCTGTCTTTAATATTAAAGACAGGATTTCAAATAAAACGCTTAAAGATACGGTTGGTTTTGTTTTGCAAAAATAAACGAGATCAATTTTTTTCTAAAAAATGTTCTTCTGGAATAATTTTTCTTCCGGCAAATCCTTCCTCAATTCCATGATAATATTTTATATCATCTTCGTCACTTTTCCAGCATAGAAAAACTTCTTTCTCATCAATAAGTGCAGGGAAATCAACCAGGCCAATACTGAAATTCCAGTCCTTATAAAAGCAACCGATTTCTTCCAGTTCCTGCATATATTTATTGACATCAGCAATTAATTTTTTCACAGTGGGATCATCTTCAATTTTACCGTCCAGATCTTCTGCTATAAGCCGTATTCCGGCAGATGCCTGCAGTATATCATTTACAATTTTTTTCACCAGTGGAAGCGTTTTTCGAGCTTCAGTCGGGGTAAAATACCTGGTTTCTGTCATAAATTCCGTTAAATAATTTTTATTATGTGAACTAAACTAACTTACAACTTAAATTATTTAAATAAAGCGCATAAATATTTACAAAATAATGTATTTCCTGAATCCTAATGTTATAATTGTCATCTAACCGACAGGATATTTACTCAAATAGAAATACTTTTTCAACATAATAGTTAAATTACTTTGATAAATATTTAGAATTATGCTAATCAATCTAAGGAGTTACGATGACACACAAGTTTTTTGAAGAAAAACGCCCCCATAATGGTTTAACATATAACGAATATATGGGAATGACCGAAAAGCAAATAAATGATACTAATGAAACTTTACTTGGTAATGATGATAAAGAAATTTTTGAATACACAAAAATGAATATTCAGCGCAGCCGAAGGATCGAAAAACATTATGTAGTCTCAGATGAATTAAAAGCTGAAATTCAAAAAATTGATAGTCCACAATTGTGGATGGTAATAACGGAAAACTGGTGTGGTGATTCGGCACAGAATCTTCCTTACATTGCAAAAATTGCGGAAGAAAATCCAAACATAAATTTCAGAATTATTCTTCGTGATAAAAATCCTGACATAATGGATCTTTACCTGACAAACGGAACGAAGAGTATACCTGTGCTTGTAGTTTTTGACACTGATGGTAATGAATTATTTAAATGGGGGCCGAGACCTGCTGAGGCACAAAAACAAATTTCTGAATGGAAATCACAGGGAATAGTAAAGCCCGAACTTTATGAAAAACTTCATCTGTGGTATGGAAGAAACCGTGGGAAAGAAATTGAAAATGAAATGCTTGAATTAATTAAAGAAAATATCTCCATATTATCGGAGCAATAAATTTTTGTTATGATTATTGGGTACTAGATAGCTGAAAAGATTTATAATTATTTTATAAATCCAATTGCAAAAACAGATAGCTCATAAGTAAGAAATGCAAAAATACCGGAGAGGGGTATTGTTAAAACCCAGGCCCATAAAATGTTTCTTGCAACTCCCCATCTGACTGCTGAAAAACTTTTCATAGTACCTACGCCAATAATTGATCCTGTAATTGTGTGAGTTGTACTGACTGGAATACCAAAAATTGATGCAATTGAAATTGTAATACCTGCAGAAGTTTCTGCGCTGAACCCGCCAAATGGAGTTAATTTTGTAACACGCATTCCCAATGTTTTAATTACTTTCCATCCGCCAATTGCTGTTCCGAGAGCAATTACTGTATAACTCATAAATATGACCCAGGTTGGTACATAAAAAGTATCACCCAGTATTCCGTTTGTAAATAAAACAACAGCAATAATTCCTATTGTTTTTTGTGCATCATTAGAGCCATGGCTTAAACTAAAAAGTGCAGATGAAACAAGCTGCAATTTTCTGAAATAATTATCAACCTTGCCGGGAGATTTATCTTTTACTATCCATGTTGTTATGATGGAAAAAATTAATGCAATTACAAAACCCATAATCGGAGCAAGAAAAATAAATAGAACAATTGTTGTAAAGCTGCTTGCAACAAGGGCAGTGAATCCTGCTTTTGCTATTCCCGCTCCTGCGTATCCTCCAATAATTGCGTGAGAAATACTGATGGGCATACCCAAATGTGTTGCAGTTGCTGACAAAATAATTGCTCCCACAAGTCCCGAAAATATCACAGTGTTATTTACAATAGAAACGTCGACTATGCCTTTCCCAATTGTGTTTGCAACGCTCACACCAAATATAAATGCTGCGGCAAAATTGAAAAATGCTGCCCATAAAACGGCCTGGGCTGGTGTTAATACTCTTGTGGAAACTATTGTTGCAATTGAATTTGCGGCATCATTCATCCCGTTATAGAAATCAAAGATGAGTGCCATCCCAATAATAATAAGAGCAAATATCATAATAGGTTAAGCGTTTTTAATAAATATTGATAGAATTACGTTCGCTGCCGCTTGAGATTTATCTGAAGCCTCTTCCAGAATACTAAGAATGTCTTTTCTTCTTATAACATTTAGCGGATCTTTTTCTTCAATAAATAATTCTTTCATTGCCTGGTGATAAACTTTGTCTGCCTCTGTTTCAAGTACCGCAACTGCTTTACATTCGTTAGTATGTTTTACTCTAAGGTCGTTCAGAGCAATTCCTAGCTCTTTTATCTGCTGAAGGACAATTGCGGCAAGATCATCCGCATACTTAATTTTTTCCGTAACATTAAAAAGATCAATTCTAATTGAAGCAGCTAGAAGCATATCGCCTATGTCGTCAAGTTTTTGGGTAAGGATAAGAATGTCTTCACGATCAAACGGTGTAATAAATGTTTTATTTAATCTTTTTATTACTTTTGCAGAAACTTCATCACACCTGCGTTCGAGCGTCCTTAATTTAAGCAGCAGGTCTTTATCCGGTTTATCAGCAGAAAAAAGCTGATGAGTAAGGGCGGCCATATCCTGAATGTGAGTGATCATCTCCTTAAAATCGTCGAAATATTTGTCTTCTTTGGGTAGTAATTTTTTAAACATTTGTTTCCCGCTGATTTTAGATATGTAAGTTTAATAAATGCATTACCAAAATAGCAATTTATTTCATAGAATTTAAAAAATTGTCTCTTATTTTCCGGGGTTTTCTTTCCTGTCGAAAAAATCACCAAATGGGAAAATCCTGAAGGGTTTTGGGATATATCCTTTTGGCAAATATTCATCCGGAATAGCAGTTTGATTACCATCACGAACTGCTGAATAGTGAGGTGACATTATTTCAACTCCGGCCTCGTTAAATTTATCCTGAATATTCTGATGAAGATCGGAGTAAATATTTGCCATTGCTCCTGGCTTATCTGTAATAGCGTTTAATTCATAACTTACATAAGAATCGTCAAGACTGGTTTGCAATACAAATGGCTCGGGTTTCTCCAGAATGTTCTCAGTTGTTTTGGCTGCTGCTTTTAAAAGTTCATGTATCTTTTTCCACTGCACATCGTAACCGATAGTAACCGTCGTGTGCAAAATTAACCCTTTATCTTTTGCAGAAGAACTAAAATTAATTATGTGACTTCCTAGTACCATAGCATTGGGAATTGAAACATCTACATTTTTAATTGTTCTGATTCTCGTAACGAGTAATGTCTTTTCAATAACATCGCCCAGTGTATCAGCAATTTTCACACGATCCCCAATTTTGAATGGTCGCATGTATGTGATTACAACTCCGGAGACCATATTTGCAATTGCAGAAGATGAACCGAGTGAAAAGAGGATTCCAAGAAATACCGAAACACCCTGGAAAGCCGGGGAATCAGAACCGGGCAGGTATGGAAAAATTATAATTGCAGAAAATGCCAAAAATAAAAACCTGACAATTTTGTAAGTAGGATCGGACCATTCAGGTGGAAATCTCTGGAAACTAATTGTCCCCCGTTCAAGTTCATTGAAAATAAATTTAATGAATTTAAGAATATACCTTGTCACAAAAACTATAACTATAATCGTAAACAGGCTCGGTAAATATTTTATAAATGAATTTACAACACTGAAAAGCGGATCGATTATGTAATTTATTAAAGTAGCTGCCCAGTTATTTGAAAACTCAAAAAAGCTAAACAGAAGTGTGAAAAAGAAATAAGCAATAATAATGGTTAATACGAATTTTAAAATTCTCAATCCAAATCGTACCTGTTCCAAAATTCTTTCTTCCGAAATAACTTCCAGGTTTTTAATCCTGACGGATTTTATCAGCGAGCCTTTCCAGCTGCTGCTTTTATTACTGATTGCTTTTAAAGAAGCGTAGACGGATTTAAGAATTACATATGTTGAAATGATCAATGCAATTGATAATATAGAACCTCGAAGGAGAGGCCTTATGTTTATATTTTTTGTCCATGGGAATAAACCAAAAACATAAACTATTAAAGCATAGAATAAAAGAAGTGAAATAAATAGCCGTATTCCCTTCAGCAGGATTATAAAAAAAGAGGAAATATTTTCTGCACTGATAATCTCTAAATCTCTGAATTTTATTGATCGGAATAATTTACCTTCCAGGCTTTCAATAAATGCATAAGCGCGCGGGAATATTTTTGTAAGCAGCCACAGAATTAAACCCAGTAAAATCAAAAGTCCTAAAGTAATCGCCCCATTAATAATTAATGATTTGTTGCTATAATGTTCTGCTTCAGTGTTTATTTTTTCTTTTAATATTGTTAATAATTCTTTGCTTAGATCGGATCTTTTTCTTCCAGCCAGTTCCGCATCAGCATCTGTTACTGATAGAATTATTTTATTGTTAAGGATTATATTTGTGTAGCCTGAATATTCTTCAGCCTTAATAGAGTCGGCATTTCCATCATTTTTAATAATAGAATTTACTTTCCCCACAATTTCATTAACTCTTTGTTCGGCTGTGAAAGGCCCGATGTTTGATCTAATAAAGAAAAGTGTATCGTTGGAAATTACTACCGGTATTTGTTTAACGTCCCGGTTTTGCGAAAAAGTAATTTTTGCAGCACAAAATATTATGACTATTATAGTCAAAGCCGAAAATCTTAAAATGGCATTTTTCATAAAATCTTTAAAATGTTGATGCGTAATAATAGAGTATTTCTCATTCTAAACACAGGATTATTTTAGGGTTAAAAAGAAATGTATTTTAAAGTGGAAAGACCAGCCCCGAAAGCAAGGCTGGTCTTTAAAAATGTACTTGATTTGACTTATTTTGCTCCCATAAACGGGTATTTCCAGTCTTTGGGAGGATCGAATGTTTCTTTAAGCGATCTGGCTGTCATCCAGCGCAGAATATTCATTGCGCTTCCTGCCTTATCATTTGTTCCGGAAGCTCTGCCGCCGCCGAATGGCTGCTGGCCTACAACAGCTGCAGTCGGTTTGTCATTAATATAGAAGTTACCGGCAGCGTTTCTGAGTTTGTCTGACATCTTAACTAAAACTTCCCTGTCCTGTGCCCATATTGCGCCTGTCAAAGCGTATGGAGAAGTTGTATCGCACAGATCGAGAGTTTCATCAAATTTATTATCATCATAAACGTAAATCGTGAGTACAGGTCCGAAAATTTCCTCTTCCATTGTTTTGAATTTCGGGTTGGTTGTCACGATAGTAGTTGGTTCAATAAAATAACCTTTCGTGCTGTCGTATTTTCCGCCCGTAATAAATTCAGCCTCTTTAGATTTTTTGGCGTAGTCGATATATTCTGTTATGCTTTTAAAAGCGGCCTTATCAATTACTGCTGACATAAAGTTTGTGAAATCTTCCGGGTCACCCATCTTTATTTTCTTAACTTCAGCCACGTATTTTTTCTTAAATTCAGGCCAGATGGATTTTGGAACATACATTCTTGAAGCAGCCGAACATTTCTGTCCCTGGTATTCGAAAGCGCCTCTTAAAGCTGCGATCGCAAGTGCATTGACATCGGCTGTATTGTGTGCAAATATAAAATCCTTTCCGCCGGTTTCACCAACGATGCGCGGATAGTATTTTGCTTTATGAATGTTTTCACCAATTGTTTTCCACATTCCCTGGAAAACAGCGGTTGAACCGGTGAAGTGGATTCCTGCCAGATCAGGGCTGTTCAATACCGGATCACCAACTTGTGCGCCTGAACCTGGTACAAAATTAATTACTCCTGCCGGCAGTCCTGCTTCCATAAATAATTTCATTAAGAAATATGCTGAGTAAACAGCGCTTGATGCTGGTTTCCATAAAGCAACGTTACCAACCATTGCTGGAGCAGTAGGCAAATTACCAGCAATTGATGTAAAGTTGAAAGGGGTTACTGCAAAAACAAAACCTTCAAGTGGTCTGTATTCTGAACGGTTCCACATTCCTTTTGGTGAGTAAGGTTGTTCTGACATCAGTTGAGCCATGTAATGTGTATTGAATCTATAGAAATCAATAAGCTCGCAGGCCGAATCAATTTCTGCCTGGTAAACAGTTTTTGATTGTCCAAGCATTGTTGCAGCATTTATTGTTGATCTCCATGAGCCGGCAAGAAGATCAGCAGCTTTTTGAAAGATTGCCGCACGATGTTCCCATGGCATTTCCGCCCATTTTTTTCGTGCTTCCAGCGCGGCATTTATTGCCATGTTAACTTCTTTTGTTCCTGCTTTGTGGTAAGTGCCCAAAACTTTTTTGTGATTATGAGGCACTGTAATTTCTGCAAGATTACCGGTTTTAATTTCCTTTCCACCTATTATCAGAGGAATCTCAATTTTTTTAGATTGTAACTCTTTTAATTTTTTCTTTATCTCAGTCTTTTCAGGACTGTTGGGAGCGTAGGAAAGTACCGGTTCATTAATGGGAAGTGGTACCTTGAAATATGCATTGGACATAATAAAACCTCCGTCTTTACTATTACTTTTTATTTTTTAAACAAAAATATTTATTAACTAATAACGCGAAAACACAATTATATAGAGGACTAAAATCGGTATTTATAGGTGCTTAATCAAATTTAAAAAGGAAGGCAAAATCCATAAAAGTGATGGAAAAGATTCTTATTGCGCTTAAGGGCGAATTAACATAAATTTTTGCCGTTACAAAATCAGGCTTTCCACAAATTCGGGTTTTTATGAAAAAATTTGACACAGAAGTCCGTCTTAGTCGTGAGATGACTTTAATGGACGCTACGCTTATTGGCGTAGGTGCAATGATTGGAGCCGGCATATTTGTTTTGATTGGAATTGCCGCAGGTGTTGCAGGTCCTGCACTATTAATTACATTTTTACTAAATGGCATTGTTGCGCTTTTTACCGCAATGTCATATGCGGAACTTGGTTCATGCTATCACGATGCCGGGGGTGGTTATCTCTGGGTAAAAGAAGGATTACCGAAATGGAACGGATTTCTCTCCGGATGGATGAGTTGGTTTGCACACGCTGTTGCATGTAGTTTGTACGCACTAGGATTTGGAGCCTACTTTGAACACGTATTTAGCGAGTTTGGAGTAATTATACCTCACTGGGGATTTTTCTCTCCACAAAAAATACTGGCAGCCGGAGCAGCACTTTTATTCGGGTACATAAATTTCCGCGGAGCTTCCGAAACAGGAAAGATCGGTAACCTTGTTACGATTGCCAAGATTGTAATCTTACTAATTTTTGTAGGGTTTGGTTTAGAATTGATTTTAAGAAAAGGGGACTGGATGACAACCTTCAGTCCGTTTATGCCGAACGGTTGGGGCGGAGTTTTTAAAGCGATGGGGTTAACCTTCATCGCATTTCAGGGTTTTGAAGTTATTGCTCAGAGTTCAGAAGAAATTAAAAATCCGAAAAAAAATATTCCGCGGGCTGTTTTTCTTTCGTTAATAATTGTTGTACCTATTTATTTGCTGGTCGCGGTAACCGCTATCGGATCAGTTAATCCCGGAAATATGACACCCTGGGATTATCTCGCAGCACAAAAAGAAATTGCGCTTGTTAATGTTGCCAAGCAATTTTTTATCGGCGGGGGAATTATGATTCTCGTCGGCGGTTTGATCTCAACAATGTCGGCACTCAATGCAACAATTTACTCGTCATCACGAGTCGCCTTTGCTATGGGACGTGACAGAAACTTTCCCACTTTTTTTAGCAAGGTGCATCCTAAAAATTTTACCCCACAATGGGGAATTGTTGGCGCGCTTGTAATAGTAATAGGAATGGCTGTTTCCTTGCCGATTGAAGACGTAGCCAGTGCTGCAGATATTATGTTCCTGTTATTATTCCTCCAGGTCAACATGGCGATGATTAATCTACGTAAAAAACGACCTGATCTGGACAGGGGGTTTTATGCTCCGCTTTTCCCTTATGTATCAATTGTAGGAATTGCAATGCTCCTCTTCCTGTCTTTTTATATGCTTGAATACAGCCTCACTGCCTGGATCATAACTATTATATGGGTTGCTTTAGGTATGATAGTTTATAAATCTTATGCCGCAAGCAGGGAAGTTGAACATATAAGAAAAGTTAAAGCGCTTGAGAGGATTGAGAAAAAAGAATATAGCATACTTGTTTGTCTGGCAAATAAGAAGACCGTAAAAAGCCTGACAAATATAGCTCAGGCGATTGCAAAGAAACATAATGGTGAAATGATTTTCTTGAATGTAATAGAAGTTGGTGAAGGACAAAAACTTGTTTCTGCTCTCGGGGATCAGAGTGATTACACAAAACTACTTGATAAGGCCGGGGAATATTCTGCCGGCAGCGGTATTAAAACCAGGGCGATGGTTAAAGTTTCACATAGGATTTCGCAGGGGATTGTTGATACGGCAATTGAAGAAAATTGCAATTTCATAGTTACAGGACGGCAAAAAAATCCGGATTTCTTCCAGCGAGTATTTTCATCACTTGTCGATACTGTATTACAGAAAGCACCGAGTGAAGTTGCCATTCTTCACGGTGATTTAAAAGATGGAAAGGTAAAGAAAATATTGATCCCGTTTTCTATGGACGCTCATACAAGGCTGGCTACTGAGATCGCGCCAGCATTTATGGATTTCTTCAATGCCGAGCTCGAAATTCTGATAGTATTTGATCCGGAGTCTACAGAATATGAAAGAGAAAAAAGGCTGAGTGAAATTGATGAAATAATTAAAGAAAATTCTCTTAACGCAAAAGTTAATTCAATCATTGAAAAAGATGTACTTCACGGAATTGTAAAAAGTGCGAAAGGTTCCGATCTTGTAATAATGGGCGGAAGATCGGGAGATTTTCTGGAACTGATGGTTAAAAAATCACTCGCGCAGGAAATTACAGAACAGGTTAAATGCCCTGTTATCTGGGTAAAAGAATATGAAGAAAGACCATCATTCTGGACAACACTATTAAAACCCCTAAAAAAGGAAGGTGAGTAATGGGTGATAAATTACAGGAAGTATTCGGCGGAGCCGGCCAGAATATTATTAATTATTTGCCGAATCTGTTTGCGGGAATTCTGTTAGTTTTGGTCGGCTGGCTACTTGGCTGGTTCGTTAAACGTGTAATCATTCAGCTGGCAGTTATACTGAGACTTGAAAAATTTCTTACAGGATTTCGTTGGGGAAAAGCATTTGCCAAAGCAGATATCCGTTATGGTTTCTATAACTATCTCGGTAATATCTTCTTCTTCATTATTTTTATAATCTTCTTTAATGATGCGTTGAATGCCTGGAAGCTTGTAATTTTTTCAAAAGTGCTTGAAGGAGCAATCTTTTATCTGCCGAGAATTGTAATTTCATTGGTAATTATGCTGCTTGGCTGGCTGATTGCATCCTGGACAGCAAATTCCATTCAGAAATCTCTTACCCGCGAACAAATTCCTAGATCTGCATTAATTGCGAAATTTACAAAAGCGGTTATACTACTTTTCTTTTCTGCTATGGCACTTGTAGAACTTGAGATTGCACAGCAGATTGTTATAATAGGATTTTCGACAATTATTGTTACACTGGGGCTTGTTACGGTTGTAGTCTTTTTTGTTGGAGGAAAAGAATTTATTAAAAGATTAGAACCCCATACAAAAAAAGATTAATACTCTGTATCTAAAAATAAAAAGCTGCCGCATTTATTACAGCAGCTTTTTTTATTAATTCTGATTGCTTATTTATTCATATCTTCTTCAATCTGAAAGACAGGTTTAATATCAACAGGAAGTTTTGTCAGTTCTTCCCTGAGGATTTCCATTGAAGGTGAAATAACTGCATATTTTTCTATGAACGCTTTAGCGTCATCATAATTGCCGGTAGCCTGAATCATCAAAACTTTGTTTGCCAACTCCTTCAATGCAGGATAAATTTTATCAAAATTTACGCTGACTTTTTTGGTCTTTGCATCATATAGATATCCGCCTTTTTCAAGCAAATAATTATATATTATCGCATTGCCGCCACCGTGAGCTTCATTTATCCCAAATCTTATTGATCTGAAAATACCTGCCAGGAATGTTACATAAGTTTGTTGTTCAAATTTCTTAGGGTAAACCTTTTTACTTATCATAAAGATGTTGTTGTACATCCCGAGTATATCAGCTTTACATTCCTCTAGTGTTGAGTAAGTTTCTTTTAATTCTTTCTGCACTGTAGTCTTTTTCCCATTAATTGTAATTACACCAGGTCCCACTCCGTGAGACATTTCGTGCATCAGCGTGTGGCTGAAGAACGCTTCAAACGTTAAATATTTTAACTGATCTTTGTCAAGCACAATGTCTGCTATTGGTTTCAGCAGCTTTTCAAACTTGGCTTCGTGAACATTTTTAAGCATTACCTTCTTGGAACCCTTTGCTTCTCGTACTCTTTCATCGTTCGGTAAATTAAATGCCAAAGTTTGTACACCGTAATGCGCTTCACCGCCGGCGTAAACTTCGTTTGCCACGACGATTGGAGACTCTGACCCGCGCTTGGTATTTTTATATTTTTCCGGCAGGGGCAAATGTTTCTCTATATCTTTAAGATAGCTTGCAAATATTTTCAGTTTCTTGCTCTCAACCGGATCTTTAATGGTGAGGAAACTTTCAAATGCCGCTTTGTAGTTGAACATGGCGTCTTCGTAAACCTCGTATGGACCGATTACTACTTCAATCTTATTATCTTTCAAATCCATCCATGCCATATCAGAATCAAAGTAATCGTTTGATTGGAATGCTTTTGCACGGAGAGTTAAATATTTTTTTAAAGATGGATTGTCTGCATATCCAGCAGCTTCTTTTAACAATTCCGCAGCTTTTGTAAGGTAATTTTTATAAAATTCATTATAAGGAATTGCTACTAGCTTGCCTTCTTTTTTTCTAATTACCGTAACTGTTGATGTAAAACTTTTTTCCTCACCCGGATTATTTTTTATCCAGTTATTAAATTCTTCCTTTGTCATATCAGATGGGTAATAATTCGCGCCTGCTGGCTTTTTCTCCGTGCCGATAAAAGGTTTGTCATCCAGAAGCCTGTCAAAAGGGCCGCCCATAATATTAAAATACTGTAGATTCAGTTTGTCAATTTCTGAATCTGAACCTTTGAGTTTTGCTGCTATAATATCGTTCTTTGAATAAACCTGGTTAAGGTAAATTGAATCCATCATCAGTGATGCATCATATAATTTTTTAACAACCATTTGTTCTCTTTCATTCAGGATACTTTTATCGTATTTCATTTCAGTTGGTGCAAATTGTGCTATTTTGTCCTTTAACATCTTAACCTCGTTACCGTTGGATTGTATTGTGTCTTCCATTTTGCAGCCTGAGAGCGCGATCAGAATTAAAAAGGCTGAAAATAATAAAATTGTTCTTTTCATTTTTATCCCGGGTTATTAATTGTAATTTTTATTTAAAAATAGAAATAATAATTTTCTGGTTAAACCTAAATGTGACGAATTACCGGTACAAGCCTATATCAAGCTGAAAAAAGAAGGGAATAAGCACGATTGACCTCTTCGTAAAGATCGGAAAAATTAAAATTCCTGGTTTTCCGAACAAATTCTTTGCCTTCGAAATAAATTATAATAACCGGAACTGTGAATATACTGTTTTGCGCTGCGAGTTCTTTTGACTTTTCACAATCGACATATGCCAGCTTAATCAAAGGAAAATTTTCATTTATAAAATTAAGAGTTTTAGGTTTTAGAACTTTACAGACGTTGCAGCCAGGTGTTGAAAAATAAATTAGTGCGGCAGAATTTGTTTTAATGAATTCGTTGAATTCATCGATTCGTAATAAATCTTTATACATTTTATTCTATTCCGTTAATTGTACAGTTATCGCAGTTGCCGCAAGGCTTTTCATCAAAAAATCCGAAGTATTCGGAAACATAAACTCTCCTGCATTCTTCTCCTCTAAAATACTGCACGACTGATAGAAGTTTTTTATTATCGCTCATCATTTTTTCTTTCATATATTCATCGTCTTCAAGAATGTCGGGCATCTGCGAAACTACCTGCAGATCTTTTGTCTCAATAGAACCCTCGGTCACGCCGTACCTGTCAAGCATGCCAAGAGCAGTCTCAACCCTGAAATCATATTTATTTTTAAAGCTAAGTTGTTCACGCAGATAATCTACACCGTACGAATTAACCTGGGTCAGTCCGCTTTTTAAAGTATCAAAAAGCCTCGAATAAAATTCTGCGTCGGGATTTGCCCATTTTATAAATTCCATCTGTGTGTAAAGATCTTCCTGGTTGTAAATAAGCTGACAAATAGAACCTTTTCCGTCTCTGCCTGCCCGGCCTATTTCCTGATAATAAGATTCAATGGAGGAGGGGACTTCGGCGTGAAGAATAAAGCGGATATCCGGTTTGTCAATGCCCATTCCAAACGCGTTTGTCGCGAGGATTAAATTCTCTTCCCCACCCAAAAACTTTCGTTGAATTTTCTTTCGTTGCTGCGGATTTAATTTTCCATGATAAACACCGTGCTTGTAGCCTTTATCACCAAGTTTTTCAGAAAATTTGTTCAGCGTTTGTATTAAAGAAAAATAAATGATTCCCGGACCCGAATATTTATCAAGTATCTTTTTTATTGCTTCGAATTTTTCCTTTTCATCAAAGACTTCCGCAGCTTCAAGACGCAGGTTTGGTCTTTGAATTCCCGTATGAAATGTTTTAACATTTACAGGATCAAGATGAAGTTTTTCGATTATATCTTTTTGTACTTCCGGCGTTGCCGTCGCAGTCAGCGCTATTGTTAGCGGGTAACCAATCATTTCCCTGAATTCCCCCAGTCGGGAATAATCAGGACGAAAATCGTGACCCCATTCTGAAACGCAATGAGCTTCATCAACAGCAAACAGGGAAATATTTGCAGATTTTATTTTTTCAACGAATTCTGGTTTCCTGAATCTTTCCGGTGTTACATAAAGTAGTTTATATTTCCCCGATACAAAATCCTTCAGTCTGCTTTCACGGTCTTTTTTAGAAATTGTGGAATTAATAAAGGTTGCGTCGATTCCTTTTTTGCGGAGTGCATCAACCTGGTCCTGCATTAAAGCAATCAAGGGGCTGATTACAAGTGTTCCTCCTTCAAAAATTTGAGAGGGCACCTGGTAGCAAATTGATTTTCCCCCACCGGTTGGCATTAGTAACAAACAATGTTCTTTATCATTTAAAAGTCTTTCAAGAACTTCTTGCTGGCTTTCACGGAATGAATCATATCCGTAATATTGTTTTAAAATGGCTTTCGCCTCTTCAATTTTATTATTCATTTTCTTTCCTTGTCATTTTGAATACGGCAACTAACAAGATGATAAATGACAATCTCCGGTTCTCTGATTGATTATTTTGGTTATAAATTATAAGATTTAGTATTTAAAGATAGGCAAAAGCGCAGCTTAAATTAATCAATTAGTAATAACCCGTGGGATGTTGTTAGGCAACCGGGTTAACAATTCATAATTTAACTGGTTACTAAGTTCACTGAATGAAGCAACAGAAAGTGAGAGGTCGCCCTGGTGTCCAATTAATACTACTTCATCACCTTTTTTAGTCTCAGGTATGTCCGTTACATCAACCGTCATAAGGTTCATATTTACAATTCCTACAACGCCTACTCTTTTACCGTGAATTAAAACACGTCCTGTGTTGCTCAGTGAACGACTGAATCCATGCGCGTACCCTACAGGTATAGTGGCGATTTTTAATTTCTTGTGAGCCAAATAGGTTGTTCCGTAACCTATAAATTCACCGGTACTGACTTCTTTTGTGTCCATTACTTTTGTTTTCCAGGTAATAACCCGATCAAGTGGATCAGTCTTATCCTCTTTTTTGCTCAGGAAATTTATTAGCGTTTCATCACTTGGCCAAAAACCGTACTGCATTATCCCGATTCTGGCCATGTTCATTCTTGTTTTGGGGTAGCGTATGGCAGCAGCAGAACAGGCAGTGTGACAAATTTTCGGGACAATCCCTTGAGCGTGAAACCATTTATAAGTTTTACTGAAATTTTTGATTTGATCTTTTACTCTCAGATAATTCGCTATACTTTCGGCACCAGCATAGTGAGTACACAATCCCTCAAAAGAAAGTGCTTCGTAATTATGCTTAAGTTTTTCCAAAACCAGTTCAAGTTCGTCTTGGTCAAAGCCCGTCCTGTTCATACCTGTTTCAACTTCAATATGAACTTTAGCAGGTTTCTTAATTTTTTTAGAATGCTTTATTGCCGCATCAAGTCTGTCAAAATCAAAGACAAAAAATTCTATATCATTTTCAATCGCCCATTCTATTTCATCATTATCTATTGCGCCCATAATCATTATTGATGGGCCATTACTTGAAATGCTTTTTACTCTAAGGGCTTCATCTGCGCTATAAACAGAAAAGTGCTCCTGGCCGCAGTCCTCTGCAATCGGAACAAAGGCTTCTATATTGTGCCCGTAGGCATTGCCTTTAATAACCGAAGAAATTATTACTTTTTTGCCCAGTATTTTCCTTAATAAAGTAAGATTTTTCTGAAGTGCTGATTTACTTATTTCTATTACTGATGAATTGAACATAGTTTAAGTTAGAATTTTTTCTATCAATGAATAAAAAACTTTTACCCCCGGTTCAATTATTTCATCCGGGAAATCAAAATCCGGGTTGTGAAGTGCAGGTTGTTTTTTACCCGACCCAAGACCGAATAACGCACCTTTAAAATGATTTGTAAAATGTCCAAAATCCTCTGACCAGCGGAAAGGAGTCCTGATTTTCTGAACTTTTAGCTTGTTCTTTTTTGCTGATTCTTTCACGAGCTGGACACAGTCTCTATCATTTACTGTTGCGGGAAATTCTTCGGTAAAACTTATCTGGGTTTTTAATCTGTATTTTTTTGAAATTTTCTTTACTGTATCCACTGCTCCTTGTGTAAGCAAACTCATATCCTGATTCTTAAATGATCTTAGCGTTGCCATAACTTCTGCATAACCGGGTGAAGTGCCAAAAGCTCGCTTACCAATTTTTGTATGAATAATTGTAACAAGGGAAAAATCTTTTACAGACTTAATGTTTTCAGGAAGGGAATTCAATCCGGATATAATTTCTGAAACGGCCAACGCAGGATTTATCCCTCTTTCAGGTTCAGCGGCATGGGAAGTTTTTCCTTTTAGTTTTATTATCATTCCCTTTGAAGCAGCTGCAAATTCTTTTTCACGGACCAGAATTTTTCCCTTTTCATAGCCAGGAAGATTATGTAAAGCAAAAACAAAATCGGGCTTAATTAGCCTGAATTTTTTATCTTCTAATATCCATTCAGCGCCTTCACCGGTTTCTTCAGCAGATTGATAAAGAAGAATAACTCTTCCTTTGCTAATTTTATTTTTTGAAAGGAGGGGAATCAGCCCGGAAACGATTGTCATATGCCCATCGTGCCCGCATTTATGAGCGATATTCTCATTAACAGATTTATATCTGAATTTATTAATCTCTGAAATAGGAAGTGCATCAAGTTCACACCGGATAAGAACGGTGGGCCCCTTTTTCTTTCCTTTAAAAATTATTGCCAGTCCAGTTCCGCCAATATTTGAAATAATTTTATCAGGGCTGTATTTCTTTGCGAAGGCCGTTATCCTTTTTGCAGTATTTTTCTCACTGCCGGATAGTTCGGGATTTTTGTGAATTTCTTTTCTTAGTTTTATCAGGTCATCTAAAGGAACAGAAATAGCATTTTTCATATATTATTTTCTCTCAGCAGTTCCTACAGTTTTAAGATATTCTTTATTTGGAAATAAGTAGGTTAAAAGGATAAAAGTCAATGCAGAACCAGTAATTCCAAAAATATTCGGATCGAGGCCCAACGGAAGTTTTATATTAATAAGAATTAAAGTAATTGTTGTTCCGCCTCCGATCAACATTGCCCACATTGCTGCAATTGAACTGCTTCGTTTCCAGAAAAATGCACCTATCACCGGAACAAAAAGGCCCGAGACCATAAAAGCATAGGAATAAAGCATAAGCTGAAGTACATTCTGCATACTACTTGCAAGCCACAATGAGAACAGCCCGAGAACTAATGTAAGCCACTGTGATATTTTTAAAAATCTTTTTTGATTAGAGCTAATGGAAAAAAACCTGTCAAGAATATCCGTTGCCACATTCCCGGATGCGGCCATAAGACAACTATCAGCGGTTGACATAATTGCGGAAAAATATGCTGACATCATCAATCCCATTAATCCGATTGGCATAACTGTTCTCAATAAAAGGGGTAGCCCCTTTTCCGGATCGAGACCAGCAATAGTTGGGAAGCCAAGGTAAGCAAACATCCCCTGATCAGCAGCAACCCTGCTAAATAATCCAAGTAGAACACCCATCATTGCCATAACTGGCCATTCAAAAAGTCCGGCAATGAACCATGCTTTCTTCGCGGTTTTTTCATCGCGACAGGCATAAATTCTCTGGTAAAGAGTCATACCAACAAACCAGATCGGGATAATTGTTACTCCCCAGTTTACAAGAGTTTGCCAGCTTACATTTGAAAAAGATAATAGGTCCTTTGATACCTCCTGCTGTAAAGCGCTGAACCCACCTATTGCAGAATATCCGAGGGGGATTCCGATGAAAATCAGTCCCGCCATCAGCACAATCCATTGGACAGTATCAGTATAAATTACAGCTTTTATTCCACCGAGAGAAGTATAGACAATTACTATAATCCCCATTATTAATAAAGCTGTTTCCATATCCAGATCCACAAAAGAAGCGGAAGCCAGTTTTGCACCGGCGAGAATTTGTGAACTCGTAAACCCGATATAACCGATAGCAGAAATAATACCGGCTATAAGAGCAACTTTATTATTATAGAAATGTTCAAAAATCTGTGGGAAGGTATACAACTCTTTGAAGTTTTTCATCCTGCTGACACGCGGGATTAAAAATACTGCACTGACCCAGGCACCGATAAGCCCGGTAAAAAGCATCCACGAACCAGATAGTCCCATTACAAATCCGAGTCCGCCCAGACCAATTGAAAAACCTCCACCGACATCCGTTGCAACTACGGACATACCTACGTGCAGGCTTCCCATGCTTCTTCCACCGACAAAATAATCTTCGGCGTCTTTATTCTTTTTTAAAAGAAAAAGCCGATACCAAGCATAACGGCCATATAAACGAAAAATTCTACAAGATCTACAATATGCATTTAATCTATTATTTTTGTTTATAAATAATCTAAATTGTTTTCTTCGACATATATCGTGAATTCATCAGGCGTGCGATGGACGTATAATTAGGCATAAAATGAATTTGTCCACCGACTTTATATTTGCCCTTTTCTTTCCCAAGGTCGTATACCGTCATATCAGATGTTGTCCCTACTAATTGCAATTTTTGATCTTTCGGACGAAGATCATTGACATCAACATCTAGCTGTCCGAAATCAACTATTCCTCTGTAAGATTCACTGACTCCTTTCTCAAATTCTAATTCGGAAGTATGTCCTACATTTCCCTCGCCTATAACTCCGTCAGGTTTTAGCTCTTTTTTATTCAGTTCAAGAATTTCAGCCCTAAATTCAATTGTTGAAGTTGAGAGGTTTCTGAATTTTTTATTATTCAAAGGTGATACTCCCAGCAGTGCAGCTTCACCTATTCTAAAATGATTTATACCTTTTGGAATTTTACCTTTTGAAAGTAGGGGAAGAGTAATAGAAGTGCCGCCTGAGACTAATTCTAGTTTTTTATTGAACCTTGCCTCAATTAAATGAGTGTATAAACTAAGCTGAATTAACTTATCATAAGTAGGTTCAACTCCGTACATACATCCCAGGTTCGTTCCTATTCCAATTGTTTCAATATTATTAAGCTCGAAAATCTTTTCATAAAAATTCAAAACCTCATCCCTTACAACTCCTTCACGAAGTTCCCCCATTTCAATCATTACAACTATTCTGTGTTTCTTTCCCTGTTTCTCAGCTTCTTTATCGAGTGCTTCAATTGTACTGAACGATGAATTAAGAGATACATCCGCATATTTAATTACATTTTTTACCTGGTTAAGTGCAGGTGGTTTTATGTACATAGTCACAAGGTCTGGCTTAATCTCTTTAATTATCCGCAGGTTTGAGATTCTTGAATCACCAACAGAATGTAGCTGCTTGAGAGAAATATCGGGAAGAATTTTCTCAAGAGATTCTTTGTGTCCACAAAGCATTTTTGTTACCAGCGACCATTGAATATTATTTTGTGAAAGATAATTATTGAGCTTTTGTATGTTCTCAATAATCCTTCCCGTATCAATAGTTAAGGTTGCCATTTTTATTTCCCCTTATTATATCTCATCTCTGCATATTTTGTTGTAAAGCCGATTCTTTCGTATAACCTTTTGGCCGGGTTTTCATACTCAACGTGCAGCTTCACATCTCCTTCGGCTTCTTTAATCCCTCTTTCTGCTACTTGTTTTCCAATTCCCTTATTTCTGAACTTGCTGTCAACTGCAATATATACAAGAATATTTTCGGGAATAAATTCGGACATCCCGGTTTTGTTCATTATTAATTCTCCACAGAGCTCGCCATCCCAGTATGCTGTTAAAAGGAATCCGCCGAGACCTCCATTTTTACCGAATGCGAAGTCGATACATTTTGAAATTGCGGATTTTGAATCGCCGAATTGGTCCAGGTGAGTGTAAAGAAAATCTACAAATTTTTCACTGGATAATTCTTTTTCAAGTTCTGCTTCGTTTACTATCTTGTTTATCGTTAACATTTCTTCTCCATTTATATCTTAAAATTGATAAAAAATCACTATTCTCCTACTCTGAAACAATTAAAAAATTTATGGTAACTAAAATTATTTGAAGACATTACGTCAAATGCCGGATAATTTTTGAAGAGATTTCGATTTTTCTCCTAAACTGTTGGGGGTGAATCAATTTTTAGAAGATTTTGAATAACAGTGATTATCTCCTTAAAATAAGAAAATATGTCAAAATTGCAAATTTTCGAAGGGTTTTTGTGGCTATAATGACCAGAAAGTCATATTCTTTTACTGTAAACTCTGCGATAAAAGAAGTAGTGAATAATTTTTATTTTTTAATAAAGTAATAAATTCTTCCTTATTTATTTTGTTTATAATAAGATAGAGAAAAATTTTTGAACTTTAAGCAGACTTAAATGTTATATATTATAGAAAATCAGAAAAGATTATTGAAACTTAAAGAAAGAGGATATTATGAAAATTGGATTTATAGGGCTCGGAAAAATGGGCGGCAATATGGTGCAGAGGCTAATGAATGATGGACACGAAGTTGTGGTTTATAATTTAACACAAAAGGAAATTGATGAGGCTATAAAAAACGGTGCTGTTGGCTCGGATTCTGTAAAAGATCTTGTGGGCAAATTGCCGGAAAGAAAAGTAGTGTGGTTGATGGTACCTTCAGGCGATCCTGTCGATCAAAATATTGATGCTCTTCTTTCATTGATGAAAAAAGATGACATTATTATTGACGGGGGAAATTCTTTCTATAAAACAAGTATGGAAAGAGGAAAGAAAACTTCTGAGAAAAAAGTTTCTTATATAGATTGCGGAACAAGCGGAGGAGTTTGGGGGTTAAAAGAAGGTTACTGCTTAATGTACGGTGGTGAAAAATCTGCGTGCGAATACTGCGAACCGATATTTAAAACACTGGCTCCTGAAAAAGGTTATCAGTATTGCGGAAGATCCGGTTCAGGGCATTTTGTAAAAATGGTTCACAACGGAATTGAATATGGAATGATGCAGTCTTATGCCGAGGGATTTGAAATAATGGAGAAATCTCCTTTCGATATTGATTTGAAGGCAGTTTCAGAAGTTTGGAGATATGGAAGTGTAATTCGTTCCTGGCTACTTGAGCTTGCGGGCCTTGCACTTAAAGATGATCCCAAACTTTCAAAAATTAAAGATTATGTAGATGATAGCGGTGAAGGAAGATGGACGGTAGATGCAGCGATGGAATTCGATGTACCGGCTCATGTAATAACTGCTTCGTTATTTAACAGGTTCAGATCAAGAGAGGATGAATCATTCGCAATGAAAATGCTTGCTGCATTAAGGAACCAGTTTGGCGGACATGCAGTAAAGAAAGAAGAATAAAAAATTTAGCTATTAGCTGATAAATAAACGGAGATTGGATGAGTAAACCTGAGAAACATATACTTGTAATTTTTGGTGCACTGGGAGATTTAACAAAAAGAAAATTAATCCCTGCTCTTTTTGAATTAAAAAAACAGAATATGCTTCCGGAAGATTTTGCAATCATTGGAACAGGCAGGACTAAAACTTCGGACAAAGAATTCAGAAATAAGATGCGGGACGCGCTGGAACAATATTCAGAGGATCAGGAAAGGCAAAAAAATCTTGTGCATGATTTTATTAGTTCACTTTTTTTCTGTGTAATGGACTTTAAAAATGACAGTGATTATTCCGGCTTAAAGAAAAAGCTTGAGGACCTCGAAAAAAAACTAAATACCGCCGGAAATGTTATTTTTTACCTGGCCACTCCACCAAGTTTGTACGGCATAATTCCTATTGATCTGGCAAAGCACGGAATGAATGATCAATCTGATGGTAAAGGCTGGAAAAAAATTATCATTGAAAAACCTTTCGGTTATGATCTTAAAACTGCGAAAGAACTTAATGCTAAACTTTTAAAGCATTATGAAGAAAATCAGATTTACAGGATAGACCACTACCTGGGAAAAGAAACAGTACAAAATATTCTTGTAACTAGGTTTTCTAACGGAATTTTTGAACCTCTCTGGAACAGAAATTATATCCACCATGTTGAGGTAACATCTTCTGAAAATATCGGTGTTGAAAATCGAGGTGGTTACTACGATGATTCAGGCGCGTTGCGCGATATGATACAAAATCATCTTTTACAGCTAACAGGTGTAATTGCGATGGAGCCTCCGGCTTCATTTGAGTCAAACGCAATAAGAGATGAAACATTGAAAGTTTTTCAATCACTCCGCCCTATGAAACCAGAAGATGTCGAAAAAAATGTGATCATGGGGCAGTATGGTAAGTCTACAATTAAAGGTGAAAAAGTTCCGGGTTACCGGGAAGAAAAAGGCGTAAAAAAAGATTCGCGCACAGAGACTTTTGTGGCAATGAAACTTTTTATAGACAATTGGCGTTGGGGAGGCGTTCCGTTTTATATTCGCACGGGTAAGAGATTACCTACAAGGGTTACAGAAGTAGTAATACACTTTAAACCTACTCCACACCAGTTATTTGGAAGAGGAGAAACGGTGAATGATTCCTGCAACCAGCTTGTGATCAGGATACAACCTGATGAAGGCATCTTATTTAAAATTGGAATGAAAACACCCGGCGCAGGTTATAAAATTCAAACTGTAAATATGGATTTTCATTATTCAGATTTAAAAGAAGAACCATTACCGCCGGCATATGAAAGACTTCTTCACGATTGCATGATAGGCGATTCAACTTTGTTTGCGCGCGCGGATGCAGTGGAAGCCTGCTGGCAGTTTGTACAGCCAATACTTGATGCGTGGAGTGAGAATGAAAAAATAAAAATTTACGGTTATCCGGCAGGGACATGGGGTCCTGAACACGCTGACACTTTGATTGATGAGCCGGGAATAACCTGGAGATACCCGTGCAAGAATTTATCTAATGACGGACTGTTTTGTGAGTTATAAATTATGAATTCTAAATTTTGGATTGAATGAAACCAACAGTAAAAAAATATAAAACACCGATAGAATTGTCTGAAGCATTTGCCGCCGAGTTAAAAAATATAATGTACGAACGGCCGGTTGACAGATCAAATGTTAATATTGTTTTATCGGGCGGAAGTACACCAAAAATTTTGTTTAATGTATTAAGTGAAGAGTATGCTGAAAAAATTGACTGGGAAAAAATAAATTTTTTCTGGGGAGACGAAAGATGTGTCCTGCCCACAGATGAAGAGAGCAATTACGGAATGACAAAAAAATATTTGCTGGACAAAATTGAAATTCCTGAAAGAAATATTCACAGAATAGTTGGTGAAAACCAGCCGGAAAGAGAAGCAGACAGGTATGCGCGGGAAATTGATGAAAATATTTTAACCATTAGTAACGGATTACCGGAATTTGATATTATAATTCTTGGAATGGGAACTGACGGACATACAGCCTCCATATTTCCTAATAAATTAGAACTATTCAATTCGGATAAAGTATGCGCCGTTGCTGAGCATCCATCGACTGGTCAGAAAAGAATTACATTAACAGGGAAAGTAATTAAGAATAGTAAAAGAGTGATATTTATGATTACCGGTAATGAAAAAGCGGAGATAGTAAAAAATATTCTTGAAAAGAAAAAAGGATATGAAAAATATCCGGCGGCCTATGCTTTTCCGGAAGATGGAATTTATGAATGGTATATTGATGAAAAAGCTGCAAAATTATTATGAAAATCTAAATAAATTTAAAATGGAGAAGATGTAAATGAATGATGCAAATTTTATTGTGAAAGTTAAAGCAGAACGATACTCAAATAAAATAAACGAAACTTTTGAAAAAATATATGACGAAAAAATAAGTGAAAGAATCTGGAGAAATGATTTTACAGTATGGAAAGATAAACCGGACGAAATAGTAAACCGTCTCGGCTGGCTTCACAGTCCGGAAGTAACTGGTGCGGCACTTAAAGAAATAAATGAATTTGTTGACCAGGTACAGGGCGAAGGTTTCACTTCAGCAATTGTACTTGGGATGGGCGGATCAAGTATGGCACCCGAAGTTTTCAGCAAAATGTTCGGTATAAAAAAAGGATATCTCGATTTACACATTCTGGACAGCACTGATCCGGGCGCTGTTTTAGCTTATGATAAAATGCTCGATCCCGCAAAAACTCTTTTTATAGTATCAACAAAATCCGGAAGTACTGTTGAAACTTTTTCTTATATGAAGCATTTCTATAATTCAACAGTAAATAAAGTTGGTAAAGAAAATGCAGGTAATCATTTTATTGCTATTACAGATCCTAAAAGTGGACTGATTGATACAGCTGAAAAACTAAATTTCAGGAAAATTTTCAGGAATGATCCGAACATTGGCGGAAGATACTCGGCACTCTCATTTTTTGGAATGGTTCCGGCTGCTTTAGCAGGAGTAGATCTTAATAAAATTATTGATAGGGCTAATAAAATTGTTGAAGAAAGTAAATCAGATAAATCAACAGAAAATTCAGGGGCATACCTTGGTACAATTTTAGGTGAACTTGCAAATGAAGGAATTGACAAGGTAACTTTTATAACACCTGGAAAAATTTCGTATTTCGGTGCATGGGTTGAACAGCTTATTGCTGAGAGCACTGGAAAAAATGGCAAGGGTATTTTACCTGTCGATGGTGAATCACCCCAGGCTCCGGAATTTTATTCTAAGGATAGGGTGTTTATCTATATACATCTCAAAGATGATGGTACCTATTCTGAGAAGGTAAATCTACTTTCTGATGCCGGCCATCCTGTGGTAGAAATTATCTGGGATGATCTGTATGATCTTGGTTCAGAATATTTCAGGTGGGAATTTGCAATTGCAGTTGCGGGAAAAGTTATTGGAATTCAACCATTTGATCAACCAAACGTAGAATCTGCAAAAATTCTTGCAAAGAAAATGGTTAAAGAATACCAGGAAAAAGGAAGCCTGCCGGAATTAAAACCTGCACTTGAAGAAAAAGGTATTTCAATTTATGGCGATGTGAAAGCAAATAAATTAGATGATGCTTTAACAGGTTTTCTCAGAAGTTTTGACGCAGGAACTGATGATTTTAATGGAAGGAGTTATGTTGCAATTCAGGCATACATAAAACCGGGAGAGAATACGACAAAAGCTTTGCAGGAATTCAGAACGGCAATTCAGAAAAAATATAAAGTTGCAACAACTGTAGGTTACGGACCAAGATTTCTTCATTCAACGGGACAGTTACATAAAGGAGATGCAGGGCATGGACTTTTTATCCAGTTTGTTTCTGAAATGTCTGAGGATATTCCGATACCCGATAATGCAGGTGAAGACAAATCATCAATTTCATTTGGAACATTAAAAAATGCACAGGCTCTTGGTGACAGGCAGGCCTTGATGGATAATAAACGCAGAGTAATCAGGTTTAATCTCGGTAAAGAGATCGATAAAAATCTGGAAACTTTAACAAAAGCTCTCCAATGATAAAAGCATTTATCTTTGACCTTGACGGTACACTTGTGCAGACAGAAATCCTAAAAGCACATTCGTACGCGAAGGCGGTCACGAAAATAAAACCGGGAAAAATTAAAGAACACGATGTAGTTAATGCCTACAAAGAACTCGTTGGACGATCGCGCGAAGAAGTTGCAAAATCTTTAATAGAAAAGTTCAGTCTTCAGGAAGAATCAGTAAACCTGGCTGAAGAAAGTGGTAGCGATGAACCATGGGAAGCATTTGTTAATATAAGACTCGATTATTATTATGAATCTCTAAAAATTCCGAGAATAGTAAAAAAAGTTGAATGTCCTTACAGTTCAAGGCTACTTCAAAAAGTAAAATCACAAGATTATAAAACTGCACTTGCTACTACTTCTCACATTGATGAAGCTTCAAAAGTACTTGATACGTTAGGCCTAAAAGATCTTTTTGATTTTATTGCCACAAGAGACCTGATTAAAAAAAGTAAACCTGATCCCGAAATTTATAACCTGGTTTTATCAAAATTAAATGTAATCCCAGGTGAATGTATTGTAATTGAAGATTCTGTAACAGGAATAAAAGCTGCAGTTACCGCAGGAATGAATTGCGTTGCAGCCACAAATGATTATACGCGTGATATAGTAATAGAGAGTAACCTGCTTGAAGAAAAATGGATTGTTAATGATTTGAAACAATTGGATAGTGTAGTGGAGGAAATGATTAAAGTTAATTCATAGCGGAGCCTATATGTCAAAGGAAGAGCAAAGACTTGGGGAAATTAACAATAAAAAGAAGAACTGGAGAAAATGGGGGCCTTATTTATCAGACAGGGAATGGGGAACTGTCCGTGAAGATTACAGTCCAAACGGTGATGCCTGGAATTATTTTACTTATGACGACGCACGCAGCAGAACATATAGGTGGGGCGAAGATGGGATAGGCGGAATTTGCGATGAACAACAGATTTTATGTTTTGCTTTTTCGTTCTGGAACGGTAAAGATCCATTTATTAAAGAAAGGTACTTTGGTCTTACCAACCCAGAAGGTAATCACGGAGAAGATGTAAAAGAATATTATTACTACCTCGAGAACCTCCCAACACATTCATATATGAAGATGCTTTATAAGTATCCTCAGTCAGAATTCCCTTATAAAAAGTTAATTGATGAAAACGCAAAACGAAGCAGGAAAAAACCTGAATTTGAATTAATCGATACAGGAATATTTGACGAGGGTAAATACTTTGATATTTTTATAGAATACGCAAAGGCAGATGCTGAGGATATTTTAATCAAGGCTGAAATTTTCAATCGTTCGGATAAAGACACGGAATTAAATTTTATTCCGCAACTTTGGTTCAGGAATACATGGGCATGGGGATACAATGACTACAATCCGATCTTAAAAAAGTCAAAAAACAGTTTCATCAAAATTGAACATAAAACCTTGGATAGACTGAATTTATATTATGAGGGAAACCCTGAGGTAATTTTTTGTGAAAATGATACCAACTATAAAAAATTATTTAATGTCGAAAACAAAACCGAATTCTGTAAAGACGGTATAAACGAATTTATAATCAATAAGAATGAGGATGCAGTAAATAATAGACAAGGGACAAAAGCCGGGTTAAATTATAAATTAAAAATTAATGCTGGGAAATCTGAAACAATTAAACTCAGGCTCGCTAAAAATTCTGAAAAAAAAGCCTTTGATAATTTCGATAAAATATTTAATGAAAAGTTAAAAGAAACAGATGAATTTTATTCCAGCTTTCAAAAGAGAATTAAAAAGGAAGAATTAAAAAATATCCAGAGGCAGGCTTTTGCAGGAATATTGTGGAACAAACAGTTTTATTATTTTGATATTGCACAATGGCTAAATGGTGATCCTGCTCAACCTACTCCTCCGCCTGAAAGGAAAACGGGGACAAACTCAGGATGGGTACATCTCAACAATTTTGATGTGATTTCGATGCCTGATAAATGGGAGTATCCGTGGTATGCTTCGTGGGACCTCAGTTTTCACTGCGTAACACTTTCACTTATCGATGCGGAATTTGCAAAACATCAGCTCATTCATTTAACACGTGAATGGTATATGCATCCGAACGGCCAATTGCCTGCATATGAGTGGAATTTCAGTGCGGTGAATCCTCCTGTACATGCATATGCAGCATGGAGAGTTTATAAAATTGATGAGAAAAACAGGAACGGCAAAGGTGATATAAAATTTCTTGAATCAGTTTTTCACAAACTGCTTTTGAACTTTACATGGTGGGTGAATAGGAAAGATACCGAAAATAAAAATATTTTCCAGGGCGGATTTTTAGGGCTCGATAACATCGGTGTCTTCGACAGGAATAACCAAATATCAGGTGCAAAAATAGAGCAGGCTGACGGAACAGCGTGGATGGCAATGTACTGTTTGAATATGATGAGAATTTCTCTCGAACTATCAAAAGAAAATAAAATATACCAGGATTTAGCGACAAAATTTTTCGAACATTTCCTTTACATAGCAGGAGCGATGTTCAACATTGGCGAAGAAAAAATAGATATGTGGGACGAAGAAGATGAATTTTATTATGATGTTCTTCACACTTCGGATGGAAAGCATCAGAAACTAAAAGTCCGTTCTATAGTAGGTTTGATCCCATTATTTGCTGTCGAAGTTCTCGAACCGGAAGTGATGAAAAACTGTCCCGATTTTGCTGCAAGACTCGAATGGTTTCTGGATTACAGGAAAGATCTTGCGGGTGTAGTTTCCCACTGGGAGATCAAAGGGAAAGGCGAACGAAGATTGCTTTCACTTTTAAGGGGACACAGGATGAAATGCCTTCTTCGTAGAATGTTGGATGAACAGGAATTCCTTTCCGAATTTGGTGTCCGTGCATTATCCAGATACCATCTTGCGGAGCCTTATATTTTTAAAAATAATGGAGAAATCTTTAAGGTAGGTTATGTTCCCGGGGAATCGGATTCCGCTATGTTCGGCGGAAATTCAAACTGGCGCGGCCCGGTTTGGTTCCCGGTAAACTTTATGTTGATTGAATCACTTCAAAGATTTCATCATTATTATGGAGATGATTTTAAAGTTGAACATCCAACTGGAACGGGAAATTTTTTAACTTTAAGGGAAATTTCTGATAAACTTTCTGAGAAATTATTAAAAATTTTCTTGCCTGATGATCAGGGAAACAGGCCGATCAACGGGAATATTGAAAAGTTTAATAAAGACAAACACTTCAAAAATTACATTTTATTCCACGAATATTTTCACGGGGATAACGGTACTGGACTCGGTGCATCACACCAGACAGGATGGACGGGGTTAATCGCTAAGCTGATGATACCGGAAAGAAAATAAGCAAATAACTAAAATAAAACCGGGAAGGCGATTGTGCCTGCAAGATATTCAACACCCGGATTTGGTGGTCCCAGGCTGGCATTTGAAATATGTCCGAAACTCACTCCGATCCTGCTTCCGTTTAAAAACCTGTAAGCTATTTCTATTTGCGATCTGAATTCAAGAGGGTAGTAAAGATCTTTTCCGTTACCTTTGTGATAAAGTCCGGGAGCAAAACTCGGGGTTATTACAAAATGCTCATCAATAAAAAAATTAACCAGTCCTCCCGCAAATACATACATAGTTCCGTGAGAAGTTATCATTGCGCCTGCAAATGGCCTTATTTTCCACCAGCCTTTGTCGTGGCGGTATTCAAATCTTGCTTCAATAGCCGTGTTTACTTTTTTATTAAAATCGAAATAAGAACCGGAAACAGCTATTAGCTTTGGATCTTTAATTTGTGCTGTAGCAAAAGCAGACAAAAGAATTGTCAGTAATAGTAATAGGTGAAATTTTAGTATAAATGGTTTCAAGTTATCGTCGTCAAATTAATAAGGTTATAGTCTTTAAATATAGCAAAAATTATCTTATCGCCTCATTTTTTTTAAACTGTTAAAAGGAAAGAATATTTTAATTGAAAACAGAAAACACTAAATTATAATACAATTTTAAGGAAATTCAATGACAACTAAGAAAGCAGGATTCAAATCTAAGCTTGATCTGGCAAAAAACTGGCTGCCAAGATATACGGGGACAAAACTTGATGAATTCGGTGACTATCTGCTGCTTACAAATTTTCACAATTACGTTGACAAATTTGCTGAAAAGTTTAATTGTGAAATTAAAGGAATTGGCAAGCCAATGCAGACAGCAACCAACAGCAGCGGACTGACAATAGTAAATTTTGGTATAGGTTCTGCCAATGCTGCAACAATTATGGATTTATTGGTGGCGAAAAAACCCAAAGGAGTTTTATTTCTTGGAAAATGTGGTGGCCTGAAGCGTTCAACTGAGATAGGACACTTTATTTTGCCAACCGCTGCTATCAGGGGTGAAGGAACAACTGACGATTACCTTCCGAAAGAAGTTCCGGCTTTGCCGTCATTTAAATTGCACAAATTCGTTTCGGAAAAAATTGTAAAGAGAAAACTTGAATATCGTACCGGTGTTATCTACACAACCAACAGAAGAGTTTGGGAATGGGATGAAAGATTCAAAAAATACCTTAGGAAATTATATACTATCGGCATAGATATGGAAACCGCTACTATCTTTATAGTAGGACTTGTGAATGAAATTCCGCGAGGAGCTTTGCTACTTGTCTCCGATATGCCATTAATTCCTGAGGGTGTCAAATCAGAAGAGTCTGATAAGATTGTTACAAACAAATTTTCTGAACTTCATCTAGACCTTGGAATTGAAGCTATGACTGAAATTGGTAAAAAAGGTGAACATATAAAACATTTTAAATATTAAAGTCTTCCTACGCCTATCTGGTAAGAATATCTTTTTTCATAAATTCTTTGTCGTCAGTTTTCTTTTCTTTTTTCCTGATAATTATTTAACAGCACGAAGTATGGAGGTTTATATAGTTAATCTAAGAAGGTCTTTGAAACTTGATAAGTCCATTCAGATTGTTAATATTCATGGTACCGGGTTTAAACTTATAACAGGTGAATAAAAAATAATTAATGATTTTAAACATCTTTATTTGTTAGCGGACTTGTAATCGATAAAAAATTTATTAATTTTACTCTATACATTTAACGGAAATTAATGAAGACCAAAGCTTCCCGTAAAAAACCACAAAGCAAAACACCCAAAACCTTTATCCTTGATACTAATGTAATCCTACATGATGCTTCAAGCATCGATCAATTCCAGGAAAATGATGTAATTATTCCGTTAACTGTAATTGAAGAACTGGATTCATTTAAGAGAGGAAGCCAGGTTATAAACCTCAATGCACGAGAATTTGCCCGCACGCTGGATACAATGACAGGAGATGCCCTGTTCAACGGCGGAATATCGATGGGAAAAGGAAGGGGTAAATTAAGAATAGCTATTTCGCGCGGTTTAAACAGTGAGATACGAGAAATATTTAAAGAAGATAATCCCGATCACAGAATACTTGGTGTTGCGTTAGAGTGGAATAAGAAACTGGAAGGTAAATCTGTAGTAATATTGGTTACTAAAGATGTTAACCTTAGAATGAAAGCAAAGGCTCTGGGGATACAAGCAGAAGATTACACTACCGATAGAGTTGTCAGCGTTGATGAACTTTACAGTGGTAAAGAGGTAATAGAAAATTTTGATGATGATTCAATAGTAAAATTATTTCAATCACCATACGAAATTCCTGCTAAGCAATTGCTGAAAAAACTTAAAGATCATGCTTATCCTAATAAGTATTATATTTTTAGAAATTCTAACAGGTCGGTTCTTGCTAATCTGGATCAGGAGAAAGAAAACTTCCGCAAAATAGATAAAGTGGTGACTTATGGAATTAAACCTAGAAATGCGGAACAGGCTTTTGCAATTGATGCACTTGTTAATAATAAAATAGAACTTGTGTCTTTAATCGGAAAAGCAGGAACAGGGAAAACACTTCTTGCTTTGGCTGCAGCATTGCAGGTGAAAAAACATTACAGGCAGATTTTTATTGCCAGGCCTATTGTTCCGTTGAGTAATAAAGATATTGGATATTTGCCCGGCGATATTCAAAGTAAAATTGAACCATATATGCAGCCGCTTTGGGATAACCTTCGTGTAATTCAGGACCAGTTTTCTGAGGGTGATAAACAAAACACTGCAATTACTGCGTTGATAAAAGAAGAAAAACTGGTTATCGAACCTTTGTCTTTTATAAGAGGGCGTAGTTTACAAAGAATATTTTTTATTGTTGATGAAGCTCAAAATTTAACTCCTCACGAAATAAAAACAATTATTACAAGAGCCGGAGAAGGTTCTAAAGTTGTTTTTACAGGAGATATTTACCAGATTGATCATCCGTATCTAGATTCACAGTCAAACGGACTTTCTTACCTGATTGACAGGTTTAAGGGGCAGAAGCTTTATTCCCACGTTACACTGGAAAAGGGTGAAAGGTCTGAACTGGCTGAATTGGCAAGTAACCTGTTATAAAGCCTGAAAAAATCATCTCTGATTACTGTTTAATTTCCAAATAATCTTTAACTTTGTGATCAAATTTTGATCTGAAAATTTCATGCAAACTTTTACATATACACCATTTTTTAAGCTTATCTATAAATACGGAAATATTCCAGCAACAATTTTGTTGTCCCTTTATGCAGCCTCGCTGGCAGTTAATCTTGATAAAGGGCTGATTTTTATTGTGCCTTTTGTTATCACTTTTCTCGTTATATATTTTCTTAACAGGCACTATTTACTTCTATATAAAATACTTCCGTATAAAATTTCTGTTGATGATGAAAAAATGGTATGCAGCGACTTCCTGTTTTATAAATATGAAGTTACTATCTATTTTAAAGATATCGTTTCGCTTGAAGGTGGAGTTTACGCAGGCAAATTGAATGGAATTATGAAGGTCAAAGATGGAGCAAATAACAGGTCAATTGGTTTTTATGATAGAATTAAAGAAGCCAGGAAACTTGAAACCAGGATCTTGAGTAAAGTGAATAAGCCAGTTTATGATGAAGTAATTGAGAGGATCGGGATTAAAAATAAAATGCCCGGTAAAAAGAACAAAAAATAATCTTCCCAAACACATCTTTATTATTTAGCCAATTTCTTAGTCCCGCATTTATTATTTTATAAATAATAATAATTTATTTTTATGAAGATAGCAGTTTTATTATCCGGTGGAGTTGATAGCTCCGTTGCTTTGCGCTTGTTGCAGGAAGAAGGGCATGATATTACTGACATTTTATTTAAAAATCTGGCTGCAGGATGAATTTTCTTTCCTGGGAGATTGTCCATGGGAAGAAGATCTGGAATATGCACGCGGAGTTTGTAAACAGGCAGGAGTGCCGCTCGAAGTTTTACCTTTGCAGGATGAATACTGGGAACACGTGGTTTCCTACACAATTTCTGAAATTAAAGAAGGACGTACTCCCAATCCGGATATCTTTTGTAATAAGCTTATCAAGTTCGGGCAATTTTATGACAAGATAGATGACTCGTTTGAAAAAGTTGCCAGCGGGCATTATGCAACTGTTGAAAATGTAAATGGTATTTATAAACTCAAAAGATCACCCGATCCTGTAAAAGATCAGACTTACTTTCTCGCTTACCTTACACAGCAGCAGCTTTCGCGTGCGCTTTTTCCCTTGGGGAAATATGAAAAAAAAGAAGTGCGCAACTTCGCTGAAAAATTTAATCTACCAAACAAGAATAGAAAAGACAGCCAGGGAATTTGTTTCCTCGGGCAGATAAAATTTAACGAATTCGTAAAACACCATCTTGGCGAAATAAAAGGCGATATTATTGAAGTAGAAACGGATGAAAAAAAAGGCGAACACAACGGTTATTATTTTTATACAATTGGTCAACGTTCCGGTTTAGGCCTATCACACGGCCCGTGGTATGTTGTTGATAAAGATGTTAAGAAAAATATTGTCTATATCTCTAAAGAAAATAAATCAGAGCGAAGCAGAAGTATTTTTGAAGTTGGAAAATTTAACTGGATAAATAATGTCCGACCTGATAAAGATGAATTACTTGTTAAAATCAGGCATGGCGCAAGATTTTATGAATGCAATCTTAATTTTCTGAACGATGAAAAAGCGAAAGTGGAACTAGCTACTCCAGACCAGGGAATTGCACCCGGGCAGTTTGCGGTTTTTTATGATGATCAGACCTGCCTTGGTGGTGGAGTTATCCTTTAAAGTTTTATTAACTTTTCTTTTCCTATCCGGTCAAAAACAATGGTATAATTGATTAATTATTTTTAATATTAATAAATCAATTAGCCCTCTCTCCAAAATAAACAGTGAGATGAAAATGAAGTCTTATCTGAAACTTTCTTTGTGCACTCTATTATTAATTCTATTTGCATCGGGATTCTCAAATGCGCAGATGAATTCCAATTCAAATGAACTTGAAAAGAAATTTGATTCATACTTAAATCCCGCAGATTTAAAAGCCAGGCTTGAAAAGCTGAGTGCTCATCCGCATCATGTTGGTTCACCTTACGACAAGGAAAATGCTGAGTATATTCTTTCACTTTATAAATCGTGGGGATGGGATGCACACATAGAAACTTTTTATGCTTTATTTCCAACTCCCAAAACGCGCGTACTCGAAATGATTGCACCGCAGAAATTTACTCCGTTGTTAAAAGAACCGGTAATCAAGGAAGATGGAACTTCAAACCAGGTTGATGAACAACTCCCGACTTACAATGCATATTCAATAGACGGTGATGTAACCGGTGAACTGGTTTATGTTAATTATGGTATCCCTTCTGACTATGATCAGCTTGAAAGAATGGGGAAAAGTGTAAAAGGAAAAATAGTAATTGCACGCTATGGGGCTGCCTGGCGTGGAATAAAACCGAAAGTTGCTGCCGAACACGGGGCTATCGGATGTATAATGTATTCAGATCCGAGAAATGATGGCTACTACGTTGGTGATGTATATCCCCGCGGATCGTGGAGAAATGAATATGGGGTTCAGCGAGGATCCGTTGCTGATATGCCTGTTTATGCAGGTGATCCTTCCACTCCGTTTGTCGGCGCGACTAAAGATGCTAAACATCTTGCAGTTAAGGATATTAAAATATTGACAAAAATCCCCGTTATGCCAATTTCATATCACGACGCACTGCCAATGCTCAAATCATTAACCGGTCCAGTTGTTCCGAATAACTGGAAAGGCGCGCTTCCAATAACCTATCACGTGGGACCGGGGTTGACGAAAATTCATCTTAAACTTGAATTCAACTGGGACATAAAACCGGTTTATGATGTTATAGCAAAAATGAAAGGGAGCGAATTTCCTGATCAATGGATAATAAGAGGAAACCATCACGATGGTTGGGTAAACGGTGCGGATGATCCACTGAGCGGACAGGTAGCGATGCTCGAAGAAGCGAAAGCTTTCGGTGAACTTCACAAAAATGGATGGAACCCGAAACGCACTCTTGTGTATTGTTCGTGGGATGGAGAAGAACCCGGTTTGATTGGATCAACAGAATGGTGTGAGACACATGCAGATGAATTAAAACAAAAAGCAGTGGCTTATATAAATTCGGATTCAAATGGCAGAGGCTTTTTATATGCAGGTGCTTCTCACACATTACAAAGTTTCATAAACGATGTAGCAAAAAATGTAACTGATCCTGAAAAAGGAATTAGCGTCTGGGAAAGATTAAAAGCGAAAAGAATTCTGGATGCATCATCAACAGAAGCTAAAAAAGAAATTGAAAACAGCAATGAATTAAAAGTTGGTGCACTCGGTTCCGGTTCAGATTATACACCGTTCCTTCAGCATCTTGGCATAGCTTCAATTAGCCTGGGATACGGCGGTGAAGATGAAGGTGGTGTATATCATTCTGTTTACGATTCTTATGATCATTACATGAGATTTGGTGATCCTACTTTTGAATACGGGATTACACTTGCAAAAACCGGCGGAAGACTTATGATGAGATTAGCTGATGCAGAAATTCTGCCCTTTAACTTTTCAGTCTTTTCTAAAACGGTATCAGAATATTTGTCTCAGATCGAAAAAATGACAGATAAGATGAGAGAGAAAACGGAAGAATTAAATTATGAATTAAAGCATAATTTATTTGAAAAGGTTGCTGATCCCCAAAAAATTTCTGTTGCACCTAAATCTGAAAATGAAGTCCCATATTTAGATTTTGCACCACTCGAAAACGCTGTTAGCGGATTACAAAAAAGTGCAGATAGTTTCCGGGATGCAAAAAATCAATTTATGGACACAGATAAAAAAATATCAGCTGAAAAAATAAAACAACTTAATGACATTATTTACAGATCAGAAAGAGCGCTAACAAATGAAAAAGGACTTGATGGCCGTCCCTGGTATGTGCACGAAATTTATGCTCCCGGTTTTTATACCGGCTATGGCGTAAAAACACTGCCGGCTGTTCGTGAAGCAGTTGAAATGAGAAACTGGGATGAAGCAAATAAACAGGTTACAATTGTCGCTGGAGTAATCAATAATTATTCATGCCCAAATTGATAACGCAACAATTTTATTGAAATCGTATTTGAAATAATAATTGTTTTGGGCTTCCAGGGTCTCTGCGACAAAATATTCCGCAGAGACCTGTGGAATATTGTTAAAGGTTATTAAAGAAGTAGTTTGAAATTTTTGTAAATAAGTGCCACTGTGTTACGCCGCCGCTAATTCTGTGATTTTTGTTAGGATAAAACATAATATCAAATTGCCTGTTTGCGTCTATGAATTTCTGCATTAGCTGCATGGTGTTCTGGTAATGAACATTGTCATCTCCTGTTCCGTGGACAATCATTAATTTTCCTTTCAACCTGCCGGCGTAAGTAAATACGCTGGCTGCGTTGTATCCTTTTAAATTATCGATTGGAGAGCCCATATATCTTTCTGTCCATATTGTATCGTAAAGCCTGAAATCGGTTACGGGCGCAACGGCAACCCCGGCTTTAAAATAAGGAGCGCCTTTTGTCATCATCATGCAGGTCAGATAACCGCCTCCACTCCATCCCCAGAAACCGAGACGGGACGTATCTACATAAGGAAGAGTAGCAAGATATTTTGCTCCTTCAACCTGGTCGTGTACGGACCATTTGCCAAGGTCAAGATAGGATAAATCCTTGAAAGCTTTTCCTCTTCCACCTGTACCGCGGTTATCGACGCAGAAAACTATATATCCGTGCTCGGTCATAAACTGATGCCACAATGTTCTGCTTCCACCCCAGCGATCCACAACCATTTGTGAACCGGGACCGCCGTAGCCGTAAACAAGCACAGGGTATTTTTTCGAAGGATCAAAATTTGCCGGTTTCATCATGTAAGCATTTAACTCGGTACCATCGGTTGTTTTGAATTTTAAAAAATGCGGGTAGACCATTTTATAATCATTAAGTTTTGAGAATTTTTCCATTCTCAAGAACTCTTAACAATGATCCGTCGGCATTTCTTAAGGTAGTTTCTGTAGGGGTCGAAGCATTTGAGTAAAACTCAATGAAGTGTTTGTAATCGGGGGAGTAGTTTGCATTATACCAGCCATGCTCTCCCGAAGTTTTCTGAAAGTTAGTTCCGTCTAATTTTACGCGGTAAAGATTTTGCTGTATTGGTGAATCCTTTTTACCAGATAAATAAACCCAGCCGGTATTTTCATCAACTCCATCAACGGAACTTACTTCCCATTTCCCGGTTGTTATCCGGTTGATAAGTTTCCCGTCATAATCATAAAGATAGGCGTGGTTGTAACCACTCTTTTCGGATGTCCAAATAATCCTGTTCGATTTTTTCAAAAAGAAAATATCATCGCGTACATCCACCCACGTTTTGCTCGAGTCTGTAATTACAGTCCTGGTTTGCCCCGTATTAACATCCGCCATCATAATTTCCAGATGATTCTGAAGCCTGTTCAGTCTCATTATTGCCAGAGTGCCGGAAGAATTTGTCCAGAAAATTCTCGGAATATAAATATCATCATTTGTGCCAATATCCATCCATGTTGTTTTTCTCGAATTAAGATCGGCAACACCGATTTTTACAATTGAATTTTGTTCGCCGACCTTTGGATACTTCAGGTCGAACACAGTGTTGTATTGTCCCATTTCATCGATTAGATGATATTCTTTTACCCTGGTTTGATCCAGTCTCCAGTAAGCAATTTTATTTCCGTCGGGCGACCAGCGCCACGCATCAGCCAGCCCGAATTCTTCTTCATAAACCCAATCGAATTCCCCGTTCAATATATTCTCAGTCCCGTCATTTGTAACTGCGGTTTCCTTTCCGGTTTTAAGATCAACTACGTAAATATTATGATCGCGGACAAAACCAACCCTTGTGCCGTCGGGAGAAAGTTTTACATTTCTTAAATGGATATTGCCATTGGAGAGTGCATTGATTTTTTTTGTAGCAAGATTATAAAGATAAAAAGGAGCCTGTGTAGAATGGCGCCAGATCGATTTGACAGGTCCCTCTATTAAAAGAAAATGTCCCATCGTCCGTCCACTGGTAATGACTCATTTTTATTTGCTGCCCGTCAAATTTAAGATCGGTTCCTTTTACCAGCAATGATTTTCTTCCTGTCGCCACGTTGTGTTGATAAATATCTTCTATCTTTTCACCCGGATTTAATTCTGTAAAAGTGAAGGCGGAACCATCCGGTTTCCACTGTATGTTCTGAACCGTTTTTCCGAAGAATTTGTTTGAATAATAAATATCCTGGAGCGAAAGTTTTTCCTTCTGTTGTGCGAATGCGTGAAGGATAAACAATAAAGCAAATAATAATGAAAGTGTTTTTTTCATTTAATTCTCCGAATTAATAAATACTAAATTTTAATTTTCGTGCAGTAATAAATCAGAAGCCATAAATCTATAATCGGATATTGTTTAACGTTTAGGCCTTTGTGCTTCGAATTTTATTTCGGCCATAATTTTTTAATTTCATCTTTTAATCCGAGGTATTCCCATCTTTGCAGGGCAACAGGTACGTTTCCGTTTACCATCATATAATCGTGGTAATTTTTAAGATTAAATTTATCACCCAGATAAATTTTCGCATCAGAAATTAATTGCAGGATTTGAATCTTTCCTATCTGGTAAGTGATTGCCTGTCCGGGAGTCGAAGCGAAAAACCCGGCTTCGTGGACCGCGGATTCTTTGTCCATAGGAACGGTTGAAGCAAGGTAATTACCCGCCTGTTCAATTGAATAAATTCCGAGAGCCAGGTTAACATCAACATTTACCCTTAGCGCCCGAAGCCGCATAAAACTATAAATTATTTCTTTTGAGTGAGGGCTGTTATCAAACAGGCCGAGCTGCAGCATCAGTTCCTCAACATAAAACCCGATTCCCTCGTTGGAGTTTGAATCAAAATAATGCCTGCGCACAGGGTCAGGATTCTTCCACGACTGTGCCAATTGGAAATAATGTCCGGGAACTCCTTCGTGAATGATTATCGGGCGCGGATCCTGCGCTGTTGCCCGGCTGAAATAGGACAGGTCATCGGAAGGATTCGGAATATATCTGACGCAGTCTTCATCAAGTCTTGCGGGAGAAGTAAAATCGTCATTTTCACCATACCCTGACATCGGTAATAGATAATCAGGAAAGGGCCGGTTTGTATAATGCTTTATCCATACGGGGACGGACATAACGTTTTTTTCAACAAGAAGGTTTCTTATTGCTTCCTCATCAATTTTATTCTGATGAATTTGTTTATCAATTGATGAGAATATTTTTAGAGGTGGCAGGTTTTTATTTTTCAATTTTTCGATAGTATCGAATGTAACAGCCCTGTTCCATTCCGTATTGCTCATTAGTAACAGTTCTTCAGGGGAATAGGGAACAAGCGCGATATTCTTCAAAAAATATTCGTAGTTTTTTCTTCCGATGCTGTAGCTTTTATTCATGCGGGCTCTGTTATTTTTCAGCCAGTCGATATAATTGTTTAGAGCCTGTGCAGCATATGTCACACTTTTATCGATTTTTTCATTGAAATAGCGCGGGTAATCTTTTTTCAAAAATGAAAATGATTTTTGAAGGTTTTCAGCACTTCCTGTGAGCATACCAATGGCAATATCGGCAAAGGCGCTTACAGGATTTTTCAGGTTATCTTTTGCATCTTTCAGAGTTTCGGGAATTTTTTTTAATCTAACAATAATATTGTTAGCTCTCTTTTTTGTCATTGAACTACTGACAACCAGTAGATCGTGAATTGTGCCTAGGGTTTGGAAAACATAAAATTCCGGGTGTGAATAGGGGAGTCTCAAAACATTTAATTCCCAGTTAACACGTTCTATGGCAGAATGAAGTAGAAGATAATCTACGCTGTCAGCCCGGCTCCATCCTTTCCGGTCAATATTTCTTAATCTCTTGCTGAATTCCTGGTATTTCTCTTCATAATGCCTTAAAGAAGTCGGAGAATAATCGGGGACCCAGCCGTCCGGCCTTTCTATTCGCGGAACATCATCCCCGGTTACCGGTTGTGTAATTGTGCGCCAATTAAAAAATTCTTTTGATAATTTTTGTAAAGAAGGGTTTGATTGTGGAAAAATATTAATTAGAAAGAGAAAACTTGAAATCAAAAAAAGTTTCATTAATTCCATTCCTGTTTTGATGGATTATTATTCGTCACTGTTTCAAAATACGTAAAAAATAGGTGGAAGATCTAAAATAAAATAATTAACTATAGTAACTTTTTAAACCTTTCCTTCGTCTAATTTATAAATAAACTAAATTCGGAATATACGATGAAAAACTTTCTGCTATTGCTATTAGTTGTTTTGCTATCCACTTTATTTATAAATGCACAAACCAAAAAACTTCTTTTAAGAGAAACGGACAAGGAAATTAAAGTTGACGGCGTAATTGATCCTGTATGGAATACTGCAGATTCGACTTCCGGCTTTTTCCAGCTGTCTCCTTATTATGATCAGCCACCAACAGTAAAAACAGTAGCAAAAGTGTTAACAACAAAAGATGCAATTTATGCTTTAATGGTATGCTACGATGATGAAAAAAATATTCAGGCTTTTACAGGAATGCTTGACGCATTTTCCGGGGATATCGTTTCCATTATGTTCGATACTTTCGGCGATAATAAAACCGCCTATAAATTTGCCGTTAGCGCATCCGGTGTAAGAGCTGATTGCAGGCTGCTGGACGACGCCAGGAACCGCGATTATAATTATGACGGCATCTGGTTTTCGGGTACAAAAATTTATTCCTGGGGATTCGTTGTAGAGTGGAAAATACCATATAAATCAATTCAATACGATGAAAATCTAACGGAATGGGGACTGGACTTTGACAGATACCGCCCGATTAATTCTGAAGATCTTTACTGGAATAAGTATAATAAAGCTGAGGGTCAGAGAATTTCAAAATTCGGCAAACTGGTTTTTGAAAACTTTCATCCTACAGTACACGGATTAAACCTTGAAGTTTACCCGGTTGCTTTGACGAAAGCTACATATATAAATGATGGTAAGTATAAAATAGACCCACAGGCCGGGCTGGATATTTTATATAATCCTTCTCCCAAACTAAAATTTCAGCTAACAGCAAACCCGGATTTTGCTCAGATAGAAGCGGACCCTTTCAATTTTAATATTTCTAGGTACGAATCTTTTTTTAGTGAAAGAAGACCTTTCTTTACTGAGGGTAACGAAATTTTTCAGGCATCGGGACGAGAAAGAAACACAGGCTTTTACAGACCTCTTGAATTATTCTACTCACGGAGAATTGGCAAAATATTACCCGATGGAAACACTGTTCCACTAATAGTTGGAGCAAAAGCATTTGGCCGTTTTGGGGATCTTGAATACGGTGGGTTTACGGCCATAACAGGTGAAAGACAATACTCAGATTATAATGGAAAAACTCAAACTGAAAAGCGCGCTTATTTTGGTTCGGGGAGAATCAAAACTAACTTCTCAGAAAACTCTACTATTGGTGCTTTGTTTGTTGGTAAAAAAACTAATACTGATACATACGGTGTAATAGATGTTGACGGTGCTTTCAGAACTACCAAGTGGCAACTTTCCTATCAACTTGCAAGATCAATAAAAAATTCAGATGGCGATTTTGCAGCTTCGGCCGGTTTTGTAAATTTTGGAGATAAGTGGATAAATCTAGCGAGATTAAGATATGTGGGACAAAATTTTGATATCAGTCAGGTAGGATATGTTCCGTGGACCGGAACAGGTGAACTTACTACTTTGGTGGGCCCGATATGGCGGCCTGAAACGGGTGTACTCGACCAAATTTTATTGTTGGCAGGTTTTTCAATCAACAATAAAAAATTTGAAAACGATTATACAGACAAAAGCGTAATTGTGGATTTCAACATGCATTTCCGCAGTAACTGGGGATACGAAATAAGTTACCAATATGGAAAATCGAGGGACCAGGGAATTGTATATGATTCGCACGAACTGGATTTTAGTTCATGGTACAGTGTCTCGCCGCGCTGGAATGGTAATCTTTACGGCGGGTATGCGAAAACATATAATTTTTCCAGGAACTATTTAGCTTCATATTCCTGGGGTGGAATATCTTTGAGCTATAAAATTCTCAGCACACTCGAAGCTGGTACCTCTTATGATATGTTTGTCGAGGGAAAACCCGGAGGTGGAGTTGAAGCAATAACATATAACGCTCGTCCCTATTTTTCGCTAACACCAATCAATAATATGAACCTGCGCGTGTATGTTGATAATGTTTTTTCCAGCGAAACAGATCACCTCGAAAGGGTGCTTCTTGGCGTTTTGTATTCTTATAATTTTTCACCTAAGAGCTGGATTTATTTTGCATACAACCAGTTGAGTAACAGGAGCCAGGAACTTGATCAAAATGGAATACCTATGCCGATAAAAATGCATGTTACAGACAGAGTGGCAGTTGTTAAAATAAAATATTTATATTATTTCTAAATACAAGTAACCTTCAAGGTAACTGCGTTGCGGTCTTGAAGGTTTTTTTTTGATTTAAAACTCCAGATCAAGTTGATCCGAAATTATTTTAGGGCCTTCGTGATTTAAATTAGAAAGACCGACTCCAAGTAATCTCACCGCTCTGGCCGGTTTTTCCGGAGTAAAAAGTAATTCTTTTATTACAGGGAAAATTGCTTCCTTAGAATCCACAAAAACATTTAAAGTTCTGCTCCGTGTAGTAAGCTGAAAATCATGGTATTTTATTTTCAGAGTAATTGTTTTCCCCTGTGTCTTTAATTTTTTCATGCTTCGTTCAAGTCCTGCTACAATCTTTTCAAGTTCTTCAAGCATAATATTTTCATCGTCTATATCATCGTTAAAGGTACTTTCGGAACTAATAGATTTTCTGATCCTGTCAGGAACAACCGGGCTGTTGTGTTCACACCTGACAAGATGAAAATAATAAGCACCGGTTTTACCGAAACGTTTTACCAGTTCGTTCATTTCTATTCTTTTTATATCGATGCCGGTTTTTATTCCCAGCTTGTTCATCTTTGCTGCGGTTACTTTGCCTATACCAGGAATTTTTTCTATCGGCAACCTTTCGATAAAGGCTTCAGCTTTTTCGGGAGTGATTACTGTGAGTCCGTCCGGTTTCTGCATATCTGATGCAACTTTAGCCAGGAATTTATTAATTGAAACCCCGGCTGAGGCGGTTAAATGAAGTTCTTCTTTTATTCTTTTTTTTATTTCTTTAGCAATCAGCGTAGCGGACGTATTTTCGGCTTTGTTCTCAGTCACATCAAGATATGCTTCATCGAGTGAAAGTGGCTCTACAAGATTTGTATAGCTTTTAAAAATTTCTCTTATCTGTTTTGAAACATTTTTATAAGCTTCAAATCGTGGCTTTACAAAAATTATATGTGGGCATCTGTCAATTGCAATACGCGAAGCCATTGCAGAATGAACCCCGAATTTCCGGGCTTCATAACTTGCGGTCATAACAACGCCGCGTTTTTCGGAACCGCCTACCGCTATTGCTTTTCCCCTTAATTCCGGGTTATCCCGCTGCTCAACGGACGCGTAAAAAGCGTCCATATCTACGTGAATTATTTTTCTGATTTCTTTTGCCAATTTACAACCCGGGATGAATTACTAAAGATAAAGTAAATATTTAATTAACAAAATAAATCAGATTTTACTCCATCCATCCCAAAAATTTCGATTCTATTAATAAATTTCAGTAATTTCAAAAGCTACATTAAAAGACGAGGTAAAAAAATGAAATACTATGAGAAAAATTGTACTAGGTTTATTTTTAGTCTGTTTTTCGGGAATTCTACTTGCTAAAGAAGAAGCAAGGTTTATGACATACCCGGACATATACAAAAATAAAATTGTCTTCTCCTACGAAGGGGATCTTTGGCTTGCAAACGCGACCGGAACCGATGCCAAAAGAATCACTAATTTCCCGGGTTATGAATTTTCAGCGAGATTTTCCCCGGATGGGAAATGGATCGCTTTTACCGGGCAATACGACGGAGGTACTAATGTTTATGTAATGCCAGCTGATGGCGGAACACCCGAAAGAATTACATACAATCCCGGCGGTGCGCAATCTATCGGCTGGACACCGGATGGCAAAAAAATAATTTTCAGGTCATACTGGCAGAATGTAAACGGACGTGATCCGAATCTTTACTTCGTTGATAAAAACGGATCAGCACCTGAAAGATTTCCAATTGACCGCGGCAGGCTCTGCAGCTTTTCTCCCGATGGAAATAAAATGGTATACCAGAGAAAAGGCGATGAAGAATACCAGAGGAAAAGATATAAAGGGGGACAGTATCCAGATATCTGGATGTACAATTTTTCTACTAACCAGTTCACCCCTATCTCAGATTATGTAGGAAAAAATGCCTACCCGATGTGGATCGGTGCTAATACAATGTATTTTGTATCAGACAGAACCAACGGCGTTTCAAATCTTTATAAAGAAGATCTCGCAACTAAAAGCATTACTGAAATTACAAACTACAGCGATGTGGATGTGATAAATCCTGAGACTGACGGCGAGCAGATTATTTTTATGCATGACGGCTACATCAATGTTCTGGATTTAGCAACGAAAAAGATTATAAAATTAGTTGTGGATGTTAACTCAGACAGGTGGGCTTTGCGTGACCGGTATATTAATCCGAAAGATTATATCCATTATATGGATATTTCTAACGACGGGAAGACTGCTGTTCTTGGAGCAAGGGGAGACGTGTTTACAGTTCCTACTGGCGATAGGCAAACGGAAAATCTTTCCTGGACACCGGGATCGAGAGAACTTTACCCGGCAATTTCTCCGGACGGTAAATGGATTGCATTCTTTTCCGATAAATCAGGTGAGTATGAACTTTATATTCAGAAAACCACTGGCGGTGAATGGACACAGCTGACTAAAAATCTGAAACATTTTGTTTATCACATGGTCTGGTCACCCGATGGAAAGAAAATACTGTTTGGCAATAAAGATTTCAAAATATTTTATGTTGATATAGCGACAAAGAAACTGGTACAGGTTGATGAATCTAACCAGCTTAAAAATGATGAATTTTACTGGGAAGAAAGCGATTATAACTGGTCGCCTGACAGTAAGTGGATTTGCTACAGCCTGACACAGTATAACAAGAACAACCAGATTTTCATCTATAATATAGATGAAAATAAAAAGTACGCAGTTACCGATGATTTCTTCGATAACCTAAACCCTTCTTTCGATGCAAACGGAAAATATCTTTATTACCTGTCCAGCAGAAACTTTGACCTGCACATGGATTTTTATGAAGACAATCACGTTGTAGCTACTCCTCAGCAGGTAATGGTTGTGCAATTGCAGGATGGACAAACTCCTCCCTTTGAAGACGCGGTTACTACGGACACAAAGAAAGAGGACAGCAAGTTCAGAATTGATACTAAAGACATGATCAAACGAACATTCCCATTGCCGGTTAAACCAGGGAACTACTTTTTCCTTAAAGCCGGGAACAATAAAGTTGCGTGGTCATCTGTTCCCGCATTTACTGAAGACGAATACGAGGAAATTTTTAAACCCGGAAGACAAACCAAATGGGATCTGCACATCTTCGATATGAGCAGTAAAAAGGAAGCAACACTTTCAGAAAAGATAAAAGATTTTGCCGTTTCCACTAATGGTGAAAACTTAATAATTAATAAAAACAAAGACTACTACACAACTTCATTCGACGAAGCTTTCAAATCAAAATCATTGGGCAGCAAGTTAAATCTGGATGGAATGAACTACCTCGTTGATTATCAGAAAGAGTGGAACCAGATATTCAGTGATACCTGGAGATGGTACCGCGATTTTTTCTACGACTCAAATATGGTTGGTGTTAACTGGAAAGCTATTGGTGACAGATACCGCGCTTATATTCCGTATTTATCATCACGCGGAGATCTCAACTGGGTACTGTCGCAGATGGTTGGGGAGTTGGCAACTTCTCATACTTATATCTGGGGCGGAGATTACGGTCCGGTGGAAGCACCCACAACTGAAATCTACACAGGCTGGCTCGGTGCGGATATGGTTGCTGATAAAGATGCCGGTTATTATAAGTTCGATAAAATCTATGGGCCCACAGAATATAACCTTGATTTAAATGGTCCACTTACACGCCCCGATATTAATGTTAAGGAAGGCGATTACTTAATAGCGATTAACGGCAAGGAAATAAAAGTGCCGGAAGATTATTTTAAAGAGCTCCAGGTAATCAAAGGACAGAAAGTCTCTGTTACAGTAAACAGCAAACCTTCGAAAGACGGCGCAAGAACTTATGATATTGTTCCGATCAGAAATTCCAGAAATCTTCGTTATTTCAGATGGATTACAGATAATATTCACAAAGTTCTGAAAGAAACCGGTGGAAAAGTAGGATATATGCATATCACTGCAATGGGTGCAGGTGGTATTGGTGAATTTGATAAATACTGGAGAGCATTCCGTTATAAAGAAGGACTGATAATAGACGTACGGAGAAACTCAGGCGGATGGACAGAGTATTTTATGATAGATAAACTTGAAAGAAAAATGGTTGCCTATAATGTTCTAAAAGGAATGGAACCGTTCAGGTATCCGGGAAGTGTTTCGAACGCACATTATGTAGCAGTAACAAACGAGGATGATGGATCGGACGGCGAAGCATTCCTTGAAGATTTCAAGGCACGCGGGTTAGGCAAAGTTGTTGGTGTTCCAACATGGGGCGGACTCGTTGGAATTATAAATGGTCAGACTACAATTGATAACGGCACAGTTCATCAATCAAACAACGCCTTTTATAACAATGAAGGAAAATGGTTGGTTGAAAACCATGGTGTCGATCCTGATATTTATATAGATAACGACCCGGCTTCTGTAATGGCCGGAAAGGATCTACAACTTGAGACAGCTATTAAAGAAGTTATGAAGGAGATTAAAGAACACCCGTTCAAATTCGCTCCTCAGCCTCCTTATCCTAAAAGATAAATGAGTTAAATAAGCCGGGTTATTTAGCCCGGCTTTTTTATTTAATTTGAGTAAATTTATTCCTGCCGCGCTTTATTTTACCGGGAGATTAAAATCGAAACCGGAAAAACACTGACAATCGATACAACCGAAGTAGTAATTAAACTGACATACCTGTGAGCATTCAATGAAGCAGTCCCCGGAGGATTTTTCCCAAACTTGATAAGACCCCTGCTCATTTATTTCAAATCTGGTACTTTCAAAGCCTTAATTGTATAAAAAATCAGCATTTTAGCTTTCCTTGCAATAATTCATTTTTGGCTCCTTTTTTGATTATCCTATACGTTTTATATCTAAAATTAACATCAGATTACCAAAATGCACAAAATTATTTCAGCAGAATTCTTAGCCTCAAATATTAAAAGATTTGAAATTGAAGCGCCCAAAATTGCTCAAAAAAGAAAAGCAGGACAGTTTGTTATTCTAAGATTGAAAGAAGGGGGAGAAAGGATACCACTTACAATTGCAGATTCAGATCCTGAAAAAGGCACAATAACTATTATCGTTCAGGGTATCGGCAAAACTACAATGGAATTAAATGCGCTTAACGCGGGAGATTCAATTAAAGATGTAGTCGGGCCGCTTGGTAAAGCCTCGCACATTGAAAAATTCGGAACGGCAGTTTCTATCGGCGGCGGAGTTGGTACAGCGATAGCCTATCCAACAGCAGTTGCGTTAAAACAGGCTGGTAATAAAACCATTTCAATAATTGGTGGACGAAGTAAAGAGTTTGTAATACTTGAAGATGAAATGAAAAAAGTCTGTGATGAAGTTTACCCTACAACAGATGACGGAAGTTACGGTTATCACGGATTTGTAACTCAAAAATTAAAGGACCTGATTGACTCTGGGAGGAAAATTGATTTCGTACTTGCAATTGGTCCTATCCCGATGATGAAAGCAGTTGCAGAAGTTACACGCCCTTACGGAATTCATACAGTTGTAAGTCTAAATCCTGTGATGGTTGACGGAACGGGAATGTGTGGCGGTTGCAGAGCAACTGTTGATAATAAAACAGTTTTTGTCTGTGTAGACGGACCCGAGTTCGATGCGCACAAAGTAGACTTTGAAACTCTTGCAAGAAGAAACAGAACTTACGGAATTTTTGAGAAAGAAGCCGTAGACCATCTTTGCAACATCGACAGAGCATTTGAAAAAGAAATTGATAAAACAATAGCGTAAAAACACCGGAGATTTTTTAATGGAAAAGTTGTCCAATAAAGATAGAATGAAGATTCCAAGACAAGCTATGCCCGAACAGGATGGTGAGGTCAGGAGCCATAATTTTGAAGAAGTTAACCTTGGGCTGACAGAAGAACTTGCCGTGCTTGAAGCACAGCGTTGTATTCAGTGTCCCAAACCTACTTGCATTGAAGGATGTCCGGTGGGTGTAAAGATCAATGAATTTATACAACTTGTTACAGAAAGAAAATTTGAAGAAGCTGCCGCAAAAATAAAAGAAGATAACATGCTTCCGGCAATCTGCGGTAGAGTTTGTCCACAGGAAGAACAGTGCGAAGTGAAGTGTACTGTGGGTAAGAAAAATGAACCGGTGGCAATCGGCAGACTTGAAAGATTTGTTGCAGATTATGAAAGAGAAAAACTTGGTTTACGCAGACCGGATTTGAAAACTAAAACCGGAAAGAAAGTAGCAATTATAGGAAGCGGACCTGCCGGACTTAGCTGTGCGGCGGATCTCATACAGATGGGACACGATGTAACTGTATTTGAAGCTTTGCACGATCTGGGCGGCGTTTTAATTTATGGAATTCCGGAATTCCGTTTGCCTAAATCAATCGTAAAGACTGAAATTGATGTGCTGGAAGAACTTGGTGTTGAATTCAAACCGAATTCAGTGATTGGATTTACCGATACTCTGGATGAACTTCTTCAGAATGGTTTCGATGCTGCTTTTATTGCTGTTGGAGCCGGGCTGCCTTATTTTTTGAATATCGAAGGAGAAAATCTGAACGGTGTTTATTCATCGAATGAATTTTTGACGAGAGTGAATTTGATGAAGGCTTATAAATTCCCGGATTATGATACTCCTGTTTTTGATGTTAGAGGAAAAAATGTCGCAGTTTTCGGAGGCGGAAACACGGCTATGGATGCGGTCAGAACTTCAAGAAGACTCGGTGCAAAAAACGCATATATAATTTACCGCAGGTCCGAAGTTGAATTGCCTGCAAGACAAGAAGAAGTGCACCATGCTAAACAGGAAGGTGTTGAGTTTATTTTATTATCTAATCCTACAAAATTCATCGGCGATAAAGATGGATGGCTCAGAGGAGTTGAAGTTCAGAAAATGGAACTCGGTGAACCCGATGCATCCGGCAGAAGAAGACCTGTTCCAATCAAAGATTCAGAATATACTATTGATATAGATATGGCGGTAATTGCTATAGGTAACGGATCGAACCCTATTATTCAGAAAACAACTCCCGATCTTGATTTCAATAAATGGGGAAACATCAAGGTTAACGAAGAAACGATGGAAACGACAAAGAAAGGTGTTTTCGCCGGAGGTGATATAGTTACCGGTGGTGCAACTGTAATTCTTGCTATGGGTGCTGGCAGAAAAGCTGCAAAAGCAATTGATGAATACCTGGTTACACCGATCAATTAGCAATTCTGAAGTGATAAAATTTGTTCATTCTGCAGGGGATATTTCAGCGGACAGGTTTTATCACTTCTTTTATTTAAATCATTCCACTTAATTTGTTTTGTCCTCAGCCTTAATAATCTGAAAGAATTACCAACTTTGTATTTTTATTTGCACATTATTTCATAATTTAGTGAAGTCTAAATAGAAATTTGATCCCGGAGAATTATGAAAAGCAAAGTCCTTCTCGCCGCAATGACATTCCTAATTCCATTAACCTTTTTTTCATGTAGCAGCAATAAAAAGCCGGTCGGTGCAAAAGTAATTGGAGTGAGCCTTCTTACACGCGGACACATTTTTTACCGTGATCTTGAAGACGGACTTAAAGCCGAAGCCGATAAAGACGGATATCAATTAATAATCACTTCTGCAGATTTTGATTTGAACAAACAAATATCACAAGTTGAAGATTTCGTTGCACGGAAAGTCGATGCTATCGTTGTTTGCCCGGTTGATTCAAAAGGTGTAGGCCCGGCTATTGAAGAAGCTAACAGGGCTGACATTCCTGTTTTTACAGCAGATATTGCAGCCGAAAAAGGAAGTGTTGTTTCACATATTGCATCCGATAATGTTGCGGGCGGTAGACTCGCCGGAGAATATCTTGCAAAGTTTTTAAATGGGAAAGGAGATGTTGCAATCATTAATCAGCCGGCAATTACTTCTGTGCTCGATCGTGTTAAGGGATTTATGCAAGCAATATCAAAATATCCAGGAATCAAAATTGTCGCAGATGTGAATGGCCAGGGAGTTCGTGATCGTTCATTACAGGCTGCGGCGGATGTACTTCAATCCCACCCCGACCTCAACGGAATTTTCGGGATTAATGATGATTCCGCTCTCGGAGCACTTGATGCAGTAAAACAATTTAACAGAAAAGGAATTTCAATTGTTGGTTATGACGCAACTCCACCTGCAAGGAAAGAAATTCTTGAGGGATCTTCACTTAAAGCCGATGTTATTCAAAATCCAAATTTAATTGGTACGAGAACAGTGCAAAAAATTAAGGAATATTTAGAAGGGAAAAGGGTCCCTAAAATTGTTCCTGTTGACGTAGGAATAGTCGACCAGGCAACGCTGGAAAATGAAAGTAAGTAATAATTTCTTTTACGGATTGCTTCACCCGATTTCATCGGATTCGCAATGACAAGAAGTGCGTCATTGCGAGCGTGCCTGCCGGCAAAGTCAGGCGAAGCGAAGCAATCTTTTTGAATTAACTACAATTAGATTTGTATTTATGCCCACACTTCTCCGAATGGAAAATATTTCGAAGCGCTATCCCGGTGTTCTGGCACTGGATAATGTTTCATTTGAATTAAGGAAGGGGGAAGTACATTGTCTCCTTGGTGAAAACGGCGCGGGTAAATCAACTTTGATGAAAATTTTATCCGGTGCGCTTAAAAAAGATAAGGGAAGAATTTTTCTTGAAGACAATGAAGCAAATTACAAGATACCTTCTGAAGCCCAAAAACTTGGCATCGGGATAATCTACCAGGATTTCAAACTAATTCCCGAATTGACCGCTGCGGATAATATTTTCTTAGGAAGTGAAATTCTTAGAAGCTCATTTTCATTTCTAGATAAAAGGAAAATGAATGAACTTGCGCAAAAGGTTTTGCATGAACTTGGTGAAGAAATTCCTGCAGATGTTTCTATAAATAAGTTGAGCGTAGCCCAGAGACAGATGATTGAGATAGCGAAGGCCACGCATAGGAATATTAATATTCTCGCTATGGATGAACCAACCGCATCTCTGACTACCTCCGAAATTGAGAATCTATTTAAGGTAATAAGAAAATTAAAATCACAGGGTGTGGGAATAATTTATATTTCCCACAGGCTTGAAGAAATTTTTGAAATAGGCGACCGTGTTACTGTGATGCGCGATGGTAAAAAAATAGACACTTCAGGGATAAAGGATACAAACATAAAGGGCCTGATAAAGCAAATGGTCGGACGCGAACTCGCTGACGAATTTCCGAAACATACGGCAAAAATCGGTAATGCAATTCTTAATCTTGAAGGAATAAATTGTGGAAAATTAAAAGATATTAATCTTAAACTTCACAAAGGAGAAATATTAGGACTGGCAGGACTTGTCGGCGCAGGAAGAAGCGAAGTTGCAAGAATAATTTTCGGAGCAGATAAAACAGAAAGTGGGAAAATTATTTTTGAAGGAAAGGAAAAAATCTTCAAATCACCCAAAGATGCAATTAATTCCGGGATTGCCCTGCTTACGGAGGACAGGAATTTATACGGTCTTTTTATGGAAAGAAGCATTCGTGAAAATGTCTCCGTATCAAACCTTTCTCCGCTTATGAAAGGAATTTTTATAGATAAAGCAGAAGAGAAGAAAGTGGTCGGAAATTATTTTGACCAGTTGCAGATAAAAGCTCCTTCGCAGGAAACAAAGGTTGAAAACCTGAGTGGCGGAAACAGGCAGAAGGTTGTATTAGCGAGGTGGCTACACACTAATTCCAAAATAATAATTTTTGATGAACCAACTGCCGGGATCGATGTGGGTGTGAAGTATGAAATTTATAATTTGATAAACAAGCTTGTTGAGCAGGGGATAGGAGTGATTGTAATTTCATCCGAGCTTCCTGAGCTCATTGGTATCTCAGATAGAATTATTGTTATGTGTGAAGGAAGAATAAGCGGAGAATTAGAGAAGAAAGATTTTTCACAGGAAAAGATTCTAGATCTTGCTACACAGGTGGAGGAAAAAGTTCTTTAATACATGACATTCTTAATAGATTTAAATTTATTATAAAAATATGCTGTTAAAAATCCCCGGTACTAAATATTTCGAAAAAGTTTCTGAATTCAGTCTTGCAATAGTTTTCCTTTTTGAAGTGCTGATATTCTCCCAGCTGTCTCCGTTTTTCTTCTCGGCTGAAAATTTATTGAATGTAACCTTGCAGGCTTCGATTACTGCAATCATTGCGGCGGGAATGACGTTCGTAATTCTTACGGCCGGAATCGATCTCTCAGTCGGTTCTCTTGTAGCTTTCGCCGGAGTGCTGACAACTAGCATGCTGAAAATAAATCTACCGCTTTACATTGTTTTTCCGTTAGCATTGTTCGGTGGAATTTTGTTCGGTGTTGTCTCGGGGGGAATAGCGGGTGTGTTCGTTACAAAATTCAGAATCACTCCTTTTATTGTAACCCTTGCCTTGATGACGATCTGGCGCGGTGCCTCTTTTGTTTACACGGGCGGCCGCCCGATCTGGGAACTGCCAGATGCGTTTGCTTTTTTAGGAGCCGGGAGAATTCTTGGAATTCCTTTCCCGACCATAATAATGGTGGTTGTGTTTGTCATTTCCCATATTGTACTGACAAAAACAAAATTCGGAAGGTATGTTTACGCTGTAGGTGGTAACCTTGAGGCTGCGAGACTTGCGGGAATAAATACCAACTTTATTTTGACATCTGTTTATGTTATCTCGGGTGTGCTTTCTGCAATAAGCGGAATTCTATTAGCATCAAGAGTAAATTCAGGTCAGCCGAACGCGGGATTAATGTATGAACTCGATGTAATCGCAGCTGTGGTAGTCGGCGGAACAAGTTTATTTGGTGGAAGAGGAACTATTATCGGAACTTTCATCGGCGCGATGCTTATAGCAGTTCTTAAAAACGGACTAAATCTTTTAAATGTGGGTTCATATATTCAGCAGATTGTTGTTGGTGTAGTTATACTGCTGGCTGTTCTGCTGGATCAGTTGAGACAGAAATAGAAATTAAATCAAAGGTATAGTAATGAAATCTATAAAATACTTTCTAATCCTTTTATTATTTCCATTACTAGTTTTTGCACGGGGTAAGAAAGAAAAACCTGTTACAACAAATGTGGATAAGATCGCAAAAAAATTAACGTTCCTGAGTACTTATTCATACGATGACTGGAAAAAGAGTCCGAATCTTTCCGGCGGAACTGTGATTGAAGGAAATCCGGCCGAAATTAATTACGATGATTCAAAATGGGGATCTCTCGAACTTAACCAACACGTAACTGATGACTCATGCTGGCTGAGAAAAACCATCGTGCTTCCAAAACAAATATTGGGTACACCAGTTAAAGGAAAAGTTAAGCTTCTTCTTTCGGTCGATGATTACGGTTATCTCTGGATTAACGGAGAGAGCAAGGGATATTTCCCGTGGGATGGTGATTTTGTTTTAACTGAAAATGCAAAACCGGGGGACAAATTTGTAGTTGTAATTAAAGCTATAAATACCGGCGGTCCGCTCAGGCTTATAAGAGCAGAACTCGATATGGGAGTTGTTACTCCTTTGAGACAGAAAATTCAGGACCTTGCACTGAGTCTTAGAACCGGACAAAAATTACTGAGTTTTGATACATACCAGACTAACGCGCGCGTGAGAACTGATCCGGGAATTGATAAATCAACTCTCGATAAAAATGAAAAAATTAAATTAAATAAATTACTTCAGAACGAAGCATCAAAAATTGATGTAGATGCATTAGAGCAAGGTAATCTCGCGAAGTTTAAAAAATCTGTAAAGGAAGTAAAAGAAGCTCTCGAACCGGTTGCAAAGTTCGCGAAGAAATTTACTCTTTACTTCGACTCAAACGCGCACATCGATGCAGCGTGGCTTTGGCGTTCCAAGGAGACAAAATTAATTTGCAGAAATACTTTTTCATCGGTGCTGCATATAATGGATGAGAAACCGATTTTCACATACACACAGAGTGCAGCACAGTATTTCCAGTGGATGCAGGATTTATATCCTGATGTTTTCAACGGGATAAAAACGAGAATAAAAGACGGCAGATGGGAGCTGGTCGGCGGTATGTGGATTGAACCGGATTGTAATTTGCCAAGCGGTGTTTCCTGGGACAGGCAACTTCTTTATGCAAAAAATTATTTTAAAAACCAGATGGGCGTGGATGTGAAACTCGGTTGGAACCCGGATTCGTTTGGCTACAACTGGAACATGCCAATGTTTTATAAAAACGCTGGCATTGATGCTTTCATAACTCAAAAAATCGGCTGGAACGATACGAACGTTTTTCCTTACAGGGTTTTCTGGTGGGAATCACCGGACGGTTCCAGAATTCTTTCATATTTCCCGTTTGATTATGTTAATACAATAACACAGTCATACCAGCTTGTCGATTGGATGAGGCAATTTGAGGCAAATACCGGTTTCAGAAATTTTATGATCTTGTTCGGTGTAGGCGATCATGGCGGTGGTCCCTCAATAGATATGATTACGAGAATCGAACACCTGATGAAAGTTTTTATCTATCCTAAAATTCAATACGGCACAGCACAAAATTATATTAACTGGTTGAAGAGCCAGGATCTTTCAAAGCTCCCTGTATGGGACGATGAACTTTATCTTGAATATCACCGCGGTACTTACACCTCTCACGGGAAAATTAAAAAGTACAACAGGAAGATGGAAAACCTGCTTGCTGAGTCCGAAAAGTTTTCTTCTATCTCCTCTTTTTATGGGAACACGTATCCACAAAAAGATCTGCGCGATGCGTGGAAAACAGTAATGTTCAACCAGTTTCACGACATACTTCCCGGTTCAAGCATAAGGGAAGTATATATCGATGCAGTGAGCAAATATAAAAAAGCGGAAAAAATAGGAGACTATACTCTTAATTCGGCGTTGACTGATTTAAATAAAAACATTAATACTTCAGGTATAAAAGAAGGGAAGCCGCTTACAGTATTTAATTCTCTTAACTGGAATCGTACCGATATTGTAAAATTTAATTTGCCCGAAGGAGATGAAAATAATTATTCTATTTTTACAACTGAAGGAAAAGAAATTCCATCTCAAATGGAAAGGCTTGATCGTTATACAAATCAAATAATGTTTATTGCCACAGAAGTACCATCAATGGGATACAAAACCTATGTTCTGAGAAAAGGAAAATGTTCAGTAAGTAGCAGCGAGCTTTCCGCGACTGATACTAAATTGGAAAACCAGTTTTTTAGGGTGTCAATCGATACTTCAACCGGCTGGGTAAAGAATATTTACGATAAACGAAACAGCAAAGAAATATTTAAAAGCGAAGGCAACAAACTCCAGCTTCTGGAAGATAAACCTAAAAACTGGGATGCCTGGAATATTGGTTTAACGGGAGTGGAATATCCCTCACACTTCAGGAAAGCTGAAGTAGTTGAAACGGGACCGGTAAGGACTGTTATAAGGTTATACCGTGATTACCTGAAGCCTGGAGTTGTAAAAGATTATCCAACTCCCAATTTCCCGTCATCATTCTTTACGCAGGATGTGATTTTATATAATGGTCTGGACAGAATTGATTTTCAAACTAAAGTTGACTGGTGGGAAAAACATACAATGTTAAAAGTTGCTTTCCCTTTTTCGTTTAGCGATACATTGGCAACATATGAAATACCTTACGGCTCAATTCAGCGCTCAACACAAAGAAATACAAACTGGCAGAAAGCGAGGTTCGAGGTTGCCGCTGAAAAATGGGCAGACCTGTCTGCCGACAAGGCAGGTATGACTTCAGGCGATTATGGAGTAAGTCTTTTGAATAATTCAAAATATGGTTATGATACGAAAGATAATGTTATGAGATTATCGCTGCTGCGTTCACCCAAATGGCCGGACCCAACACAGGATATGGGAAAACATACTATTGATTACGCACTTTACCCGCATAAAGGTGATTGGAAATCTGCAAATACCGTTCAAAAAGGCTGGGAATATAATGAACCTTTAATTGCAGAAGTGAATAGTGTTCATCCCGGAAGTCTGCTTTTAAGTAATTCATTTATAAAACTTGATGAAGATAATCTTGTTATTACTACTGTTAAAAAGGCTGAAGATTCTAATGCGTGGATAATTCAATGGTATGACGCAGAAGGAAAGTCAACTGAAGCAACAATTACTCTGCCATCTGTTCCTAAAAAAGTGTTACAGTCAAACTTTCTGGAAGAAGACGGCAGTCCGGTGCAGTTTAATGGAAGGACTGTAAAAGTTAAAACTAAAAAGCATTCTGTAGAAACTATTAAAGTTTATTTTTAGCCAGTTAGATAATTATGTGGAATTCATAATCTTCTCTGGTTATCTTGTTAAAAATCATATGAAGATATATGAAAAAACTATTTTTTTGTCTAGTTATTATTTCTTTTTATTCTACATCATTTGCTCAAAATGAAATCTGGAATAATCTGGATAAGGGAAATTTCCAGGTTGGTTTTAAAGTTTTCTTCCTTTATGATTCCGCCAGAACGATAGATAAGCCCAATGGATTCCGACCTGTCCAGGTAAGTATATGGTACCCTGCCAATAACTCAGGCAAGTCCGCGAGAATGACATATAAAGACTATTTTCTGTTAAGTGCAAAAGAAACCAATTATAAAACCTCAAAATCACTTACAGACAGTGCTGTAGTAAATTATAAAAAGCTTTTGGCGGGAAACGGAATAGTTGATAGTACTGTTGATAAATGGTTCAATACAAAAATGCTGGCCGTAAAAAATGCACAACCGATTAAAGATATATTTCCCCTGGTAGTTGTTGCACAGGGAAATTTTCATTCTGCACATCACCAGGCATTTTTATGCGAATTTCTGGCAAGTTACGGATATGTTGTTATTACAACCCCTTCCCAGACAAGAATAACAGGACAACTAACCGACGTTTCTCAGGCAGTGGCCAGTGCTGAAGAGCAGATTGAAGATATGGAATTTGCGATTAAAGCAGTGAAGAAATTTGGCAATATCGATTTTAACAACATTGCATTGCTGGGACATAGTTTTGGCGGGCAGTTCAATTCCATTGTTGCAGATGAAAAACAAAAACGTCAAGTGTTTAATCAGTCTGGATGGTGGGCTGGGACTGAATACCGCTGTAGATGATATTAAAAAATCACCCTTATTTAATTCAGAAAAAATGGATGTACCGTTCCTTCATTTTTATGAAGATACCGAGCAATTTTTAAAACCTGATTTCAGATTAATTGACAGCTTCAATAAATCGAAAAGATTTCTTGTTAAGATAAATGATATGCATCATTTCTATTTCTCAAGTCTCGGCCTGGTATCAGGAGCCATAAATGGATTTCATCCTTTATCCAAAAATCTTGCAGGAAAGTACAAAATGATATGTGATCTTACGCGGGACTTTCTGAATGCTGTCTTCAAAATTAAAGCTCCTGGAATGGAAAAATTAAAACAGGAATTTTCAGCTTTTACATCAAGGAATAATTTTGTTGAATTTCAATTCGAATAAATATTAAAGTATTCCCCGGTTTTAAAATGATTAAAAAAATATTGTTTGCGTCATTTCCCCTTATGTGTCTTTTGTTATTCAATTTGTCTGGTTGTGTCACTAATAAAAAATCAACAAAGCCAAAACTGATTGTTCAGCTTTCCATCGACGGATTAAAGGCCGGTTTGCTTGAACGATATGATAAGGTTTTTAAATACGGATTTAGAAAACTTCTTGATGATGGATTAAAATTCCCAAATGCGACAGTAGATCATGCGGTTACAGTTTCACAGGCAGGACATGTAACAATAGCTACAGGCGATCACCCGAACAGGCACGGAATTGTAGATGCCGCATTCTATTCCACTATAAATAATAAAAGAGTTTTGGTTGATTGTGTCGCAGATTCTACTGAACATATTTTAGGTTATCCCAAAAGTAAAGGTGTATCGCCAGGGAAAATACTTACATCAAGTATTGCTGGGTGGGTTACTGATAATGATTCCAAATCAAAAAGCCTTGCTGTCGGAACCGGTTACATTTCTTCATTGCTTTATTCATATAAAAAAAACAGTGATGTATACTGGTATATGGGTGGTAAATATGTTACATCAACTTATTATAAAAAAGAATATCCCGGCTGGGTTAAATATTTTAACGATAAAGTATTGCCTGAAATGAAAAAAGCTGCAGTAACATGGGGCAATACGGTACCTGAAGAATACAAGAATTTATCACGTCCTGATCCTGCCTATTATGAAGGAGACAAAATAAACATAACTTTTCCCCATTTAATTAAGAATGAATTAGGAAAGCTATTAAAATCAGATCCTGAGAGGGCGATGAATATATGGTTTGGCTGGACTCCTGTAAATGATGTGGCCACTTTAAAACTTGCCGAAACAGGAATAGATTCAATGAAGCTGGGACAAAGGGATGCAACTGATTATATCTCAATTGTGCTGAGCGAAGTTGATGGAAACTCACATTATTATGGTCCGCTGAGCATGGAAATATTTGATATCCTTGTAAGATTGGATAAAGCTGTTGGTGAATTCATTAATTTTCTGGATAAAAAAGTGGGGAAAGATAATTACATTATTGCACTCACAGCAGATCACGGTTTCCCTGAAGTAGTTGAATATAAACAAGAAAAAGGTCAATATGCGCACAGGTTGAAAAAAGATGAAATTGAGAAATTTTTCAAAGCGATAGTAAAAGCTGAGAAAAATTATCCTGACTTATCTGATCAAAATAACAATGCAATTAAAAAAGCAGGGATGAAATTTAATTTTATTGCTGATATTTACTCATACTCAGAACTTTCAGGTAAAACAAAATCATCAGATAAATATTTACCACTTTATAAAAACTCATTCAGAAAAGACAGGATACCACGCTTACCTTTATTTTCTCTTGAAAATGCTGAATCTCCTATAGGCAAAGCCGGAGCGATGGTTAGAATGAAAAAAGGTAGTAATGATAGATGTAGATACTGACACACACGGTTCCGTATATGATTATGACAGGAAAGTTCCGTTGATATTTTGGGGAAATAATATTAAATCCGGAACTGATAAAAAAGAAGCACACATAATGGATGTCTCGCCAACGCTGGCACATTTGGCAGGAATTCCAGTTCCTAAAAATGTTGACGGGAAACCATTAATTACTGAAAATTAATTTTGTTTATTCTTCCTGCTCCAGTAATAATAAACAGGCAGTCCCAGCGCCAGCATAATTAGCCCGGCAATTGCCTGCTCGGGTTTTTCAATAAGCGTGTTAATTACAAACCAGGTTGCAACACCGATAAATATTAATGGTGTAAACGGATAACCCAGAGTTTTATAATCTCTTTTCGTGTCAGGTAATTTCTTTCTGAAAATGAAGACACTCGCTGCGGCCAGAGCAAAAAATATCCAGTCGGTGAATACCACATAAGAAATTAAATTTTCAAATGTACCCCAGAATAAGATTAATAACACAGCCCAGGTTGATTGAATAATAATTGCGTTATACGGTGTCTGGTATCTTGGATGAACTTTTGCAATCTGCGGAAAAAATATTCCGTCCTTTGCCATTGCGAAATATATTCTTGGAGCGGTTAAAGTATAAATGCCGGCAGTACCAAATGTTGAAATAAAAATTGCCATTGCTATAATTCCACCTCCGACAGGGCCTAATACTGTCTTTACTGCATCAGCTGCAACGCTTGGAGAATTTGCAATAGTATTTACCGGAAGTAACATCATATAAGCAATATTAATTGCAACATATATTGCCGTAACAGATAATGCAGCTATTATCATTGCAACCGGGACATCCTTTTTGGCATTTTTTGCTTCACCCGCTGCATAAGTAGCGTGCTGCCAGCCGCCGTATGACCATAAAACACCGACCATTGCAACTGCCACACCACCGGTTACACCCGAAGGCATATCAAATGAAAAAGTTGTAACAGAACTGCTTCCGAGAATAAATCCAACTGCAATTACCCCGAATATTCCTATTAATTTAAGAACGGTAAATACATCGCTGAAAATGCCCCCGGATTTTACGCCCATTACATTAATTACTGTAAGAATAAATATTCCGCTTACGGCCGTAAGTTTCAGGGCAAGAGAGCTCATCGGGAAAAAATATGCCAGGTAGGTCGTAAAGGCGACAGAAAGTGCTGCAATACCGCCCGTATTTACCACAAGAAAATAAGCCCAGCCATATAGAAACCCGACAGGTTTCCCGTAACTTTCAGAAAGAAAAACATAAACTCCGCCAGCCTTCGGCATCAGGGCGCCAAGTTCTGCAAATGTTAAAGCACCACAAAGAATCAGTAATCCCCCTCCTAACCATATTAATAAGATTAAAGCCGGGGAGTGAATAGAATTTGCAATAATTGCGGGGGTTAAAAAAATTCCCGAGCCAATTGTTGACCCGATTGCAATCATCGTAAGATCAAAACGGGAGAGTGCTTTCTTTAGTTCGGCCAATTAAGTCTCTCTTTTTTTCTTTTAATATATTAAAATATACGTGAAGTCTGAAAATATTTATTCTGACTAATAGAACTTATTCATCATAATTCTCGTTGAAGTTTAAAATAATATCTTTAAATTCTTTTTTATCAAAGCCGCATTTTCACAGGAAACAAATAAACTATTTATTTAGAAGAGGGTTATATGCTCAACCGTATAAAAAATAATCTATTTAAAATCATTTCACTATCCGCGCTAATTTTATTTCTATTGGCTGGTGAAAGTTTTTCACAAGTAATTGACACAACACTTTTTAATGGATTAAAGTATAGAAACATTGGTCCTTTCAGGGGAGGAAGAGCGGATGCAGTAACAGGTGTGCCCGGCAACAGGATGTTGTATTATTTCGGTGCTACCGGTGGTGGCGTATGGAAAACGGAAGATGCAGGACAAACCTGGGAAAATATTTCAGACGGATTTTTCGGCGGATCAATAGGGGCGGTTGCAGTGAGTGAGTGGGACCCGAATGTAATTTATGTAGGAACCGGGGAAGAAACCCTGCGCGGAAATGTTTCGAGCGGAAACGGAGTATGGAAGTCAGTTGATGCAGGAAAGACCTGGAAACATATAGGGCTGGAAGAAACCAAACATATTTCAAGAATCAGAATTGATCCAAAGAATCCGGATATAGTTTACGTTGCGGCAATCGGACATTTGTATGGCCCGAATGACCAGAGGGGAATATTTAAAAGTACAGACGGAGGCAAAAACTGGAAGAAGGTTTTATTTGTGAATAATAAAGTCGGTGCTGCGGATCTGGTTATGGATCCGGCCAATTCCAGAATTCTTTACGCGAGCACCTGGAAAGTTAAACGTACTCCGTACAGCTTTGAGAGCGGGGGAGAAGGCTCAGGTTTATGGAAATCTACTGATAGCGGTGAGACATGGAAAGAAATTACAGGCAACAAAGGTTTGCCAAAAAGTACAATCGGTATAATTGGTATTGCAGTTTCACCGGCAAACCATAACAGGGTTTGGGCGCTGGTGGAAGCGCACGGAGGCGGCTTATTTAGATCTGATGATGCCGGGGAAACATGGCATAAGATAAATGATGAACATAAAATAACACAGCGTGCGTGGTATTTCTCGAGAATTTACGCTGACCCAAAGAACGAAGACGTGGTGTATGCTTTAAACGTTGAATTCTGGAAATCAAAAGACGGTGGAAAAACCTTTGAAGATATCAGAACACCTCACGGGGATCATCACGATTTATGGATTAATCCGAAAGTGCCTGAAGATATAATTATTGCGGATGACGGGGGAGCCCAGATTACAGTTAACGGCGGCGAAAGCTGGAGTACATATCATAATCAACCGACTGCACAGTTTTACAGGGTAGCTGTTGATGATCATTTCCCTTACAGAATTTATGGTGCGCAGCAGGATAATTCTTCAATAAGAATTGCAAGCAGAACTGACGGTGGAAGAATAGGTGAAAGCGATTGGGAATCAACTGCTGGTGGCGAAAGTGGGTGGATTGTTCCTGATCCAAAAGATAACGATGTAGTGTACGGTGGTTCGTATGATGGTTTAATAATTAAGCAAAATCATAAAACAAATGAATCACGCTCGGTTGATGTGTGGCCCGATAATACAATGGGATGGGCTGCAAAAGATATTAAGTACCGCTTCCAGTGGAATTTCCCGATTCAGTTTTCTATTCACGATAAAAATACTTTATACACCGCAGCCAATGTTTTATTTAAAACTACAAATGGCGGACAAAGCTGGCAGCAGATTAGTCCCGATTTAACCAGGAACGATACAACAAAACTTGGTTCTTCCGGCGGACCAATTACAAAAGACAATACTTCAGTGTAGAATATTACGGTACAATTTTCACACTTGCAGAAAGCCCTCTAAAATCTGGAATAATATGGACGGGTTCTGACGATGGATTAATTTATTTAACCAAAGACAACGGTAAAACCTGGAATAACGTAACTCCACCGAAAGACCTCTTACCGGAATGGGCACAAATTAACAGTGTTGAAGCCGATCAGTTTAATGAAGGCGGACTTTACGTAGCCGCCACAAAATATAAATCGGATGATTTTCATCCTTATTTATTAAAGACAACGGACTTTGGGAAAAACTGGGAAAGAATAGACAAAGGAATTCCCGCAAGTCATTTTACAAGAGTAATAAGGGAAGACCCAAAAAGAAAAGGCTTGTTGTACGCCGGCACAGAAGAAGGAATGTACATTTCATTTAATGACGGAGAAAATTGGGAACCATTCCAATTAAATCTGCCAATAGTGCCTGTAACTGACCTGGTTATAAAAAATAATGATCTTGTTGTTGCAACACAGGGAAGAGGGTTCTGGATTCTCGACGATCTTAATCCATTACGCCAGGCTTCTGAAAAGGTTGGGGACAGTAAATTATGGCTCTATAATCCGGCCCCTGCTTATAGGATGGGTGGAGGCTCTTACGGAAAATCCTTAACAGCAGGGCAGAATGCTCCAAACGGAACAATTATTCATTACTATTTTAAATCTTTACCGGATAGCAACTCAGTAAAATTAAAAATACTGGATAATACGGGAAATGTAATCGAAACATTTTCGCCCGATGCAAAAAAGAAAAACAGGCAAATGAGTTTTGAAAAAGGAATAAATACATTCGTCTGGAATATGTATTACCCTGATGCTGAAAAATTCCCTGGGCTTATTCTCTGGTTTGGCGGAACGCGCGGTCCAAAAGCTGTTCCCGGGAAATATACGAAGCAAGACTAATTGTTGACAAAGATTCAGTAACCGTTCCTTTTGAAATTATAAAAGATCCCCGTTCTTCCGCAACGCAGGAAGATATGCAGGCACAGTTTGCCTTTATTAAATCCATAAGGGATAAACTTACAGAGACACACGAGGCAATAAAAAATATACGTGAAGCGAGGAAACAGATAAAAGAAATTAAAGAAAGAGTTAAAGACATTGCAGGTTCCGAAAAAATAAAAAGTTTTGCTGATTCACTTTTAGCTTCTATGAAAACAATTGAGGAAAGACTTTACCAGACAAAAAATCAAAGTGATGAAGATCCGTTGAATTTTCCGGTTAGACTTAATAACAGGTTGAGTGTTGTCTCCAGTATGAGTTCAATTGGTGACAACAAACCCACTGACCAGGCTATTGAAGTTAAAAGGGAAGTGACAAAACTAATTGATGAACAGCTTGATAAACTTAAGGTAGTCTTTGAAAAAGAGCTGCCTGATTTTAACAAACTTGTTCACGAAAAAAATGTTCCTGCTGTTTACCTGGGAAAGGGGAAATCGGCAAAATAGAATAATCTTAAATATCTCTTTTTTAGTTAAAAGCCCGATAATTTCGGGCTTTTTTTATACATAAAAAATGATCTTGATTTACACGGAAATTCTGACGATTCTGTTTCAGGCTTTTAAAATTGCTTTCGGGAGGGACTATGCAACATCTTGAGATTGATATGTCGTCAGAGGAAATGAAGGTTTTGTCCTCCTCAATTGAGAAATATCTTTCTGAATTAAGAATGGAAATTGTGGATACGGACAAAGAGGATTTCAGGGAGAAACTTAAAATAGAAAAAAGAATTTTATATAAGTTTCTGGAAAAACTGGAAGAATGCAACTAAACTCTGGCCAGATGATTTATGCTCTCTTTCTTTATTAGTATATTTGAAAATATTTTTGATATTTATTTTCAAATTTTGGTAAGGATTAATTATGAATAATATACTTGTACTTGGTGCCGGTATGGTCGGTAGTGCGATTGTAAAGGACCTGGCAAAAGATAATAATGTTACTGTGATTGATATCAGCGAAGAAAATCTGGGTAAATTTTCCGGTTTAACTTCAATTAATACAATTAAAGGTGATGTTTTAGATAATGAGACAATTAAAAAGAATTGTGAAAATATTGATCTCGTAATAAATGCTGTCCCCGGTTTTATGGGATTCAGTACTTTGCAGAAAATAATTGAATGCGGGAAAAATGTAGTTGATATTTCGTTTTTTGACGAGGACCCATTTGAATTGGATGAGGCGGCAAAAAAGAAAAATATAACAGCCGTTGTTGACTGCGGAGTGGCGCCGGGACTTAGCAACATAATTCTGGGTTATCATAATTCGCAAATGGAAATTTCATCTTTTGAATGTATGGTTGGCGGATTGCCGTTTAAACGGGAATGGCCATATCAGTATAAAGCACCGTTTTCCCCGATTGATGTTATCGAAGAATATACCCGTCCGGCAAGAATTATTGAAAACGGAAAAGTAGTTACCAAACCGGCACTTTCGGATCTCGAACTTGTTAATATTGATACCGCCGGAACTCTGGAATCTTTTAACACAGACGGTTTACGTACACTCATTAAGACGATGAAAATTCCAAATATGAAAGAGAAAACTCTCAGGTACCCGGGACACACTGAATATATGAAAGTATTGAGAGAGAGCGGATTTTTTAGCAAGGATAAAATAAATGTAAAGGGAGTAAAAATTTCGCCGCTTGATCTTACATCAGAATTACTTTTCCCGATGTGGAAACCGGGACCTGATGAAAAAGAATTTACAGTCTTGAAAATGATTATTAAAGGGACTAGAAACGGTGAAAAAATCAACATTGTTTATAGTATGTTTGACGAATATGATTCGGATTCGGGTATATCTTCTATGGCAAGAACAACCGGCTACACCTGTACTGCGGTTGCAAGGCTGTTGATTGCTAATAAATTCAACAGGAAAGGAATTTGTCCCCCTGAATTTATTGGTGAAACGGAAGATTGCCTGAATTTTGTGACAGAAGAATTAAAAAAGAGGGGAATAATTTATAGCTTCAGCTAAAATGAGGGAACTTTCTAATTTGGTATGCTGTTTAGAAGTTGAATCAACTATAATTGTGGAATATTCTTACTACTCGAAAATTGTGATTGAATATAGTTGAAAACATATATATCTTTAATTACTCAGTTTCAGGGTCCTCCCCTGCTCTGAAACACTAAATGAGTAAAACCCTCTGCCGCACGGTAAGAGGGTTTTTTATTTTAAAATCATTTAGTGCTGGTTATGTATACATTCCCTTAAATGTTAATGCTAACAACAGACAACCACCTATGTAACAAATATTAATTATTGCGCGATAAAACCAAACAGAGCTTTTAATACGAATTTCAAGGTGATTTGAAATAACCAGGCAAAAACTCATTAATACAAACCAGGGCGTTATTATAATTACTATCTTCAGGAACACCAAAGAAACAACAAGATCGTGTATGAGCCCGCTAATTAAAAATGTAAATATTATTACCACATTATATGTAAACTTTTTCCTCAAAGGCTTAAATATTAGTTTACCTAAATAATAGCCCCAGATTGGATTCCAATAATGCCAAAACCCGGAAAATTGATTAGAGCCTAATGACCGGTAAAACATATTCCTTAATGAACCTTTGGCACCCAAAGGAACACCATTCCGTTTTCTAACATATTCTCTTAAAGTTACCATTTTCATAAAATACTAATTCTCAATCTTTGTATGTATAACGGTGTGGCAAAGAGGCCCTGACAAGAAATATAATTTTATTTATTAATGAATGGTCAAACTACTATGTCAGCCCGCAAAAACAAGTGAAGCGGCCGGGGTGGTTTGCTGGTTATAAGCGTTTTTAAATTTGCTTCATTTTTTCCATATCTCAACGGTCGGTATAAGAATAGTAGCCGACTCCGTGGCACTTTCCTGGCAAATTACAGAAAAGTTGAAGCGGGCTACAACCCTTGAATTTACCACTAATTCGGCTATTATTTTTATACATTGTTAGAAAACGTTTTCTATTTAATAAATTTTTTAACTAAGTCAATTTTTTCTTTCAATTTTTCGTTTTCTGGTACAAGTTTGGAAGATTCTTGATAATTCAGTAGTGCTTTATCATAAAGCTTCAATTTAAAATTAGCTTCACCAAGCTTGTAATATATTTTATAATCATCCGGAAAAAACATAGTCATAACTTCATAAACTTTGATTGCACTTTTAAAATCTTCCGTTTCTTCCCATTTGTTACTTACCTTGTCAAAGTATTCCCTATAAATATTTATTTTCTGAACATTGTTAAAGAATTTCCTTAATTCAGAAATATTCTCTGAACTTGAAATTGTTTCAATAGTTCCTAATTCTTCAATTTTTGAAATTGTCTCATTATAATTTTTATAAAATTCTTGTCCTTTTTTGTTATTTGGAAATAATTTTGGAATTTCAATTATATGATTCTCTTTTTGTAATTCTTCTTTGATATTGATAGTAATAGCGTTGTCGAAATTATGATTGTAATACAAATAAATAATACCTTCATTTAAATCATAGAGTGTTGAGTAAAGTGTTCCTCCTCCCCAATCGGTTTCCTGATGTAAGGTGTCTAATAATGAGGTACAGAATTCGACACTTGTGTCAAATCCGGCTTTAATTAATTCTCTTCCTTTTTGATAGTGTTTCATTGAAACTTTATCTAAGTCTTTGTTTTGGGAAGGATAGAAATTTGTAATAATATCAATGTTATTGTTTTTTATTTCAATTTGGTCTCCTTCAACAATCAATTGCTTGCCTGTTTTATCCACGAAATAGAACATTGCAGTTTCCATACCTCTTAAATCCCATTTTGAAAAGACCTCTTCAACTTCCTCCACATTTGAGCAGGTCCTCATTATTAACTGCAAAAAATCTCCACTCTCAGGAGAATCTTTCCCTTCGTATTTTTGTATTTCTAAATAAGGCATAGCAAAACCGTCAAATACAAGCCCTTTCTCATTTATTGCTCCTTGTGGCCATAAATCATCAAATCCAAAATAAACAACACCCAAATTTGTATCATTTCCCCGCTCAAACCACATTCTTGAATTTTGATTCCAAAAATCTTCGTTGTTTCCAACCATCACTTTTCCATTCATCTTTATCACAAACATACTGCAAGCAAAAGATGACAGGCTTATAGATTGCATTAATACAATCATAATCAATAAATATCTTCTCATTGTTTCCTTTTTAAATGTTTTCTAACGTACTATGCTATGGATAGTTGGCGAACATAAGCACTGCTGATTTTAAATTCATAATTATTCGAAATATACATTTAAATTATCAGATAAAAACCACAACGCCAATTAGCTATGAGCACTTGTTCCCAAACGTATGTGTAATTATTTCCGGAATATTTATTCTATATCAATTATTTTTTTAAAGTAATCAGATTTTAATTTATTAAGAACTTCTGCACTCACCCAATAAATGTTAGGTATTCCACCTTCTTCGCTATATCTACTAAAAAATAAATATTTACCATCTGGAGTGATACTTGGGCATGTTTCGTTAAAATCAGAATTTACTCCACTTCCAAGGTTTATTGGTTTTGTCCATGCTCCGTCTTTCTTTTTAAAACAGATGTGAATATCCTTGTCTTTTGTTTTGTCATTATCTTTCAGGGCATCTATCAGCATAAAGTCTTGAGATGGGGCAATAAAACCGTGGCTACCATATTCAATTCCAACTTCAAAAACTTCGGGAAATTTGCCATTTTTGTTGGGCGCATAATACATTTTACCTTTTGAAACATTTTTATAAAAAAGATCTCCATTCTCCGCTGGATTTGGATAAAAAACCATATCGTTATTTATTGGAGAGTCAAGTTTTACTGCATCGCTCCACCAGTCTCCAGAGCGGCTTGCACACCAAATTTCAACACCCTTTGAATCAGAGGCTGTAAAAAAAATATTTTCACCAGTAAAATCCACAAACGCTTCAAATTCACCACTTTTTTTCCCTTCTGTTAAATTTGCTTTTTTAGGATTTGTCCACTTTTTGTCTATAAGTTTTGAGAAATAAACACTTGGACTTTCGCCTTTTCTATGACCAGTAAAATATATTTCTTCGAAATCAGGAGTAAACGAAACACTATATTCATATCTTCCATTTACTGAAACAATTCCAGGAGCAAAAATTTCCGCAGTCATTCCCGGAGGATTTTGCCCCAAATATTTATCGTTCATAACTAAGGATATAGAATCACTTTCAATAGTATCTTGAGCAAAGCCAATGTTTAGTGATATAAACATTATTAATAATAATAATTTAGTAGTTTTCATAATCTTCTCATTTAATATGTTTGGTAACTCTTTATTTACCGCAATAATACAAAAGACCTGTTAAATATCCATTATTAATGCGTGAAGTTTACGAATAAAGTTAGTTAAACTAAATGAACTTGATTAAAATTGCTTACTTCGGGAAGTCTTTTCCCGGCTACTGCTGCAGATAGGGCTGGGAGGATATGTAATAGGCCGGAGTGGGGAAAAGATAGTAACTAACTTGAAGAAATAATAAGCCCGGCTCTATTAAAACTGCGGAGGGTAACTGTAATGCTACCCAACTGTAGTATATGAAAAGTAGGTAATTCAAATGTGAGAAACTTTTAGTTATATAAAAAGTTTGGCGCTATCCCAAAGCCTTGATTTTAATGCTATGCCGATTATGTTTAATAAACATATTTGGCAAATGTTATTATTTATTTAAGTTCGTAGCGTCAATTCATTTTAATCTAATTATCTCATCAATCATTTTTTGAATTTTCTTTTTTGAACTCCTTTTTATGAATGGTCTAAAAACAAAATACATTGCAAATGTAAAAATAGCGATCCCAAGGTAACTTAAAGTCAATTCGAATTTGTTATCTTTAATTTCTTCATAGATAAAAAATCCATAGCCAATTGCTAATAGAAGAACGGTAATTATTAGATGCCAATTTATTTTTGATTTATTTCGAACAGAATCTTTTATTAAATCTTCAAGAAAGTCTATGTTGGGTTTCAATTCGATATTTTTTATTCTTTTTAGTGTGTTTAGTTTTAGAATCATTCCTAAAATAAAACCCATTGAAATTAGAATTTCACCAAATGTAGTTGTCCAAAGTAATGGTTTGTGAAGAAGAAGAATCAAAATAAAAGCAATACCACATAGAATAAACAAAGCAGTCAATAAAAAGGCATTTCGCTTTTTCTTTCTTTGGTAGTTATTTATGACAATTCTTATTTGTTCTAAGTTGGGAATACCCAAAGTGTTTTTGGAATTCCAAAGTCGTTTAATATCTTTAAACTCATCCATTTTCTTTGAATTTTTTAGTGAGTTTTGCTTTAATCCTATGAACTTTCACTCTAATATTAGAGTGCGAAATTCCAATAATTTCTGCGATTCTTTCTTGGGGAACGTCTTCTAGTGATAGCATAATAATTATTCTTTCCAATTCTGGAAGTTCAGCAATGAATTGGTGTAATCGTGATAGATTTTCTTCATTTTCAAAACTTGGTTCTACATACTTTAAATTTATAGGGAGTTCTAATGTCGGATGAGATTTTTCTTTTTGAATTTGACGTAGACATTTATTAGTAGCTATTCTATAAATCCAAGTTCCGATAGAAGAACGATTTTCAAACTTCGCCAAATTTTCCCAAACTGAAATAAATGTTTCTTGCGTTATGTCTTTTGCCAAATCATTATCATTAAAATAACCCAGACAAATACGAAATATCTTTGATGAATAGTTTTTATAAATATCGTCAAAATCCATAAAGTAAATTTAATAATACTCTGCTAAAATTATTTATTGTTATTTAGCTTGTCTTTTTTCTCTACTCATTAGGATTACACCAATAAGTTCTACTGTTATTCCACTTATCATCAATATATTTTTATATAATTCCGTAATATGCCAGGAACTTAAATGTTCAATGAAATTTGGAAGTACCACCATTAATAGCCCTATCGAAATTAGTGGAAACCATTTTGTTTTTCTTTTAGTGTACATTTTTCTTAATTCTTTGTGTTTATATCCTTTAGATACAAAACGAAGTCAAATGTTACAGCACAACTGGAAAAATTTAGTTTTCACCATATTTGCTAATTTATTTTTCCGCAATTATAAGGAAAACCTGTTTTCATATGCATCATTACTGAGCAAAGTTTACGAATAAAGTTAGTTAAACGAAATGGGTTTGTTTAAGATTGTTCATTGCGGGAAGTCTTTTCCCGGCTACTGCTGAAGATAGGGCTTTCACTCAGGCCAGGATTAACCCTGTCTTGAGAGAGATGGTAGTTTATTTATTGATTATAGTTCGCTGTGGAAATTAGGGATAATTAGATGTTTTATATAATTTGTGTTAAGCTATAATAAAAGGAACAATATGAAAGTAAAAATATTCAGAGTAACGGGACAATCATTATTTAATAGGAAGACGCTGACTACAGGAGAAATACTTGAAAACCAGGTAAATGATTGGCTTGCAAATAATACAGGATTGAAGATTATAAAGATTAAACAATCTTGCTGCGGTGGAAGTTTAGAGCCAAGTATAACACTAATATCTGTATGGTATGAGAATTGAACAATAGCGTATAGCGTTTTTAAGCAAGTTCAACAATAGTAACACCTTCGTTCATTCTGTTGAGGTCTTTGTCGCTTTTGAGTGAGGGGTGTCTTTGTAGAAGGGCGCGGGTGTCTTGTTTGTCGGTCGTGAAGTATTCACCCCAGATAATGGATTTTACTATTTTTTCCTTTCTTCTGTGGACGAGGCTTTTTCTGATTGCGCCTTTCAGTTTTCCACCTTTACCAGTTGAGCCGTACCCGTGGATTATTTTAAGAATTATTTTGTTTTCTTTTTTTGCTTTAAGCAAATCGGTTTTTAGTCTTTCGCGAGCTTGTTCAACAGTAGGCATTCCGGATTCTATGTTTATTGTTTGCATATGTAATTAAATACTCTTTACCTTGTAGCCACCCGCAGTATTCCACCTGCCGGCCAGAACATTTATAATTGATTTGTAATTTACATTTAACTTACGTGAGGCTTCCGCTATCGAAGCGAATTTATGAGTTTTGTTATTCTTTGAAAGTTTTACAGGCCTTGTATAATAGGGACGCGATGATTTCCTCTTGAAATAATACAGATGAAATTCCGGCAAATAGTTCCATTTATCTTCTTCGTTTATAAATTCAAATGTATATCCTTTAAAATATGAGACTTCATCCCTGCAAATATTCCTAATGGTAGTGTGTGAAATTCCGGTTAGTTCAACAGCTTCTGAAATGGTGTCGCATACCCGGAATTTTTTTGATTTTCCTCCAGTGAGCGTCTTATATACGCGCACTTTTTTACCCCCGCGCCTGTGTGTTCTTATATTCACTTTAAGCAATTTCTTTTCAGTCGCATATCTCCAGTAATATCCACAGCATCTTATTTGAATTTCACAGGCATATTTGAGGCTGGAGGCAGCGGTGCCGGTTGCTTTTGCTGCTGCGGATATAGAAGGGAATTCCCGGATAAACTTACCTGAGACACCATTATACTGGCGGATACCTTTTGGACTTCTCGGCATAAGTAAACTGTTTTTATTTATAATAATTGATAGAATGGATTGATATCTACTACAAATGTAAAAAGTGAAATTACTACTTGCAAGTTTGAGTATTGGAGCAGGGTTTAAAAATTTTATATACATATAGTCATTTTTGAGAATTATAATTTTTCCGATAATAACAGCCATATTTCTATCAATTTTCAATAAATCTGCCATTTAATATCTAAATACAGTTTAACATTAGCATATTACATTGGAACAAAATAGCTGTTAAAGGTGTTGACATATTGTAATATTATTGTATATTTGTCAACAGACAATCAGAGGGTTAATAAAATGTTTAGTGAAAGATTAAAATCTGCCAGGAAAATGGCAGGATTATCACTAGAAGAACTTGCAAACAAAATAGGTGGAATTACCAGGCAGGCATTAAATAATTACGAAAAGGGAAAAAGGAAGCCTGATAGTGAAAGCCTGATTAAAATAGCAAACGCACTTGGATTGAGACCGGAATATTTTTTAAGAAAAGATATTGTAAAGGTTGGAGTATTTGAGTACAGGAAAAAGTCCAAGCTAGGTGTAAAGGAACAAAACAAGATAGAAGAACTTGCAAGGGATATTATAGAAAGATATATAGAGATAGAAGATATTTTAAGAATTAAAAATAAATTTGAAAATCCATTAAAAAGTTTAATAATTAAAGAACCAGAAGATATTGAAAAAGCAGCTAAACTTTTAAGAGATAAATGGGAGCTAGGACTGAATCCCATACCAAAATTAATTGAGACTCTCGAAGAAAAAGAACTTAAGGTTGTTAGTCTTGAGGCAAATGAAAATTTTGACGGATTAGCTGCGGATACCGGTAATTTTCCTGTAATAATGGTAAATAAAAATATTAAAGATATAGTAAGATTAAGATTTACCGTAGCTCACGAACTTGGACATTTAATTCTGAACCAGGGGTCAACTAAAACTGACAAAGAGAAGGAAAAATTGTGTCACAGGTTTGCAGGAGCATTTCTTTTACCTGATGAAATATTGATTAGCATTATTGGTAGTGCCAGGAAAAGTTTAACCTTGCAGGAATTGATATCGTTGAAAGAAGATTTTGGAATTTCAATACAGGCAATAGCAGCCCGGCTGCATGATCTAGGAATAATAAACGACAATATGTACAGGAACTTTAATATTACCATAAGAAGAAGAAAATGGAATGTTAATGAACCAGGCAAATACCCGGGTAGTGAGAATGCAGAAAGATTTGAAAACCTGGTATTCCGTGCAGTCTCTGAGGAAATAATAAGCATAAGTAAAGCAGCCAGCCTGTTAAATTGCAGCATAGATGAATTAGAGGGGAGACTTGAAGTAGTGGTATGAAGTTACTGATAAGCGATACAAACATTTTTATAGATTTGATTGAATTAGACCTGCTCGACTTATTTTTATCGCTTGAGTACGAGATTAAAACTACAGGATTTGTTATAAATGAACTTGATGTTAAAAAACAAAGAAAAATAAAAGAAGCGGCTGGAAATAATAAGCTGGAAATATTAAATACAGATTTCAAAGGCTTAGAAAAGATAAATTCTCTTTCTGAAAAACATCGTTCACTTTCTCTTACAGATTGCTCAGTTTTATTTTTTTCTCAAATATTAAAAGGTAGTGTTATCACTGGTGACGGAGCACTGAGGAAAATTGCACAGGCTAAGGGGTTGGAAGTAAGTGGAATACTCTGGGTATTTGATGAGTTTGAAAAGACAGGTACTATGGGAGTTAAAATGCTTGGACAAAAGTTTAAGAAGCTTACTGAGATAAATAAACGGCTGCCAAAAAGTGAGTGTGAAACTAGGTTGAGGAAGTGGGGTAGGTAGGTGTTATGGATTTTATTTTTTTTAACTAATAAAATAGCTGACACCTGCTATTATTGAGAGTTTTCTTAGTTGCATAGTTCTCCAAATTCAGTTAATATAATTATCTTCTATCTGTCTATTTACAGCATTGCGCCTAACCCGCCGCCCATAACAAGGAAGCTAAGTAAAACACAACTGATAAATATTTAGCCGTAGGTGCTTATCTTTTTTCGTAAGCACTGAAGGCAAGTTAATTAATTTAGTAAGAACACTTAGAACAAAATCTTTAACAAAAACACAAACTCAAAAACCTCAAATCCGCCGAATTTAAATGGCGGCCGGGGTGATTTGCTGGTTATATGGCGCTATTACCCTAAATTATACATTAAACTGCCTAAGATGATGGTCAGGGTGTTTATAAGCCAAATAGCCAGCTTGCTCTTTTGTTACTTCACCGAAAAATGGCAGTTCATAGTTGTGATTGGATAATCGTGGATATTCATTAATTAAGTTAATCCACTTCTTTTTTTCGAAAGCTAAATCACTGTTGATGGTTTCTTTTACTTTAAGTTCGTCAACTGCAGGTAGGTAGCGCTTCAGTGGACTAGTATCTTTTACAAATCCTTTTAAAATCATCTTCCCAAATAATCTACTCAAAAATGATCGTTTTACCTTTCTCTTGTCTAAGACCACTTCGTCCCACATTATGCAATGTCTTATCATCTGATTAATATTCATTTTTCCCCATTGTGCTACACTATTTTCATCAAGAGAATTGATTCTGTTGAATAATTCATCTCTTGTTGTTTTGTCAAATATTGTTTTCATAATTGTTCATACTCCTGATAGTTAAGCAAAAATAAGATTTAAGCCATATAACGATGTTGCGCCTAACCCGCCGCCCATAACTGACGGATTTGTTAGAACCGAAACGCCAAATGTTTTACAAAATGTATTTAACTTTCATTGTAAATACAATTTGTGAAAATGTTATTTAAAACTTATCCCTTTCACAAAATGCCGAACAGCCTGCCCCGCTTGCCCCGCATAGCGGCGGCCAAAGGCGGGAGAACGACTAACTTCATAATTATAAAAATGCCAAATTCGAATATAGTTTACCCCGCTTTGCGGGGGCTGTCGCTGTTGAGGCGTGGGTTATATGGTTAGAATGGTAAATCATCTTTATCATTACCAGAATTGTTAGAATGCAAAATGATTTCATCTAAATTATAACTGCGGATAAGATTATTTAATTTAGATATAAGTTCCTTAGAGTTTTTAATAATTTCATTTTCTGTAGCGTTTTTCTTTAGTTTTTCAATAAATTTAACTGGTACATTTTCAATATTGGAAATAAGCCCTATCTTTAAGTCAGCATCTTTCTTGCTATCAGTTCTTAAAACAAGTCCAACTAATACTGACAACATTTTATCTCTAGTCTTTTCATTATTGATTAAAATGTTAAATATTGATTGTGCAACTTCACCAATATTTTTGCCAATCGTTTGTAAACCTTGATACTTACCCAAAAAGCCATAAGGGTCCAAGCCTCTTCTCAAAGGAATTATTAAAACATTTCTTCCAAGGGCTGCGCCAACTTCTTGATCGCACCAATTACTTTCTTTGAATCCATCCATTAATATTGCTACAAATGAATCCATAGTGTATAATGCTTTTTCAATTTCTGTTTGCCATTCTTTTGTAGGCACTATATATTCGTGAGCAACAAATCCAGAGATTCCAAATGGGAGCAAATTTTTTTGTAGTAGAGATGTGGTTTTCTTAAAGGAAGAAATGTGACTTAGAAATAATCTGAAATAGCCTTCTTTCCAAAATAGACTATCATTATTTGCCAGATTATTTATGCCATTATAATTATGATTTATTTCCAATTCATCTGCAATTTTTAAAATAATTACTTCATCAACTGGAGCCAATAATTCCTTAACATATATCCATTTACTATTCGAATTAGATGTAGATATGGTTGTATCAACATTAAAACCACTCAAATAGGTTTGAATATCTGAATAAGTCATCCTTTGTTGAAGTTCTCTTCCAATTTTACTAATTAAATCAAAACGATCAATATTTCTCATTTATAACCATATAACGGCGTTGTGGCTAAGCCGCAGCCCAGAACAAGAATGCTACTTAGAAAACAACTGCCGAAGATTTAGCAAACCGTGCTTATCTTTTTTTGCAAGCACGGTTTGCAAGTAAATTGATTTAGTAAGAACACTTTGAACAAGTTAGCCGAAACGGAACGACCAACTTATAAATTATAAAAAAGCCGAATGCGAATATGCTGTCGGCTTGAGCAGCTTGTTATGTGCATCTATGCAATAATCTTTTCAATAATCTTACGTATGTCATTTGTTCCATCTACAGTAACGGCTGATTCGTCCCATTCAGCTTCTGTCATTTCTCGAAAAATATCTAAATTGTTCTTTGCCTTAAAATTACCATTATGGTTTGCTAATATTTTTTCTTTAATTACTTCCTTTATATCATCATATGGATTTATTTGGAAATCAGCAGAAAGAGTAAAGGCTGTGCCAAGTAATCTTTGTATAGCAGCACGGTGATAATAATTTTCAATTTCTCTCTTTCTTAGTAATTCAAATTCACCTCCCATCTCTTCAACCGTAGATTTTAGATTTGCTTTATTGGCCATTTTTGAATCATAATCTGACGAACCTTTGTCACTATCAGCAATAAATAAGAAATGCCTATTTATTTTTCTACATAGTTCAGCGTTTACAAAAAACTCTAATTGATCGCCTCCACACGGTATAAATAATATATCAGGTGGTAATAAACCGTTTAATTTACTTAGAGCTATCTCCCAAAATAATACATCACCTTTGCCTTCTACAAAAATAACTTTCCTAAAAGCATCATTAAGAAGATTAAAATTAGGTCTTATTCCTAGTTCATTTATTACCTCATCTAAGACACTATCCTCATCTTCAGATGTGTGGTAAGTTGATATTCCATTGTTTTTTTTGACAATTACAATATTCGAATCTTTTGTGGCCCCCGCAAAGACTGGTGAATGAGTAGTTAAAAAGAATTGATTATTCTCAGACAATATTTTTATTGATTCTAGCAAATCATATTGCAAAGTAGGGTGTAAAAAAGTTTCTGGTTCCTCAAGACCATATATTCTATATCTATTTGCTTGCTTTTGCGCTAAATATTCAAAATAAGCGACCATCAGTAAACGCTTGAAACCGGTTCCTTTATTTTCAATTGGTATTTCATAATTCTCATTTGTAAACTTCAAAGACAAATCGAATTTAACTAAATTCTTCCAATTACAAGTTATGTTGGGTTTTATTCTATCAAGCTCCGGAACATTTTTCTTCATTAATGAAGTAATAGTACTAAATTCATTCTCGAGATCATTCCCAACATTAGTTTCAATTTGAGTGGTTAAAGTATTATTATTGTCTAAAGATTGAATGGCAATGGGTTTAAACTGATTTTGAAATTCTGTGGAAGATACATTTAGATCGTGGTCTGCATTGAATAAATAGTATTCTGGTATTTCAAAAGTTTGGTATTGTTTTGAAATATTTTTTATGAAATCATCTCCAGGGTGTATTTTTAACCTCCGACCTAGTGTTTGCGTGTTCTGATCAATTTGTTCAATTTTTGATAAATTAGTGACACCACGTCCAGAACGTGTAGGTTGAATACCTAACTCCTCAAGATAATTGTTTAGATCTTCTTCCTTTATACCCCAAACATTTTCGAATCTATCATCATTAATATCGTTATGTTCATAAAATAATTCTTTATTCAATTTGCCAGCAGATGTAAAGGACATTTTTTTAATTAAACAAATTTTACCATCGTTATCCAAAGCAAGTGAATTTATTGGTTCGGATGGAGTAAATCTAAGTTTCAATTGCGTCACTTCACCGGAAGGTATTCCTTTGTAAATATCACTCAAAGAAAATTCATTATGAAAAAAACAATTTAAAGCTTTAAGTATTATTGATTTGCCAGAATCATTTTTACCAACATATGAATTAATATCGCCGCATTTCAAATTTTCTAGTAAATCAATCCCTCTATAATATTTAATTGATATATCGAAAAGAATCATAAAGTCTCTCCAAAATTAGATTATTTTTAAGCACATAACGAAGTTGCAATTAAAGCGCCGCCCAGTACGAGAATGCTACAATTGCAAACTACCTTTTAATTTTTAAATCAACTTGTTTACTAATATTACTTTACACAAAAAACTTATTTTGAAAACAAATGCCGATAACCACATCAAACGACCGCATCGAAGATAGCGGTCGCTTTGAATTGCGGGTTATATGATTTTTTCTTTTTTACTTTCTAATCCAATAAATTTTAAACGCAAGAGCCATTTTTCTTGATAGATTTTCCAGTGATCAGGAGTTCCTTCAGAAACCGTTGGATCCTCTTCAAATTTATTTGAACTTATTAATATTTTTTTAGTAATCTCTGCATCATAACCACATAGAATTCTAAAAAAATGATCCAAGAATGAACATAATGCTCTTAAGCATATTAAAGCATCATTCCTATGAAATTCTTCAATTGTTTTAGGAACTTTTAATATTTCAGTTGATCCAAAATCCGCTTGTCTTCTAAATTCATCAATTCTTTCCCATTTTGTTCGCATAACTTTTGGATGAACAATTAGGTCTCTTATTGTTTTTAATTCAGCAGCATTTTGTATCTCTTTACAACCACGATCAAATATTTTATTGTTGAATTTTACAGATAGATAATATTCAAATTTGCTTAATGCGGGTAATTTATCAATATCCTTTTTGAAACTATTTGTAATTTCAAGAATATCTATACAACAGTTTGCAGAACACTCGAGTAAAAGAGTTGAATTAATAATTGATGCTCTCGCATATCTTTCCATCTTATCCCAATCTTCATTTTCAAGCGCTTTCTCTGAATAAAGTAAATATTCAGCAGAATCTTGAAATAAGATATAAAAGTTACGTTCATATAAATATTCTCTATCTATCATAGTCTAAACCATATAACTACTACATGTACTGCACTTGTTAATTATATTAAATGCATGTAAATACGCCATAATTGCGTATATAACACACCTTGCAGGACTTTTTCTATCTTCATATCTTCTTATTCTATAATAATATAGATTATAATTCTATCTATGTTTTCTGTTATATATACGCTGATTTTGCGCATATATAAACTTTCAATCCAATGGATTGTTTTCCGATATACAACTATTCACAATTATCAATTCTGATTAGCCTTTATATATTTTTGTTGGCTCCCCCTTAGCGGATTAGATCAGCAAAAAAGAATGTAAGGCATTAATAAATAAAGCGCAATAGCTATTTATCCAGTGGTACCTTTGGGTTATTTAACGGTAAGTTATCCACATTTGGTGGGAATCTAACAAATTACAGTTTTACTAAAAATGGCGCGCAATTGTACGCTATGCAAAGGAAACTTTTCATTCCAGACTGTTTAAGAGAAAAATTTATCCAAATAACCCGGAATTCTGGACGTTTCTGCACGCGGAGCTGCTATACAGGCTTAGACAGCTTGATGATCTCAATTGTAAGTGTGGAGGTTGTGACAGGGACAGGGCCAAATTTGAAAGAATTTTGGATTCAGCTACCAGATCCGGTTATATCGAAGAAAATCTTAAACCTGTAAACTTTGCAGGGATTGGATATTGTAAAATAATACTTCAAGTAGAAAAGAAAAATCTCAAATGTGTTTTTATCGCTTACAAATTTATTTTTTTATATACCCATTCTAACCTAACGTTAAGTATATAAGCAATTTTTATTTTGCTTTAGCCTTTTTCTTCACCTTTTTTATAATCTCATTGATTTTCTTTTTTACGTTTTCAAAATCGTAATCTTCATTAATATAAACTAAAACGCAATCATTTTCTTCACACTTTCGTCGCTTAATTTCGTCCCGTTCCTGTATTATCTCAAAAGCTTCCTGTCCGCCAAAAAAGTCAATTGGTTCATAATGTTGTGCTCCTTGATACTCTAGCCCTATATTTAGCTGCGGAAAATAAATGTCTAAATGCTGTCTCCCTAGCCAATCTGGCGTACCATGATGTATAACTTTATATTCTCGGAAACTTTGAGTTATTTTATAGAATAACTCTGTTTCACTTATCCAGCCTTCTCCAACTTTGGGCATACCAATTGAAGCCCGGTATAAGTCCTCTGCTTCTTTCAATATTAATCTAAGTTGATTGAGAATGGCTCTTTTTATGACATGCGGCATTTCCCCTATATTAATATTAGAATGTCTTTGCATATCATCAAGACCCTTATAAAACTTATACTCTGATTTACTCAAATAAAATTGTTTGTAATACTCAACATCATAGTTTGCTTTTTGCACATCTTTTTTGTCTTTCCTGAAAAATCTCCAAAACTTGTTACTGTCAGTGTTAGCTGATTTTATAATAGTTTGGTATGGTCTTCCATATTGTAAAAATAACTCAAAGAATTTCATCCCCTTTCTTCTTTCATACGTATTAAACTGTTTTTTAGCAAAACGTTTAATTTCTTCAATGTTATTTTGTCCAAATACTGTTAAATGACTATAACCAGCTAGTTTCACGATTAGTTCACCGTCAAGTAATGGACGCTGTAGTTTGTGCTCATAGTCTATTATAGTTTGAATTTTAATAAATTCTTCGTTGTACTTTAACCTCCAGGCATTTTCATAGTCATCATTGTTTTCCATCTTTTCAATAATGGCTGATTGAGTATAGCCTTTTGTTCCTGGATAAAACTTTTCAAGATTTTTAAATTGCATCTGGAGTTCCTTTAGACTGTCAGGCTGTGAATTTTCACTTAATAGGTCGTAGTAGAGTATAAATGAATAGTTATAATTTCCTTCTAAATCCAGAAACTCACTTTTCTTAAATTTCTGCTTATATATCTTATAGAAGTGTTGATGTTCATAACTTGCATTTTCCAAGTCTTCCACAGAATAAATATATTGGAACTTCCAGTAAGGAACTCCTGGTGGATATTTCTCCAAGTCTTGTTTCGCTTTCGGTACAATTATTTTTTTGGTTTTACTGTCTTTCCAATAACGCACTTTACCGTGTACAATAATCTCAGAAAGATCTAGTTTATCCTTAAGTCTTTTAGGTAAATATAAGTCGCCACCAACGTATGTCAATAATCCTAAATTATTTATTGCCGTATCTTTTAAAACAAGTTTACCGCCCACTTTCTTTAATGCATCCAAGTCAATAATATTAGAATAGTGAAAACTTGCATCCCCACCTATTATTTCTAACTTTCCTAGAGTAGTCAAGCAAGGATATACCGTATGAGCACTAATCCAAAAATCACCTTTTATTTCTTTAAGGTCACCAAGACTTTCTAAACTTGAATCACTTAAACCTAATGACCCTTTTATTTTTTTAACACCGGTAAGGGTTTTTATGTGTTCCCCTCTAATTATAAGGTCATTTCTGATGGTGCCTGATTTGGTTAGCTTAATAATGTCTTTTGGGGTCAATATGCCTGAATAGTTGTAAGTCATTTTCTAAAATAGTAAGCAACGGTTATTTATATTTTATTGTCCTTATCTTTCCAAGTTGGTAGTAAAAACATTATAGTTATTATTATATATTTACTTCTCTGTACAATAAATGATTACTGCTTCAATATAATAATAGTGTTTTTTAATAATGGGGTAATACTTTCTCTTAAGTCTAATTTGTACGTTAGTTTTAACTACTATTTGTACAATTTAGTCATAACTTAATGCTCATCTCAGATGTCTTACTCACAAACGACGTTCGGCAGATTTGATAGTTATATTTATATTTTTCTAAAACCAAATATTTGAATAAGAGTCAATTAATGCTACTCTATTTAACCATATATGCATTTCCAAATTTCCACAACAAATTGGTCTTTCTTTTTTCCACCACTCAGTAGCTCTGATAACCTTTATTAATGAATCCCAGTATCCTTCAAAATCCTTAGCTGCTATGTTTTTAATTTCAAACATACGCGATATTTTGTGCTTATTACCTCCGTTTAAGCATACAAAATTGTCTGGTCTTTTCATAGCTAACAATCTCGTTGCGGCAGCCAAGCCTAGTCCTTTCTTCTCATTTCTTTTAAATGCGTTACTATACTTTTCTACAAATTTGTCATAGTGTACTTCTGTTATTTTACCCTTAATAGGGATTACATCCAATGCATCAGATATCTCTTTAAAATTTTTTATTACTTTCCCTTTAAAATGTCCAAGACCTAACATTGATCCAAATACATTCCATTGTATATAATCTTCTTTCGCAATTCCGCATATGATTTTTCTTTCATCAACCCCCATACTTGATAAGCTCTTGTAATGTAAAAATAGTTCTCTAATTGTCCCTAATACAAAAAGCCGTACCCCTAATGCGCCCCTTTTATCTCCTAAAAAAGTGCATAATCTTGTTTCATTTTCTTTAAGTACATTAGTGTAATATTCTGTCCAATCCATTTAAGCCCCTAAAATAATTGTGCATCTTTAATAGCTAACAGGTCTTCCCCTGTTATATTTATATTAATTGTGCACATTTTTGATATTGTATATAAGATGTGTGCCCCTATCCTTAATTTAATATAACTTAAACATTTTCACTCAGTTGTGCAACAATATTTTAACTTTTGGTAGGTCCGGTCAGATATTATCAAAAATATTTATACAATATTATTTATTGCATAAATAAAATAAAATCACAAACTTGTAATATCTTTCTTAAGGGGTACTATCAATTCTATAAATGTAGTCCAGTATCCTTTTTCTTAAAATATTAGGGTCATAATAAATGTTAGAAAAAGATATAGAAGAATTAATAGCAAATTATCCTGACGATTTTTTCCCTGACTACAATTTAAAATTAATTGATAGACAAGGGATCTTGGATAATACTGCACGTTTTGATTTATTATTTAATGATAATAATGGCAATACAATCCTAATGGAATTAAAAGCAAAGAAAGCTTCTGCTGATAATATTGATCAGATAATAACATACCAGGATAAATTGATAAGAAAGGGCAAAGTTTATGCACATATGTGGCTAATTGCCCCTAATATACCTTTTGCTTTACAAAAAAGATTAAACGATTTTAATATAAAGTTTTTCGAAATAAAAGAAGATAAATTTAAACGAGTTGCAAAAAAAAGAAATTATAATATTAAAGAAATAAAGCGCACCACTCCCAAAAGTAAGGGCACCATTTCCTATAAAAATAAATATAACTTAAAGACTATAAACTTAAAAGATCATGATTTTAATAATGGGCACCCTTATGAAAAATTGATTAATGAACTCAGAAACAAGGTTGTCTTAAAACCACAGTGGCTAAATAATTTATCACTTAAACGAAATTTTTTTATCGATAGGGTGGAACGGGGAAATTATCCAGAAAAATATTGCATTTATAGGTTTCTTTATCAGTGGAAGAAAGGGCTTAAAGGTATCGAGTTACAATTTGGTATATTTGATAAAAGTTATTTCTTTTATAAAAAGTTTGAAAATGATGAATTTGGCATCTTAGTTTATCTAAAAAACGGAACATTAAATAAAAATGATTACACAAGTTTTGTTTCAAAAATTACAAGTTTAGGCTATTATCAGTATCGTAATAAGATCAAAGATCCTATTCCTTATAAAGAATGGTTCATTAAAACTTTTGATTCTTCAAAAGAAGAGCACAAACTTGAAATAAATAATCTTTTTGCAATAACAACAAAAGAACTTTCTAAGTTAGGTAATATTTTCTTAGAATATTTTTAAGATTAGTGCGCAAATTTTTTATTAATAACATAAGAAGCATAAAAACTAAAAGAATTAGAATAAACTATAGAGGTAGCAAGTTGTGGGATAAATTTTCAATAAATGCAAATTATCAAATAGGTGATACTATTATGGTAAACTTAGGTTCCCATTCAATTAGCGGCATCCTTTCCAAGGTGGATGAAGATAGCTTAATGCTAATTGACGAATCCGAGTCGGGCGAACAATTTGCAAATAATATTTTATTCGAACATATTCTTTTAATTACTCAAAAGCTAAATATTCATAACGTAAATAAGCTTATTCAAGACAATGATATTAAAGACATTGACATACCACTGGAAGAAGATAATAACTACGAAGATGATGATTACGATGAAGATGTTGACTACTTTACTCCAGAACCCGGTTAAATTAAAATCACATTAACTATATCATTTTTGCTAAATATTTCCACTAAAAGAGTATTGCATTTTGTTATTATGATTCTTCATAATTTATGATGATAAGTTTCTTTATGTAGCAGTTGTACTCTTTACCCCGCTAAGGTGGGGAAAAACGAATGCCAATAATCTTAAAAACCCCGCACCGAAAAGGCGGTCGCTGTTGAGTTTACCTGCCGAAGGCAAGGGCGCAGGTTATACAAAACTATTTTATTTTGAATCTATTCTTGTCAAATATTAATAATCCTTTATCTTCACCGTTCATTTTAGTTAGGTAATCTCTAATTTCCTGTAACGTTCTAGTTCCATACTGTATCCTTTCTTTATCAGAAACAATTGTAGTATCAATATTTTGCAAATAATATTTTTTGTCCATTACTACGAATTGTGTCCCATAAATTTGTGGTTTCCTAATACTTATTAAGTATCTGTCATAACTTGCTGCTATTAACCAGCGCGCGCTACTGTTAGCAGAATCTATTTGAACAGCCTTTTGGGCAAATTGCCATGCCATCTTATATGAAGGTGCTTTATTTCCGTGTTGAAATATCATAGCTGCACGATAATAATCATTTGAAGTAGATAATTTGTTTTCTTCAATTAACATATTTACTTCGGCTCTCCTTGCTGAATCCTGTCTTATTAGTTCAGTCCAATCTATATTCTCAACTTTTCTGGCGTTTTGGTCCTGTTCATATAGTAATTTTAATTCCCGATTATCTTGGCAACAAATGACAATTGTAAAAGAAAAAACTAATATTAATATTTTAGACATAGCGTTACCTGTTTGTTTTGTATAACAGAGTTGCGGCTAACGCGTCCGCCCCAAACTAACGGGCTGAGCAGAAGCACAACGCCAATTGTTATGCAAGCTGTGCTAACCCTGCCTACAGGCAGGCAGGTTTCAACGTAAGTACAGTTTGCAAGAATGTTATTTAATAGAACTACTTTTAAAAGTTAGCCGAAACAGCCTGCCCCGCCAACGGCGGGGGAACGACTAACTTCAAAATTATAAAAATGCCAAATTCGAATATAGTTTACCCCGATTTGCGGGGGCGTCCACTTGATTGGCTCGTTATGCTTTTTTATGGATATAATATTGTTCTATTAATTGTATCTACAACTCCGTGAATTACCATTGCAGCTTGTTCACGTGATGGAACTGGGATTTTTTCTTTTGCATGAACTGCTGGTATTCTACTTTTATTAATGATCGCTGCAACTTCTAAAAGTGATTGATCAAGATATTTCTCGATATTTGCTTCTTTAATTTTATTTAACAACTGACCAATCATAAATCTATCTTCAAACTGAATATTATTATCAATCAACAGTTGTTTTAAACATATTTCTAAAATTTTTCCAGATAATGATAAACAAGCAATGAAGCATTTATTATTAAAACATACTTTCAATTCCTTTAGGCTGGCAATAAAATCATCTTTATAAATATTGTTAATTTCTTTCTCTAAACATTTATCGATAAGTTCAGCAATAGTTTTAGAAGCTTCATCTTGTGGTTCATATAAATTAAAAACAACTTTTGATATTGATTCATCATCTGTTAAATCATTTAGCAGTTTTGGATTGATACGATATGTAAATCCAATTCCTGATGAACCGAAGGTTGGTTGAACATCAATCACGATTTGATGTTTGCCTAAAAATTCAAGAGAGTTTGCAATTGATGCATTACCAGCAGTTCTAATTTTTTCATCCGCATTTGCCTCAGTATAACTTTCAGAATCTGAACGTTGACTGATAATTCCATTTCTTGTTAAAAGGAACCCTAATTCTTTTTCTTCCATATTTTTGTTAAAAGCATAACGAAGTTGCGGCTAACGCGCCGCCCAGAAAAAACGGAACGAATAGAACCACAACGCCGATTGTTATGCAAACTGTGCTTAATTTTCTCATAAGTACAGTTTGCAAATTTGTTAATTAAAAAGTTCACGCTCAAAGTAATGCCGAACGAAAACTAAATTTCCAAAACCTTAAAAACCTCACACCGATTCGGCGGTCGCTGTTGAGGCGCAGGTTAGGGCTTCACTTACTAATATTATCTTTGTAAAAATTAATTATACGATTTTTTAATTCTTCTCCACCAACTTGTGTAAGGTTGTAATGAGTACCTTTTTCTATTGGGTACCATATTTTATTTTTAGATTTTAGATTATCAAACACTTCTTTACCATAAATCGATGAAATATGTTTGTCAGCAAGACCGTGAACTATCATTACAGGTTGGGTAATGTCTTTTGCAGCTAAGACTGGTTGAACTGAATCAACCTTAAAATGTGCAATTTGCTCCGTATACTTTAACGCTGCATCAGGAATATAATTTATATGGAATAAAAACATTCGCGCAAAATAATCGTGGATAACCTCTCGTAAATTTGCAAAAGGACTCTCAGCAATTCCACAAACAATTCTTTTATCAATTGCCATTGTTTGGATTGCTACAGCAGCTCCAAGTGAATTTCCGAAAACTCCATACGGAACCGAATTTGGAAATCTAGTAATAGTTGAATCAATATATGAAGACAAATCTCCTTTTTCATAATAACCAAAAGTGCAATTGATACCTCCACTTTCCCCATTTGCTCTTGAATCATAAAGCACACAATTAAAACCATTGTTGGCTAATAATTCAGCAGTTGATAACATTGTTGCTTTGCAGCTTGCTATTCCGTGCAATAGGAAAATTGTTCCCAGAGACTGCTTTTGATTTGAATAAACAAACCAGCCTTTTAGCTTTATAGAATCTTGAACAGTAATATTAAAATCAGTCCATTTTAAACCCAGGTCTTTTGGTGAGATTATCCCAGAATTATATTTTATCAAATTTTCTTTAGTACATATTGATGGTCTAATAGCCGAATATGGAAGGACATTAACAATCGCATAATTAATCCCCCAATATCCTAAGATTACAATTAGAATTATGATGCCAAGAATTAAACGATAATGTTTTTTCATAATTTTTTGTTTGAGCCCTAACAGAGTTGCGGCTAACGCGCCGCCCATAAATGACGGGCAGGTTAGAACCGAAACGCCGATTGTTATGCAAGCTGTGCTTAACTTTCTCGTAAGTACAGTTTGCAAATTCATTAATTAGAAAGATCACTTTAAAAGAAACACAGAACGAAAAGCAAATGCCCAAAGACCTAAAAAATGCCTCACCGATTTGGCGGTCGCTGTTGAGCTGCAGGTTAGGTTACTTTACATATAATTGAAGATAAAACAATAATTGTAAATACAACAAATAAAATAAAAGCAGACTTATAATTTAGCTGTTTATATTTTTTGATAACCAAATCAATCTCTTCACTCCCTGTGCTATGTCCGAAACTTATTAGAGAATTAAAGCGCAAAGAACTTATCCCCAGGTCATACCCTAATAATTTTGATGATAATTTTTTGTAAACATCCGGGAAATTCTTTTCAATATTTTTGTATATATAATTTCGCACTTTTAAAGAATTTCTTAGTAACAAAAAGAAACAAAAAATAAAATAAACAAATATGAAGGCGCGTGGCAGAACAAATGAATTAACTTTAAAATAGACAACAAGTAATAGGAAAACCGTGGTAATTGATATTATGAATATCAAAACTTTATTTAGCTTAAACATATTTTCCAAATTTAGTAACCTAACTACTAAATGTACTGCACTTTTGAGCCGCTGGATATTTCCAAAAAGTAAAAAGTTAATATTATCTTTATACAAAACTTTAACTTTTGGAGGTATCCAATGTATTACACTGGAATTGATCAACATAAACTCTTTTCGTATCTAACAACTGTAGATAGTGACGGTAAAGTTGTTAAGGAAGAAAAACTTATCAATAACAACTTTGAGATCGTTAATTACTTCAACTCTCTCGGTAAAGAACATATGGCAACTGTAGAGACCACCGGTGGCTGGTACTGGATGAATGATCTTCTCAGTTCCCTGAATATTCCTTTAAAACTTGCTCACGCCAAATACCTTAAAGCCATCTCTTATGCCAAAGTTAAAACTGATAAAGTTGATTCCAACATCCTTGCTCAACTTCTTCGCCTGGACTTTATTCCTGAAGCCTATAAAATACCTGATGATATCCGAACTCTTCGTGATACCCTAAGAGCCAGGTTAAGACTGTCTGTAAAGAGGACTAGTTGCTTGAACTTTATGCACCGTATGCTAGAGAAGTTTAATATCTCCGATCCCTTACTTCTCAACAACTTCTACAGACTTCAGTATCAACAGTTTGAAATACAATCAAAATTACTCAAAGAACAAATGCTTACTCTTGAAAAATCTCTTTATCCTTCCCTGATACCCAATGAAGACATTCAACGTTTACTCTGGATACCGGGCATTGGTAAAATGAATGCCTTTACCATTTTGCTCGAAGTTGGAGATATCAATCGCTTTGAAACTGAAAAGAACTTTTTCTCCTATTGTCGTCTTGTCCCTTCTGCCCGTAACTCTGCCGGTAAAACAAAGCAGCGTTCATCTAAAGATGGCAACAGGTATCTGAAGATTGTATTCTCAGATGCTGCCGTACACGCACTGCAATACTATCCGGTTATCAAGAGATATCACAGCTCAAAACTCAGAAAAAAGAAAAAACAAGTTGCTAAGGCAATCATCTCAAAAGAAATTGCCCGTTTTGTTTATCACGTGCTTAAAGATAAATCAAATTTTAACAACCATTTTAAAGGCAAAGAATTAGAGCACAAGAAATCTATTCAATGGCCGCGCATCACAAGCCCCGACGTCTAACTAGTCGCTTCCAAGACTCTCCGTGCTGGAATGGGAAGTGATGCGCTTGCCTAAAATATATCTGGGATATTATAAGCCCCATAAGCGGTTTGGTTGCCTGTCCGCCTTTGGCGCGGCCATAACGGTAAACCTTAACGATATAGAAAAGGCTATCAGTTTTTAATTCAAAGAACTTTTTTGAGATTTTTTCTTATTTAAATATCTATGCACTATTGACTTTTTACTTTTTT